>CAYWLJ010000023.1:0-5202 GCA_964459375.1 uncultured Lentimicrobiaceae bacterium | reverse complement strand
ACAGATCCTCAATAATGTGCCTTTGGCTACCGACTATATCAGCACGGGAACGACCGCTATACCCGAATTCGATATTTTATCCCACCGTGTTATGCCTAATCCATTCAGTAACACCTCCTTACTACAGCTACACCTGCCTGCCGAAGGCCGACTGCGTATTTCATTCTACAACTACATCTTTCATAACGTCCTTAAGCTGGCTGACGGTGAGTACCCATCAGGGAACCTACAGTTCGAAATCAGAAAAAGCGACTTGCCAGCAAGTGGGGCTTATATTTATGTTGTTGAACTGGAAACATCTGACCGATTGCTTCGATCGAAGGGCAATCTTCTACTGATCAAATAGGTATGCAACCTGTATAAATCAAGACACCGGCCCGAAAAGCCGGAGTTTTTTTGTGGAATATGGTTTAGATTTGTAAACAAATGTTAAAACCAAAGCAATTTAACTTATGAGACCTTCATTACGCATTCTGTTTTTGACTGCAATAGCAGTAATTCTGAATTCAATCACAGTGATGGCCCAATACATGCCTATTCGTGGCGAACGTCCGGCCATTGACCTCGACCGGGTTAGTCAGGATGCCTATGAACCCAACAAAATCAGTATAAAGCTCAGGCCCGACCTCGCTTCAAAAATCGAGGGAAAGCATCTGATCGTGACACCTGAAAATTTTGGCATACCAGCGATCGATGCGATATTGACTCAATATGGGGCAAAAAAGGCCAGTCAGATGTTCTACTCCCCTGCCTTGAATTACAGATTCGATGACCGGATGAGGGCCTGGGGTTTTCACCTATGGTATGAGATTGATTTCGGGGATTTGCATCCGGATATCATTGCGCTCGTCAAAGCGCTTCAGAGGCTTCCTGAAACAGAGGTAGCTGAACCAGTTTATAAAAAACAATTGATTGCTCCGGTAGCGGAATTTAGACTACAGGCTGATGACAAGACGGTTGCCGGAACCAATCAACTGCGCTGGACACCTGACGACCAACGCTACAACGAGCAATGGCATTACCATAACACAGGTCAGCAGAGTGGCACCATCGACAAAGACATCGACCTGCCGGAGGCCTGGGATATTGAGAAGGGCAATTCATCAGTCATTGTAGCCATCATCGATGGTGGCATTCAATTCGACCATCCTGATCTTGCAGCCAATATGTGGTCGGGCATCGGATATAATTTTGTGAACAGCAGTTCAACAATTGTCCCTCATAACCATGGCACTCACGTAGCAGGAACGGTTTCTGCCGTGAACAACAACGGTGTCGGAGTTTCCGGCGTAGCAGGAGGCTCGGGTACTGGCAATGGTGTCAGATTGATGAGTTGTCAGGTATTTACTGCATCATCGAGTGGTGGTTTTCATCTGGCACCTGTTTATGCGGCAAATAATGGCGCGTCTATATCTCAAAACAGCTGGGGGTATACGAGTGTAGGTGTTTACGAACAGAGCGCGCTTGATGCTATCGATTACTTTAACCAGAATGGCGGAGGTACCGCCCTGACAGGAGGAATAACCATTTTTGCTGCCGGCAACAGCAACGCATCCGGTAGCTGGTATCCAGGATACTACTCAGGGGCGTTTTCGGTGGCTGCCACCAACAATAATGATCAGAAAGCATGGTACTCCAATTATGATACGTGGATTGACATCTCCGCACCCGGGGGTGAAACCGATGCTGTAACAGCAAGAGGCGTACTCAGTACCATAACCGGAAGCACATTTGCCTTTTATCAGGGAACATCCATGGCCTGTCCTCATACATCAGGGGTTGCGGCACTGATCGTTTCGATGGCTTATGGACAATTGACCAGTGCTGACATTAAGGATATTCTTCGCAATTCAACGGATAACCATTATGCTCAGAACCCTTCCTTTTTAGGCAAGCTGGGGACAGGAAGACTGAATGCATATCAGGCTCTCTTAACCACCCAAAACTACCTGTCCGGAGTGCTCAACCCTACCAATTTTACCGCTACGGGTAATAGTACAAGCCAGATCAACCTGAGCTGGAACAAGAACAGCAGCAACCATGATGTCATGCTCGTCTGGGCACCTACATCAGCAATAGGAACACCTGCCGAGGGCATAAGTTACAATGTTGGCCAAACGATTCCGGGAGGCGGAACAGTACTGTATAAAGGTGCAACAACTGCTTTCAGCCATACTGGTCTATTGCCAAACACCCAGTATTTCTATAAAATCTTCTCCTACAACCCGACTCTGACCTATTCGTCAGGCAGGGACGCCAATGCTTTCACACAGTGTAATATTTTCAGCACATTGCCTTATACGCAGGACTTCAATGCTGCTGCGGCATTGCCAAATTGTTGGTCAATTGTTGATCATCAGGGCAATGGACAAGTATGGCAATTTGGCACCATTAGCGGAGGTCTTACCGGCAGTACAGGCAACTACGCCTACCTGAACAGCGATGCATTTGGCAGCGCTAATACCCAGAGCGCCAGCCTGCTAAGCCCGGTATTCGATTTATCAGGTTATACGAACATCAACCTGAGCTTCAAGCACTATTTCAGGCAATACTTAACCGCATCAACCGCCAGACTTTATTATTCCATCGATGGTGGCAGCAACTGGACTGAGATTCAGAATTGGACAGCGACCACTGCGAATCCGCTGGCTTTCAACCAGACCATCGCAGCCCTTTCAGGTCAGTCGAATGTCAGGTTCAGATGGCATTTTCAGGGCACTTATGCTTATTATTGGTGCGTTGACGACATCATGCTCAGCGGTGATATCAACATACCCGGAGCACCAACCGCCGCTCACACACCAATTCCTGCCGACCTTTTTGCTGGTGCCAGCCCGAATGGCAGTCTACAGTGGACCTGGGGTAACAATACCGACAAATACGACCTTTGGTTTGGGCCGACAGGCAATATGCAAAAGGTAGTAAATCAAGGTAACGCTGCAACAGCAGGAAGCCAGGGAAGCTACAACTACTCAGGATTGAATCCAACAACGGGTTATCAATGGCAGGTGGTTTCCTTCAATACTTCCCTGCCCATGAGTGTGAACAGCCCGGTATGGAGCTTTACCACTGCATGTGGAACATCATCCCTGCCTTTCAGCGAAGGTTTTGAAGACAGTTCCCCCACGCGTCAATGCTGGACTCAGGAGGCAGTGCAAGGCACGAACCAATGGACATATGCGACAGGTTCGAGTGGCGGTGCCATTACTACAGCCCGCTCTGGATTGAAAAATGCAAGGTATACCAGTACATCCGGCGGACCATTTATTACAAAGTTGGTTTCGCCTATACTCGACCTTTCGGGTTTGACGAATATCAGGCTAAGTTTCTGGTATGGTCAGGAGTTTTGGACGCCTGATCAAAATGAGCTGAAGCTCTACTATCGCACTGCTCCAACCGCTGCCTGGGTGCAGATAGGAAACACTTTTAACCAGAACATCGCCCAATGGACACTGGTTTCCGACATTGAACTGCCCAATCCGAGTGCCACCTATCAGATCGCTTTCGAAGGTATCGACCGATGGGGAAGGGCCAATGTGCTCGATGATATTACAGTAACAGGTCAGCCAACAGGGCCTTATGCTGATTTCACAGCCAATCCGCTTTCTGCAATGACAGGAGTTCCTATCACTTTTACCGATGCGTCGGGCAACGGCACTTTTTCGCAATGGAACTGGAACTTCGGTCAGGGAGCCAGCCCGGCAACAGCCACAGGGCAGGGACCACACATAGTTACTTACCTTACACCCGGCCAGAAAACCATCTCGCTCACCATTGATGGTATTTATAACAAAACAAAAACGGACTATGTCAACATCCTCGCCAGTCCTTACATCCCACCACAAAACCTTAGCGCACAGGTTTTTGGGGTTAACAATGTACAATTGAGTTGGCTGGCACCAGCCGTTAGCTCAACAACAACGGTAATTGATCTGTTACCTGAACCAATTGGATTAATTTCTTCAGCCACTTCCCACGAAATCGACTCTTCTGATGGTCCGGCAATTATCATGCCCGAAGGCAGCAGATCGGAAAGTGGCAGAGCCATTCTGTTTAACAATGGCCCGTTTGTCAACAGCCCTGGCACCGGGCCGGGCGGATCGGACCACAGTGTTTTGCAGAACAGTACATTAGGCAACACCACATTGGGTTTTGGGGCTCAATCGACTGCCGGAAACAGAGTTGCTGATGACTTCGCAGTAAATGTACCATGGCAGGTGGAAAGTTTTTCATTCTATGTCTATCAGACAGGTTCTACTACAACCAGCACAATCACTGCAGCTTATATACAAATCTGGAATGGCGATCCAACTGCAGGAGGTCAGGTGGTTTGGGGCAATACGACTACAAACCGGATGAGTAGTACCACCTGGGCAACAGCCTATAGGGTCAGCCAGACTACTTTTGATACACAGCGACCCGTCATGCGTGTAATCTGCAATACGCCAGGCCTCAGCCTGCAGCCAGGAACTTATTGGGTTGACGCAAGTTTTGAGGGAAGCCTGAGCTCAGGTCCATGGGCACCTCCCATCACCATCAACGGGCAATCCGTTACTGGAAATGCCAAGCAATTTACTTTGGGTGCCTGGCAAAACCTGATGGATACCGGCAACAATACCGCTCAGGGAATCCCCTTTGTCATTGAGGGCACTTCGATGGAGGTTACTGAGTATAAAGTGTTCAGAAACAACACCCATATCGGCACAACGCCTGGTAATGTATTGACGCACAACGACTCAGGTTTGGCACCAGGCACATATAATTATCACACTACTGCAATGTATGGCACCAATGAGTCCGGGCCATCGAATGTGGTTCAGGTCATCATCACAACCACCACCTGCGACATTCCCTCCAACCTTTCTACTACTAATGTAACGACAAACGCTGCCAGACTCACCTGGTCGAGCTCAACTGGCTCGCTCACTTTTGACCTCATCTATGGGGTTTCAGGCTTTAATCCAATGACTGAAGGTACACTGCTTCAGGGTATAGGTTCTGTTCCTTTCGACCTGTTTGGTTTACAACCGGGAACCACTTACGACTTTTATGTCCGATCCAATTGTTCGGGTGGCGCACAAAGCGGCTGGAGCAATGTTGCTTCATTTACCACACTGATCCCACCTCCGGCCGTATTCAACCTCAGCGGCGGCGGTAGCTATTGTCAGGGCATCAGTCCTACGGGAGTGAGCGCCACCCTCA
>CAYWLJ010000022.1:0-10061 GCA_964459375.1 uncultured Lentimicrobiaceae bacterium | reverse complement strand
AAGTTTTCAAATTTAACACTTAAGCAGTGGTCTAAAAATTGGGGAGTATTATACATTGGCCTTACATCATGCACCAAAGGCTTGATCAGCGACAGGTATGCTAACACGCCAATTGAGAATTTCATTGCTTTTACCGAAGATTTTGCTGACCATTACAGCGCCTTTGATGCAAAGCGAGTTAACTGGGATTCGCTGACCCTCGTTTACCGCCGACAAATAGCGCCCACTAACCCAAACGACAGTTTGTTTGGTATTTATTGCGCCATACTTGATGTTTTGAATGACGGACATGCCGATATCTATGCGCCGGAGTTCGGTTACTACCGGTCGTATAATCGGCGCAACAAACCATTTTTCGAGGGGCGAAGCACAAACAGTATGCAAGATGTAGTGGTGCTGCAAAACCTCATTAGAAACAAAAATCTAGGCGGACAATTTAAAAGCGGACAATTTGGAGGCTGGCTTTTCTTTTACGGAAAGATCGATTCCGGGCAGAGAAAAATCGGTTACATCTGCCTGCCCACCTTCGATCTGGCAGAATATCCAGTTAGTTTTTTGCAAGAGGCGGTTTCGTATTTCGAAAAGGCCGATGACGTGGTCATCGATCTGAGGTTTAACGGTGGTGGACGGACAGAAGCTTTTGTATTCATGCACAATCTTTTCGGTTCGCATGAGGCTGTTTACCTAAAATCCAGGTTCAGGAGCGGCAATGGATCGAACGAATTCAGTCCGATGGTTTCGCACCGGGTGCAGCCACACAACCCGACATTTCAAGGCAAACCGATGGCCATACTTACAAATGCCTATACCGCCAGTTCATCGGACCATTTTGTACTGGCCATAAAAACACAGCCTAATGTGATCACCGTTGGCGACACTACTTGTGGGGCTTTTTCCGCAGTGTTGGAACGCTTATTGCCAAACGGATGGAAATACAGGCTGGGTGCTCAGGTGGTGTTCAATCCCGAGGGAAATTATTTGTGCGATTAAAGAGGACAATACCTCGAAGGACTTGGTATCATCCCCGATTACGTTGTTGCCGATAAATGGAACATGGTTGTAAATTAAAAAGATGCTGTGCTCGAAAAAGCATTTTCAGAATTACAAAACATCAATTGAAAAAACATGGAAAAACAGTTATTCAGGAAAATGGTGCAAAGCGCCATCTCAGCTCCTTCGGGACACAACACCCAGCCTTGGCTTTTCACACATGAGAAAGATAAAATGATCATAGCCCCCGACTTCAAACGTGCCCTGCCCGCGGCCGATCCCGACAACAGAGAATTGTACATCAGCCTGGGCTGCGCCGCTGAAAATTCCATGATCGCGGCACGTCGCGAAGGTTTCGTAACCTTTTGGAAAATTGAAGAAACTGCAAATGGTGCTAATATTGTCATCAGGCTTCATAAGGCAAAATGTCCCACGGATACAGGACTTTACGATTGCATGCACATCAGGCAGACCACCCGAAGTGCATACAGCGTATGCCAACCCCAATCTTCGGAGCTTGAGGTTTTGAATAAAACATTGTCATTGGCAGGAATACGACTCGATTTGCTCCCGAGCCATTATGCGGCAAGTTTGTTGACACCTTTCATCAAAGAAGCCAACATACTGCAAATGCGCAATCATTTGAACAAAAAAGAGCTGCTCGATTGGAGGCGTTTCAGCCGTAGCGAAGCTAGAAAAAAGGCTGACGGACTTTATGTGAAATGCAGTGGAGTTTCGCCATTAGGCCGCAGCATCGGAGCATGGCTCATGGAGAAATTAATCAACACGACAAGCGAGGAGAAACGACTGATTAAATTGTTGGCCACAACCCCCTTATTTGCAATCATCTCCAGCGAAGGCGATAATGTAACCGATTGGATAACAACAGGTATGTCCACACAACGACTTGCATTGAAAAGCACTGCTATGGGGCTCAAACATGCTTACCTGAACACACCATGCCAGTTTCGAAGGTGCGTCAGGCCATGGCTCAGAACAATTTATTTGCTGGCTTTTCACCGCAAATCATCCTCAGGCTGGGGTATGCCAAAGCAATGCCAAAGGCCTATCGTCGCCATGGTAGCGATGTAGTCGTAGCTTAAATAAAAAAGCCTCCAAACCACGTGGTTCAGGAGGCCTGGTTATTTTCACAAAGAAAAAAGCTATCTGGCAACCCTCTGCACCTGATATTCCTTGCTGATGAGCACATCAGCCATTGGTTTCAGGGCCTGCACTTCCTGATGTTCTTTTTCGAGCACACGCATCCGATATTCATTTTGTGGCTCCTTGCCGCGCACCACCTGAGCTTTCTTGGTTTCGTGATAAGTGAGTTCGATAAAGATGCGCAGGTCAACATCCGGCACTTTGATGGCATAAAGTCCGTCGATGATCAGCATATCGATGACACTATAGTCGGTGGTAAGTAGGTCAATTTGCTCCGTGACCAAATCGACACACGGCCCGGTGGATACTTTACCCTCTTTGAATTCGGCAATGTTACGCATTATGGTGTCCCAGTCATATTCGCCGGGTCCAACTACATTTTCGATACCGTTATCAAGGCGCCACCGGGTGCGTTCGAGCGGGTGGATGCGGTAATAATTGTCGATGTGCAACGGTTTGGCCATGATGCCATGTTTGCGCAATCCCTTGGCAATCAAATGGGCAAGTTCGGATTTGCCCGAGCCAGATTCGCCCGAAATGGCTACCATCATTTTGGGTTTGCGATTTTCGAGGATCATCCGGATGATTTCTTCTCCGGCCAGGCGGTGTTTTTCGTCGATGAGCAATACGTCTCCAAGCATATAACTAACTGATTTTGTGTTACAAGTGATATTTGTCGAGCGAACGGTCGAAGTCGAAAAACAACTGGCAGCCGTGTTTGAGTTGTTGCACCATCTGATGCTCGCGCTCCAGTATTTGTTTTCTGAATTCGGTCATCTCCTCTTTTTCGCTGAATATCTGTGCCTCATTGGTTTCGTCGTAGGTGAGTTCGATGAACACCTTGAGGTTGGATTGTTTGATTTTGGTGGCATACAAGCCATTGATAATCAGCACTTCAATGCCTTCGAACCGGGTGATAAGGGTGTCTACATCATTGGTGATGAGGTCCACACAAGGCATGGTCGACTCGCGATCGTTGTAAAAATCGTCGATAACGTGGTTGATTTTATGCCAGTCGTATTCGTCAGGGCCCACACTTTCGATGCCATTTTGCCGACGCCAGGCCTTGCGTTCTTTGGGCGGGATTTTATAGAAATCATCCAAATCAATGATCTTGCTGATGATGCCTTTCTTTTTGAGCTTCAAGGCGATGACGTATGAAAGGGTCGATTTGCCGGAACCTACTTCGCCCCCTATGGTGATAATGAATTTTGGTTGCAGCCCTTTTTCGAGCTCCTCGATCACCACATCGGCGGCTTGTTCATGCTTTCGCGTAACAGTTATCTTATCGTTGAGCATAGCTTAGGATGGTTTGAATGGATAGTGAATTTCTTGCCACTTCATCGTCGGCAATTCCACCGGACTGCCAAAAACAAAGATATCCGAATTTTTGTCGGACATGATGCGGCAGCTTTTTGGTCCGATCTCGAACGAGTAGCGCACTCCTTTGAAGGTGATGCCAAATGCGAGCTGCTTCCACATGGGAGGCAGTTGAGGTTCGAGATGCAATTTTTCGTTGCGAAAGTTTAATCCGGCAAAGGTGTTGATAGCCACCAGGACAGTGGCAGCCATTACTCCGGCGTGGATGCCCTCGCCCGTGGTACCTCCCTGAATATCATTGTAATCGCTACCCAACGCATCGCCGAAGAGCGTGAGGCTAAGCTCTTGATCGCCCACCATTGCTGCCAATCGGGCATGCACCACACGGCTTAGTGTCGAGCCGTGCGAGGTGCGGGCCAGGTAATACCTGAGGTTGCGCTCGAGATAATCGGGCGGTAGCTCGTAGCCCATGGCCTGCAGCAATTCGTCCACCTCTTCTTTGTTGAGGTTGTAAAATGCCATGAGCGTATCGGCCTGTTTGGCAACTTTGTAGAGGTCGGGCGACTTGCCTTCGGCTTTGAGGATGCGGTCCATGCGATACACATTGCCATAGCGGCGGCGGTAGTCGTCCCAATCGAGTTCGAGTAGGCCGAAATATCCATCATACTGGGCAATGATGCCATTTTCGTTGATAACCAGGTTGAGTTTATGCCTGATATCATCCCATGATTTTAGTTCGTCGTTGCTAAACCCTAGTTTACGGGCTTGTTCGTCGCCGGCCACGTCAATCAGCTTTGGCACCTTGCCAAACATCCAGGCCACCATGATATTGGTGTAAGCGTTGTCTTTTAGTCCGCCCTTTTCGCTGCCGGGCATATGTTCGTGAAACTCATCGGGTCCCATGACACCCTCGATGCAGTATCGACCGGTGGATTCGTCCAATCTGGCTTTGCTTGCCCAGAAGCGCGCGATTTCGAGAATCATCTCCAGGCCATAGTTTTTAACAAAAGCCTGGTCTCGTGTGATCCACCAATAATCCCAGATGTTATAGGCAATGGCCAACGAAACGTGTCGTTGTAGCGAGCTGTGGTCGTCGCCCCACTCGCCGGTGAGCGGATTCAGATGAACCACCTGTGTTTCCTCGCGTCCGTCGCTTCCGCTTTGCCAGGGAAACATGGCGCCTTTGTAGCCATGCTGGCGCGCATAGGCTCGGGCTGCATTGAGGCGACGGTAACGATACATCAACATTGACTTGGAAACTTCGGGCAACTGGAAATCGTACCACGGGAGGATGTATAGCTCGTCCCAAAACACATGGCCCCTGTAGGCTTCGCCATGCAAACCGCGGGCAGTGATGCTGGCATCGAGGCGGGTGTTGTGTGGCGACATGGACACAAAAAGGTGAAAAATATGCAGTCGCAACAACTTCTGCGAAAAACGGTCGCCCTGTAGTGTAAGGTCAGCCTTCTCCCAAAGACTTTTCCATGCCTCTGTACTGCGTGAGAGCAAGCTATCGAAACGCAACTCATTTTTTAGGGCATTGAGGGCGCTTGGCAAGGCGTCTTCAATGAAACTTTCCTTGTCGCTGCAAACCGAAATAATTTTATCTAGTGTAAACGATTGATTTTGTGATGCATATATCCGATATCGCACCGAAACACGTGATAGTTCCGTTTCATAGTGGGGTTGAATACCACCAAAGTGGTGCATGGCAGCTACACAAATGCGGTGTCTGGATTGTGTTGTTTCAACCAAAACAAACATCTTGTCATGCTCCACACCCTGCGCAACCGGGGCCAGGTGTTGCTGATTCAGCGACTTGTAGCGTTCAACCCCGGCATTGATCAAGTGTCCATCGATGGAACTTTTAAGCTCGATTTGAGCATCATAATTCAGGGGAGTGATCCGATATCGCAAAGAGGCCAGCATCAGGTTGTCCATGCTGATAAAACGCTGCGAATCGACGCGGGTTTGCCTTCCTTGTTGATCTTCGACAACTAGCTGGCGCTCTAAAAGCCCATATTTGAAGTGTAAGGTGCGGCGAATGCTGATGATTTTTGCATTGTTTGGATCGAACCACTCCCCGTTTTCTATCCTGAAAGTGACAGGAAGCCAATTCGGAAGGTTGACAAAATCTTCATTTTCAACATCTCTGCCTGAAACTTTTGTGATAAGCCTGTTGTACATCGAAGCCATGTAAGTGCCCGGGTAGTTGACCTTGTTGGCGGTAGTTTCTTCCTGAGCGCCACGGGTACCAAAATAACCGTTACCCACACTGAGCAGGGCTTCGCGCGAGCGTTCCTTTTTATGGTCGTAATCATGGTAGGTAATGCTCCAGCTGTCGGCGGTCAGACCCTCATCGAACCACTTGTCTAACTGGTCGAGGGTGATTTGCTCCAGATCGTGCACTACGATGTCGGCTCCATTGGCGTAGAGTTCGCTTTCGTTTTCTTCGCGGGCAATTCCCAGCACCAGACCAAAGCTGCCAAGTCTGCCGGCCTGCACGCCTGAAACAGCATCTTCAACAACGACGCAACGCTCCGGATTGCAGCCCAGATTGACAGCTGCGGTAGTAAATATATCAGGCTCGGGTTTGCCTTTGAGGCCCATTTCGGCCGACACCACGCCATCTACCCTGGTCTCGACAAGGTGAAGCAAGCCGGCAGCCCTGAGCACAGCTTCACAGTTTTTGCTCGACGAAGCTACACCCACACGCACCCCTTCGCTGCGCAGCTGCTGCATCATGCTCACCGTCGAATCATACACTTCCACTCCATCGCGATCCAGCACCTCGTTGAAAGCATCGTTTTTGAGATTGCCCAATCCGCAAACCGTGTCGAACGATGGTGCATCAAAAGGATCGCCAAAGGGCAGGTTGATGCCGCGGCTCTCAAGGAAGTCGGCTACGCCCTTGTAGCGCGGTTTTCCATCCACATAAGGCAGATAATCGTCTTTATGCGTAAACTCCCTGAAGTTTTGTCCGTACTTTTTGGTGTAGTCGGCAAGAAAATCGTCGAACATTTTCTTCCAGGCTGCACTATGGGCAAGCGCTGTTTTGGTAATTACTCCGTCTAGGTCGAAGATAATGGCATCGAAACGTCGATTGTGCATTTTTTCAGTTATTAGTACAGTTAAACCAGTGATATCCGTATGGGGCGATCGTGAAAGGCGCTCCGCCCGCTTCGCTTTCGCTCAAAAGGTCGGCACACCTGCCAGCGTTAGGAAGAAGTACATTTAGGGGGCTCCCTGAAAGATTCTGAATAACGAGCAGCTTCTCTGACGGCGTTTGGCGGAAATAGGCTAATACCTGATCGAGTGGCTCGCCTCCATGATTGGTCACATCAACAAAATCAATACTACCGCGGCCAAATGCCTTGAATTGTTTGCGTATCTTAAGCATCGACTGTATCCGACCGAAAACCTTGGCATTGAAAGTATCAGGCTCTTTCAGCTGCTTTTCGCGCAAGGCCCAGTTAATTTTGCCGCGCACAAGAAAACGGGTGTCGTCCTTTCCGGTAAGTGCAATCATCTCGCGGTAATAGTTTTCGTCGTTTTCTTTGCCAAACTCATCGCCGTAATAAATGACCGGTGTTCCCGGAAGCGTAAACATCATGCTGTAGGCGAGCCCAATACGGCGATCATCGAACTGAAACAGGTTGGCCAGACGGGCCGAGATGCCTTCGCCCAACCTGAAATTCCACTCGGGCTGAAGACAGTAGTTGTCATGAATGTATTTTCTGTCCTCCTCAGAAACATAAACAAGCTCCAGACTTAGTTCGTCGTGGCATCGAAGGAAAGTGAACCACTGGCCGTTTTCGGGCAAGGGCGGTGTAACTTCATGGTTGAGAATCTGCCTTATTGGTTGTGCCGATTGCATGGCAATGGATTTGTAGAACATCGGCATGACCGGAAAATGATATGCAGCATGGCACTCATCGCCCTGCCCCATATAAGCCACCACTTTGGCAGGTTTTTGGCAAGCTTCGGCCAAAAGCAGGGTACCGGGACGCACATAATCGAGTACAGCTCTGAAAAATTTCACAAGCAAGTGGGTTTGCGGCAGGTTTTCGCAGTCGGTACCATCTTCCTTCCAAAGGTATGGAATGGCATCGGCCCTGAAACCATCTACACCCATCTGCTGCCAATAGAGCAAATTACGGGTCATCTCGAGCAATACCTTGGGATTACGATAGTTAAGATCGGGTTGAAAATTGAAAAACCGATGAAAGAAGTACCATTCGCCGCGCTTTTCCCAATTGCTTTCTTCCAGCCCTTTAAATATAATCCGGGCATCTTTATATAGCGAAGTATCCTTGCTCCAGATGAAATAATGGCGATAAGGATTGTCTTCGCCTTTTAAGGCTTCCTGAAACCAAGGGTGCTCCTCGGAACAATGATTGATGGCAATGTCGAATATCACCCGTATGCCACGTTGGTGTGCCTGATGGAGAAACTGACCAAAAATCTCTTCCTGATTCTCGCGACTGAAGCCTGGTTCGAGACCCAACAGATCATGACGGATAAGGTCGTAATTGCGTATGTCGAATCCAGCATCACGCATCGGGCTATCCAGAATGGGCAGCAGCCAAAGGCAATTCACGCCAAGACCCTGCAAATAATCCAACTTTGCCGTCAGGCCCTCAAAGTTCACTGCATACAGATCCACATAAACCGAATAGACAATGGCATCCTTGTACCACTGCGCATCGTCATATACAGAATTCAAATTCGGCCTCAGGTCCTGAATAAAAGTCTCCAGCCGGGCAGTATCCTCTTGCGGATACAGTTGTGACCAAAACTGGAAGATTTTTTCTTTACTACTCATATTCAACTTGTTACATAAATTTTCTATTATCACAAAAATATGTCAATAAGCGTCTCGAGTACCTTTAATTAAGATAATGGAGCGCATTGATACTTTGCAATCGGTTTCGGTTAATTCTCGTGCTGAAAGAAACTGACATTAATAATATGAACGTAAAAAGCTAGACATAATAATTTTTAAACTCATTAATTAATTCAATAAATTTGTTTACTCATCTTATTAACCAATAAGTAATTAATTATGAGAAAACTCCTTACAATTATTTGTGTTTTTCTGGTTTCCATGGTGTCAGCACAGGTCAGGCAGGCCTATCTGGGTGAGGACGGCCGTGTGTTAGTGCGTGAATTGCAGGCGGATGCAATTCCTGACATTCGAATAGAAGCAACCAGATCGATCAATCAGATGACCGGATTTCCGAAAAAGGTGCCAGCCCATCCGAATTTCAAGAATTTCAGAAATGTTACACTTTACGACCTCAATGGCGATAGTAAACAAGAAATTTTGGTAGCCTCGCTGAACACTTTAAGGGTTTTTGATTACAATGGTCAGCTTGTCTGGAGCAAGCCGCTGACAGGCACACCAATCTATCCACCATCGGTTGCCGTGATGGATGGCACCGGCTTTGTTGGTATAGTTCAGGTTACAGGTGGTTTTCCCAATAATGGCAGAGTTTATCTTTTCGATGTACTTGGTAATACAATGCCCGGATGGCCCGTAAGTTTCACCAGCCATTGGATTTTATGTGCGCCAACATTAGCGGACGTGAACAATGATGGTCAGCGCGAGATTATCGTGCAAACCCGTACTTCAAACAACCTCCATGCTTTGCGTATGGACGGCACTGTGCTATGGACATACGGACTTGGTGCAACGCCAGCTATCACACCCTCAGTTGGTGATCTTGATGGCGATGGTATACCAGATGTCATATCAGGCACATCGAATGGGAATCTTTTCGCTGTAGATGGAATAAGCGGAACAATTAAACCTGGTTATCCCATTCTTTCTCAAAACTACAGCCTGTCATACCAATCACCTATTCTTGTTGACCTCGATGGAAACGGTACCCTAAGTATTGTTGGTAGTACGCATGGAAATGAACCACATTATTATGTTAGAAACCATGATGGATCATTTCGAGCCGGATGGCCGATTCCTGTGGATGAAAACAGCTGGACCTATTCACCTCCAACCGTCGTTGACCTAAGCGGTAATAACGATTTCAGAATTTTTGCGAGTCGACCTGTTGGCGAAGAACCAAAACCCATGCTTTACGGTTTTCAGCCAAATGGCACCATGCTTCCAAACTTTCCTATCGTTAAGGCAGGTGGGCTCGAAAGCTTTATTAGTGTTGCAGACATTACCGGTGATGGCTCCCACGATCTCATTTTCGGCAGCAATATGATGGTTGATGGACAAGGGTTTATTCATGCCTATCAAATTAGTACTGGTCAGCAGATAGCCGGATTCCCATTGCGTCCGACAGGCTTTACCTATATGAACGGAGCTTCGCTGGCAGACGTTAATGGTGATGGCATGCTCGATCTCATCGCTTTATCCTATGAACAGACTTTCAGTGCCAGCGATTCAGCATATGTTAATGTTTATGAACTTAATATTCCGCTAGCTCAGGCAAATGTGCTTTTTGGTACATATAAGGGCGGAAATGACCGTACTGGATTTATTGCCAGAAGCACCCAATCTGACTTCCCCCCACCGCAGAATCTCTCAGCCACAACAGCGCCCAACAGTGTGACCTTGA
>CAYWLJ010000021.1:0-18372 GCA_964459375.1 uncultured Lentimicrobiaceae bacterium | reverse complement strand
GGTCGTCGCCACCCCATACAAAAACCCCGGGCACTGTTGTGCTGCGGGGTTTTTTTTTTGTTATACAGGCTGCTTTATTCAATTCACCCATCATTACTAACGTCCTTTGAACAAAAAAAAGACCGCTTCGATGGCGGCCTTTATATAAAAAGAGTTGGTTAATGAAGGACATTAATTGATTATCACGGATTTAAGGTTATTCATTCCTGTATGAATAGCATCTTCATTCATAGAGATAAGCTTATGATAGCGCTCGGGTAATGATTTTTTTAATCCCCTGATAACGTTTTCAAGCTCAACAACAGGTTTAACCTTGAGGTATGCTCCCAAGACAATCATATTAAAAATCTTCGCATTACCCATCTCAGAGGCCAGCCTTGCGCCTTCAATCTGATAGATATTAATGTCTTTCCTGGATGGGTGGCGTGTAATTCCATTTGGATCATAAAGTAAAGTTCCACCAGGCTTAACGGACTTTTCAAATTTGTCCATTGACTGCTGGTTGAGAATAATCGCAGTATCAAAAATGTTTAGTATCGGCGAACTGATGCGTTCATCGCTGAGTATGACCGTAACATTGGCAGTACCACCTCGCATCTCCGGACCATAAGATGGCATCCAGCTAACTTCCTGATCCTGCATTATTCCGCTATAGGCCAATATCTTGCCCATCGAAAGCACCCCTTGTCCACCAAATCCTGCTATGATAATCTCTTCTGTCATTGCTCTATGTATTGGTTATTTAACCATTTGACCATCAACCTTAATATCACCCATGGGATAAAAAGGAAACATGTTTTCCTCCATCCATTTGTTGGCATCTGTTGGTGTCATTTTCCAACCTGAGTTACAATTCGAAACGATCTCCACGAAAGACAGCCCCGGCTTCTTATCGCGTTGGTTTTCGAATGCTTTTTTAACGGCCTTTTTTGCTTTGCGAACTGCTGCCGGGGTATGTACAGCCTGACGTGTAACATAATATGTGCCAGGGAGATGTGCAATTAACTCGGTAATTTTTAATGGATTACCCATAATATCAACGTCACGTCCAAAAGGTGATGTGGAGGATTTCATGCCAGGAAGGGTAGTAGGCGCCATTTGTCCGCCAGTCATCCCGTAGATACCGTTATTGATAAAAATGATGACAATATTTTCGCCCCTGTTGCAGGCATGAATGGTTTCGCTGGTACCAATTGCAGCAAGGTCCCCATCGCCCTGATAAGTAAAAACTATTTTATTGGGCCATACCCGCTTAATTCCTGTAGCCACAGCTGGTGCACGCCCGTGGGCAGCTTGAGTCAAATCGATGTTCATAAACTCATAGGCAAGTACTGAACACCCTACCGGAGCAACACCTATTGTATCTTCTTCAAGACCAAGCTCTTCTATGACCTCCATGATTACCCTATGGGCAGTACCATGGCCACAGCCCGGACAATAGGAAAGCACCTTATCGGTAAGTAAATCGGTTTTAGTATAAACCAGATTTTCCGGTTTCACAATGTCTTCGAAACTTATATTTGCCATGTTATCAACCTCCTATCACTTTTTCTTCTAAGGCATGGAGTACTTCTTCCGGAGTGTGAATAACCCCGCCATACCTTCCAAAATGTTCAACTTTAGCACATCCTCTAACAGCAAGCATCACGTCCTCAACCATTTGACCGGCACTCATCTCAACTGCCAGCCAACCTTTTACACCATTTTTACAATAGGTTTGAAGGGCTTTGGATGGAAATGGAAACAAGGTAATCAACCTGAGCAGGCCAGCTTTGATGCCTTTTTTACGCGCAAGCTGAACTGATTTTTGCGCAATACGGGCACTTGAGCCGTAGGCAACGAAAATATACTCGGCATCTTCGCATTCTAAGGCCTCGTATCTCACTTCATTATCTTCTATCTGCTTGTATTTGGCCTGAAGATGATGATTGTGTTTTTCCATCTCATGAGCCTGAAGATCAAGCGATGTAATGATTCGCCTGTGGGTTCCCTTCTTTTTTCCTGTTGTAGCCCAAGGATATTGCGAAATGATCTCATCGTCCGTCAGTCGTGGAATGGGGTCGAATAGCTCAACCTTTTCCATCATCTGTCCAATGATACCATCAGCCAGAAGAAGCACCGCAATTCTGTATTTGAAGGCAAGCTCGAAGCCAAGTTTTACAAAATCGGCCATCTCCTGAACAGAGGCTGGCGCAAGGACTATCTGGCGATAATCGCCATGACCTCCACCCTTGACACTCTGAAAATAGTCGGCCTGAGAAGGCTGAATCGTGCCAAGCCCAGGACCACCGCGTACCACATTAGCATATACGCAGGGCAGTTCGGCACCGGCAATGTAGGAAAGTCCTTCCTGCTTCAAACTGATACCCGGGCTGGATGAGGTTGTCATTACTCTTTTTCCTGCCCCGGCTGCACCATAAACCATGTTGATTGCCGCCACTTCACTTTCGGCCTGAAGAACCACCATACCGGTTCGCTCCCAGGGTTTTTCGGCCATAAGATACTCTATCACTTCCGATTGCGGTGTGATCGGGTAGCCAAAATAAGCATCAGCGCCAGCCCTGATGGCTGCTTCAGCCAATGCTTCATTTCCCTTCATCAGACGAAGATCGCCCATAACATTTAATTTATCAATTAATTAGGTTAGCTTCACTTTGTAAACGGTGATCACACCATCCGGACATACTATCGCGCAATTTGCACAACCAATGCACTCATCAGGTTGCGCCATATAGGCGAAGTTGTAACCTTTGCTGTTCACTTCTGCTGCCAGGCTGATGACATCGGTGGGACAAGCTGGAATACATACCCCGCAGCCCTTGCACTTCTGAACATCCACTACAATGGCGCCTTTAACTTTTGCCATGAGAACTAGTGTTTATATTTTCACAAACAAATCTACACAATCGTTTACAGTCAGAAGACCTCAACTCATGCTTTTTTGGCCGGAATATTCTAATTTATATGTGTTTTAAACTATTGCATACCTATTCAGACAAAAATAGCCCGATGCTAAGTGATAACGCGATGCAAATAACTGCAGATGAATTGGGTACAATACTATTTACTCTTCAGGTATTTGTTGGGTTTTGTGATCATTGTGAAACTGTTGCAAACGGTATTCCAGATCATTGAATTGTGAGCGCTGAATGAGTGAGGTGCATGCGCGGATGCCTTCATGACGCTCACTGCCGGTGATGTCCAATGAAATGGCACTGATACCGTAATAGAGCATTTCTTCAAGAAGATCGACGCCTGCGAATCCCGGATAGGCATAAGTAAAATAGAATCCGTCAGCAATGGGTTGATCTTCATCTTTGTCATATACAATCCGAAAACCATTGTCAGTAAAGAGTTTCTTCATTACTGCTGCCTTTTCGCCATACTCCTTTACCTCTTCCACAAAGTTGAATAGGCCATCGTTTGCATGTTTGAGCAATGATGCCAGCGCGTGTTGGGCTGAGTGTGATGTTCCTGAGCTCAACGGATAAAGGTTGCCCAAAATCATCGTATAGCCGAAGTTTTCGGTATTGTAGAATCGTTTCAGGTCAGGAAAACTCCTCGAAGCAAGGGCGTCGCTCAGCAGCATCATCCCAATGCGTTCGCCGGCATACGAAAAGGCTTTTGAACTGGAAATGAGCAGAATGTATTTGTCGGTATAATGAGCAACACTCGGCTGAAACGGTGGAAGACCGGGCTGGCTGTAGTCTTTGCGGAAGTCCATACCAAAGTAGGCAAGATCTTCGATGACGATGACATCATACTTATCAGCCAGCTCAGCGATAATTTTTAACTCATTATCAGTGAAGCAAATCCAGCTCGGATTATTCGGATTGCTGTAGATAATGGAATGTATATTTCCATTGGATAGAAACTCTTCAAGTTTCGGTCTTAAAGCTTCGCCCCTGAAGTTGTAAACGTCAAATGATTCGTATTTAATATTCAATACTTTATGCTGCTGCTTGTGCACTGGAAATCCAGGGTCGATAAAAAGGGTAGTTTCTTTGCCGGCATGCAGTCGACTGAGGGTGAGAAATGCAGCAAAGCTCCCCTGCATGGAGCCAACGGTTGGGAGGCAATTCTCAGGATTTATATTAATGTCCAAAAAGAGTTTGGCAAAACGGGAAATCTCCTTTTTTAAAATCGCAATACCTTGTATATCAGGATAAATAGCAGCAACACCATTATTCAGGGCTTCAATTTGGGCATCAACACCTACGCGGGCCGGAGGAAGGCCAGGTATGCCCATCTCCATCCGGATAAATTTCTGTCCTGTTGCCTGCTCAATCTGGTCGACCAGCTTTTTGATTTCGCGTATGGATGCACGACCAATCTTAGGGATTCCACTTTTCTTTATCAGTTGTCCTACAACCTCGGCATCGATGGGTGTTGTTCTCTTTGTGGTGGGATTCAGATTCGTATGCATTGTAAACGCTTGATGTTATGATAAAACAAATGTAGGTAAAAGCCATTGACGGAGTGCAATCGTTTGCGCTTTTGAGCTTAATTTAAAATGATTATAAGCACCGGAGCAATCAGCCTTTGTTTCAGGCTACTGACCTGCGATGCATTGCAATACTCAGTATGATTCCAAGGGCAAAACTGAGCAAGGCAGCAAAAAGCACCTGATGTTGTTCAGGAAGCAGGAACGTGATAGTGTGGGCAGGAATCCAGAATAAGGGGATGGTCTTTTTGAAAACAAAATTCCACAGATTACTCCAGTCGAGCGATGGGATGATTTTCTGGAAAGGAATGGGCGTGATGAGGGCTTTCAGACTACCATCAGCCTGGGCAATATGTGTGTCGGTTATGCGGTGGAAAGTCATCATCATCGGTGCATAAATCACATTCATGGTAGTACTTATGGCAAATGCAGTGAGCATGGAAGTGAATGTGAGAGGTCCGGACAGGGAAGCGCGGGCACCTTCAATACCCATATACTCGAGAAAGAAGGCGGTTCCGGATGAGAAGATAATGAATGCCATTTTGATGGTCAGCCCAATCAGGCCCCAGACGATGGCTTTAGGAAGCAAACCAAATCCCGGCTTGTTGTAGTGGCCGGTGCGAAGACGCAAGGCAATACTTTCGCCCAGGGTGGCCAACATACCAAACTTAAAGAAGCTCATCCACATGCCATGCTTGAAGTTCAATGTATTATAAAAAATGAGGAAAACAGGGAAAATGCTGAAAATCAGTATTACAAAACCAATGATCAAAATCAGGATGAAGTCGGATTTTTTCATGGTCATGCCTTTTCGATTCGGATACGGGCATCAACTGCAACCAATGCATCAGGAGTGCCGAGCAGGGGATTAAGGTCGAGTTCAGCGATTTCGGGAGCCACTTGCACCAAGGCAGAAAGCCTGAGTAAGATTTCTTCAAAAGCCGTGATGCTGATGCCGGACTGTTTGCGATATCCTTGGAAAAGCTTATAGCTCTTCAGTGATTCTATCATCATTCGTGCTTCGCTGGTATTGAGCGGAGCCAAGGCTTGAGAGAAGTCCTTGAGTACCTCGATCATGATTCCGCCCATGCCGCATAGGATAAGCGTGCCGAATTTTCCTTCACGTTTTGCTCCTGCAAAAAGTTCCAATCCTTTGAGCATGGGTTGAAGCAGCACCCCTAGGGCACCTTCGATCTGCATCATGGCTTCAAAGTGATTCTTTACTTCCGTCATGGATGAAACATTGAGCGCTACCCCACCAACATCGGATTTATGTATAGGTCCGACAACCTTCATAACCAGTGGGAAGCCTAATGATTCGGCTGCCTTTATGGCTTCATCGGAGTGATTGGCAACATATTCTGCTGCTCTGGAAATCCCTGAAGCATTGAGCAATGCCTGCACATTGTCGGGGCTGAGGTAGCCTTCAGCGGCATTATTGACTATGCTCCTTATCGTTTCAATATCAATGCCATACGGATTAAGTTCGGGTTCTAAAGGATCAGGGGTGTTGAGCACTGCCGACAAAGCCCTGCCAAGGTTGACTTCATCAGGGAAATTGATGTGGCCCTTGCTGATGAAAAAATCTATTTCGTTTGCAGCCGTTGTGAGGGATGGTAAAACCGGGTAAATCGGTTTACGGCATGAGGTCATTTTCTGATGAAGTACCTCATAAACATCATAAATTTCGGTCAATCCCGGCGTGCCAAAAATGACGGCCATGGCATCAATCTGGTCGAATTCGTTTTCCACGGCATCGATGATATGACCTAGTTGTTCGGCTGTGCCCGTAGCCAGAAAGTCGATAGGGTTACTGACTGACGAACCGGGGAACAGTTTCTCTTTAAGATGCTCTGCTTTTTCACCTTGAATAGGTGGGATAGAAAGGCCGCCTTCCGACATGGCATCGGTGAGCATCACGGCAGGGCCGCCGGCATGGGTTATGATGGCAAATTTTTTGCCTTTAGGCCTTGGGTACATAAACACCGAAGCAACCGCAATCAGTTCTTCGCGCCCGTAACACCTTACGATACCAGCTTTGCGAAACAGTGCGTCCACGGCGGCGTCTGGACTGGCCAGAGCGCCGGTGTGCGACGAGGCTGCACGGCTGCCGGCATCGCTGCTTCCGGATTTTATTGCGGCAATCCGACACCCTTTACGGATAAGACTGGCGGCATGGCGAAGCAACTTATCTGGCTTGCTGATGTTTTCGATGTAAAGAAGCTTCACCTTCGAGTCCGTGTCGGGGTTAAATGTGATGTCCATATGTTCCAGGATCTCCTCCACGCCCAGCTGCGCAGAGTTGCCAACCGAAAATACATTGGCAAAACTCAGGCCTTTCGGAATACCCGCTTCCATAATAAAGCATGCAGTAGCACCTGAACCGGAGATGAAATCAGCACCCTTTGGGTCGAGTCGGGGTATTGGGTAGGTGAATATACTATGATGTTGTGGAGTGAGGATACCCACACAATTTGGTCCTATCAGCGAGGCTCCGTAACGGTTAACCGTTTCAACAATTTTGTTCTCCAATTGATGGCCTTCTTCACTTTTTTCGCTGAATCCGGCTGAAAGGATAATGAATGCCCTTGTTTGCTTTTTTGAGGCCAAAATTTCAACCAGTTCGGGAGTGTATTTTGCGGCAATAGCAATGATTGCCAGATCGGTGTCAGGCAGTTCGTCGGGATTACGGTAGCAAACGATTCCCTGAACTGCAGTTTCCTTGGGATTGAGCACACTTAATCGGCCCTTAAACCCTCCGTCTATGATATTTTTCAGGACTTTTCCGCCGGGCTTGGAAATGTCGTTAGAGCCACCTGCGACCACAATGCTTTCTGGAAAGAGCAACTGTCTGGTAATCATAGTGATGAATTTGTTCAAAAATTAACAGTAACTGGCAAAATTAGGCATTGCATCCGAATTGGCCGAGCGTACCAGATAATTTAGAAACAGTCCATCCGATGAAAAAGAAAAGCCGCCAAAGGGCAGCTTTCCAATGTATAAAATGTTTGAATGGTTAAGCTATTCGAGCATAATACTGAGTGCAACAACTCCGGGACCTACATTGGCCACAAGGACAGGTGAGGCTTGGGCAACGAAGCGGGGTTTCATTCCAGTAATGGCTTCCATTTGTTCGGTGTACCACTGTGCCCCTTCTTCATTCATTGCATGAGAGATGGCATAGCCCCACACTTTCCTGCCTTCGATAAACCGGGTCATCTCTTTCATTACCAGTTTCATGCTTGCTTTCTCAGTAAGGGGTTTTCCAAATACATTGGTTTTTCCATGATTGAGAACTTCAACCACAGGTTTGATACCCAGTAACTTGCCAATCAGGCCCTTGGTATGACTCACGCGTCCTGACCTAACCATGTATTTCATGGTTTTTGAAGTCACCAGAATGCGGTTTTTTTCGACCCATTTTTCAGCTTGTGCCACGATTTCGTCGTGGCTCATGCCTTGTTCGATGCATTCGGCTGCACGCAAAACAGTGAGACCAAGCGATGAAGAAACGCGTTTGCTATCGATGACGCTGATGCGCTTTTTACTTTCCTCAGCTGATCGTTTGGCAGCATTTATACTGTTTTGCCATGTTCCACTCATACCGGAGCTGATGTTGATGCTAATCACCGAGTCGTAAACTCCGCTTAAATGGTTATAACGGTTGATAAATTCGTTGAAGCTGGGCTGTGCAGAACTAGGCTGAATTTCAGATGTCTGCATTTTTCGGAAGAACTGATCGGGCTGGATTGTCACCCTGTCGATGAAGAACTCCTCACCAAAATGTACAATGAGCGGGACCACCTGAATCTGGTGCGCCTCGAGAAGACTTTGTGGAATATCACAAGTGCTGTCCGTGATGAGTCCGATGGGATACTTGCGGTTCGAGGCGATCTCGTTCTGCATCACCATGTCATCCACCTTTTTATAAGTAACCTTACCAAGCTTCCCAATCTCTTCAAAAAGTTTCCAGGGCTCGTCGGTATGGATATGGATGCGCATTTTGCTGGGAGAACCCGCAACGACCATTGAGTCGCCAAAGTTGACCATAATTTTTGCAAAGTCCTCACGGGTGAGGTTTTCGCCGGTAATCATAGCTTCGGTGCAATAGCGATAGGTAATTTCTTCGTGCCGGATGGCATCAACAGACTCAGCAACTTCAATGTTAGCAGGGTCAATATTCACCTGCTCCTGTCCATTTTCGAAATAGTTGAACATGCCTTCAAGGAACACAACGAAGCCTTTTGCTCCGGCATCCACAACATTGTTCTTTGCTAGCACGGCCATTTTGCTTGTTGTTGCCATGAGCGATTCAATAGCTTTTTTAAGACCATCGAAGAGTAGTTTCAGGAAGTCTTCGATATGATCCTTCAGCTGATAAATATACTCTGCCCAATCCTTGATGACGGATATCATGGTGCCTTCCACAGGATTGGCAATGGCTTCATAAGCGTAGCGTACGGCCTTGTACATCGATTCGGCAAAAGTGCTGACTGTAAGCGTCTCAACGTTTTTGATCTCATTGCTGAAACCATATAGGAATTGAGCAAAAATAATTCCCGAGTTGCCTCTTGCGCCATTGAGTGCCGCATCTGCGAGCGATACGGCTGTGAGCTTCAGGTTGGGTTGGGGTTGTGCAGTACTTACGATACTCCGCATGGTCGAAGCCAGATTGGTTCCTGTGTCGGCATCGGCTACCGGAAAAACGTTGATTTTGTTGAGCAGCTGCTGATTTTCAAAAATACGCTGAGCCCCGGCTATAAAGCTGTTGTACAGCTGGATACCGTTGATTTCAGTGATTTTTTTCTTTTCCAAAGTGCGTAGTTTTAATTCATAATGCTTCTTAGCCCGCGCAAATATAGTCAAACTGCATTATCTGAATAGATCAATGTAGCATGCCCGATTGCCTAGTTTGAGGGAAATATTGCCAAATATCATACAATCAGGTAGTTAAACAAATTTCAACTCGTTGCATTTGTTGATAAATGTTTTTCAAAGCATTGAAATTTAATATGTTAATATTTTAACACTACCCATAAATTTGGGATTAATCGAATGACCACCCATGCATTAGTATCGAAAAGTTATCTTTAAGGTTTTGACTAATGCGTATCATCTTAATCATCGGCTTTTTAAGTGCTCTGTTCAGCATGATAGCCCAGACACCTCAGATAATGAGTGTGAATGTGGTGCACATGCCTGTCAGACAATACGAACTTTTGGAGTTGAAGGCTGAAATATTTTCATCGGTATTGAACCGTTATAATTACGATTCGATTGTTTTTGGGGGAATTTTTACAGGGCCTGACGGTGATACTGTTATCGTTGAAGGGTCTTATTATCAGAATTTTATCAGTCAGGGGCAAGAAATCGTTATGTCGGAAGCCCCCCATTTCAGGCTACGATTTACTCCCGATAAACCAGGACAATGGAGCTACAAGTTATTTCTGGCTGACCATAACGGAACGCACCTCACATCACTTCAGACATTAACTATAAACGAGTCAGCCAGTTGTGGTTTTCTGCGATTCTCAGCCTATTCAAACTACCTGCATAACAGTAGGGGAGAGTCGGTTTTTCTGGTTGGTGAAAACATTGGATGGGCCAATACGACCTCGGGAGGCGACAGCATGACCTATTACCTGCAAAAGCTTCATCAGCACGAAATGAAATTTGCCAAGCTGATGTTGACGCCCTGGGGCTATCAGATTGATTGGAGCGAAACCGGATGGCGCAACTACCAGGGCCGTCAGAGGCAAGCTTTTATAGTGGACAGTATTTTTCGTATGGCCGACAGCCTCGGAATTTTTCTTCAGCTGGCTTTCTCTATTCACAACGAGCTCAATTTCGGATACCCGGCCGAAGACTGGACTTCGAACCCTTACAACATTTCTAACGGTGGTTGTTGCACCAATGCCTGGGAATTTTTTTCGCATCCCTGAGCTTTGTCAGCGTTTCGCAACAGGCTGCGGTATTTGTCGGCGCGTTGGGGATATTCAACCAAATTGTTTGCATGGGAATTGCTGTCGGAGGCGGATAACTTTCCCTGGTACCGCCAACATCAGCAGGTCATTGCAAACTGGAGCAGCCTGATGGCTGCTTTTCTTCGTTCGAAAGATCCAGCAGCAAGGGCAGTTTCCGTGGGCTTTGCTTTGTCATCCAACAACCATCAGGTCTGGCTTTCGGACCATATTCATTTTTCACAACTACACCATTATACATACACACCTGACATCGAGGGCGAGATTGCCGCCTTGCATGCCGCCTATATCAAATCATTTGGGAAACCAGTATTGACCGGAGAGTTTGGTCTTGGACATGATGGCGATTCGCTTGTGATCTGGGATCCAGAGGGTCTTGCAATGCACAACAGCTTGTAGACGGCAGCCATGACGGGTTCTTTAGCCGGCGTAATGCTCTGGTTTTGGAAGAATTATATTGATGCTCAAAACCTCTATAGCCGTTTTACACCTTTGGTACTTTTCATGAACATGGAGGGTACCAATCCTGATTAACTGGTTCCTGTGCATCTGCCAACTCAGTCGGAGACAACCCTTCCGATCACTATAAGCCCGCGATTTGACTTGCTGCAGAAAAGTCCTTCCAAACAATTCGACCTATTGCCCACAGGATTGATTTTGCCTACGCAGGATGCCTTCCTGTATTTCTTTATGGGCCGCAATCGGTATTGGCCGGATTGCGCAATCCGCCCGAATTCAACGGTTACTGGCAGCAACCAGGTTTCATGCGCATACAAACCGGTGTGCAGGCCCTCAGCGCTGTTCTTCAGGTAAAGATTGACGGACAGGTAATGTTTGAGCAAACAGTTCAAAGCAATACCGAGTATCTTAATGTGATTCCACCTGGTTTCCATCAGGTAGTGTTTGATAACAGGGGGCAGGGATTTTTCAGTGTTCTGGAGATTAATAAGATAACTTTTGAGAATTACGCTCCGGCATTAAGGGCATTTGCACTAAAGGGTCAAAACAGGGCACTTGTATGGGTGCATAATCGGTTTTCAAATTGGCAAGTTGCAGGCACGGGCAGCGTGCCAACAATATCCGGAACTGTGAGGTTTCCCGGTTTGCAGGGTAGCTTTGTGGTAAGCTACTGCAATACCAGCAGTGGTGATGTCGACTCTGTAATGCAGCTGGTTTCGGGTGCCGACGGGTTAATCGTAAATATACCTTCACTAGATGACGACCTGGCGCTTCGTGTTGAACCTGCGCCTACCAGGGTTGAACCTCATTTTGCACTTAATGTCAAGGTTTTTCCCAATCCGTTTCATGCTACTGTGCGTTTTGAGATCCCATCGGCTTTCAAATCCGATGTATTCAGGCTCGAGATCACTGATATCACAGGCAGGTTGGCGCACTCGCAGGATAGAGGGATTGCCATGCCGGAAGGTTTTGTCTGGGACGGAACCACTTCGGATGGGTATATGGTAAGTCCGGGAATCTACATTTTTCGCCTCTTGTCCTTTACCGGAAGAGTAATAAGCGGAAAGTTTGTCAGGTGGTAGTCCAGCGTGCCTGACAATTATTCGCTGTTGTTCTGATTGACATGTTCATCAGTTTTTATATAAATCTGATGAGAATACAGGTTCCTTTATAATCTCTAATAATGATTGCCAGACTTATGCAGCACGCCAATTGAAGACTTCGCTGCATTTAGTTTATCATACCATAATATCATGTACTTTAGCTCCATCTTTTTAAGTTTATTCAATTGATATGAAAGTACTTTACAGCTTGATTCTTCTTTTAATGTCAGGCATCATGCCCTTGCAGGCTCAGGATACCTTTACCCTTCAGCCACTCAGCGCAGCCGAAATGCAGAAGCTAAACGCTTTGCCCGAATGGCCTTTTGAGCCCAGTACACGAAGATCAGCACTCCCGGCGGTTGTGGATAACTCGGCAACACCTTATATGCGTCCGCTGATTGCTCAGGTAGGCCTTGAATGTGGTCAGGCCTCAAGCATCGGTATCCAGTTTACCTATGAGATCAATGCCAAACGCAAAGTGCCGGGCAATATCCCTGAAAATCAGTATGCCACGCATTTTACTTATAATTTTCTTAATGGCGGAAGCAATGCCGGAATCAGTTATTACGAATCATTCGAGATTTTAAAATACGCCGGTAATCCTTCTGTGGCCACATATGGCGGAATGTCGGCCGGGGGTGCATCGCGTTGGATGGATGGTTACAACAACTATCTGGCAGCCATGAAGAACCGTATTGAAAACGTTTACAGCATCAAGACCAATACGCTTGAAGGGATAGAAAAGATTAAGCACTGGATTTACGACCATGGTACCGGATCGGAAAATGGAGGTATGGTTAGTTTTTATTCGCAGTTCACGAGTCCGCCCAATGTTTTTCCGGCCGGGGTTCCTGAGGCTGGAAAACATGTTATTACGTGGTGGGGAAGCAGCCCCAATCATGCGATGACCATTGTAGGCTACCACGACTCCATCCGCTGGGATTACAATGGCGACGGCCGGTACACCAACAACATCGACCTGAATGGCGATGGCATTATTGATGTGCGGGACTGGGAGAAGGGCGGCTTCAAGATGGCCAACACCTATGGAAGCATCAGTGGCTGGGGCGATCAGGGCTTTTCCTACATGATGTATAAAACTGTTGCTGACGCCACAGGTAATGGCGGTATATGGAACAATCAGGTGGTGTTGGCAGAAGTGAAGGAAAACTATATTCCTGCACTGACAGCCAAAGTTAACCTTACATACCCTTGTCGGAACAAATTGAAAATCATGGCTGGTGTATCTTCTGATCCGCTTGCCACAGCCCCCGAATTCGATTTGTTGTATCCGTTTTTCGATTTTCAGGGAGGCTGCAACCCCATGCAGGGCAGCGGAGCTTCTCCGAGCATTGAACTGGGTTTGGACCTTACGCCCCTTCTTCAGTATGTGTCTTTAGGAAGCCCGGCCAAATTTTTCCTTACGGTTATTGAGGATGATCCCACGTCGGGCCATAGCGGTACAATCAACAGCTTTGCGCTCATCGACTATACGGGACAAAGTCCTGTGCAAATCAGCTACCCTCAGACGAATATCCCTATTCTGAACAACAATTCCACCCATCTGGGCTTGCTGGCCACCATAAATTATCCTGAGGTGAGTATTGATACCAACGCATTGTCACCCATAGCCCTCTATGTACCCCATCAGATACAGATGCAGGCACAGGGTGGTCAGGCGCCCTATTACTGGTATCAGTTGCATGATGTGGAAGTGCAGCAGGATCAGCAGCCTATGCCGCTAATAGGCGGCACTCAGCTTCAGGTAAACAGCAATTCGTCGGGCTATGCCGAGCTGCAACTGCCTTTTGAGTTTCCCTTTTACGGCGAGAAGTTCAACAAGATTTACCCCACTGTTGATGGTTTTGTCATGTTCGAACCTTCGTTGCTACCCTGGCCATATTATATCGCCGGACGCAGCTATCTGATTCAGAAAAAAATCATTGCTCCTGCCTTATCGAACCCCTTTCAATTATCGGCAGGCACCGATGGCATATGGGCTGAGGTACTGCCCAATCAGGTTACCATACGATGGCGGCTTTCGGTTTATGGCCAATCAGGGAGCGGTCAGGTGCACATGGCAGCAAGATTGCACAGCGATGGTCGAATAGAATTCTTTTACAATACCTTTGATGTTGCCACCTTTATTGCCCGTTTTGCAGGTATTTCAGCCGGTGATGGAATTAATTACACTATGCTCCACGGAGCAGGATATTTTACACCTGTTGCCCACCAGCATATCACTTTTTTGCCGCAGCAACAGACCCCAGCATTTGGGCTGACCAGGCAGGGTCAGTTTCAGGTATTGCTCGAAGAGTTCATCGACAGCCTTACGATTCGTCTTTTCGTAAGTGACCAGAATGGGATTACCGACCGAAAGACGGTACATCTCAAACCCGAAGGGATGGTCATAAATTATTCCCTGACTGCAGGCGACGACCAGCAAATTGATTTTGGTGAAACTGTTATTGTTGATCTGCAATTAGTTAATGTTAACCCTTTTCCTTTGTCAGGTGGACAGATAAGTCTCCAGATCGAAGATCCTTATGTGACGCTTATGCCCGGAACAATCATTCTGCCGCCATTGGCACCAGGCGAAACACTGAACCTGACAGGTGCCTTTCTTTTTGATGTAAGTGTACAAGTGCCCGATAACCACAGCTTTCTGGCTGAATTAAGCTGCCAGACCCTGGATGGAAACTGGACGCGACCCATCAGATTTACAGCCAATGCGCCTGTCTTTACCATACCAAATATGCAGATTGACGATGGACAGAACGGTATCCTTGAACCTGGTGAAAGTGCCAACCTAATCATCAACATCAAAAACTCCGGTAATTCAGGTTTGCAGTATGTTGCTTTCCAACTGACGACTCAGGATACATACACAACCATCACAGCCGGCAATCTTATTATAGGGAGCATTGCGCCAGGGCAAACTTTACCACTTGCCTTTACTATACAGCTTAGCCCTGCAGCTCCTCTGCAGCACGTCATACAGTTTGTGCTTGAATTGCAAAGTGACATTGGCTTTGAAACGGAGCTTGGTTTTCCGCTGATGACCAGCGTGTCTATCGAAAATTTCGAAAGTGGAGGGTTCAATACCTTTGGCTGGGAAATGTCCGGCCAATCGCCCTGGATTGTTACCATACAGCAACCATGGGAAGGTAACTACTGTGCCCGTTCAGGCAACATTCCGCACAGTGCCTTCAGTGAGCTGAAACTGAACTACAATGTTGAATTTGCCGATACCATTACATTTTATTTTAAGGTGTCGTCTGAAAGCAATTATGACTTTCTGAGATTTTTTATCGGTAGCGTACAAAAGGCGCAATGGTCGGGCGAGAAACCCTGGAGCAGGGCTACATATGCTGTTGCTCCCGGAGCTACCAATTTTCGCTGGCGCTATGATAAGGACAACAGTGTAGTTTCGGGTGCCGACTGTGCCTGGCTCGACTATATCATCCTGCCTGCCCGCACTGTGTACACTTCGGTTGAAAAACCACTATCTCCTGAGATCAGGATTTATCCCAATCCGGCAGGAGAGCGGCTTAGCATAGAGATTTGCCAGAGCATAGCCGAAAAGTGGCATTTTATGCTGACAGACGGTTCTGGGAGACTAGTCCGACAATGGATGCAGTTGCCTGGGGTTTCAGCAATTCATACGATAGAACTCTCGAATATTGGGGCTGGTCAGTATAATCTGATCTGGACCGATGGCAAATCCATGTTCTCCAAACCAGTTATTAAGTTTTAACTGGCATGTTATGCCTTTGCTACATTCCAGGCAGATAATATTCTCAAGCCTTTTTGTGTTATTGCTGTTGCCTATGCTGCAACAGCAGACAGGCATTGTTAACGAACGGCCGCTCGCTGGAGCATTTGTGTCCGACACTATGCCCGGCTTCAGTAGTCTGAGTTTGGCCAACTGGCTCGATGGTAGTTTTCAGTCAAAGCTCAATAGTGCACTCGAACAGCACATCGGGTTCAGAAGTACATTGGTTCGCATGTACAACCAATGGCAATATGGTATTTTCGACAAATCGAATGCCCAAGGGGTCATCGTTGGACGTTACGGGGAGCTTTTTGAGGAGGATTATCTGAAGGCAGCCTCAGGAGGATTTTTTATTGGCGACGAGCACTGGCAGCGCAAGGCTTTTGTTCTCAGAAAGCTTCAGGATACGTTGCAAAGGCAAGGCAAACAGCTACTAGTGGTTTTGGAGCCCGGTAAAGGTACCTCGCTTAGAAAACTTGCTCCTCCTCAGTACCTCCGGCAGGAAGCTAGATCAAACTATGAGTCATTAGGTAAAGCCTTCCGCGACCATGGCGTGCAGTTTCTCGACCTCCAGCAATGTTTCGACCTCTGGGACGACACGGCCAGCTATCTCCTCTTTCCCCGCACCGGAACACATTGGTCTTATTACGGAGCATGGCTTGCTGCCGATACCCTATGGCGATACCTCGACCGATACTGGCCGGGGCAAATGACGAGGCTAGCTTTGGACGGTGTTGACACCAGACGGGAAATCAGGCATCCTGACGACGATATCTGGCTCGCCATGAATATGTTAGCCGGAGTGCCTAACCAGATGCTTGGATATCCTGTAATAGTAGCCGGTCCAAAACCCGAAAAACGACCATCCATTCTGGTTGTTGGCGACAGCTTCTATTTCAACTGGCAGAGCGATGGCATACTTGATGCGCTGTCAGAGGGGGGCGAGTTCTGGTATTACAACAAAATCCGATGGAATCATCAGGGCAGTGAGTTAGGCTTGCTTAATCCGGATGAACGCATCGAAAAGGCCTTAGCCCATGATATCCTATTGATCATGATCACCGAAAGGTTTCATCAGAACTTCGCCTGGAAGTTTGATGAGCAGTTGTATGCCTATTTTTTTGGCGACAGTACTTCACAGCGCCAAAAATTTTTCAACGAGCTTGTTGCTGCCAATGAGGTATTTACACGTTTGTACGATGATGGTCGGAAAAAAGGATTGGATATCAGACACAGACTGTGGATGGAAGTGGATTATATGGTTTACCTTGACTACCAGCAGCATCCCGAACGTTATTCGAGTCGCGACGACCGAATAGCTATAACCATGATGGCCATACGCAGTACCCCTGACTGGCTGGCCGCGGTGAAGCAAAAAGCAAATGAACGAAATGTGGAACTCGAAACCATGATCCGCATGGATGCCGAGTGGATAGTGGATAACACAAATAATTAGGTATTTCCGTAGATTTTGATATACCTGTCAAAGGCAGATAGCTGATGACTGTATATGGACTGACTCAAATGAATTAAAAGGTCAGGCAATGAACTTTTTTCTGATTCATTATGCCTGACTTTGACTACCAACCAATTAAGTCATTTAACCTTAAAGGATACTCTGGCTTATTGGTTTCCGAAGTTTATCTGCTGTATATAAAGACCTTTTGCCAACCCGCTGATGTCAATGGCTGACCTGTACAAAACCGGGCTGTTTACAGCCCTGAGCACTTGTCCAAGCGGATTGACAATGAAATAACCTGTAGCAACAAAGTCCGCGGGATTGAAGGCAACATTCATTGTTCCTACAGATGGATTTGGATAAACCAGAATCTGACCTTTTGTTTAACTCTGAGATCCATTGAAGTGCATAGATCAACATATACTGCATAATTAGCTGAAGCAGAACAGTTGAAAGTTGTAGTATAGGTGTACGTCAATACATGCGAACCTTGTCCGGCCGCTGCGGGTGAAAACATATTGCCCGAAATACCAGGCCCGGTATATGTTCCTCCTGGGGGTAGTCTGCCGCTAAGCTGAACTGGTTGCCAGAAAACACAGAGTGTATCAGGCTCAAAGTTATTCCAGGTAACTTGCGGCAAGGGATTTACGACCATGTTGACCGAATTTGATATGGCCGGATTTCCACTCACACAGCTGGCATTAGATGTAAGTGCCACATTGACAACATCGGCATTCACAGGGGCGTATGCAAAGAACGGGCTGTTTGTGCCCTGATTGATCCAGTTAACCTTCCATTGGTAATGCGGATTTGTGCCGCCATTTACAGGATTGGTTGCAAAGTTTACTACAATACCTGCACAAATATTGTTTGTGCTGGCCTGAATATTAACACTCACAGGCAATAGTGGCATTTCGACAATGATTGCGCTCCCCGACATGTTTACTACCTGATAACCATTCCTGGCGTTTATGGTATAGGTTCCAGCCGTTTGGTCGGGCCATTGCAACGCATTGCCTGTACCATTGACAACAGGTACGGAGGCTGTTCCATTCCTGAGTAACTGATAAGTCATATTTAGTTGCAATCCGCTCAGGTGCCTGTTGCACAACTTCACTACTTCCATCTTTCAAAGCTATGAAAAGCTTTGA
>CAYWLJ010000020.1:0-18784 GCA_964459375.1 uncultured Lentimicrobiaceae bacterium | reverse complement strand
GCCTCCTGCATCGAGCACATACACCGTGCTTGCTTCCCTGCTCATCAATCGTTTATTTTGCGTAAAATTAATTATTCAACCTGAATCAATAACGCTTTATAACGATTTTGCCACTATGCTTGCAGTCATTACAAACACCGCGCCTGCTCCGGCCGGTCATTACAGTCAGGCCATTGTGCACAACGGACTCATTTTCATTTCCGGACAACTTGCTATTGATCCATCCACTTGTCAGCCTGTTCATCTGTCAGCGGGAGAACAGCTTACACTGGCGCTCGAAAACATGGAGCGTATTGTTGTGGCGGCCGGAGGCAATCGCTCAAAAATTCTGAAGTGCACAGTATTTGTGACCGACATCGCTTTGTGGCCCGAGGCCAACACTGCATATGCCCTGTTTTTTGGCGAGCATCAACCAGCACGCTCCATAGTGCCCACCGGCACGCTGCATCATGGTTTACTTGTGGAAGTTGAGGCCATTGCTGCCACTGACTGAACACCGGAACCAAAAAGTTTCTTTTCGATGGCCGAAAGTTGCTGCCGATATAGCAAGGCTGCTGCCAGAAGAATGATTCCTGCCAACAGAAAAGTAGTTTGTACCCCGGCCAGGTCGGCAGCTGCTCCCAGCATCAGGCTTCCCAGGGGTGTAAATCCCATAAACGACATGCTATAGAATGACAAAACCCTTCCTTTTTTGTCATCCTCTACCAGTGTTTGAAGCAGGGTGTTGGTGGCCACAAACTGCGTAATCATCCCAAACCCACTAAAATACAATATCATCAGCGAAAACCACGTGATTTCCGATTGGCTAAAAATACCCAATCCAATAGCCGAAACAAGGGCGCTCAGGCTGATGATGGCTGGCAAAGGGCGCATGCTCTTGCGCGAAGCCAGATAAAATGCCCCTGTGAGTGCTCCTGCTCCCACAGCTCCGGTCAGAAACCCCAGTAATTGCGAGCCACCCTGAAGGATGTCGCGGGCAAAAATTGGCAGAAATCCTTGAAATGGAAGACCAAACAAGCTGGTTGTTGTTACCAGCAGGATCATGTACCTTGCCGGAATAAACCTCCATGTATATTCAAAGCCTTCGTTCAGGTCTTGCAGGATAGAACGCTTACTTGGTTGCGGTTTGTAAGGATGCACTTTCATCATCAACAGCGCTGCAACAACACCAACGAACGAAATACCGTTGATCAGAAAGCATACTCCTTCGCCATAAAGGGCTACAAGAAGACCGCCCATTGTAGGGCCTATGAATCGTGCCGTATTGACCAAGGTAGAGTTCAGGGCTACAGCATTGGGTATGAGTTTTTTATCGCCAACCATCTCGAGCAGGAAGGCATGCCTGAATGGGGTGTCGAAAGCCAGCGCGAAGCCATTGATGAGGACGATACCCAGAACAATACCGACACTCACCGAGTCGGTGTAAAGCAGGGCTGCCAGCACAAACGCCAGTATCATGGGGATGATCTGGGTGATCACAAGCACCTTGCGCCTGTTGAGCCGGTCGGCATAAACGCCGGCCACAGGTGTGAGCAATAAGGCGGGAATTTGTCCCATAAAACCTGTTAGACCAAGATAGGCCGCTGAATCGGTAAGACGGTAAACCAGCCATCCGATGGCAAGGTTTTGCATCCAGGTGCCCAGCAGCGAAAAAAGATTAGCAAAAAAGAACATCCTGAAGTTTCTGCTCTCAAGCGCCCAGAAAACAAAAGTAATCCGATCGAAGTAGGAGCGGATGCCGAGATAGCGGTTCATAGATATCAAATGCCGCAACAAATGTCGCTAAATCAATCCCTGATTGTTACGGCGGGTCAAGTTAGCGTGGGGTTCAGGCCTGTTGGTGGTTAAGAAATACCACCTGTAGGTAATAGCAACGTTTCTGCCTGGCATGGGACCCCCCCTGTCCTCAACCCGCGAGAGATGATCCCGGTAGCTGGTATTCAGGGCGTTGTCAAGCCTGATGCCAATTACATGACGGCTGGTATTGCCTATCCTCAGGCCACCATGAAAGCCCAATAAGGCATAACCACTTGTGGTTTCCTCGCCCGGGGCAACCCTGTTTTGAGTAGTAGCAGTCTGCACTTTTGCTCCGGCCAACCAGCGGCTTCGCTCATATTCGATTGAAGCTGAAATCCTGAATGGTGGGATGGATGGCAGAGGTTGCCAGTTTATCAGGTCGGGTCGCATCTTTCCATACACATAATCGGCAATCAGCTCAAGCGTAAGGCCATTGGCAAGGGTTGATGAATACTGCATCTCACCTCCTGCCAGGCTTGCTTCTCTGCCCTGATAGGTGAAGATGGGATAGCCCGATTCCTGATCGAGGGTACCGGTGGGTTCAAAGCTGATGAAGTTGCGGAAATAATTGATAAATAACGATAGTTCGGCTTTATGGGCTTTGCGCTCGAAACGTATAAACATATCGCCTCCGTGACCAACTTCGTCCCGCAGCTGGGGTTTACCAATCTCAAACTTACCGGCGCCCAGATGAGGCCCGTTGGCGTAGAGCTCTGTTATTGAAGGGTTTCGGTGCGAGCGGGCAAACTGTGCCCCAATTTCCCACCCCTGCATGGGCCGGTGATTGAAGCCTACCGCTCCGGTGAAGTTCATCCGAAGCCGCGTTTCGTCTGCATCGGGAAAAACACTGTTGGGCAGGGCCTTAAGATATTGAATATCTGTACGTAAACCTGCCTGCAGCCTGAATTTCCCGGAAAGGGGTATTTCCTGAAACGTGAACAAACCGGCATTGTGTCGTACCTCACCCGGAGTGAATGCCTCCGGACCGCTGATATCAAGTTTTCGCATCTGCATATTCATGCCAACGGCGCCGCGGTCGAAAAAGCGGAATGTCTTATGCTGGGCTGTAAACGAGCTGCTAAGGCTGTTTTGCCTGTAGGTTAGTCCGGTGAACTCGTGATATGGGCCTGCCGGAGGTTCGACGATTTCAACTTCTTTCTGGCCAAAGCTGGCCGCATTGAAACGGACTTGCCAGCGATCGAAAAAACCCTTGCGTCCGGCGTTCCAACGCCCTTGAAGGTTCTGACGCATGGTACGTATTTCTACCCTTTCGCCTTCGATATCAATCTTTTCCGGAATCTCGTAATGCTGCCGGTTGGCCGAGATGCTGATTCCACCAGTGCCAAAGCTTCGTTCGGTTGCCCAACCTGCCGAGGCGTCCATATTGTTCATCGAAGTGCCCGGGAGTTCGCCTTCGGGGGTGTTTATATTTCCGGCGCTCCGCATGGCAAAACGCGCAGTATAGGCCGAACTGCCTCGGGACAGCGTATAGCGGCCGAAGCCCGAGCCCATGCGGTTCATGCTTGCACCATGCAGGGCAATCATTCCACCCCCTCTACCACCCTGCTGATCGGGAATATCGGAAGTGAGCACATTAACCACACCACCAAGGGCACTGGGGCCGTAAAGCAATCCGGCCGGACCACGAACAACTTCGATGCGGCTTGCTGCCAACGGGTCGAGGCTAATGGCATGGTCGGCGGAGGTTTCGGACACATCGCCCATACGCTCACCATTTTCGAGCATCAACACCCTGTCGCCACCCAAGCCACGAATCACCGGCCTTCCCGGTGCTGATCCCATGCTGCGCATAGCCAGCCCGGCCTGTCCGTTCAACATTTCGCCAAAACTTACCTCCGACTTTCGTTGCAGCATTTCGCCCAGCAATACTTCATTCGGCTGATATCGGAACCCACTGGCTGTTGGGTTGGCAGAGAGCACAACCTCCTGTAATTCAACCGCTTCGGGTTCAAGTGCGAGGTTCACTTCAACACTTTTACCGGAATCGGCCGTAAACCTAGCCTCTGCCTGCCTGTAACCAAGGGCTGAAGCCAGAAGTGTATGCTCTCCGGCAGGAAGATTCGAAAGCAGAAAATGTCCTGAAACATCGGTCATGGTTCCCAATCGCGTGCCTTTGATGATCAGGTTGACGAAAGGCAGGTGTTCACCGGTTTTTGCATCCAGAACGTGACCGAAAATATTGGCATCGGTTCGCGGGTGTTGGGGTGTTTGGCCAGCTAAAATAATTTGGTGAAAGCAAAGTAAAAAAATCGCCAGATATCTCATGCTAAAATAATGAATGATAAAAAATGGTGATTTGACAACAAATCAGGTCAGAATGACCTTGAAATGAGAAAATAAAAAAGCATGAGAGAAGGAGGTGCCCGCAGGGACGGAAAACTTTGAGAATTTTTCTGTGGCTTTTTGGACAGAGCATTAAGCGGGTGACTGAAATCAATGTAATGAACGCTGAAAACTACAGTATTTGACTCGCTTACTGTTGTACTTCCGCCACTGAATTGGGAAAGTAAGGCGTGTTGATTTTGGTTGTGATGATGCTGCTGAAAGGGAGTGCCGGTTTGCTCTGCCTGAAAAGGATGGGCATGCCCCACTAGCGTTCCATTGGGAAGAAGGTGCCAATGCCACCATGCTGCCTGAGCATAAAAGAAAAGCAGTACCGCAAACCCTGCGGGCAACATCAGCCATTTACCATAGTTCCTGACGCGATTCATGCTGGTTTTATCATGGGGCGAAAATAAAACATGTCGCTAATCAGGCGCATTTATTAAACTTTTTTAAGGGGTTCAGGATTCAACAACTTTGTTGGTTTTCCTTATTGAAATTGGATGTCGAGTTATTATATCTTTACACTTGGTTAATAATTGAACCTGATTATGAGCTCATCCTCCAACACTTTTTCCGGAAATATTGTTGACGTCGTTTCCGGGTGCGTTTTTCCTGGCACCGTCATTGTAGAGCAGGGCAGGATAGTTTCCATAAGGGAAAATCCTGATGCAGTCAACGGCCCTTACTTCATTCCCGGTTTTGTGGATGCCCACGTCCACATCGAAAGCTCGATGCTGGTGCCCTCTGAATTTGCCCGCATTGCCGTTACCCATGGGACCGTAGCCACCGTTTCTGACCCCCACGAAATTGCGAATGTGCTTGGTATTGAAGGGCTTGAGTTTATGATCGAAAACGGAAGCAAAGTTCCGTTTCGCTTCTATTTTGGTGCACCGAGTTGCGTGCCGGCAACAGGCTTCGAAACCTCGGGCGCCGAACTTGGTGTTCGTGAATTGGATTTGCTTCTGACGAGGCCAGAAATAAGGTATTTGGCTGAAATGATGAACTGGCCAGGGGTGATTTTCGGTGATCCTGTGGTTAGCGAAAAACTTGCACTGGCCAAAAAGTATGGAAAGCCTGTTGATGGCCATGCCCCCGGCCTCACCGGCGAGTTGGCCCAAAAGTATGCTGCGGCCGGCATCAGTACCGACCACGAGTGTTTTGAACTGGAAGAAGCCCGCGAAAAAATCATGCTGGGCATGAAAGTACTCATTCGCGAAGGCTCGGCTGCCCGCAATTTCGATGAGTTGTTGCCCCTCATCCCCGATTTTCCGGATATGATCATGTTTTGCAGCGATGACAAACACCCCGATGAACTGGTGCATGGTCATATCAATCTGTTGGTCAGGCGTGCACTCAATGCCGGTTTCGAACCCATCGCTGTGCTCCGCTGTTGCACACTGAACCCTGTTAAGCACTACAACCTTGATGTCGGGCTGCTGCAGCCTGGCGACCCTGCTGATTTTTTAGTGGTAGATAACCTCAAGGATTTCAATGTGTTGCGAACATACATTGGAGGAATTCTGGTTGCCGAAAACGGAATCCCAAGCATTCAAAGTGTCCGGAGTGCAAATCCGAACAGGTTCTCCATGATCGAAGTTTTGCCGGAACATTTGAAGGTAGAAGATAATGGAAAGCCGGTTAAAGTTATAAAAGCTATTGAAGGACAGTTGATTACAGAGACCATCATTGGAAGACCAGCTTCAATTGAGGGTTATCTGGAGAGTGATACAGGTCAGGACTTCCTCAAAATTGTTGTGGTTAACCGCTTCGAGCCAGCACCTCCGGCAGTGGGCTTTATACATGGTTTTGGATTCAGTAAGGGAGCTATTGCCTCTACCGTGGCTCACGATAGCCATAACATCATTGCCTGCGGCACCAACGACAGCGAGATACTTGAAGCCATCCGGCTGCTTAAACAGAGCCGAGGAGGTATCGTGGCCACCGATGGCAGCAGTCATGTGATGATCCCTTTGCCTGTGGCCGGACTAATGTCGGATGCCGATGGATACGAAGTTGCCGGAAGCTATGAAAAGGCAAATGCGTTTGCTGCAAGGCTCGGAAGCAAAATGCTGGCGCCATTCATGACGCTCTCGTTTATGGCACTTTTGGTCATTCCGCAGCTCAAACTCAGCGATAAGGGGCTTTTCGACGGACAAAAGTTCGAGTTCACTCCACTTGAAGCAGAGGCATAATCACTGCTGAAGCAGCACCAGTTCTTTCAATGCTTTGTCTGCCACTTTCGAAAAGTATAGCGCTCAGGGTTTATGCAGTATAATAATTTAGAAGGCATCTGAATTACCTTCATATAGCGCTTTTCCCATGTTTTACTGTTTATTTTATATCAGTAAGACTTACTTTTGCAACGAAGGAGGTTTTTAACATGGAACAACTTGAACTGAATGTTCACAAGCTCAACCAATTGTCATCGAGGCTAAAGGCCATGGCACACCCTGTTCGGATTGCCATTATCGAAATGCTGTCGAATGTTCCGCAGATGAGTGTCACAGAAATTTACAGTCGTTTGTCCATCGAGCAGGCAGCCGCCTCGCACCATCTGAATATCATGAAGAACAAGGGCATTCTCGTTGCAAAGCGGGATGGAAAGAAGATGTTTTATTCACTTGTTAATGAATCGCTTTCCGATATCATTCGTTGTCTGGGAAAGTGCAAGGAAGTTGAATCTGGTACTATAAAGTTAATTGAGCGCCAGACCGCCTGAACACGTTCAGAATTTTATTGCCCAATCTTCTTCAATATCCCAGTTCGGGCGCACATCAAGGTCTTTTTCCAGGTAGGTTACTTTTTCGGGTTGCTTTCTTTTTACAACATCACCCGTATCCCAACGCTTGTTTTTGTTTTCGTCCCAGATGGCCTTCAGTCGGTATTTTCCTTGTCGAAGCATTTCTATACGGTAGGTGCCGGAAGAGGTTATGGTCATCTCTCTCACCATATCGTCTTTGGGGTCAACCAATTGAAGAATTATGGGTTTGCCAGGCAATTCGGCAATGGTTATTTTGATGTTGCCAAAATCGGAGGGTGGGGGGATTTTGAAGGCAAACTCCATTTTTGCATTGACAGTACTATTAATCCCAAAGAAAACTGAATCAGGGATGATTATCCTGATGTTCTCGTCGGTTGCCGGCACAGGCGCAATCAGTTCATAAACAAGGCCTGCATTGTCGGCCTGCCTGAATTCGAGCGCGTTGAAAAGGGTGTCCTTGCCCCGAAACAGTACATTAGTGTCGCGCATGGCATAATGCACTACCGGTTCGCTAAACCTGATCTGAAATGTTGAGCCGGGCTCGAGTCGCTGACTGCTGATATTGGAGGAAATCTTAAGTTCATTGGGTTTTTCTGTTTGCCCTGTGCGGCGCGATAACTGTTGTCGTGGTTTCAGCGATAAGCGAAGGCTGTCTGTAACCTTCTCTCCCTGCATCACAAGCAATCGCAGGCTGTCGGCCTTGCCATCCCGGAAGTACCAGAAAAGTGTATCGCCATTTGTATTAAGTGCTTCAACCAGGCCAAAACCTTCGGGCAGGCTGTCGGTCAGCTTAATTCGGATATCGCGTGCAGGGTAGCGGAAGGCAAACCTGATTAATCCAATGCGTGGCACATCAGCGCGCAGGAGCTTCTGTGTCGAATCGACTTCGGCAAACATGCGAAGGTTCTGCAGCGGCATAGATGCGTAATACACGCTATCAGCTATCTGCCTTTGTCTGATCAGTCCTTTGGCACTGGTTACGGTATCAGCTGCCGTGTCGGCCACCGGCCTGCCCTTATACACCGGAAAGACCATGCTGTCGGCAAAGGCGATACTCTCGCTACCTTTATCATAGAGCAGGTTGTTGTTTTTGTCGTCAATAGAAAAAAGGTAGTAGGGTTCGTTTCGGAGATTCGAAAACCTGAACCTTCCCTGTTTGTCGGTTCTGGCCACATAATATGGCTTGATTTTGAAAGGCAATGAGTCGAGGGGAATGGTGTCGTGCTGCCTGAGATAGAGCATGACAAATGATCCTTCGGCCGGTTTGCGGTTAAAGGCCAGCTCGACAGTTCCGGCCAGCGACATACTGTCGAGCACAGGTCCGGTGGAAAATACAAAGTTGAAACCTTCGAGTGGGTTATTTTCAGTGAGGTCAACGATGGCGTTGCCAAAAAACAGGGTATAGGTAGTTTCGTCAAAGAGGTCTTCATGAAATTTGACTTGCACGCATTTACCTTTAATCCTATATTCAGGTCTTGTGGGCGGCGCAGGAGAAATGAGCGACTGCTGGTTGATCTTGTCGAATTTTACAAATTCATCGAAAGTAATGCTTACTGTCCCGCCCTTGAAGTTTGTGGCATTGCGTTCCGGTGTTGAGTGCACAACTTTTGGGGGATTGAAATCCTTTTCGCCACCAAGGGGCATGACAGGATTGGCACACCGGATAGACACCAGAAACAACCCGGCAAGCAGGCAAATGTTAAGTTGTGCAGCAAAACGACGCAAAATCATTGGGCAAAGATGTGAAATATTGACGTAGGGTAGCTAATCGTCGAGCCTGCAGAAACGAAAACCAAGGGCAGAGTAGTGTTCTAGAGCCCGCTCTAGTGCATACAACATGCGCGGAGCGGCCTTTGCACTGTCGTGAAACACCACGATGCTGCCGTCGCCCGTATGGTGTTTTGTAATTTGCCAGCACTCCTCCTTACTCATGTTAACATCAAAATCGCAACTGAGCACTGACCACATAACGATGCTGAAATCTTTGCGTAGGGTATGGATCTGAGCAGGGGTGATGCGGCCGTAAGGGGGGCGAAACCAGGGAGATTTTACTCTTTCGTCACAATTAAGGATATTTTGATAATACTGTCCCAGCGGCGTTTTCCATCCGTTGAGGTGGTTGTGCGAATGATTGCCTGGCAGATGGCCACGATTTCTCATCGCTTCGAATACATCCGGATACCTGTCAACGTTGTCGCCAACGCAAAAGAAAGTAGCCTTTGCTTCGTAGCAATCGAGAAGCTCCAGCACCGCGGGTGTAATCTCAGGATGCGGCCCGTCGTCGAAACTCAGATACAGCTTTTTAGCGCCAGAAGGTTTCTGCCAGATGAGACCCGGCACAAGCATACGCAGAAAGGCGGGAACGGTTGCACTCTTCATACGGCAAATTTAGCTCACTGCCTCGTGCCTGCACAGGATACGATTGATTAAATTTGCTAATTAATCACTATTGAGTATTTGCTAAAATTTAAAATCTCAGAATTATGAAACGTCTTGTGTTGATGCGTCATGGCGAGAGCACATGGAACAAGCTGAACGTGTTTACTGGCTGGACCGATGTTCCGCTTTCGGAACAAGGTGTCGAAGAAGCCCGCAAAGGAGGAAGAACACTCCGCGAGCATGGTTTTAGTCCTAAGCTGGCCTACACCTCGTATCTATCTCGGGCTATTAAAACACTTTGGCTTGTTCTTGAGGAAATGGATATGATGTATATTCCCGAAATCAAGTCGTGGCGACTCAACGAGAAGCATTACGGTGAACTGCAAGGCCTCAATAAGGCCGAAACTGCTGCCAAGTTTGGCAACGAGCAGGTGCTGCTCTGGCGACGCAGTTTCGATATACCTCCTGCACCTCTGGGAGCTGATGATGCCCGCAATCCGCGCCTCGACCCACGCTATGCCAATGTCGAACCGTCATTGCTTCCACTTACCGAGTCGCTCAAGGATGTCATCGAGCGGATGTTGCCTTTCTGGGAAAGCGACATCAAACCCTCGCTGGCAAAGCATGGTGAAATCCTCGTTTCTGCCCATGGCAACAGCCTGCGTGCTTTGGTCATGCACCTGAAAAAGATGAGCGAAGACGAAATTATTGCCTTCAACCTACCTACAGCTATCCCTTACGTATTTGAATTTGATGATGATTTGAACCTCATTAAGGATTATTTCCTTGGTGACCCTGATGAAATAAGGAAATTAATGGAAGCAGTGGCTAATCAGGGTAAGGCAAAATGACCGTATAGAATGCAAACTTCAGTAGGCATCGGTAATGAACCGATGCCTTTTTTATTGTCTGCTAACGAAACTCACCGAAAAATGATAATTTCGGCCATTGTTTTTTTCAGCATGATGAACCAACGCAGGTGGGTTATCCCCGATATTCACGGATGCAGTAAGACCCTCAAAGCGCTTATCGAACAGCAGATAAGGCCCAGCGGTCAGGATGAACTTTGGTTTCTGGGCGATTATATTGATCGTGGTCCGGATAGCAAAGGGGTGATGGATTACCTCATGGATCTTCATCGCAAAGAATTTAATCTTAAGCTTTTAATAGGAAACCACGAGGACTATTGTGTCAAGGCCTGGGATGCTGACTGCAGCTCGAAAAGATTTCTTGGTCTGCGGTTCAAATCCAAAATACAGAAAATATGGGAGTTGCATGGCGGGGCTCAGACGCTCGAAAGCTTTGGTGTGGAATATGCCGGCGACATTCCCGAACAATACATCGAATGGATGCGGGGATTGCGTTATTATGCCGAGATAGAGAACTATATCATAGTTCATGCCGGCCTGAATTTCGATATTGAAGATCCGCTCAGCGACCGCTTTGCTATGCTTTGGACAAAAGATTTTAAAGTGGATCCGGCAAAAATCCGGCATAAAAAGGTCGTTCACGGGCACACACCGGTCGATCTTGAGTTTATGGACCATGTGATTCGCAGCGGCCAATATCATTTTATCGACCTCGACAACGGCGTTTACATCGCCAACCGGCCCGGCTACGGCAACCTTACCGCCTTCGAATTGAATTCGGGTCAATTGCTTGTACAGCCTAACATTGATTCTTAGTTTGGGGGATCCTGATGATCAATCAGGGCAAGACTTAAGAACTATCTGGCAGATAAGCAGGCCGGGCTAAGCATGTTTCTTAAGACCTTTATGGGGAAGGTATAAAGCATCAACCGTTAAAACACGCTGATTTTGACATAACGCTTAGGGTTGAGCCGGACATCTTCGAGTAACTTACGCAGTTCTTCGGCCGAGCTTTCGAGTTTCGTGTACAAGGTGTCATTCTGCATGAGCTGACCCAGGGTACCCTGGCCTGTGTTGATGGCTGTCATCAGCTTGTTTAGCTGGACGAGCGAGCTGTCGGCGTGCCGCACGGCTGAAACAATATCGGCTTTGGACAGCGAGTCGGACAGGGCTGCAAGGTTTTCCAGGGTTCTTGAAATGTTGCTGTTGTTTTGCTCTATGTTGCGGGAAATCAACTCCATATTGTATAAAATAGATGCGATGCGCGATTGTTGCTGAACCACAATGTTATCGATATTGCCGGTTGTGCTCTCAAGGTTACGGATGGTACCTGAGATGCTTTTTAGGCTTTGATTAAGGTTGTCTTTAACATTCTCGTTGATGAGGGCCTGCACAATGGTAACAAGCGAGTCAACAGATGAGATGAGGCTTTCCGCCTTGTTTTTCAGTGGCAAAACCTGAGCATTCACTTCATCCATCAGGCTGGCCTCAACTGCCGATGACAGGGTATCGTTATGCACAGCCATTGTTGCGCTATTTCCCAGGATTAACTCAACAGCCTTTGAGCCCATCAGGTCGGAGCTGAAAATTTTTGCTATCGTGTTGCCTGGAATTGGTATCTTTTCTGTTACAGAGAGCTCAACCACCAGGCGTCCGTCCATGAGTGGATGGAAATAGATTCGCTTGACCTGCCCTACCCTGAATCCTTTGATGAGTACAGGGTTCGCAGGAATGAGGCCGGAAACATCTTTGTATTCAACAAAAAAAATGCGTTCACGGTTGAATATATCCCGTCCCTTCAGAAAGTTGAAACCCCAGAAGAAGACAAACAGAGCCGCAACAAACGACAATCCGACCAATATGGGTTTAAAGCTTTTCAATGTTTAAGGGTATTATGTTGTTTATCTCAAGGGTTCATTGATTCTATGAGATGCAAAGGTAATATAACACGGTTGCAGCGCAGGATGTTTTAAATGGTTTCAGGGGGGGATAGTTTTCTGTGCCTCGTCAATCGTTATTCGCTGACCATTAAGAAATGCCACTACAAATGCATCAGGATAACCAGCTTTCCGCATTCGGTTTTGATGATTGACGGCATCGTGGAAACTGGTAAAGCTGCCGGAAGTGTATTTATATAGTCCATTGTGGAAGTACTTATCGGCTTTTTCCACATTCTTAAACCGTTTGTCTGCCAGGGGGAGATCCTGCGGAAAAGTGGCAAACTGCACTTTGTAAACAAAGTTATTTCTGACCGTTTCTTTTGGTGGTGTTGTATTCTGCTTTTGTGGTATGGGCTTTTTCGTCTGGCTTTCTGTGGAGGGTTTTGATGATGCTGCTGGTGTACCGGCAGGTTTGGGTGCTGGTGTTACGACCGTCTGCATTGGCGAAGACTGTGGGCCAGCTGCTGCCATGGAGCCCTGATTTTCTGCCCTGATGGCTTCTTCGCGCATCTCGCGCGTGATGACACTGGTAACATTTTCGCGCTCAAACTGTTGCTTATATTCGCGAAACGCCCGGTAAATTGCCGATGCCATAAAGCTTTTGCCCTCGTCCGACATCATAAACGCTTCTTCTTCCGGATTGGTGATAAAGCCCAGCTCAACGAGCACACCTGGCATGGATGTGCGGTAAAGCACCAAAAAGCCGGCCTGCTGTACACTGCGGTCTTTACGGCCAAGGCGTCTGGTAAACTGTTCCTGAACAGTTTGTGCAAAACGAATGCTTTGGTTCTTGTTTTCGCTCTGAAACAACGAAAGGGCAATATATGCCGCAGTGCTGTTGGGATCGAAGTCGCCATACTCCTCGCTGTAGTTGTCTTCAAGCAGAATGGAAGCGTTCTCGAGCTTGGCCACCTCCAGATTCGCATTGGTGCGGTGCTCCCCCATCACAAAAGTTTCAGCTCCCGATGCCTGGGTGTCTTTTGAAGCGTTGCAATGAATGGAAATAAACAGGTCGGCTTCGGCCTGATTGGCAATGGCAGCCCGGCGGTGCAGCTCTTTAAACTCATCCCGCGAACGGGTATAAACGACCTTAACATCAGGCAGGTTTTGCTGAATGAGTTTCCCTGTCCGTAGTGCCACGTCAAGCACAATGTCTTTCTCCTTCGATTTTAGCCCCACAGCCCCGGGGTCGCGGCCGCCATGTCCCGGATCGATGACAACTGTCGAAATTTTGCTTCCTTTTTGTGCTACAGCATCACCATAAACGGCAAGAAACATTGCCACAACAAAGATGTGCAGCATACGTTCAATACCCAGCGCGAAGCCATACTTCATAACGACCTATATTTGCAGTTGTTTTGTACACACCGCACAACAAATATAAGCATTCCGGCCTTGGAAGACCTAAATGGAGCCATCAACCACTATTGCAAATGTGGCCCGGTTTTTTTCTTGCATTTATACTTGCGCTACTAATTCCCGGTAAATCGCTCATATCAAGCTCTTTAGATATCAGCAACAGAGATTTCTCTTTTCAGTCGCTACCCGACACTACCCAACCCGATACTTTATCGGTTGCTGTTCCGGTGAAGCAAAAACTCGAGACAAAGGTGGAACGCACCGCCACCGACAGCATTGTGCAGGACCTTAAAAATAAAATGGTGCACCTCTATGGCAATGCTGTGGTAGTTTATGGCGACATCAAGCTCGAAGCGGCCTATATTCGCTTCAATTTCGAAACCAATCAGGTGTATGCCCGTGGCCTCGAAGACAGCACCGGCAAGCTCATCGGCAGGCCAAAATTTACGGACAAGGATCAGACTTTCGAGTCGAACGAACTCAACTATAATTTCGATAGCAAGAAAGGCATCATCCGCAATGTGGTCACCGAAGACGGACAAGGCTTTCTGCTCGGTCAAAAGGTGAAGAAGATGGCCGACAACACCATCAACATCCGCACGGGAGCCTATACTACATGCAGCGACCACGATCATCCGCACTTCGAGTTCAGGTTCAACAAGTCGAGGGTCATTCCCGGCAAAAAGATTGTCACAGGCCCGGCATGGTTAGTCATCGAAGGCATGCCACTGCCATTAGCGCTGCCATTCGGAATGTTTCCGAACCGCACCACACGCAAGTCGGGCGTGAGGGTGCCCACCTACGGCGAGTCGAACAACCGCGGGTTTTACTTCGAGAACGGTGGTTTTTACTGGGCAATTAATGAGCGCATGGACCTCGACATACTCGGCGACATCTATACCCGTGGCAGCTGGGCGCTAAAGCCCACCTTTCGCTATGTGAAGCGATACAAATACAATGGCAGCTTCAATGTAAACTACGCCATCAATATCCTCGGCGTAGAGGGTAATGCCGATTACCGCCGTTCGCGCGACTTCAGGGTGCGTTGGTCGCACCGTCAGGATCCCAAGGCAAGGCCGGTGGGGCGCTTTTCGGCTGATGTGAATGTGAGCAGCAGCAACTTCAATGCCTTCAACCCCAGCACTTCGAACGACTATTTAAGCAATGAGTTTAAATCTTCAGTGGCCTACCAGACCAACTTCAACAACAAGGTCTTTCTGACGGCCAATGCCAGTCACCGCCAGAACACAAAAACCAAGATGGTCGAAGTGTCGCTGCCCGAAATCACCCTCAACACCAACACCCTATATCCGCTTAAACGCAGAAACGCCATTGGCAGCCAGCGATGGTACGAAGCCCTCACGGTGGGCTATACCCTGAGTGCCCGCAACAGCCTCAGCCTGCCCGACTCGCTCTTTTTTAAGCCCGATGCCTTCAGGCAGATGCGCAACGGCATACAGCAAAGCATACCGGTGAGTCTGCCCCTCAAGGTGCTCAAATACTTCTCGCTGAGCAACTCGCTGAGCATGACTAACCGCAATTACTTCAATCACCTTGAACGGTATTGGGTGGATGACACCCTTTTCAGAAATAATGATACCATTATCGGCTATGTGAAAACAGATACCGTTTACCGGTTCAACAACGTGTTCGATTTCAATATGTCCTCCAGTCTGAGCACCAAGGTGTTTGGCATGGTAAGCTTTAAAAAAGGTCCCATCCGCGCCATTCGGCATGTGTTTACTCCGCGTATCGGTGCAAGTTATACCCCGGCCTTCTCCGATCCCCGGTGGGGTTATTATGGCAGGTACATCGACGAGAAGGGGGTGGAACAGGTGTATTCAAGGTATGAAGGCGCTCTATTTGGTAGCCCTTCGCGCGACAAGTCGGGGCGCATCAACTTTGGTTTCAGCAACAACCTCGAGATGAAAGTGCGCTCGCGCAAGGACACCATTACCGGCATGCGCAAAGTTGTGCTCGTCGAAGATCTTTCGGTATCAGGAGGCTACGACCTTGCCCGCGATTCGCTCAACATGAGCCTCATCAGTGTAAACGGTCGCACAAGGCTGCTCAAAAATCTGACGATTCAGTACAGCAGCAGCTGGGATCCTTATGCCATCGATTCGGCCGGAAAAACCATCAACAAATGGGAGTGGGATGTGAACCGGCGCCTGCTGCGCAAAACCAATGCCACCTGGAGCCTAGGTGCCCAATGGAACCTGAGCCAGAAAGATTTTGAGAAGAAGCCCGCCCAGCCGCCTTCCCCGGTACGACCTCCGACTATAGCGACGGAGGCTGAGTTGACCGAAATAGGGCGCAATCCTGATGGATTTATCGATTGGTCGATACCGTGGACACTCTCCATCAACTATACCCTCCGTTACAACAATACCCCGCATTACGTCGGCCCTGTGCCACTCGGGCAAAACAAAGTGGTTCAGACGCTTGGTTTCTCGGGCGACATCAACATCACACCCAAATGGAAGATTCAGGCACAGTCGGGCTGGGACTTCGAAGCCAAGGGACTATCCTATACTTCCTTAAACATATACCGCGACCTGCATTGCTGGGAATTGCGCTTCAACTGGATTCCGCTTGGCTTCCGCAAAAGCTGGAACTTCACCATCAATGTCAAATCGCCCGTATTACAAGACCTCAAACTAACCCGCAAAAAAGACTTCCGCGATTTTTAACCCAATTCTGCCAGCAAAGGCTGGTTAATCTTAATATGAACCATTAAAGGCACTCATGAAAATGATCATCCACACCGAAAATGCTCCAAAGGCCATTGGCCCCTACAGCCAGGCCGTCGAAATCAATGGCATGTTGTTTATCTCGGGCCAGATACCCATCGATCCGCAAACAGCTAAGGTAGTCGAAGGCGACATCACCACCCAGACCGAGCAGGTGATGAAAAATATCAGCGCGATTCTGGAAACGGCTGGTTATAGTTTTTCCGATGTGGTCAAATCCACCTGCCTTTTGACTGATATGGCTGATTTTGCTGCCATGAATCAGGTGTATGGGCGCTATTATCCCGAAAATCCTCCGGCAAGGGCGGCTTTTGCCGTGAAAACACTACCACTCAACGTATTGGTCGAGATCGAGACCATTGCCGTAAAGAGCAAAAAATAATCTTCGCGAAATCAATCAGTTTAAAGCGCATTTGCACTGATTTGCAAAAAGTTTCGGATCATCTGCAATCCGTATTCGGTCATGTACGATTCGGGATGGAATTGCAGTCCGTAAACAGGTAATTGCTTGTTTTCGAATGCCATAATGTATCCGGAAGCATCACGTGCCGTGATTTTTAAGCTGTCGGGTATTGTGGATTCGTCGAGCACCCACGAGTGGTACCGGCCGCAATAAATATTCGCGGGAAGACCACGGAATATGGCGCTGTTGTTGTCCACCCGAAGCTGACTTCTTTCGCCGTGTGCGCTGTGGCCCAGTTGCCGGAGCGAAGCACCAAAATATTCGCCCAGCGCCTGATGGCCAAGGCAAACACCAAGCACCGGCAGAGTTGGCGCGTATTGCGCAATCCACGACATCAACTGCCCCGATTCGGAGGGCAGGCCCGGTCCGGGCGAAAGGATCATAGCGTCAAATAATCCATTGTGCTCAAGTGGGTTGGTGTCGCAGTCGCGGATGAGCAACTGATGGGGCAGTCCGCATTCGCGCAAAAGTTGCACCAGGTTGTAGGTGAACGAGTCATGATTGTCGAGCAGCAAAACGCGCATCAGGCTCCCATTTTGGTGCAAAAGTAGGAAGTCTGTGCCTGAATGATTCACGACTGTGTGCGGAGTTCTGATGTACGCAAATGTGCTAAACTGCTATTTTTGGCGAAAAAACAATATGAAACTGATTCCTATCGAAACCGGCAACCTCAAACTTGATGGCGGCGCCATGTTTGGCGTGGTGCCCAAAGTGCTCTGGAGCAAAGTATATCCCTGCGACGAAAACAACCTGTGCAATTGGGCCATGCGCTGCCTGCTGGTGGTGGATGGCGACCGCCGCATCCTCATCGACAACGGTATTGGCAATAAACAGGATGAAAAATGGCTGAGCCATTACCACCTCAATGGCGATGCCACCCTCGAAGGTTCGCTGGCTGCTGCCGGTTATAAGCCTGAAGACATCACCGACATGGTGATCACCCACATGCACTTTGACCACTGCGGTGGCAGCGTGAAATGGAATGCCGACCGTACAGGTTTCGAACTGGCTTTTCAGAACGCCACCTACTGGACAAGCCGCCAGCAGTTCGAATGGGCCACCCAGCCCAACCGCCGCGAAGAGGCCTCCTACCTCAAGGAAAATATTCTGCCCATATACGAAAGCGGAAAGCTTATGCTCATCGAGGAAGAAGGTGAATACATCCCGCGCATTACCTTCAAACTCTACACCGGCCATACTGAAGGCCAGATGATTCCACATATCAGCTTCGACGGTAAAATTGTAGTTTTTGCGGCTGATCTTCTGCCATCATCGGCCCATGTGCCCATGCCCTGGATTATGGCCTACGATACCCGTCCGCTCGAAACACTCAGGGACAAAGAACGCTTTTATACCGAGGCGCTCGAAAACAACTACATCCTTTTTCTCGAACATGATCTTTATACCGAGGCCATAACGCTTCAACAAACCCCGAAAGGCGTGCGTGTGGATCGCAAGGGAAAGCTGGAGGAACTGGTGTTTGGCTGAACGGTTAGCCTGTCGAATCCCTTTGTATAGCCTGTTTTCATTATGTGCTGTAGTGTAAAAAACTATATGCCTCTGGAACACTTTTTCAGCCGAGAACCAACTTTACGATTTTAATTATAGCTGTAATTTCATTTTGCATAAAGCAACAATGGTCATCAAATTATGGGGTGATGCAATATTTTTTTTTAACACTCATGTTATCAATGATGAACAATTCCGTCTGATCGATTTAGGTAAAAAATTTCTACACAAGCTTGACAAGCGCATCAGTAATTAATTAAAATAGCTTCATCAAACAAGTGAAGCATGAGTGTGGCTAATCTTACACCCCCCAAAGCAGAAAAAAGGATTTTTCTCGCTTGGCAGGACTGGTAGCCGGGTTTGTTAGCTGTAGCCTTGCACTCTCAAATACACTTCTTTTTTGAAAACCGCATGTGCCTTGTTGCACAACGAAATATATATTTTGGCTGGGAAAGAATAAGTTCATTTAGGTTTCTTGTTAGCTTAAAATTGCCAATTGTTTTACTTTATAATCGTAATAAATTATTAACAAAACATTTGTTGATTATGAAAAAGGGAAGTACTCCCCTCTTTCAGACCACGGATTAACAAAAATAAGTTTTTTTTAA
>CAYWLJ010000019.1:0-18948 GCA_964459375.1 uncultured Lentimicrobiaceae bacterium | reverse complement strand
TGTATGGTCTAATTATGCTTGACGGAGGAGGAGCGAAAGCTCCTCCTCTGTTTTTATTTAAATGCAGGCAAATTGAAACATACTGCCTAATATATCGACCCGAATGCAGAGAATATCCGGTTCGGAACGAATGAAATTTTTTATGTCATTCTTAAGAATAATCGCCTTGCTTTATCTTGAACAAAAGTTTCACAACCTGATCCGCCTCTTTCACATCGTGCACCCTAAGGATATCGGCACCCTTGAGCAGGCTCACCACATGTAGGGCAGTGGTGCCATTGAGGGCTTCCTGAGGCGTTGTGTTCAGCGACTTATAAATCATCGACTTACGTGAAATACCCACGAGCAGTGGGTAATCTTTGATCCGGAGGTTTTCAAGCTGGGTTAGCATCATGTAGTTGGCATTCATTGTTTTACCAAAGCCAAAACCGGGATCGGTGATGAGCTGTCGTGCGTCGTATTGCTCAAAGGTTTGAAGCTGATGAAGAAAAAACTTCCTTACTTTTTTGATGACCTCGCCTGCCCTCAAAGGGTTCAGCTGCATGGTTGATGGTTTTCCTTTAATGTGCATCATCACATAAGGCATGTTGGTCTGACCAATAAGCTTCACCATATCAGGGTCGAAAGTGCCTCCCGAGATGTCGTTGATCATGAATGCGCCCTCATCCAAGGCAGCCTTGGCTACCTCGGCCCGCCAGGTATCGACGGATACGAAACACTCCGGAAAATGCCTGATTACCGTACGAACTGCCGGAACCAACCGCTTCATTTCCTCCTCCTGTCCTGGTTCGCCAGCCCCTGGTCGTGTAGATATAGCCCCGATATCGATAAGATCGGCCCCATCGTCCAACATCCGGCCAACTTGTTCCAGTAGTGCTTTTTGGTCAATAACCCGGGAAGCCTCATAAAATGAATCCGGCGTGATGTTCAGTATGCCCATCAACAATGGACCTTTCTTGATGAGCGTTCTACCACCGAATTCGAAAGTTCGATTTCGGCTAAATGCCGTATCTTTAGCCTCGAAATTGATCATCTTATCACGGAATTCGTCAGGACAAAAGTAACTAAATGGCGCTCCACAATTTAAACGGCATCGAAACATCCGTTGCCTTCGGTCTGGTTTTGCAGCAGTGCAAAAATATTTATGTTGCCAAGCTTGGAGATTATGGCCCTTCATGGCGCATCTTGCGTGTAAGCTCACTAACCGATCAGATCTTCATCAAGGCCAACCGGCTGCGAAGTCTGCAGATGAAAACCACGCAAATGGTGGATGAGCCACAGGAGGATGCTTTTGTAGCTATTGCCAACTACAGTGCCATGGCCATCATTCAGCTAAGTTATGGCGTGGCCGAGGCGACTGACATGGATAGCAAACAATCAACAATACTGTATGATCAGGTAATGAGCGAGGCCCTTCATCTGATGACACGCAAAAACCACGATTATGATGAAGCATGGAGGAATATGCGCATAAGCTCGATTACCGACATCATACTGATGAAACTGTTAAGGATTAAACAGATCGAAGAAAACCAGGGACGGACACAAGTGAGCGAAGGCGTAGAATCAAACTATTTCGACATCATCAACTATGCTGTTTTTGCACTGATTCACCTGAGCGAGGCCCAACATACTGAAAACCCATTATAACAATTATAAGACAATGAGATTGAAGTACCTGTTGATGCACTTTAGCCGACTGTTTATTGGTTTTGTTTTTGTGTTTTCAGGATTCGTCAAAGGAGTCGATCCTAAGGGCACTGCATTCAAGCTTCAGGACTATTTCAACGCATATGGCACCACCTGGGCCAACGATCTTGCCCTGCCGCTTTCCATTTTGCTTTGCACCTTCGAATTTTTCATCGGGGCAGCATTGATTTTCAGCGTGCACATACGCTTTACATCATGGCTGCTCCTGATCACGATGTCGTTCTTCACCCTGCTCACTTTCTACGATGCCTTATATTCGCCAGTAACCGACTGCGGATGTTTTGGCGATGCCATCAAATTAACCAACTGGGAAACATTCTATAAAAATATCATCCTGATGTTGCCGACCCTGGTGGTCTTTTTCAGGAGAAAGAATTTCAGGCCGCTGTTTAATAGCAAACTACAGAACATATCCGCTGTCCTGTTTGCAGCATTGTTTGTCTGGATGTCGGTACATCAATACCAGCACGAACCTTTCATTGATTTCCGCCCATGGAAAATAGGCAATCGGGTGCTTCCTGATCCCGATGCTGAGATGAGGGTTTTTGTAAAGTATCAGAACACCGAGACTGGAGAGATACGTGAGTACCTTTCGCCAAACTTTCCATGGAACGACCCGGAGTGGCTTGCCAGTTGGGAGTTTTTGGATCAGCGCACCGAATACGACAGCGACCACATTATCCATGGCCTGTTGGCCGAAGATGAATCGGGGAACGATTTCACTAGTTATTTGCTGGGTGGTGAAGCGATGTTTGTGGTGGTTTCCTGGGATGCCGAAAAAGCACCCGAACGCGGTTGGCAAAATGCATCGTCGCTGATTGAAATGCTTACCGAGGCCAACCAGCACGTCGCCATATTAACTGCTGCCTTACCCGAAGAAATGGATGTACTACGTCGTAAGTTTCAGCTGGATACCGATGTTTTCTACGCTGATGGCACCACCCTCAAAACCATGATCAGGTCCAATCCCGGACTTGTCTTGTTTCACAAGGGCTATGTTGCCGGCAAGTGGCATTTCAATAATTTTCCCGGCCCCATCGAACTTAAAAGGATACTCGAAGATCTGGAAAATGGTCAAAAACCCTGATTCATGATACGATTTGTGTCGCGAAGGCTTGGATATGGAATATTAGTCCTCTGGGGCGTTGCAACCTTGGTTTTTCTGCTTTTCAACATCCTTCCGGGCGACCCGACTGCCATGATGGTAGGCCAGCGTACCGATAAGTCAACCATAGAAGCTGTGCGTCAGGATCTTGGCCTGAACCTTCCGATCGTAAGCCAGTACTTTCTTTTTCTTAACGACCTCTCTCCAATTTCCTTTCATAGCGGCGATTCAACGGTATTTTCCTTCAACGAAAAGCGCTATGGTAAGGCGACCGCTATGTTTAAAGTGTTGGGAAATGATGTAGTTGTCAAGAAACCATACCTACGACAGAGTTACCAGAGCAAGCGCCCGGTAACAGATGTTATTGCAACTGCCTTTCCGAATACGCTGGTTTTGGCTGTCGTATCGATTTTATTAGCCAGCATCCTTGGTATTTTTCTTGGAGCATGGACAGGAATGGTAAATAAAGTCTGGCTTAATCGCATGATACTTGTTATCAATACATTAGGCATGTCGCTTCCTTCTTTTTTTGCGGCCATACTGATGGCCTGGATTTTTGCCTGGTTGTTTGGCGAATACACCGGCCTGAATTTAGTTGGTAGCCTGTATGAGGTTGATGATACCGGAGAAGGGGAACGCATCGTCTGGAAGAATCTTGTTCTGCCTGCCATTACCTTGGGTATCAGACCTCTTGCAATCGTTACCGAGCTCACACGCACCTCCCTGCTCGAAGTCATGCAATCCGATTTCATAAGAACAGCCCGATCCAAAGGACTCAGTGGCTGGCCTCTGCTGATCCGTCATGCGTTGCGCAATGCGCTCAACCCAGTGGTAACAGCTATTTCCGGCTGGTTTGCCTCGCTGTTGGCGGGGGCAGTATTTGTCGAATATATTTTCGATTGGAAAGGCCTTGGACTTGTGGTAGTTGACGCACTCGAAAAATACGATTTGCCCGTTCTGATGGGTTCGGTTTTGTTTATTGCGCTGCTTCTCATTATAATTAATATTTTTGTCGATATTCTGTACTCATTGCTCGACCCGCGTGTCAGGCTCAACTGAATTCAAAATTTAAATCATAAAACCATGAGCAACAAAATTGTAGCAGGAAACTGGAAAATGAACAAAACCTTCACAGAAGCCGAGGAACTCATCGAAGAGCTCATCAGCCTCTTCGAAAAAGAAGAGGTTGTTTCTGAGGTTATTCTTTGTCCACCATTTCCTTATCTCGAAATAGCCACCGACTATGCCCAGGATGGCTTTTTCAAAGTTGGAGCACAAAACATCAGCCCATTCCCATCGGGCGCCTACACAGGAGAGGTTTCCGCCGGAATGCTCTGCTCGATGGAGGTTGACTATTGCATCATCGGCCACAGCGAACGCCGCAAGTATTTTAACGAAGACGATAAGATGCTCACCGCCAAGGTAAATCAGGCGCTGGAAAACAAGCTGATTCCAATTTTTTGCGTTGGCGAAGCCTTACCCGAGCGCGAAGCCGGTAAACACTTCGAAGTGGTGCGACGCATGGTCCGGCATGGTCTTTTTCATCTGGATACCAGCGAGTTCGCAAAGATAATCATCGCATATGAACCTGTTTGGGCCATCGGAACAGGGGTGAACGCCACACCCGAACAGGCCTCAGAAATGCATCAGTATATCCGCACCTTAATCGGAGAGCGCTATGGTGATGAAATTGCAGCCAACACCAAGATTCTTTACGGCGGAAGCCTCAATGCAGCAAACGCTGCCAATATCTTTGCTCAGCCCGGTGTTGATGGTGGTCTGGTAGGTGGGGCTTCCCTGGTAGCGGCTGAATTTTTCGAAATCTGCAAAAAAGCCTGACCATGGCCTGGCTCGAGCTGAGCTTTGCCATTGCCGACGAGGACACATCCGACCTGCTGGCCGATGCCCTTGGTGAAATAGGTTTCGACAGCTTCGAAACCACCAACGCAGTGCTCAAAGCTTATGTGGACAGAGAATTATTTGATAAAGAGGCTGTTCAGGACATTCTCAAGCATCCTTTTTTCACCGGAGTCAACTGGATATCAACCAAGCCTCTGGCTGATAAGAACTGGAACGAGATTTGGGAATTCAATTACGACCCCGTCACCATCAATGAGTACTGCCGAGTAAGAGCGCCATTTCACCAAAGTGATGATTCGTTCCTTTACGACCTGATCATCGAGCCACGTATGTCGTTCGGAACCGCCCATCATGAAACCACTTCGCTGGTTATGGAGCTGATGTTCCGGTATCCGCCAACCAACAAATATGTTCTGGACATGGGTTGCGGAACCGCCATACTTGCCATACTGGCCATGAAACTTAATGCGCTTTCGGCAGCGGCCATCGACAATGACGAGTGGGCCTACAGCAATGCCATCGATAATGTGGCATTAAACGATGTGAGCCATATTAGTGTTGAACTGGGCGATGTTCGCAATCTGGCATGTCGCACTTTCGACTATTCAATAGCCAACATCAACCGAAATATTCTACTGACAGACATCAGACATTACGCTCTGTCCTTATTATCGGGCGGATATCTGATTTTAAGTGGTTTCTACGAAGATGACCTCCCTGCCATCAGCAACGAAGCTGCCTCGCATTGCCTTACTTATGTCGAACACATCAGCCGTAATAACTGGGTAGCTGCTGTTTACTACAAGCGCTGATTCCTTAAACTCAAGGCTTATGACCATGATGTTTCGGAAGTTGGCAATTTTTTTGATGCATTTTATGCTGGTTGCCGGCCTAAAAGGTCAGGGAACCATTGATTATGAGGCTTTCTTGACAAAATTTCAGCAGCGGTTAACCGATCGCCAATCAGCCGCCAATGCCGAGAACATCGTAATGCAAATCAATACACTTCGCACCGCTGCAAGCGATGGCAGGCTGAGTGTAAATGATCTGAAACGTCTTGACACCGTGCTTTCGCGTATGGAAGGACTTCGGATGCGAGCACACCCCCATCAGGCCACAGTGCTTGCCATGGTTGCTGCCTGTTTCAGAGAACCTGCATCCATTTCAGGATTTGGAGCCTGGCTGATGCAGCTCGAAATCTTGCTGCGCACTCGCGACGTTCGTCCTGCAGAACGATTTCTGGAGCAATCATCGCAGCTCGTCAACCAGCAGCGCATTGCAGGAAAAGGAACGATAAATTGGTTCATAAGGCAGGGCTCAGCAGCGTTTTTGTTCGATACTACCTTGATACTTCATCTTAGTGATGCCACACTGGCATGTGCTACACCACGCGATAGCCTCAGGATATACGAAACCTCCGGTCAGCTTTATTTTATTGCGCAGCAATGGACAGGCCGGGGTGGTAAGGCCGGTTGGGAACGCTTCAACATTCCATTGCAAGAGGCCTGGGTCGAACTTTCAGATTATATCATCGACATGAACCGGCCCGAGATCAATGCCTCACCGGTTATTGCAAGGTTCCCGGGAAGACTGGAACAACCCATACAAGGCTCATTCGAAGATCAGGTGTACAGCGCACCTCCCAACGATCGCACGCCTCACCCCCGCTTTATTTCCTCCCAGAGCCGGCTCGAGCTGAGAGAGGTTTTCCCGGATGTCGATTTTTCGGGTACCGTCATTATGCAAGGCCGAACACTTATCGGTGGGGGAGGAAATGATGGACTGGCAAGTCTCATATTTCGTAAGAACAACAAAACCATCGCCATTGCCAGAGCGCAGCAATTCGTTCTGAGCCGGCAGCAGACACAATCGCGAAGGACGACCATCAGTTTTTATTTTGAGAACGATAGTCTGTGTCATCCAGGACTTGATTTTCGTTACGATAATCTGCGCAGACAGATAACAGCCGTACGTAATGCAGAAGGCAGGGGAAGGGCACCTTTCAGTAGTAGTTACCATAAGCTCAACCTGCTTGCCGAGGCGATGTACTGGAACATTGACGAAGACAATGTGCATTTCCGAAGCCTTGACGGAATGAATACGCAAAGCCGTGCAAGTGTCGCCTCCTTCGACTTTTTCTCTGAGCCTGAATTTCGTGCTCTCAAAATGATCGACGAGGTGCACCCCATGTACATCATCGAAAGATATATTCAGGAAACCGCCGCCGGTGCTGAATTTCCACTCAATTTTCTAGCCTCGTACATGCGGAAACCTCCCGAACAGGTTGTTTCGCTTGTCCTTAATCTTGTCGAAAAGGGTTATATGCTTTATGACGGTGATTCCAATATCATCAGGATATTGCCGGCTTTCCACTCAGCCCTTGCAGCTGCTGCTTCCAGGGAGGACTTTGATGTGATGCGATTAAATTCGGAGACGAACGCCCGTGCCACCAATATCATGCTGAAGCTTAGCGATTTCAGCCTTAACGTTATGGGTGTCGGCGAAGTTGTACTCAGCGAGAAGCAGGGCGTTCAGCTCATTCCTGAAGGTAATCAGGTTGTTTTCGGAAAAAACAGGGATTTTCGTTTCAGGGGGCATGTCAGGGCCGGCTTATTCGACTTTTACGCCCGCGATGCCGTTTTCGAATATGAACCTTTTCATCTTCAGTTCTCGTTTATTGACTCTCTGGCCTTTTCCGTACTAAAAAACGATCAGCAGCCAGGCCGTAAGCCTGAGTATGTGAAAGTGCGAAATGTGATCGCCGATCTCACCGGTACGCTGCGAATCGATGAACCCAGAAACAAATCAGGAAGAAATGATCTGACACAATTTCCATCATTTACAAGCACCGGAGAGTCCTATGTTTACTTCGACAATCCCGCCATTCAACAAGGTACCCTGAAAAGGGCATCGTTTTTTTATGTTGTTGACCCTTTCCGTATCGACAGCCTGAGCAATTTTTCCACCGAAAACTTCCGCATCACTGGCTATCTCAATTCTGGGCATATGTTTCCTGTGATCCGCGAACAGCTGATTGTGATGCCCGATTATGCCATGGGGTTCACCCATGTATTGCCAAAGGATGGCTATCCAATGTTCGGTGGGCTGGCAATTTACTTTACAGAGTTGTCGCTTTCGGGCGATGGGTTTAAAGGAATCGGTCAGCTAAATTATCAAACCTCAGAATTCTATTCCAGGCAATTCAGATTCTATCCCGACTCGGTTTCGGCCCTGGTTGACCGCTGGATAATGAATCAGGTAAGCACCCCGGTAGCTTTTCCATCCGGAATGGGCGAAGTGCTTCAATTTCAATGGAAAGTGCTCGAAAACATCGCCTACCTGAAAACCATCGATAACGCTCTGAAGCTTTATGCTTCGGCAGGCTTTCTTGGCTTGCTCGAAATCTCGCCTTCGGGCACGAAAGGGCAGGGCAGACTCAGTTTCGAACAGGCCTCGGTGTCATCCGCATGGTTTGGGTTTCTGACAAATAGCTTCCGGGCCGATACGGCCGATTTTTCGCTGATGCCTGCCCTTGGCAACACGCCAGCTTTTCTGGCAACGGATTATTTTGTAACGATCGACTTTGATCAGCGAACCGGAAACTTTATTAACCTGGGCCCAAAAAGCCGCCTTTCGTTTCCTTTTAACCAATACTTCTGCACCCTTGACGAGGCACAATGGTCTATGGATCAAAATCTTATTTCCCTTAACAACCGACGAATGGCTGACAAATTCAACCTCTCAAAGCTGAGCGAAAATGAGCTTATCAGCCTCAATCTCAGTGGTTCTGAATTTGTCTCCGAGCATCCCGATCAGGGCGGCCTGTCATTTTTTACCCTCGAGGCGGCCTACGACCTCACCAAATACGCCATTGAAGCCCGAGAGGTTAAAATGCTGCGCGTGGCAGATGCAGCGGTCTTTCCTACCGATGGCAGAATAACCGTGCTACAGGATGCCCGGATGTTGCCCATAGAAAGTGCACTCATCATTGCCGACACAGTAAACAAACTGCATCGTATTGAAAATGCGAGGGTCAGCATTTCAAGCAAATCACGCTATCAGGCCTCAGGTAACTATGCTTACCGCGATATCGATGGCGTTGTAACCATTATTCGTCTTTCCGATATTGCTCCCGATCGAAATGGAATCTCAATTGCCAGCGGCAAGGTTGACCCGGATGATCCGCTGATGCTCAGTCCCTGGTTTGCTTTTGCCGGTGAAGTTATTCTATCGGCAAACCTCAGTTACCTTCGTTTTAACGGTGGTTACCGTCCCAAGCATAGTTGTTTCGAAACGGCTTCAAACTGGGTCAAATTCGATACACTCGTTGATCCCACCAACGTAAGGCTACCCGTGCGCCCCGTAATGGCCGATATGGAAGGCAACCGCGTTCATACAGGACTGTTTTATTCGGCTGCGCAAGACCGCTACCGAGCGGTAATGCTCCAAACTGCAGGAGGCGCTGAGACCGCAGTTTCTGTAACCTCGGGTCTGATCTATTTTGATAAGACTACGCTTTCTTTTAAAGTCGAAAGTGGTACAAAAGACTTTATCGCGCTCAACACCAACAGGTGCATCATAACCGGACAGGGAACAGCGGATCTGGGTTTGCATCTGCCAAATATTGAGCTTGCTACCTATGGGGGTTATGAATACAGAATCATACCTGATAGCTTGTATCTCGACCTGAGCATAACCCTCAACTTTCCGATGGACGACAAACTTACCGGCATGATGGCCGATAGTCTTGCCGCTGCAAATCTTCCTGGTGCTGCACTGAATCAGGGTAACTATCTCTTCGCCGTTTCAAGGGTGCTCAGTAATGCTGAATCCGATAGGCTGAATAACGAGATTGCACTTTATGGCAGCCCACGCCGTCTGCCGGATGCTCTGATTAAAACACTGTTTTTTAGCAATGTACGACTGAAATGGAATCCCGAGACGCGTTCATTCATATCGATGGGATCTCTTTCGCTGGCCAGTATCAACAGTACCATGGTTAACAAGTCCATCGATGGCTTCGTTGAGCTGGAGCAATCACGCGTTTCCGACGGGTTTAGCCTGTACCTTATGCCAATTGCCCGGCAGTGGTATTTTTTCAACTACCGTTCCGGTCTGATGCAGGTGCTATCTTCCTCCGAAGTTTTCAACACCGCTTTGGCATCAATCAAAGAGGATAAGCGAACCCTTACTGACAAAGAGGGCAACAAATATGAATACACCCTTGCCAACCGAAGGCGTATGGTTGATTTTTTACGAAAAATGCAAAATATTGAATATTAAATAGATACTTATATGGTAGGATACTTTCTTCCGATAATTGCCGGCTATTTGCTTGGATCCATCCCAACAGCGGTATGGGTTGGACAATGGTTTTATGGCATCGACGTACGTACAAGGGGTTCAGGCAATGCCGGCGCAACGAATACGATTCGTGTTCTAGGTGTAAAAGCTGGCATTCCGGTTATCATCGTGGACGTTCTAAAAGGTTACCTTGCAGTTGCTTTTTGTAATACCCTGGCCAGTGCCGGTGGATTGAACGATGTTCCACATTCGCTCGAAATACTTGCAGCCGCAGCAGCAGTAATAGGCCACACACTCCCTGTTTTTGCTGGTTTAAGAGGTGGCAAAGGTGTTGCTACTTTGCTGGGTGCCGGAATTGGTCTATTTCCCGTGGCCAGTTGGCTGGCTGTGCTGGTCTTTGTTTTATTCCTTTTAGCAACACGCTATGTCTCGCTTTCGAGCATGATTGCCGGTTTCTCCTTTACTTTTATGGTATTGTTGTTTTTCCCTCCCCCGCATTGGGCACATTACATTCTGGCTGTTGGTGTTAGCGTTTTTCTGCCAATCACACACCGCAAAAACATCAGAAGGCTTATCGAAGGCACTGAATCAAAGGTGAATTTCAAAGGAAAACCATCCAAATAATCACAGCTTAAAACAAGCACATTGTGTTGTGCATCCAGAATTAGTAACTTAGCGCCTTAAAATTTGAAGTCCATATGAAGTTTATTATCTCCAGTCAGCGACTGCTACGCAGTTTGCAGGCCCTCAGCGGTGTTTTGAGTGCAAGCAATACCATGCCGATTTTGTACGATTTTCTTTTCCAGCTCAATGGCCGGACACTCACAGTCACAGCTTCTGACCTCGAAACGACCATGATCGTCAAGCTTGAAGTGGATATGGCTGATGGTAGTGGTGATGTGGCAATACCTGCCAAGATGCTGCTCGAAATATTGAAGACTTTCCCCGACATTCCGATTACATTCCAGATCTCGTTGCAGACTTTTTCCATCGAACTACTTGCTGGCGAGGGAAAATATAAACTTGCAGGTCATCAGAGCGACGAGTTTCCCCAGCCTCCTGTACTTGAAAACACAATCGGAATGTTGTTTCCTGCCGAGTTGCTCGTCAATGCATTCGAAAAAACTGTGTTTGCTGCAGGAAATGATGAGCTTCGGCCGGCCATGTCAGGGGTGCTCTGTGAGCATTCATCAAATTACTGCACTTTTGTGGCGACCGATGCCCACAAACTTGTGCGTTATAGGCGCCGTGATGCAGTAGCCTCTTCATCTGCATCCATTATTTTGCCCAAAAAGCCCATTAACCAGTTAAAAAGCATACTTTCTTCACACCCTGATGCTCAGGTTAGTTTCGAATATACCGAAAGGAATGCTGTATTTGCCTTTGAAAACTTCAAGCTAATTTGCAGACTCATTGATGGCAAATACCCTAATTATGAAGCAGTTATACCTGCTCAGAATCCAAATCGCCTTACTATCGACAGGCTTTCACTCCTGAGTGCTATGCGGCGTGTGGCAATATTTGCCAACAAGTCCACTTTGCAGGTACGTTTCAAAATTGCCGGGCAGGAACTGCTGCTTTCTTCCGAAGACCTCGATTTTTCAAACGAGGCCAAAGAGCGTTTGAGTTGTAATTATGAAGGCGAGGATATGGAAATAGGTTTCAACTCGCGATTCTTCCAGGAAATGCTATCCAATATTGAGCAGGACACCATCAGGCTCGAAATGTCAGCCCCGAACCGTCCCGGTATTCTTCTCCCTGTGGACAATCAGAATGAAAACGAAGAAATACTCATGCTCGTCATGCCGGTAATGATCAATTATTAGTCAGGCAACAAGAAATACATAACATACCCGCACTCAGTTGCGGGTTTTTTTTTGAACTTATTGGCGCATTGAATGTTTATTAAAAAAAATGATATTATGAGAGGTAAGAAATTAGTCATGTCACTCGTGGCATGGTTATCGGTTTTCTTTACTACTGTGTCCTGCTCCGGATCGGCAAAAAAAATTGCTGGCGAACAAAACCCACAAACCATCACAAAATACTTCGATCAGGATGGCATCGAGATCGAAATCAGTTTTGTGGCTAGCCGTGCACACAACCACCCGACATTTGCAATATGGCTTGAGGATGTAAACGGAAACCTGTTACAAACAGTATTCGTTACCCGTTCGGTAGCCACAGGCTATTTCAGCTACGGCGATGCCGGCAGCGGCAAATGGATGCGTCAGCCGGGCAGAAGTATTCGTCCCGCAGCACTACCAGTCTGGCTGCACAAGCGAGAAGGTGCCGAAAAGGATGAAATCATGCCAACCCCTGAAAAGCCTGTCGCCGACGCATTTTCTGGTGCAACGCCAAAATCATCGTTCAACCTAAATGTGAAATCAAAATCTTTTATTCCGGATCAGTTCAGGGTTTTGGTTGAGATAAACCAGCCTTGGGATTGGAACAAAACCTGGCATAACAACCGCTTTCCTGATAACTTCGATTATCGTTCTTCTGCTCAACCCAGTCTCATTTATGCAGTTGATATCAACCGCAGGAATCCAATGCCCGAATACTTCCTTAACCCTGTTGGACATGGACACCCAGCAGGAGATGATGGCAGAATTTACACTGATATCTCAGGGCATACCACAGCATTTGACATCTTCAAACAAATAAAAGTATCTATCAGGTAAAACCTATTCATTGTCATGAAAATTTTATCAATAATCATATTATTATTAACATCAACATACTCAGTTTTTACTCAGAATGCCCAGGTACAGGGAAGGGTGGTTGATGCCACCAATAATGAACCCCTTCCCTTTGCCAATGTGATAATAATAGGCACAAACACGGGTGCTACCACCGACTTCGACGGGCGCTTTATTATCACTGGTCTTCGACCGGGCTTCATTACGCTGGAAGCTACCTATGTAGGATATGTCAATACACGCTCGGCTGAACTGCAGGTTACCAACGCCAAGACTGAATTTGTAGAGATCAGGATGAAAAACGCAGGTATTGCCCTTCAAGAGGTTGAAGTTGTGGCCAATCCTTTTCTTCGAACCGAAGAAAGCCCCCTGTCGCTGCAGCGACTCACTGTTTCGGAGATTGAAACAAGTCCGGGCAGCAACCGCGACATTTCGCGTGTTATCCAATCGTTGCCGGGAGTGGGATCCGGACTTTCTTTTCGCAACGACATCATCATTCGGGGCGGTGGACCTTCCGAAGCCAAGTTTTTTCTTGATGGCATCGAAATACCCACCATCAACCACTTTGCAACCCAGGGTTCAAGTGGTGGAGCCGTTGGAATTCTCAATGCCGACTTCATTTCTGGTGTTGACTTCTACAGCGGAGCTTTTCCGGCCAACCGGGGTAACGCGCTGAGTGGCATCTTCGAATTTACACAGAAAGAGGGGAATAAGGAAAAGCCGAAGTTCCGCTTCAGCCTCGGTGCTTCAGAGCTCAGCCTTACGGCCGACGGCCCGGCGGGAGAAAAATCAAGTTTTATCGTCTCAGCAAGGCGTTCTTACCTTCAGTTTCTTTTCGATGTAATTGGTCTCCCTTTCCTGCCCACATTCAATGATTATCAGTTGAAGTGGAAAACCCGGTTCAACAAAAAGAACGAGCTGACAATAGTGAGCATTGGTTCGCTCGATCTGTTCAGGCTTAACACGGGTATTGAGAATCCAACGGAAGATCAAGAGTATATTCTTTCTTATCTTCCTGTAAATGAGCAGTGGAGCTATGCTATTGGTGGGGTTTACCGTCACTTTAAGGATCGTAGTTTTCAAACATTGGTCCTGAGTCGCAATATGCTTAACAATACCAGCTATAAATATCCCGATAACGACGAGTCACGCCCCCGCACACTCGATTATGCCAGTCAGGAGATCGAAAATAAGCTCCGCTTCGAAAATAATATCCGGTATGGCGATTACAAATTTGTATATATGCTTGGGGCAGAGTTTGCAAAATATAGCAATAACACAAAGCAGCAGCTATTTGTCGGCAACGAGGCGATCAGTCTGAGCTACAACACTTTCCTTACCCTTGGCAAGTTTGCTGCCTCAGCCCTATTGAGCAGAAACTTTCTTAAAGAACGACTGACCCTTTCAGCAGGACTTCGAACCGACTTCAACACCTACAGCAACAGTATGGCCAATCCTTTTCGCCAGATGTCGCCTCGAATATCCGCAAACTACGTCCTAACCGAAAAGTGGGCACTTACAGCCAATGCAGGTCGGTATTTTCAGCTTCCTGCCTATACAACGCTTGGCTTTAAAGACAACTCAGGAATCCTGGTAAACAAGCAAAACGATCTCAGTTATATTGCTGTAAACCAACTTATTGGTGGAGTGCAATTTATTCCGCGACGCGATGTATTTTTCTCGCTCGAAACATTTTACAAGGGTTACAGCCGATATCCTTTTTCACTCCGCGATTCTATAAGTCTAGCCAACAAAGGTGCAAACTACGGAGTTCTCGGAGACGAGCCAGTGGTTTCGACCAGCAATGGCAGGGCCTATGGTTTTGAAGTGGTGAACCGAACCAAAATCAGAAACAATTTCAATATGATACTGTCCTACACCTTTGTGCGAAGTGAATTCGAGGACCTTAGGGGCGACTTCATTCCTTCAAGCTGGGATTTCAGACATATTGGTGTACTGACGGTTACGCGCAATCTGCCAAAAAACTGGATCATCGGGGCAAAATGGCGCTTCGACGGAGGACTACCATACACGCCATTTGATATTGAGAAATCTTCACTTATTGAGGCATGGAATGCTCAGGGACAGCCTTATCTCGATTACAGCCGGCTGAACCAGCTACGTCTTGATCCATATAACCAACTGGATATCAGGGTTGATAAAAAATATTTCTTCGACAAATGGAGCCTGATGTTTTATCTGGATGTTCAAAATCTCTATAATTACCAGGCCAAAGGACCGGATAATTATGTAAGAGAGAGAGATGCAAATAGAAATTTTGTAACCACTGATAACAATACACGTTACGTGTTACGCCCCATTCCCAACACCTCGGGTACTGTGCTACCAACCATCGGAATTATGATTGAGTTCTGAGGCGCTCTGTGCCGGAATTTTCTTCAGATTGACAGCCATTCTCCCTGGGTACAGCTCAACAACGGTATAACTTACATAATCCTGAACGTTTACTTCCTCTATAACTGATTGAAGATCAAAACGGATGTATGCACTGCTTTCGCTATCCTCAACAAAGCCATATCCTTTTGCGGGAGAAATTTCTGCTACTATTCCTGAAGGCATGTTCCGAAATCGATTGAAATAATGGCAAGAATAGCACTACAGCCTTAACCAGTCTTTACCAGATCTATAATTAAAGGTGAACAGCTGAATGCAGCGCGTTTAAGACATGATGCTGAGAATTAACATTCGAACAATACATAATTTAAATTTTCAGTTAAATTTGCATTCCGGTAATACTTCAGGAATGAATTTTTCACCGGCAAAAGATTGCAAGACAGGCACCACAAGCGTGTCTGTTTTTTTTATTTTCTCTGGTTTCAGGCGGCCTTGGCCGTCTTTTTTTTCTGTTTTGGCACGAACCCCAGTAAAAACAACTGATACATGAAGAACAAAAGTTTAGTTTCCATCAGCGATTACTCCAAAGATGAGATTTTAAGGATACTTGATCTTGCAGGAGAGTTCGAACAAAATCCAAGGCAGGATATCCTTAAAGGCAAGGTAATCGCCGCCTTGTTTTTTGAACCTTCCACCCGCACGCGACTCAGTTTCGAAAGTGCTGTACAACAGCTTGGAGGCAGTGTAATTGGATTTGCCAGCGCCGATACGAGCAGTGTTCGGAAAGGCGAAAGCCTGAAGGATACCATTCTCACAGTCAGCAACTATTCTGACCTTATAGTGATGAGGCATCCGGTAGATGGTTCAGCCCGGTACGCCAGTGAAGTGTCTCCTGTACCAATCATTAATGCCGGTGATGGCGCCAATCAGCATCCAACCCAATGCTTGCTTGATCTTTATTCGATCCGTAAGACCCAGGGTTGCATCGAAGGTCTTGATGTTGCCTTTGTAGGCGATCTTAAATATGGGCGCACGGTGCATAGCCTGGTTATTGCCCTTACGCAGTTCAAGACCCGTTTTCATCTGGTTTCGCCCGTCGAGCTCAAATTGCCCAGTGCTGTCAAACGTTTTATCAAAGAGGCAAAGCTCGAATACCATCAATATACTGACCTGAACGAGGTTATCCCAAATTGCGATATTCTTTACATGACCCGAATTCAACGCGAACGATTCCCTGACCCTCTGGAATATGAAAAGGTAAAAAATTCATATAATCTTAATAATCAGATGCTTGCCGGTTCGCGCCCTAATCTGAGAGTACTCCACCCTCTGCCAAGAGTCAACGAGATTCATGTTGATGTTGATACCAATCCAAAGGCATATTATTTTGAGCAGGCACTCAACGGCGTTTATGTCCGACAGGCTATTCTGGCAAGTACCTTAGGTGTTAAGTAAAAAGTAAAATATACCACCATGAACGATAAAAGAAAACAGCTCATCGTTTCGGCAATCCAAAACGGTACGGTGATTGACCATATCCCGGCAAAAAACCTCTTTCAGGTACTGCGCATCCTGGGACTAGACAGCACAAACAAACAGGTTTATTTTGGGGTTAACCTCGAGAGTAAAAAGTATGGCACAAAGGGGATTATAAAGGTTAGCGACCACTGGTTTGCAAGCGAGGAAATCAACAAGATTGCACTTGTAGCACCTTCGGCCACACTGATCGAGATCAGGGATTACGAAGTAACCAATAAAAGCAGCGTTCAGATACCTGTAAACATCGAAGGGATTGTCAAGTGCTTCAATCCTAATTGTATAACCAACAAAGAGGACGTTGCAACCAGGTTCTCACTTATCCGCGATGAGAATGACGAAATGAAACTGGCCTGCTATTATTGCGAAAAGAATACCTCGCGCGAAAATCTTGTCTTTATCTGATTTCGAAAGAGAAAGGTAATCCAGTAACAGCTGCCTGAGCAGGAAATCTCCGCAAACTTTCGGAGCTTTGCACTGTTTATATCGAAACTTTCAGATGTCTGACTACATACATAAGCTCATAGCCCAGGGTGAGCATCAGCAGCTCGATTTCAAATTCGAGATTTCCGACAGCCGCAAAATTGCCCGTACTCTGGTAGCCTTTGCCAACACCGATGGTGGAAGGCTGCTTGTGGGTGTAAAGGACAATGGCGCTATTGCCGGAGTGCGGTCCGAGGAAGAGTATTACATGGTTGAAGCAGCGGCTCAGCTCTATTGCCGCCCGGAAATAGAATTTAAAACCCGCGAATGGAACATTGAGGGCAAAATTGTGCTTGAGGTTCTGGTTCCTAAAAGCAGCGATGTCAAATACAAGGCGCCACTCAAAGGCGATGATTTCAAGGTGTTTATCCGCGTAGATGATAAAAATATACTGGCCGACAGGCTATTGATAAACTATTGGAGGCTATCGGGCACACGCAGGGCAGTAAACATAAATATTGGTCATGCCGAGATGCAATTGTTCAGAATGCTTTCATCAGGCTCCCCGGTCACGCTGGATAAATTTATTCATCAGGCCGCTATCACCCGCAAAAAAGCCGAAGAAATCATGCTGAATATGATGCTGATTGGTCTGATCGAGCTGAAGATGAATGAAAAAGAAACGTATTTCCTCTTGCGCGACCATGCCTTGCTTAATAAAATGAATGATGAGCGGATTTATACCGGAAAAGTTGTTTGAGGCTTCAAAAACCAATAGCGAACCTAATTGTTACTACATAATCAATGATTATAAAACTTTTATACGATGATCATTCTTCTTTCGCCGGCTAAAACGCTCGATTTCTCAGTCAACAACCCGACAATCGACTTGTCCGTACCGATCTTTGAAGATAAGGCAAACCAGCTTGCCACAGCACTTAGAAAGCTTAATGTAGATGAACTTATAAAGCTGCTGGAAATCAGCGCAAAACTTGCTCAGCTTAATTACGACCGCTTTCAGCATTGGGGGACCACTACCAGCCTTGATGGCCGCCGGGCTGCAATTTTAGCCTACAAGGGCGATGTTTACGAAGGATTGCAGGCCGATACCATGTCGGCAGGCGACCTTCAGTTTGCTCAGCAACATCTACGTATTCTTAGTGGGCTATATGGTGTTTTAAGACCACTTGATCTGATTCAGCCTTACCGTCTCGAAATGGGAACCCGTTTAAGTGTCGGCAAAGCAAAGGATTTGTATGCCTATTGGAAAAAACACATCACCCTTGCCCTTCAGAACGAACTTAAAACGCACCAACAGCAAGTTATTATCAATCTTGCTTCTCAGGAATACGCAAAGAGTGTAGACTTTAAGCAATTGAATATCAAGTTGATAATTCCGGAATTCAAGGATATGAATAATGGAGAATATAAAATGATAAGTTTTTTTGCAAAGCGTGCCCGTGGTTTGATGGCTTCCTGGATAATCAGAAACCGGATCGTTGACCCGGAAGCGCTCATTTCTTTTAGTGCTGAGGGTTATGCCTTTAATCCCAGACTTTCAGCCAGTTCAAGGCCAGTTTTCACAAGGGGTTAATTATTTTTCACCCACATCCTCTCGCTGGATTTGCCTAATAATTTGGTCCAACAGAATATTTCTTTTGTATATCCCAAAAGATTTATTTTCTGTTCTGTTGAAAACCATGCATTTCAAAGAGCCATTGAATCAACAGGAATCCCTCCACATCTGAGCACGATGTTCCGATACATTTTGCACAAGATTTAAAATGATTGTTAATAATTTTTCAAATCTTTGTTTGTGGGAAAGAAAAACTGTTATAACTTTGCAGTCCTGTTTTTCAGAAAAGGTATGTGAAGAAATAAAAAACAGGGTTAAAAATAAGTTCTTTGAACTACTGAAGCCAAAAAAGCCGGAGAGGGTAATGGATATTGATT
>CAYWLJ010000018.1:0-20380 GCA_964459375.1 uncultured Lentimicrobiaceae bacterium | reverse complement strand
AATAGGTGGCCTACTTTGCTCCGGAATCGTGGCATACTTTAGTCCGGATTATTCACTGATTCCCATCATCAGATTACTGTTACACGCCGAAATATTCAACATATCGCTTATTTAGCCGATATGGGCATACGACTCACCCGCTCCAATACTGACGGAGTAGGGTTGGCTGATGTAGTCATGCTTTGCGTCAAACCGCATCAGGCTAATGAAGTCTTGGCTGAGATCGAGCCATTTATCCACGGAAAGATACTGATTTCGGCAGTAACTGGTCTTTCATCTGCTGAAATTCTGGATATTGTTATTGATGATGTCTATGTGGTTCGTATCATGCCAAACATTGCTGCACAATATGGTGAGAGCGCAACCTGCATTGTTTGTAATGAAACCGATAACGATTGGCATGTCTATGTCAGCAATCTTCTGGAATAAATCGGTACGGTTGCACCCATCGAGGAGAAGCTCATGGATGCGGCTACAGTGCTTGGGGCCTGCGGCACTGCGTTTGCCTTACGCTACATCAGGGCAAGCATGCAGGCGGGGATCGAAATCGGTTTCGATGCACATACTGCACTCAGCATTGCTTCTCAAACGGCTAAAGGTGCTGCTGTGATGGCCTTGCACGAACAAACACATCCTGAGCAACTGATCGACCGGGTAACGACGCCGCAGGGATGCACTATTGTCGGATTAAACGAGATGGAGCATCAGGGATTCAGCTCTTCGCAGATCAGAGGAATCAGAACATCCTTGCTTAAAATAAAATAAGCCTGGGGGCAGATTCGTTGTATCCGGTAATGAGTCGTTATCCGGGTTTGAAAAGATTTTTTTCGATTGTAGTGATGCTCCTTGCAGTGCTGATTGCCAGATCCCAATCGGTATTGCTAACTTATTCTACCTTCGAGAAAACGATGCATGCGCTCGAGGGGTACAGCGTGCTTCTAATCAGCGATAAAGATGGTGTTTATGAAGCTATGCTTGCCGATACGGATGGACACCGGTATTTGCTCATCATTAAAGATTATAATCTTTGCCAGCCATACAGGGATGGTGGTCAACGACTGATGCTGTCCGACCGAGAGGCTTATGCGGTCGAATCTGATGCCTTTTCCATGCTGTCAGCCCAATTACCTGAGTTTATGGCTTGCCTGCATATCACAACTTCATCCGATGGTGGAACGGAAAAACTGACAGCACTTGCACTGAAAATGCCATTTCTTGCACAATCGACCGAAACAGCATCGTGGCCTGAACCCATACGGGAGGAATGTAGAATTCCAGGAAAGATTCTGCAGGTTGTGGTTGAACCAGCATCAACCCAAGGCTTTTCCAAAAAAATTGTTGTTGAAATTGAAGCTGAGCCTTCAACGTTTCACCGGGTATCGGACATGTTGTGCGACTGTACCGATAGGAATGAGTTTTTCGACTGCACCGATTATGTTCTTTTCTGGCAGCAAGGCAAACTAAGAGACTTGGCATTGAAAGCCAGATCAGGCGAACGCTTGCTGTTCACCTATTATTTCCGCTGATTCAGGTAGCCGATTGTTTGTCGACCCATTCCAGCCAACTTTCAAAACCTTCGCCTGTTCTGACGCTAAGCCTGATTATTTCGATGGTTTTGTTGAGCTTAAGCAGGGTTGTCTCAAAACTTTGTAGGTCGAAGTCCACATAGGGAAGGAGGTCTGTTTTGTTGATAATGCAAAGCTGGGCTGTTTCGAACATGGTGGGATATTTGGCCGGTTTGTCATCGCCTTCGGTAACACTGATGATTACCACCCTCTTTGATTCACCAAGATCAAACAGAGCTGGGCATACTAGGTTGCCTACATTTTCGATGAACAAAATGCTCTCTGGCTTCATTTCGAGCTGCTTGACTGCCTTGTTCACCATCAGTGCATCCAGATGACAGCCATTGCCTGTGTTGACCTGTACTACAGGTGCGCCGGCCTGGCTGATGCGCCGGGCATCATTCATGGTTTGCTGGTCGCCCTCTATTACGTATAATGGTCTGTTTTTAAGCTTTTTAATGGTAAGCTCAAGCAGACTAGTCTTTCCTGATCCAGGTGAGCTTACCAGGTTAAACGAGACCACATGGCGTGCCTCAAAATAACCACGGTTGCGTTCTGCAAACTGTATGTTTTTGTCGAGAATCTTCCTTTCGAGCGAAATAGAGTAGGTCAGGCCATGATCGTGTGGATGCTCATGCTCGTGCTCGTGATGATGATGTTCGTGCTCGTGTGCATGGTCGTGATGTTCGTGACCGTGGGGATGGCTATGCCTGTGCTGATGAGGATGCACATGCAGGATATTGCCGTGACGGTGCGGATGTTCGTGTTTGTGTTCATGAGCCTGAGCATCATCTGCTTTTTCTATTTTTCTGTATCTAATGTGGTCATCTTCACCACAGCCACAGGTGCCGCACATATGATTTGGTTTAATTGGTAATAACTTCTATTGATTTGATATTAAGTTCTTTTCCCGTAATTAGGTGAGTATTAAGGCTGTTGCAGTAAGGGCAGATTTTGAATATGTCTTCAGGGTCGAATTTGTTGCAACATTCTTCACAGGCCGCTCTGGCTTTGATCCAACGGTATACGATTGCGGCTTTCGAGGCGGTGGTTCCTGCTATCACTTCCTCCATGGCCAGTTGAATGGCATCGGGCTCAACACCCGACCAGGTGCCAATTTCTAATTCTATTTTACTGACCGCACTCGCATTGGCAGACTCTGCCTCTGCCGTGATGATCTCAATGATATTTATTGCAATGGAGAGCTCGTGCATAGAATGATTTAATGTGCGAAGATACCAATTTGTAGCCCTGAGTTGGAGGTACGATGGATCGTTGGCGATGTTATTTTCAGTTATCGCATAACAGTTACACTCCCTTGTAACTTTAGTTTCACCTCTCCTTCAAGCCCTTCAAAAAATACCTCGCACACATAAAAATAGGTGCCATCGGCAACATCGGGACCACTACCCAACATCTTGCCATTCCATCGGATCTCGGGCTTGTCGGTTTTAAATACTGTGTTACCCCAGCGGTTGAATATGGTAAGATCGATGCTTTTGATGTTGGCTGCAGGGTTAACTGCCGGATAGCCCATAGGAATCAACTCGTCGTTGAAGCCATCATTGTTGGGCGAAAAGAAATTGGGAATTTCGTAGAGCGGACAGGCATCATAGTCGATGCAAACCTTGTTTGAGGCTTCTGAAGCATTGCCTGTGGAATCAACAGCTGTAAGGTAATAGCAGCCTACGACAAAACGCTCTTTTATATGAAGATATGATAAGGTGTTCGGCCCAAGACTATCGATGATACTAAATGCGCCATCGGGTTTGGTCGCGTAATGGATTCTGATACGTTTCAGGTCGTAACCACAGCTATCGGGCAGCATATTCCATATCAGTCGGTTTTCGATGCGCTCGCAATCGGGAACCACACTTAGGGCAGGTGGGCAAGGTGCTTTGTCGTCAAGCGGGGTTACACTCAAAAGATTGGAGAAATTCACAATTGGATTCACAAAGCCGGGACTGGCGTAATTGCCTGTAGTGCGCACATAATAAGTATATGTGTTGCCGTTGGTCAGATTGGCATGCTTGAAAGTGTTGCTTGTTGTGCTGGAGAGTAAAACGAATGACGAGGCTCCGGGTAATCTGACAAATACCTCAGTTCGGGTATTATTCCACGGAACATTGGCCTGCCAATTCAGGGCTATAGCCCTGTCGGTAGGGTTAGCCTTAAGCAGCACTGACGATGCGCGCTTCGAAGTGCCAATGTCGCCGACACTCTGACTCGTCAGCTTTACCTCATAGCTAAGGCCATTGACCTGACCATTGAGACCCGCAGCGTTATCCATGAAAACGGTATCGCTCAGTCCTTGTGCGGTGTGCACCAGTTGTGGATTCTGTCCAGTTATCCCATTCAGCCTGAACAGCTTGTACTCATAAGGCCCGGGAAACTGCTGGGTGTCGAGTTCAGAAGGCTGGCTCCATTTTACCAATACTCTTCCCGGAACCAGATCGAGGCTGTCGTTGCTTACATGGGTAATGACCGGAAGGTCGCGGCGCAAACGCGCACATGAGGGGCTGCCGGCTTTACTCTCGGCGCCATCTGCAAACAAAGCAGTGATCAGGTAACAATAATCGTTGCCCGGCGCTAATCCCTGTCCGTTGCCATCATCACGGAATGAAGTTGGGTTGGATTCATTGATTGTTGCAATGAGCTGATAACCAGAGGTGGGCGACACCCCGGTTTCGCATTGAAGCGGAACCCATGCCGATGGCCCAAGGCTGCGGTAAACCCTGAAACCTGTTGCGTTGGCACAGTTGTATGCTGCCCATTGCAGGTTTATACCATTGCCAAGGGCTGTTGCCTGCAAATTTTGTACCGGCGGTGCCATCACCAGAATCCTTGTGCTGGCAAACGAGGTGAGACTCACTTCGGGATGTATATCACGAGCTTTGAACAATACATCGTAGGGGCTGCGCCTGATGTGGCTGCAAATGGTATTCCACTGGAAACTGGTGGTTGCTGTTGGTGTGCCCGAAGCAGGATTGGGATTGATTACGGCAGGATTTTGGGCTTGTGCAAATGGTCCGCCAGAAGCACTAAGTGTAACAGCATTGTTATCGGGGTCGGTTGCCGAGACCTGAAACGAAATGTAGTTGCCTGCAAGGACGCAGGTTTCTGCAGGTGCCGTGATAGCAGGCGGGTTGTTGTTGCAGGCTCCAATCAGAATCTGCATATCGCGTGTTACACTACCTATGAATGTGCCATTACGCCATTCATCAATCATGAATGCCACATTATATTCGCCCTGAAGCATTGCGTTTTGCCATACAAGATCACCGGTTCGTGAATCTATTTCAAAACGAACGCTCGCCATGGGAAGGGTATAGCCTGGAATGACCTGACCGTTTACGCCCCTGCAGCTGACAAGCCTGAACGAAAGACTGTCGCCGTCGGAATCGAAAGCAGATGGGTTGTGGATAAAAAGCCTGTTGACACATCCCTGATCAATTGGCGGATTGAGTAGTTGTACAGAATTATTAATACCCAGAAATGGGTTAATTACCAGCACAGACTCAACATAAATGGGTACATTCACCGAGTTGGGAATGTTTACAACACCAAAATTCCTGTTCGGATCTTCAACGGAGATGGTGTAAGTGCCCGAAGCCGGAAACGTATGCCTCATGCGGTAAACATTGAGGGTATAGTTGTTTGGTAGTGCCTGAAAAACAACACGGGGAATATCGCTTTGCGTATTATCACCCCATCTGATGGGCAAGGTTAGGCGCACATCGTCGGCCGGGCTTGGGGTATAGGTGTACATGGTGATCGTAAACTCGTAGGTTAAGCCCGATATATGGGTATATGTTATTTCGGCTGCCCTCTGGTGTGTTGCGTGAAGTTTCAGATCAAAAAGCACCAGGAAGAGCAGAACAAAAAATTGTCTTGCTTTTGCAGGGTTCAGCTTCGAAATCAAGTATCGCATAGGTATGCAAAGATAGGTCTCTCATAGTATCAGGCAGTGACGCACACAGTAATTTTCGCCTCAAATTTTGGTCTGATTGGTCAATTACACAACAGATTCTCAGAAATTATCAGGCTGGAAAGATTGGATTGGCCATTGAAATTTTTATCGGAGAAGCTTGCTCAAAACAGCAATGAATACAGATTTTATTATGTATTCATAATCCCGAAATATGATCGCGTGTGATTATAAATGTTTGTATATCAATTGTTAATGCTGTTTGCTCTAATCAAAATGCACAGATGTATTCTTGTTTAGACTGTTTATAAATTTAATCATATACTGAAATAATTCTTTATATATTGAAATTCTGATTACTTTTGTTGTGAATTATTTAACACAACAAATGAACGCCTCAGAAACACTAAGTATTGTACAGCCGGTACCGGAGCCAACGGTCCGACGGATGCCGGGGTATCTCAATTTGCTTAAAGACGTGCAAAGACGTGATGATCAGTTTATTACAGCTCCTGCAATTGCAAAACTAATGCACCTCGACCCGACACAGGTTGTCAAGGATTTGTCATTTACCGGAATCAGTGGAAAGCCTCGTGTCGGTTATATCGTGTCGGAGCTTGTATTGGCTCTTGAAGAGTTTCTTGGCTACAACCGTACCCATGAGGCGTTTCTGGTTGGTGCTGGTTATCTGGGAAGCGCTCTCATTCAATACCAGGGTTTCCGCGAATCAGGTCTTAAAATCGTTGCAGCATTCGACATCGATAAGCGCAAGGTGGGCACCGAGCTGGCCGGGGTTCCGGTGTTTCATCTTGACAAGTTTCGCGATCTGGCCAGCAGGTTGCACATCAGCATTGGCATTCTCACTACACCGGCATCGGCAGCCCAAGCTGTAGCTGACCTGATGGTGGGCTGGGGCATCAGGGCTATCTGGAATTTTGCTCCGATACCGCTCATCGTTCCCAATCATGTGATTGTTCAGGATACCCATATCTACGCAAATCTTGCTGTAATTCTCAATAAGTTAAAGTTGTCAAAATCAGTTTAATCCACGATAAATTACAGGTAAAGTGAAAACAGAACCGAATAAAAATCTACGTCAGTTTCAGCAGGTCATCGAAATCATTGAGCGAAACAAGAGCGATAAGGCCCGCCTGATCCCCATACTGCAGGAGGTGCAGGAAGCCAATCGTTTTTTACCACCCCAGGTGCTTACCTATATTGCCACAGCGCTCAATATGCCTGTAGCTGAAGTATATGGTGTGGCAACATTCTATGCCCATTTTTCACTCGAAGCAAAAGGAAAGTATGTGATTAAAGTTTGCGATGGTACCGCCTGCCATGTCAAGGGATCCAGCCGGTTGTTGAACACATTGAACTCCACCCTCGGTCTCAACCACAAAAAGCACACTACTGACGACATGATGTTTACCATCGAAGCCGTTAGCTGCCTTGGTGCTTGTGGGCTGGCGCCTGTGATGGTGGTGAACGACAAGGTGTACGGCGAAGTAAGTACCAGAAAATATGAGGAGATTCTGGCTGAAATCCGCGAAATGGAAAATAATCTTTCAATGGAAAATGCTCAATAAAACAACCATGGAAACCATAACCACCATAGATTTGAAGGCTGTAGCCAATGCTTACAACAAGGCTGCATCCAGAGTACACAAGCGCATTGTGGTCTGCGCCGGCACTGGATGTATGGCTAATGGCGCCATGCCTGTTTTCAATGCCCTGAAGTCCGCCATCGAAAAGGCAGGGATGAGGGAATTTGTTGAAATTGAAAAGGATGTGCACGACGACCGAAAGGTGATTCACGTTACAGGCAGTGGTTGTCAGGGTTTTTGTGCTCAGGGTCCGTTGGTCAACATACTTTCAGAGGAAACCATGTATGTTAAGGTTAAACCCGAGGATGCCGAACGCATTGTTCAAAAGACCATTGTCGGCAACGAGGTGATTGAAGAGCTGGTGTACAAAAACCCTGTAACCGGCGAACGAAACCGTGGTCAGCTTGATATACTGTTCTACAAGCTGCAGCATCGTTTGGTGCTGGGAGAGTGCGGGCATGTAGATCCTGAGGATATCAGGGAGTATATTGCGCATGGCGGCTATCTGGCAGCGCAAAAGGCATTCACTGAATTAAATGATACAGACATCTGCGACACCATAGTTGAGTCAGGACTCCGGGGTCGTGGTGGCGGCGGCTTTCCCACCGGCCGCAAATGGAATCTGACAAGGGTAGAAAAAAGTGAGAAGAAGTATGTTATCTGCAACGGTGACGAAGGTGACCCGGGTGCATTTATGGATAGGAGCCTTATGGAAGGCAATCCGCATCGTGTGCTCTAAGGCATGATGATTGCAGCGCGGGCCATTGGCGCCAACGAGGGCTATGTGTATGTGCGCTTGGAGTATCCGCTGGCCGTCAAGCGCATGCGCAAAGCGATTGAAGATGCGCTCGATGCTGGTGTTTTGGGCGACAATGTGTTTGGCTCAGATTGCAGCATGCATATTCATGTGATGGAGGGTGCCGGTGCTTTTGTTTGTGGTGAGGAAACGGCATTGATGGCCTCGATCGAAGGAAAGCGTGGCATGCCCATGCCCAAGCCACCATTCCCTGCACAGAAAGGCCTTTACGGGATGCCCACAGTAATCAACAACGTGGAAACACTGGCAGCCGTGCCACTCATCATACGCCACGGCGCATCCTGGTTTAACCAGCATGGTACGGCCAACTCAAAGGGAACAAAGACGTTTGCCCTGACAGGTCATGTGGCCAATACCGGCCTTATTGAAGTTCCCTTCGGAACCACTCTTCGCGAGATTGTTTACAACATTGGCGGGGGAGTTACTGATAACGATGGCCTTGTTACTCACGAAGGCTTCAAGGCTGTGCAGATTGGCGGTCCTTCGGGCGGATGCCTGACGGAAGACGATCTTGACCTGCCACTCGACTATGACAATCTTACAGCCATAGGAGCCATGGTGGGCTCAGGAGGTCTGGTGGTGATGAACAAGCAATCGTGCATGGTACAGATTGCCAGGTTCTTTATGAATTTCACACAAAACGAAAGTTGTGGCAAATGTGTGCCCTGCCGCGAAGGTACCAAGCAAATGCTTGCTCTGCTTGATGATATTATTGAAGGTCGTGCTACAGAAGAAACTTTTCATCTGCTCGAGGAAGTGGGACAGGTTGTCAAGCTTGCTTCACTATGCGGTCTTGGCAAAACGGCTCCAAGCCCTGTGCTCTCGACTATTGTTAAATTTAAAGATGAATACCTGGGACATATCCGTGATAAGCGCTGTATTACGAATAACTGCAAAGCACTTCGCAGCATCAGCATCGATCCGGAAAAGTGCATCGGTTGCACAGCCTGTGCGCGCAAATGCCCTGTGAAAGCCATCAGTGGCGAGAAAAAGCAACTGCACGTCATCGATCCGGAAATATGCACCAAATGCGGTGTTTGTTTCGAAGTATGCAAGTTTGACGCAGTACTTGGTTTTAACTAATCAGGTCAACAATGCACTATAAACTCAACAAAGACAACAAGCAATGAATACCAAAGGAACTGTAAAGATAGATGGGATGGCCATCACCATTGATAGCGAACGCAACCTGCTTGAGCTCATCCGCAAAGCGGACATTGAGCTGCCTACCTTTTGCTACCACTCGCACCTGAGCACCTATGGCGCCTGACGTCTGTGTGTGTGCGACATCGAGGGGATGGGCATTCAGGCCACCTGTACCATCGAACCGAAAGATGGTATGGTGGTGCACACGAATACCGCTCAGGTGCGTCAGCTCAGGAAGGTAAACCTCGAGCTGCTGTTGGCCAATCACGACATTTCGTGCCCAAGCTGTGTCCGCTCGAACAACTGCAAGTTGCAGGATCTTACACGCAGAATTGGTGTGACTAAAGTTCGCTTTCATGTACCGAAAAGGTGGCCCTCATCGATAACTTCTCGCGGAGCATTATCCACGACCCGAACAAATGTGTGCTGTGCGGCGACTGCGTCAGGGCATGCAAGGAGATGCAGAGTGTAGGTGCCATTGACTTCATTAACCGAGGTGCCCGGACCACTGTTGGTGCGGCTTTTGGAAAGAGCCTCCGCGATGTGGAGTGCGTATATTGCGGCCAATGCGTCTCGGTGTGTCCGGTGGGTGCTTTGGTTCCAGGGCCGGAAACCGAAGAAGTTTGGAAAGCCATTCATGACCCAGCTAAATATGTGGTGGCTCAGCTTGCTCCTGCCGTTCGGGTTGCCCTTGGAGAGGGTTTTGGTCTTGAGCCGGGTACGATCAGTACAGGTCAGATTGTAGCCGCGTTGAAACGAATGGGCTTCGATCAGGTGTACGACACTTCGTTTGCTGCCGATCTCACTGTCCTCGAGGAAGGTTCGGAATTCATTCAGCGAAAGCTCAGTGGCGAAAAACTGCCAATGTTCACAAGCTGCTGTCCCAGCTGGGTTAAGTTTGCTGAACAGTACTCCCCCGAGCTGTTGCCCAATTTGTCCACCTGCAAATCGCCCCAGCAGATGTTTGGCAGCGTGGCCCGCGAGGTTCTTCCAAAATTGCTCAACATCAAGCCCGAAAACCTTGTCATTGTGTCGATTATGCCTTGTACTGCAAAGAAATATGAGGCCAAGCGCGAAGAGTTTATCCACGATGGACTTGCCGAGGTGGATCATGTGCTCACCACGGAAGGTCTTGGCCGAATGATACACGAAACCGGATTACAGTTCAACAAACTGAAACCCGAGTCGTTCGATATGCCATTGGGTTTTAAGACCGGAGCCGGAGTAATTTTTGGTAATACTGGCGGAGTGAGCGAGGCTGTTTTGCGGTTTGCCTAAGAAAAAATTACCGGTGAAACGCTGATCGATACCGACATACGGCAGACCCGCGGTTTGGAAGGTATTCGCACTGTTGAGATGCAGCTTGGCGACACCAAAATCAAGCTTGGCATTGCACACACCCTCTCGAATGCCCGCAAGCTGTGCGATGCTATTGTGAAAGGCGAAGAAGATTATGACCTCGTGGAAGTGATGGCCTGCCCGGGCGGCTGTATTGCAGGTGGCGGACAACCAGTAAGCTTCGACCCCGAATTCAAGCAAAAGCGTATTCAAGGCATCTATAATGCCGATAAGCAACTCGAATTGCATAAATCGCAGGATAACCCTTATGTGAAAGAGCTGTATCAGAATATTTTAGGTGAAATTGGCGGACACAGGACGCATCATTTGCTACATACCTATTACCATGGTCGCAAACGCATCACCGATCAGGTAATCCCTATCCGCGACACCAACCATCCAAAGATTGAAGTTTATGTTTGTGTGGGCACCAATTGCTATATGCGTGGTTCGCGTCAGCTGCTGCAGCAGATCACCCGCTATGTGGTTGATAACAAGCTTGAAGATATTGTGGGATTTGAAGGACAGGAAGAAATGGTTGATGTAAAGGCTACTTTTTGTTTCGAGCGTTGCGATCGCGGGCCTGTGCTTCGGGTGAATGAACAGATTTTGGAACATGCAACATTTGAAAAAGCCAAAGAAATGATCGACAGGGAAGTGAGGCGCGTGGGTGCCAGTCTGCCCCGAAATAATTAAGATATGATTGGGATTTTGGTTGAATTTGGTTAAACACGCAATTCCCGGGCTTGTAGTTCAGGTACCGGGGATTGCTTTTTCTCACTGTAATATGCTCAGGTCATGAACAAGGCAATAAAAAGAAACCAACGATTGCCGGTTGTTTTTACTTCCAAAGCCCGTTGCCGTGATTGTTATCGCTGCGTCAGGGTTTGTCCGGCATCGGCCATTAAAATGCAGGATGGACAGGCGCAGGTACTTCCTGAGCGTTGTATTGCCTGTGGCACATGCATTGTGAACTGTCCGCAACATGCAAAGGAATACCGTCCCGAGTTGACGAAAGTGCTTGATTTTCTTGCTTCCGGACTTCACGTGGCCTTGAGTATAGCGCCCTCTTTTGTAAGTTATTACGAAGGGTGGAAGCATAAGCGCCTGCCTTCCGCGATGCGCTTGGCCGGCTTCAGGCATGTAGGCGAAACGGCGCTTGGTGCCTGGCATACAGCGCAGGCCAGCAGAGCATATATCGAAGCCAATCCGAAGCAATCGCACATTTGCACAGCCTGTCCGGCTGTAGTAAATTACGTCAACCATTGTTTTCCGCAACTGTCTGATTTACTTGTGCCCGTTGCATCCCCTATGCGGATGCATGCACGCATCATCAAAGAAAATGCTCCAAGAACTAAGGTCGTCTTTGTTGGCCCCTGTGTAGCAAAAAAGGACGAAGCTACCTGGCAAACTGCGCGGGAGGAAGTTGATGCGGTGCTTACCTTTGAAGAGCTGAATGAACTGCTCAGGATAAAGGAAATTGATCTTCAACGCTGCGAGGAGAGTAGTTTTGACCAGACCGTTCCGGGCGAGGCCAGGCTATTTCCGCTCGAAGGAGATTTATTGCGAACTGCTGCAATGGACGATAACCTTCTCAGTTGTGAAACATTGACTGTGAGTGGTTTTCGCGAAATTAAACAGGCCTTTGAGGCCGTGAGCGAACGAGCAGAGCCATTCATCATTGAACCTTTATGGTGCAAGAACGGATGCATTGCGGGACCCTCGTTCAGCAGCGATTGCAATTTTATTTCCGGCCGGCAAAGTGTACTCGCGTATAATAAAAAGCATCCCGGCAGTTCTGAACCTGAGTTAAGCAGGTTCACCATGTGCAGTTTTGATATTGCAGTTCGACAACCAAAGACCATCCACAGCGAGGAGTCCATTGCACAGGTGCTTCGCAAAACAGGCAAGCACAGCATACAGGACGAGCTGAACTGCACTGCCTGCGGTTATTCGAGTTGTCGGGAAAAGGCCATTGCTGTGCTAGATGGTCTGGCCGAAATACAGATGTGCATGCCTTATATGCGGCGCACGGCCGAAAGCCGTTTCGAAACCATTATTGTACGAGATCCGAATGGCATTGTGCTGCTTGCTGACGACCTGACCATCATCCATATGAATCCTTCGTTCAAGAAGATGTTTAGTTGTTCGGATGCACTCATCGGGCGGAAAATCAGCTATCTTATCGATCCGGATTCGTTCGAAAAATTGGCTGTTGGCAAGGAGGATGTCGTCAGAGGTGTGATGCACTTTGCCCCATACAACCTGATATGCCATGCGGTAGCCTATAGTTTGCCCGAACAGCGACAGTATGTGGGAATTTTCATGGATATCACCGATCATCAGTCGAGCCGCGAAAAACTAGACGAGCTTAAATATGAAACACTCATCAAAGCCCAGGAACTTGTTGATCATCAAATAGGTATGGCACAGGAGATGGCCAGATTTCTTGGTGAGCATACTGCCAAGGGTGAGGTGTTGTTGAAAAAACTCATCGATGCCATAGGAAAATAGTCCGGGTATGTACATTCACACTGATTTGTTTGTGGTGCAAAGCGCCAAGAAGCAGGGCGACCCTTGCGGCGATGCCTGGGGTGTTTATCGCGATGCTTTGGCCACAACAATCATTATGGCCGATGGGCTTGGTTCGGGTGTGCGTGCCCATATTGCAGCCACCATGTGCGTTGCGCGCTTAACGGAGCACATACGTGCAGGAAGTTCAATTCGTGAAGCTTTTGATGCTGTTTCGTCCACCATGGACAAAGCATGGGGTTCCGGGGAGCCATTTGCAGTGTTCAGCATTGCGCGCATGCTCAACAATGGCCAAACCATTGTGCTGTGCCACGAAACACCTTTGCCCATACTTGTCGCCAGAGCTTTTACGCAACTGCCTGATTATCGTGTATATATTAGAAACAAAGCAGTGGTGCGCGAGGCTGTATGTAAGGTTGATAAGGACGAAGGTATTCTTTTGTTTTCCGATGGAGTGACACAGGCCGGCATTGGCAGGCATTTTTCCGAGGGTTGGGAAGTATCTGGTATTCGGCGCTTTGTGCAGGGGATGTTGCCGGTAGATCGTCTCGATGGTCAGCAACTGGTCGACAGAATTCATAAGCAGGCGAGGCAATACTGGCCTGCCGGCAAAGGCGACGATATCACTGTGATGTTTGCGCTCAACCGTCGAGGCATTGTAGTTAATCTACTCAGCGGTCCTCCATCAGATAAATCACTTGATGAACAGGTTGTTTCTCAGTTTGCCGAAAGCCAGGGCATCCACATCATCAGTGGTGGCTCAACAGCCAAGATGGTGGCAAGAATTGTCGGACGCAATATTGAAATTGCCCCGGCCGGGAGCGCCATTACACCGCCCAATTACCTGATCGATGGCTTCGAGCTGGTAACTGAAGGTATGGTTACGCTGAATCAGACCTTTCATTTGCTCGACGAGTCTGTGGAAAAATTCCCGGTAGGATCGCCGGCTTCCGAACTGGCTAATTATCTAAAATTGGCCGATAGGGTAAACATCTGGCTGGGCAAGGCAGAGAATCTGGGTGAAAATGAAATCGAATTCCGGCAGCAGGGGCTTTATCCAAGGACCAAGATTATTCAGGCCATACGGGAAAGACTTATGCAACAAGGAAAACTTGTAGTGCTTCAATCGTATTGATTGTCAGTTATCTCTACCCTGAACCCGAGCTTTACCTTCGTCGGAGAGTACCATCTTTTCGTTGCGATTGAAACGCCTGATGTTATGAATATGTCTGAATCGCAGGGCTGACCAGTCCTCATCAATGGCCACCTGACGTACAGGCTCATATCCATAACTTCCAAGAATGTCCCAACCATGGTCACGATTGATGTTGCAACGGTATTTTTTGGAGCTTCCTTTTGGATAGGCAAACCAAAGCACTGCATCGTCATTTAAAAGTGGAAGGACAGAGCTGCTGATCTCTTCAATCTGCGACTGTTTCGTCACAAAACATAGTACAAATTCCATTTGGTGCAGTTCAACGGGGTTTAGCTGTACCGACGAAATTGCCTTCATACACTCCACCTCCGGGCGAAACGATTCAGGTGAATGAAAAATAATCACCTCGTGATGGTTTTTGAAATTCAGCTTTTTAAACAAAGGTGTTGGACCCATCATTTTTTCCTATTTAACTGTTCGAATTGGTGTTAATAACATCTTAAGCAGCAATAACAAGCCAATACCGGCAATTAAGCTAAAAGGACTGGCGAAGCAGGGATGTGCATAGCCGGTTATCTGGCGCTGTTGAAACCAACCAGAAGACTGAACCTTGCCCCCTCTCTGGATGTGACGCTTGAAAAGTTGATCGGAAAGTTGAGATTTCCGGAAGGAATATTTTTTCCTAATGCCAGAGCCAGGCCTGCACCGGCTAAAGAAAGATTGGGGCCTGCACCAAATTCGAATGCTTTGGCGGTTCGCAGGCCAATGGCAAAGATGAGGCTTGGAAGAAAGAGGCCTGTTCAACACCTCCGATCAGGGGGATGAGTTCAACCACATCTGTTGGTCCATTTTCCATCCAGAAGAAGTTTCTCTCAAATTGCCAACCAAATTGTGATATTACTGGCACCGCATCAAATTCATCCTTGAGCCTGTCTGCTGTTTTGCCAGTGATGTATGTGATCCCGATGCGTGGCCCTGACCAACAGGTGGAGCGGATTTCGCCATTGCTGCCCGACTGGCAGAGACTTTGGACCGGGTACCCGAAGAGTAGCAGAAATAAAAGAAAACTGATAAGATTTCGCGCCATAGCGTGTTTTTTTACAAATGTAAATTATTACTGGTGGACACGAAGAATTCAAGTCAAAAGAATCAGTAGTTGATTCCGAAGCAGTAGTGAGGTTGGTCGCTTTACGTTTGATTTGGTAACTTCATATTCAGCTAAATGATCCAATACTGTCCGATCTGTGATAATGAAAATATAAGGTGGTGCGTCGATTGAATCAATCGGTTAGATTGGTTTGAAGGATAAATGTTTTTCTGTGAGTCATTTATGGCAATTGCTTTTACTTTATTGCGCGACCGTAAAAATGTTTAATAAATTTTAACATTTTCTTAGTGCAAGTCCGGGAATTGCATATACTAGCACTTGATAGCAAATTGAAACCACATTGGCCACCAATTATTTCTTGACAACAGTTGGCTGGATTCAGATTGCGCTGAAAGATCATACAATTTATTTAAATTAATCAATTAATAAACAGAGTTATATAATGATTTCTGAACTAAGAATTTAGGTCTTTTCATACAGATTATTGCCGAGTAATAATAATTAAGTGCGATCACCTTTGAAGACACTTTACTGGATGAGAACGGATAAGTCAATAGGCCCAATGTCGAGGCTCAGCTGCTTTGACAGCCTTTCCGATTGCTGGATTCTTATTTCGTTGTGTATTTTTCTTATTTTTTGCAATGAGCCTCTGATTAGCAGTTCACTTCAGAAAAGGCTAGAAGTGGATAGAAGTGAGCCTTAGATTTACGCACCTATTGGATGCAACTAGTAAACTACACTTGAGTCTGCACATCAGCTCAATTCATCATTTTGCTATGAGGGACAATGGCATGATTAAATATTGGAGCGATGAAGCGATCAACCTATCGGAGAGTCTAATGAGTTATGGCACTTTGAGAGGGCTGAGCGTTTTTGAAGATCTGAGGTCAAAAACGATATTTGCAAGGGCTGATAATAGAACTACATATAATGAGAAATACAATGGCGAACATGAATGAAGGAATAGACTTTTAATAGCCATAATGTCTTTTTCGGCTTTATTGATTTTTGTCTTATTAATTGTCATCATGCGAATCCAAAGACGGAAAAGAGAAATTCAGAAATTTTGGAAACTAGAGGAGATTGAGAAGGAAAAATTTAAATCCATTGCAGAAAAGCTAGAGGAAGATGCCACGCTTGCTCTGGAAGAAACTGAACGACTTCGGCAGGAGACTGAACTGCTTAGACACGACATTGCCATTTAATCGGTCAAACAGGCAAATATGTTAAAGATGAATTTTTTGATTCGTGAAAAGCTCTCGCCATACCAATATCGGTTTGCCCGCAAACGCGATCTGGACGCTTTTGCTGCCGACCTGTACGCATTGTGCAATGAAGCCGAGCACGATCCATTATCGGATTTTGAAGCAATGTTTTCGCAGATACACAATGGTTGCTTCGAAAAGCTGATTTAGCTTGACAACAGCTTTAGCCGTTCCGAATTACAGATTTGTGCCCTCCTAAGAAAGAATCTGCCTTCAAAAGAAATTGCCAACATGTTACACCTTACGGTGTCACGGGTTGCCCAGACGAGGCATCAGATTCGCAAAAAAAAATGAAGCTTGATGCTGATCAGAATCTAATAAGATATCTCATTATGCTGTAAATGTATCAAGTTATTCAGAAGATAATTGAAATGGAACTCTGGTTCAGCTATACGAATGCATTTATTATTGACATTGATGAATTTTATTTCCGATGTGTCCAGTAATATAAAACTTTGCTACAAAAAGGGGAATAGATTGTGAATAATACGGATTTTTCTAATCATAAGGTTTTGGTTGTAGAAGACAACAAACAGAATTACAAGCTTATAGAATATTTTGCGAGGAAAAGAAATGTCGAGGTTATATGGGCGGAAAACGGACTGGAGGCATTAGAACTTTTCAAACGACATACCAATATATAACTAGTGCTGATCAATGCTATGATGCCCAATATGGATGGCTTTGAGGCTACCCGCCAGATTAAAGCCATTCGTCCGGAGGTTCCAATTGTTATGATTCCAGGTTTTGTATGTCAGGAATCACTACGAATGGCCGTAGCTGCCGGATGCAATGATTGCTTGTCAAAACCTGTCGGGACAAGGCAGTTAATGGCCACATTAAAAAAATGGTTGAAAAAGTAAAACAAACTGCCAGTTCACATTTGTTGTTTTCTCTCAGAATCTGTTGATTAGAATTACTCCTTTTACCTGGCCTTTTTCTTCATACTTCCGGCTTTTTTACAAAGGCTTCAATCTTATTTGATCCGAGATTAATACTGGAGCTTAATTTTGTTGTAGTCATGAACCCGGATTGGAAAAATAAGCCGGTTGATCATTTTTCGCTGATATAAATTTTGACTGATAAGTGTGACGTCCTGTATGCTCCTCTTTTATGAAATTTAAAGTTGCAAAGTCAATATCCCTTATCTGCAGAATCATCCCTTGTTGATTTCATCACCTAAGCAATCTAACATCTTGTGATTGTTGAAGATAATAATCAGTTACAAGTAGTTTAAGCAGTATATTTTTCCTTATTGCGTGGGGCAAGAGGCATTCAGGCGGCTTTTTACCGATATGCAGGAATTCTTCAATTATTGACGAATTGACAGATAATGAATGTAATAAAATCTGTATTGATTCAAGATATGTACACCCAGGCACATCAAAATCCTGATATAATATTTTATAATCAAATAAATACGTATTGTACTACAGATTATCTACAGATTTTTTGAGGCCAGTAAAGTTGATTTCGACCTGATAGCCCTTATAATGTAGCACAAAAGTTACTCCAGGTTTTTCTCATTCTATTAATCACAATCTAACTGTCAAAAAAAAAGGGGGGAGTGAACCAAAAGGAGATGATCGTAATCGTAGGGAGCGGATTGGAGCAGGTTGATAAACTGAACGCCGTTATTAAGTCAGAAGGCTAATCTGTGATGGTATTTCCTGCCTCCCGCGATGCACTTAGTCATATCATGGAAATTACCATTGCAGGCTTTGTGTTGGTAGATTGTGACGAAAATAGCTCAGATATTAATAAACTCATTTCATCCCTCAGACAGTTCGCAAACAAATCAATCACTTTTATTGGAGTAGGAACGTTCAGCTTCAATGCTTTGCGGGCTGCACTGATGATGGGGTTTCACGAATACTTGGCAAAGCCGGTTGGGAGCGAGAAGCTCATTTTGCTCATTAAATCAATAAGTAAACGCCGTAACCTTAATGTTTATGATAAGAATGCAAAAGACATTTGAATACAATTCTATAAAGCTATGAAAGCAATAATAATTTTAAAATTAATGACATTTATGATAATGAATGTCAATGGGTTTAATCCGAACCTAAACTAGATCATCTCTTTAAATAAAGGTTTTAAGCCAGAGGTATCTGATGATGGAGACAACTATTCCGAGACTGGAATTTTCTCAATTGTTACTGGATCGTTTTGTTTCTGGAATCTGCATTATTTTAATTCAGAGTGTTAAGATGACTGTCAGTATTACGATGGTTCTGATTCTGAAGGCACTTTGATGAATGCGACTCCCTCTAGCGATAAACTAGCCTTATTGCTGATATGCATTTACCTTCCTGAAATCAGACAGTATTTCGACAACGGGCATCAAAAAGCTGAACAGGGAATTATTATTCAGCAGTACCCGGTCAGATTTGAGTTTGACGAAAAAGCTGATTTCAGCGATGAAGTTAAGTTCATGAAAAGGGAATCAATCCTTTCAAAATCAATTAAAACTTATGTTGATTTCAGGGCGTTCGAGGTAAATGAAACAACTGCGAATGTCTCGATGACTCTGCATCAACAGTCGGCAGTAGATCAAGAGCTTACTGAGTATTTTCAGATTAGCTTTCAAAAGACGGATGGAAATTGGAAAATTATTACTTTAAATATCAGGAGGATCAAGTGATGAAGAATATTTACAATTTTAATAGTTCAATCTGCAGCATAGCTATTGGCATGGTCATATGTTTATTGTCAGAATCGGTTGTAGCTCAAATTATTAATCAAGGCTTCGAAGCCTCAGGAACTGAGCTAACTGGCTGGAGTGGGTCAGGAGTAGTCAGCACCGGTGAAACCATTCTGAGTTGGACGATTCGGCCAGCCGACACCCGAATGGCACACATTTACCCCAGCAATTACAACGATTTTATTGAGGCTCAGAACGCTTTGAATCTAACCTCTGGTCTCGATTTGACTGATGTAACGAATTTTGGCCTGATTTACCAGGATATTCTTCTTTCAGCCGGAGCATCAATAACATTCTGGTGGAACTATGTTTCTGAAGATTATGCGCCTTATGATGATGGGTGTTTTGCCCCCATTTCAGGACCTGGAGGGCAACAGGTACAACTGCTTGCGCGAACCTATTCGAGCAATGGTTGCTTAGTGCCGGCCACCGGTGATTATGGTAGTACCGGATGGCATAAGGTCACGCTGACGGTTTTAATAGCAGGACCTATCGACTCAGCTCTGGAGTCTTTATTGTTCTTGATACTGGTGTTGACCCGCGCCTTTTTTTGGATAATGGAGCCGGTGGTACTTCCACACCGAGCGATCCGGTAGTTTCAACAGCTACGGCCTCGGCCATAACAACAAGCTCAGCAGTTTCCGGAGGCAATGTTACTGTTATTGGATCAGGTGCTTCCTCAATTTCCGCAAGAGAAATAGCATGGAGCACAAGTCCTTCACTTACAATTATTTCATACGATGGTATTGCAGCCGATCCGAACCCGGGCATTGGTGCTTTTTCTTCAGATTTAAATGGACTATCGGCAAATACTACTTATTATGTCCGGGCATATGCCACAAACTTTTTGGGTTTGTCGGCTTATGGCGGTAATGTTTCATTCACTACTCTCGCTGCAGGAGGGACTTCTAACCCAACATCCATAACTGCCACAACTAACCCAATCTGCTCAGGGGGATCAATCCAGTTGAATGCTAATGAGGCTGACGGTATAGTATATTGGTATACTGGAAGCTGTGGAGGTACTCAGATTGCTAAGGGAAACCCTACAACGGTTAGTCCTTCCACAACCACCACTTATTATGCCAGGAATTTTAAGGACGGTCAATTCAGTCCAGAATGTGCATCATTACAGATCGAGGTTTATGCTAATTTCAATCCTGGCGCGATAGCCACCACGGGCGAGACGATCTGCTACACCACAGACCCTTCGGTCA
>CAYWLJ010000017.1:0-37955 GCA_964459375.1 uncultured Lentimicrobiaceae bacterium | reverse complement strand
CTTACTGACATTACACTCCCCGGCTTATTGAAATACTAAATTTCAATATTGATAATTACTGAATTCAACCATTTTTCGAAATGACAAGTTGTGCAACGGCTACATCTGTTTACTTCAGCAGGATCGTGGTTTGATTTGAGCTACTTACATTCTGTGGGTATAGAAAAACACTGGGTTACCAGATCTGGAAGGCCGATCGGGTAGGATAGCCCAGACTATTCGATTCCGCTGAAGTGACGCATAAATTGTACCCTTTCCCACGCGGCCGGATTTTCGAGTTGTTTGATGCTCATTTTGCCAATAAACTGATCCGTGGTTGCGTAGTTGTGCTGCTCCATCCACTGCTGCAATTCGTCGAGCATGATCTGAATTTCCCGGAACCCTTTTTTGTAGAGCACTGATGCAATCTGAACCGCTCTGGCTCCGGCAAGGAGCTGCTTGATCACCGCCTTGCTGTCATGAATTCCGGTTGAAGCGGCGATGTCGCATTGAACCTTGTTGCTCAGCATAGCCACCCATCGGAGCGATACGGATAATTCGGCCGGAGTGCTGAACACATTGGAGGCACGCACTTCCATACGTTCAATATCAATATCGGGCGAAAAGAAACGGTTGAACATGACCAGACCTTTGATGCCTGTCCAGGAAAGTTTAAGTGCCATTTTGGACAGGCTTGAAAAATAGTAGCTGATTTTTGCAGCAACCGGGATATCTACTGCACGGGTGATTTTATCGAGAATCTCGAAATAAATCGCCTCATTTTGTTCGCCCGATCGCATTGGATCAGAAGGTAATACAAAAATATTGAGCTCAATGGCATCGGCACCTGCTTCGGCAATCTTAACTGCAAAGTCAGTCCACTCGAACGAAGAAACGCAGTTGATGCTGCCGATGATTGGAATATCGACTGCTTTTTTCGACTCACGGATCAGTTTAAGGTAGTTTTCCACATCGTTGGCGCGTGTGAATTGCCTGATGTAATCCTCTGCCTCCGGATAAAGGTTTGCAGTGCTGTCCTGAAGGATGGTATGCTGAGCCATATGCATGATCTGCTCCTCAAAAAGCGATTTGAGCACAACGGCTGCAGCGCCATTGGAAGCGGCTTCCTTAATGTTCTCAACGGAATTCGTCAGTCCCGAACTGCCTACAATAATGGGATTCTTCAGCTTGAGACCCATATAGCTTGTGCTGAGGTTGGCCATGATTATCAGGGTTTTGGTTTTTTTCGATATGCAGGGCTAAAGTAAGATAAATTAAATCATTTTCAGCCTTGCCTATCTTATTCAAACGAATTCTAAATAATTGCATAACAGTAATAAAATATGAAATCCTGACAACCTATTCTAAAAGCAGCATAAATTCAGTTGGTTATGTTTTCCCCATGATTTAATTTGATTAGGAAGGACTTGAGTGATTATATTAATAATCAATAAGTTACTAACTGTGTGGGAGAGGCGAATGCCGTTTTCTTAACAGTATAGTGTTGATAATTTCGAGAAGTAGTTAAAGCGGCATCATCAGGTTGTATATAATTTTGTTTGTGGAATTAGCGTCTGGGATCAACCAATTCATGAAAAGCTGCCAAAACAGGCGTTTCAAATGTTAATCATAATTTTTAACACCTAATAACTTCTGAAGCAGAATAAAGAACTTCTTCTGCTTGAAAGGAGCTGAGCAAAAAAATTGAATGATCCTGAAAACTAAGTGCTTATTGATACTTATAATTTCCGCAATGGCAATTTTGCATGGAAATGAAGTATTTTCCCAGGCTGTGGTGATCGGTCACCCGTCGGATACTGCAGTATGTGCCGGTGGTCAGGCGCACTTCAGGATATTGGCGCTTAATACCATAGCCTATCAATGGCAGGAGAACGACGGCATTGGGTGGTACAACATCACCGGTGCGATGAATTACGCAAGCGGTTTTAACAGTCCGATCTTAACCATAACCGATGCCAACCTTGGTCTAAATGGATATAAGTATCGCTGTGTGGTAACTGATGGGTTGGGATTGAGCGATATTAGTCAGGCAGCAAATCTGGGCGTTAACGATCCGCCGATTATCACACAGCAACCCGCCGACAGGGTAGTCTGCAAGAGCGACATTGCCTTGTTTACTGTGTCAAGCATCAATGGGCAGTCATTCCAATGGCAGGAGAGTGTCGGTCAAGGCTGGGTAAATATGGTGGACAACGCGTTTTATCATGGTACACGTACGCCACAACTGAGTGTTTTTACCACTACAGGAATGAATGGCTTCCGTTACCGATGCCGAATTCTGAATGGAAATTGCCCGGAAACCAGCAATCCGGCTTTTTTGTTTGTGAATCCAACACCCGTGCTTTTCAACGTGACTGGTGGCGGAGCATTCTGCGAGGGTGGTCAGGGAGTCAGTCTGGGTTTATCCGGCTCCGAGGTGGGCATATCCTATCATCTTTACCGCAATGGGGTGGGTACTGGAGTTGTTGTAGCTGGAACAGCTTCGGCCATCACATTTGGCGTGTTCAATCAACCTGGCATCTATTCTGTGAAAGGCATTAACGGAGGTACTGGTTGTGGAATTTTTATGCTCAACGAGGTTGAAATTAAAGTAAACCTGCTTCCTGAAAGCTATACTGTGTTAGGTGGAGGCAGTTACTGTAGCGGTTCTGGTGCTCCGGAAATCTTTTTGAGCAGTTCGGAGCAAGGCATTGTTTACGAGCTTTTCCGGAATGGTTTGACTACAGGTATCACATTCACGGGAACCGGATTTACCCTTTCGTTTGGGTCTATCCCTGAAACGGGATTCTACACCATACGGGCCAGCAATCAGCTAACAGGCTGCACACGGCAAATGACTGGTAGTGCGCAGATTATTCAACAGCAAGTTCCTCAGGTTTTAGCAGCTGACGATCTCACCATCACCTCAGGACAAACTGCTCTAGTTTCAGCTTTAGCATCTGCCGGCTCCGGCTCTTACAGCTATCAGTGGCAGCCAGCCTCTTTTGTAGTCAACCCAACACATGCAAATACGCCAACTATACCCCTCTACCAATCCCGTCTTTTCAGGGTGATTGCACGCGATCTGAGTTCGCAATGCCTTAGCCAGCCCGACAGCATGTTGGTAGTTGTAGCTGGAGGTCCTTTGAATGTTTCAATCACCTCCTCAGCCAGCACCATTTGCTCGGGCGAGGAAGTTACCCTCCAATCCTCAGCGGGCGGGGGCAATGGCGTTTATACTTATTCGTGGTCGTCCACTCCGTCCGGATTTACTTCAACGCAGGCACAGGTCAATGTGAATCCGACCATCACCACCACCTATCATCTTTTGGTGAGCGATGGTAACCAGAGCGTCAGCAGTAGTATCACCCTCACGGTCAATCCTCTGCCAACAGCGTTTATTGTTACGGGAGGAGGATCATTTTGTCAAGGAGCTGAAGGCCGCGTGCTTGGACTTTCAGGTTCGCAAACGGGAGTGGCTTACAACCTGTTTCGCAATGGTATAATAGTTGTTTCAGTGGCAGGAACTGGCAATCCTCTTGTTTTTGGTGTTCAGTCGCAGACGGGCGTTTACACTGTTCAGGCCACCAACAGTTCAACACAGTGTCAGCATGCTATGCAAGGCGAGGCCTCAGTGAGTGTTATTCAATTACCTGTTGCCAATGCCGGAGCAAACCAGACCATACAATCCGGTCAGACGGCCTTGCTCAGCGGCTCGGCTTCGGGGGGGTCCGGCGCCTACCTTTTCAACTGGATGCCTGAAGCCTTCTTAATCAATCCCAGCTCAGCACAGGCATCAACCTTGCCGCTCACGGCTACGAGGCTTTTCCGCCTCAGGGTAACCGACCAGCAAACCAGCTGTATCAGCAATGAGAGCGAGGCTATTGTATTTGTCACAGGAGGTAATCAGCTGAGTGCCCAGTTGTCGGCATCGTCCTATTCGGTATGCCCCTTTCAACCAGTGCAACTCACGGCTCTAGCTTCGGGAGGCTCAGGTAATTACACCTACAACTGGACATCAAATCCTCCAGGATTTTCCTCTCAATCGTTCAACCCTGAGGTAAGTCCACAGCAGACTACACGCTACAAGGTAACTATAGTGGATGGATTTGCTACGTTCACCGACTCGGTTCTTGTGGAGGTCCGACCTGCACCTCAGATTTTCCAGCTTACGGGTGGAGGTGCTTTTTGCAGTGGCACGCCGGCACCCGAAGTGGGATTGACTGGTTCGCAGGGAAATGTTATATACAGTCTGTTTCGCAATGGCGAGGCTACCGGTCAGGTGAGGCAGGGCACTGGCACTATCGTGAGTTTTGGTCAGCAGGCTCAAAGCGGGGTTTACAGTGTCCAGGCATTTGATCTTCAGCAGCTATGCGGGCGCACTTTCCCGGGACAGGTTTCCGTTGAGGCCCGTTCGCTGCCCGTTGCCAATGCGGGCAACGATAAAACCATCCCATTCGGTACAAGCACAGTGTTGCAGGGCTCAGCCTCGGGAGGCTCCGGGCTTTACGCTTATGCATGGTCGCCGGCCTCTTTGGTTGTACAGCCTGCGGCCCAGCAAACTGCCACCAAACCCCTGACCCAAACCGCCTCGTTCAACCTTCAGGTCACCGACCAGATAACGGGTTGTTCAAGCCTTCCCAATGAAGTATCAGTGGTGGTAACGGGCAGTCCGCTGCAGGCACAAGCCTATGCTTCATCCCATCAGGTTTGTCAGGGAGCCACTGTTCTATTAACTGCATACGCCACCGGCGGCAATGGTAATTATTCCTTTAACTGGTCATCCATCCCATCAGGCTTTTATTCATGGGAGCAAAACATACAACTGCTTGCATACCAGTCATCTACATACGTGCTCACCGTATCGGATGGTGTCAATACAGCCAGCGACACTGTGGCCATCAATGTGTTTCCGGTACCTCAGATTTTTACAATGCAGGGCGGAGGACTGGTGTGCCCGGAAAACACTCTGCCTGAGATAAGGCTTAGCGGTTCGCAAAACGCAGTGCGATATACCCTCCTTCGCAATGGGGTCGAAATGTCAGCCATAACAGGCAACGGCTCACAGCTTGTATTTGGGCAGTTCAGCCAAAGTGGCAATTATCAGGCAATCGCCCGATCGTTACCTGGTGGCTGCGAAATTAATATGAACGGCTCGGCTACGATCACTGTCGGCAACACACTGATTGTGAATGCCGGACCTGATAAGACAATACAGTCCGGAAGCCAGGTTACGCTCGAAGGTCAGGTAGTCGCAGGAGGTTCAATGTATCAGGTTTCCTGGGAACCTACTTCGAAACTCATCAATCCGCAAGCAGTGCAACCTACAACTGTGCAACTTAACCAGACCACACTTTTCCGCATGACAGCCACTGCCCAGTCGGGTGGGTGTGGGACAGCAGAAGATTTTGCAGTCGTATTTGTTGAAAACAATGCCGCAAGCCTGTCTTTAAGTGTTGCTGCCAGCCAGAGCACTGTTTGCCCCGGCACCCAGCTTAGCCTCTTTGCTCTGGCGTCGGGAGGCAATGGCGCATACACTTATACCTGGCGATCGACACCTGCCGGACTGAATTACTTTGGCTATCAGGTCAATGTTTCACCGGTACAGACAACCCGTTATATCGTCACTGTCAGTGATGGCATCAACCAGATTTCGGATTCGCTTGAGGTAGTTGTCCGCATTGCTCCACAACAATTTCATTTGAGCGGAGGGGGCTATGTTTGCGAGGGTGGAGCGGGTTTGTCACTTCAACTGAGCAGCTCGGAAACTGGGATGGTTTATGAATTGCTCCGCTACGGTCTGCCAACAACTCTGTCCCTGCCGGGTACGGGACAGCCACTGGTATTCGATAACATTAATGTACAGGGCGACTATACTATCAGAGCTACAAGTCAGGGAGGATGCATCCAGATGATGATTGGTACTGCAACCATTAAGGTGGCTTTGCGTCCTTTGGTGCTGGTCAACCCCTTGCAGCAGATTCAGGCAGGCCAATCAGCTCAGCTGGCTGCAAGTGTGGCCGGAAACCAGCCTCAGCTGCGTTATCTCTGGACTCCATCCAACCTTGTGCTGCAGCCTGGCAACCTCATCACTACCAGTGTGCCTTTGCAGCAGACCACCGTATTTTATTTTACGGCAACAGATACAGTAAGCGGATGTGCGAGCCATGCCGCCCAAAGCCTTGTGGTTGTCACCGGATTGCCGCTCACAGCGGGTCTTACAACTTCATCCACCAATGTTTGTCAGGGCGACACTGTTCGTTTTATGGCCTTGCCAAGCGGCGGTTCGGGCAACTATAGCTATTCATGGCGTAACAATGCCGGTCAGTTGCTTAGTTCAGGGCCTGAGTTTTTGTATGTTGCATTGCAGACCGATCTCATCACTCTTACGGTGGCCGACGGTCAGCAGCAAGCCACCGCACAACAGGCTGTTGATGTGCATCCACTTCCAATGGTTTTCAGCTTATCTGGTGGTGGCAGCTTCTGCACATCCTCGGCAGGTGGTGCGATTAACCTCAATGGTTCGGAAACGGGAGTGGTTTATTCGCTGTTTCGAAACCAGACACAATTGGTTGCACAAGCTGTTGGTACCGGTAACCCACTGGTTTTTGGTCAGTTTAATCTCAGTGGGGTATATACGGCCATAGCCCGGCGAACCGGAAGCGAGTGCTTTGCCGATATGGCAGGATCGGCGGCCATTACCATGCTTCCGGCCTTTCAACTGCAGCTCCCGCCTGCTTTCAGCGTGCCTTTCGGGGGTGCAGCCCTGCTTTCGGCCACACTCAATGGTGGCTCAGGTAGTTTTACCTATCAATGGCATCCAGCAAATAAAGTGCTCAGTCCTGATCAGCTGCAAACACAAACTGTGGCGCTGGACGCCAGTTTTGTATTTACACTGACTGTTACCGACCTTATCAGTGGATGCGTGTCGGCTGCTCAAACGGTGGTTTATGTTAGCGGAGGCCCACTCAACGCTCAGATATTTTCGAATGTTGCCCAGGTATGTCCCGGACAAGCCGCACGCCTTACAGCCATTCCTCAGGGTGGAGTTGGTCAGTATAGTTTCGAGTGGTGGTCGGTGCCGGCAGGATTGCAGAGCATTCAAGCCAGCGTTGAGGTTTATCCGTCGGTGAGCACCTGGTATTTTTTACGTGTTTCCGATGGGACGCAAATACGTATCGATTCGTTGCGCATCACGGTATTTCCGTTGCCCGTTGTTTTCTCTATGGTAGGCGGGGGCTCTATTTGTTCAGGTAGTCAGGGCGCTGAGGTTGCCTTGACCGGATCGCAACCCGGAATTACGTACAGCCTGTTGCGCAATGGTTTCGAGACCGGACTCAGCTTGTCAGGAACAGGCAGTCCGCTCAGCTTCGGTAATCTGCATACAGCTGGACACTACACCATACGCGCTACGAATGTGAGCGGTTGCAATCAGGCTATGAACGGCTCAGCGTTGATCGAGGTTTTTAATCCACCACAGAGTTTTATATTCTTTGGTGGGGGAGCCAGCTGTGCCAACATCAACAATATCGCTCTTTATCTTTCTGGGTCTGAGGTTGGTGTTGTTTACCGACTCTTGTATAACGGAAGTAATGAAATACAACAGAAGTCGGGCACCGGCTTGCCTTTGTCATTTTCAACACCCTCTATGGCCGGCACTTTCACAGTCGAGGCAGGCAGATCGGCGACACTATGCACGAGTTTGATGCAGGGTTCAGCTCAGATTTTGCTTTATCCGGTACCTCAGCCGGTGATAGCCGGAGCAGGTGAGGCATGTGCCGGCAATAAGGTTACACTCACTGCATCCGGAGGACTTGATTACCAGTGGCTGATACAGCCTCCTTTGTCAGGATCAGTAATTCAGGTGAGTCCGTCGCAAACAACAACCTACACCGTCAGCGTAACCAATGGATTTGGATGTAGCTCAACAGCCTCCGCCACGATTCAGGTGAATCCTCTACCCACTTTTGAGCTGGTGGACGACAATGACGCCAAAACCCTGCGTTTGCAGCAGATTATGGCCGGAACTAGTTTCATCTTCCGTAATGGCAACACTGTGCTGCAGCAAGGCTTATCGACCGAGTTCTACTATGGTGGTATTTCCTTACCCAACGATACAATCCACGTTGAAGCAGTTTCTTCGAAAGGTTGTCGCTGGAGCAGTTGGATAGTCCTCGATCCGCTGGCCAACGAAGTTCGCATCAATGCCTTCTCGCCAAATGGTGACCAGATCAACGACCGCTTCATGAAAGGCAGTCAGATCCGGATCTTCAACCGCTGGGGTGTTGAGATCTTTTCAGGAACTGACGGTTGGAATGGCAAATACAATGGTGTGCCCGTTTCGCCAGGCACTTATTATTATGTGCACGAAATCAAGGACTTATCAGGAAACACTGTCCGCATTGTCAAAGGATCTATAACGCTGGTAAGGGAATGAACAAGCTGGGGGTATTAGCATTACATATTCTGGTTGCATTAGCGCTTTCATCTCATGGCCAGAAGCAAAGCAGCTCCGAACGTCATGGCGATAAGGCCTTTAAGGTGCACAACTTCGCGCGGGCTGTACAGTTTTATGTTACGGCCTTCAAAAGAACTGATGAAAACGGAAAGCGCATGGAAATTGCCTATAAAATCGGCAAGGCTTACCATAGGATGAACCAGTTTTCGAAGGCCTTGCAATGGTATGAGGATGCTTTGGGCGAAGAGCGGAACAATACCGGGGTTCTTGTTGAGGCTGCCGATGCTGCATTGCGAAACAGCGAACCGGAGAAGGCAAAGGCATACCTGCAAAAGGCGCTAACGCTCAATCCTTTGCACGAAAACGCAAGGCAACTCATGGATGCTGTTGCTCTATGGAAAGATCATAGCAGCATTCCATTGTACGGTTTGAATTTCAGCAAAGCCCCTGAGGGTATCAACAGCAGTTTCAGCGATTATGCCCCCAGGTGGCTGGGAAACGAATTGGTAATAACCTCTTCGCGGCCAGCCGAGGGGCTGGTTTCGAGCTTCGATGGCCGGACTATGCAGGATTACTCACGGCTTTACCTTTTTATCTCGAAGGTCGATGGCAGTTATGGCGAGGCCATTGCGCTTCCTGTTGACAGAAACAGAAATGCAGGTGTTTTTGCTTGGGATGCGGCTCATAAGCGGGTATTCTTCACTTCGTGCAACAATCGCAGAAAACAGTGCCTCATCCTTGAATCAACCTTTGATCAGGCCAGGTATAGTTTTTCCCGGCCAAAAGCGCCCTCGTTTGTAAACCCGAAGTATCATTATGGCCATCCCTACGTTTCGGCCGATGGCAAATGGATCTATTTCAGTGCCAGGCTGCCTGGTGGTTATGGAGGCAACGATATTTATAGTGTCAGCATAAAACCTGATGGCAGCTTTGGGCTGCCCGCCAATGCCGGACCGTATGTGAATACAAAGGGCGAGGAGCAATTTCCCGCAATGGCTGGCGATAGTGTTCTCTTTTTCAGCAGCGATGGCCACAAGGGATATGGCGGCCTTGACTTGTTTGCAAGTACGATTTCAGGCGCCGGCCATGGCAGGCCACACTTGTTGCCGCCACCTATTAATTCCACAGCCGACGACTTCGGGTTGAGCCTGAAACCCGGGATGAACCATGCAGGAGCTCTCAGTTCGGACAGGGGAGGACAGGGGGACGACAATATTTACTTTTTTGATGGATGTTCGTTTCCGGTGCTGGTCCAGGGTATTGTAAGTGATGCCGAGGATTCAAAGCCGTTGGCAGGTGCTCAGATAATCTTTACACCCAACGGACCACAGCAGGATATAAAAACAGATATTAAGGGCCGGTTTCGTTTTTATTACTGCTCCAAGGAATCATTGGGTATTGAGGCATCCCTTGCAGGGTATCGTTCGGCGAGGGTCAATGTACACATAAGGCCATTTGGCGAAAACAAGACCATTGAAATGCGGCTGTCGAAAAGGGAGGCACCGGCCGGCTTATCGGGGGTGGTTGTCCATCGCGAAACAAAAAAGCCAATCGCAAATCAGCCGGTACGACTAACACGGCCGGGTATGCCCGAAAGGGTTGCATATACAACTACCAATGGATTTTATGCCTTCGACACCGTTCCGGTAAACAGGATTTACACCATCAAGATAGAGCGCCAGGGTTTTTTTAACGAATCGCGGGTGATTAATATACCGGAAACCAACCAACCGGTGACGCTTAATCGTCAAAACGGATACGATCTTGATTTTGAGCTTACGCCCATTGTTCTTAAACGTGAGATTGTAATTAATAACATCTATTACGACTTCGATAAGGCCAATCTGCGCGAATCGTCGAAGATGGAGCTGGGTAAGCTGGTCAGTCTGTTACGCGACAATCCTGGCATCCGCATTCAAATCAGCTCGCACACCGATGAGCGTGGACGAGCTACATACAACGAAAAGCTCTCGGCCATGCGTGCACAGTCGGTGGTTGACTATCTGGTGCAGAGTGGCCTATCTGCTGGTCGTCTGACAGCACAAGGCCATGGCAGCCGTTTTCCGGTAGTGAAAAATGCCCGCACCGAGCAGGAGCACCAAACCAACAGGCGAACCACATTTCAGGTTACCGATCTGAATGCCCCATCTCAGGCCGTAGGCACACCAGTTGCAAGCGCTGCGACAAAAAACAAAAGACTAGTTTACAGGGTGCAGTTTCTGATCACTTCGACTAAGCGGAATCCAGAAATCGATTTTATTGCCATTGTCAATCTAGCTGAAGGTTTACGGGTATTCGAAGAGACAACAGGACTACTTTTCCGCTATGAAGCTGGGGATCGTTATACACTGGCCGAGGCCGAAGCATTGCGCAACCAGATCAGAGCCAGTGGTTTCCCCGACAGTTTTGTAGTGCCTTATATCGATCATCAGCGTGTTACTATGCAACAAGCCAGGGAGTTTAAGCCATGAGAAAAATATTATTCGTAATTACCATTTTGATTGTCTGCGTTTCGGCTCGTGCACAAACCGATCTGCTTTTCAGCAATCATGGAAAAAGCATTCAGGCCTTTAATCCTGCAGCAATATCCGACAACGGCCTGATCAATCTTTCTTTTGGCGGCCGGCAACAATGGATCGGCTTCCCTGATGCCCCGCAGGCGCAACTCATAGATCTTGATCACTTTCTCGAGGATTATCAGATGGGCCTTCGCCTGACAGCCATGAATCAGAAGTTTGGCAAGGAAGTGTTTCGCAGGCTGAATATGGCCTATGCTTACCGGGTGAGGCTTGGCAATGAATCGACCTTGCAATTTGGTCTGGGGGCCGGATTCTACCAACGGCTGGTGCTATTCAGTCAGCTGATATATCTCGAGAACAACGAACCTCTGGTGCGGCCCGACGAGCAATACTTCAAGCCTGATTTTGAGTTTGGCTTTCATGCCCGGCTGCGTGATATTGGCTTTGGCTACGCCGCCAACCACATCAGTACGCCCGCCCGTGATGCCTCGCTTTCAAAAGTAGCGATACACCATCACGCATACCTGACCTATGCAATGAAACCTGCCGAAAAAATTGATTTGAATAGTATGTTGTCCTTTCACCGGCAGGGTAAGGCTTCTTATCTACATGCCTCGGTGATGATGGAAACAGGTATTCTGGCAGGTGGTCTCGGCTGGCGCTACCTCGATGCCATCATTTTTCATGTCGGACTCAAACTGAGCGACAAGGCCAGGCTATTCTACAGCTACGATTTCGGTATCGGCCCCACGGCAGGCCTCAGCAGTGGTACACACGAACTCATGCTGAGCCTCAGCTTCGACAAAAAAAGCGGAGCATACCTTTCGCCCCGCTTTATGGATTTCGGAAATTAACCTTTCTACTTCCTCAAATAAGAATAGAAACCGTCCGAGCGCAGCAACTCCAAAGCATTCAGAACCGTTTCATCTGTTTCGGATGTGATTTCCCAATAAGCATTCATATCCCATATATTTCTGGCTATCAATGCTTTAATTTGTTGACGTATTAAGCTTTCCGACAGTTTGAATTGCTCCTCGTTCCATTCAATCTTTTCGTTCCCCGCCATTTTCAGAAAATCGGCCATCATGGTTTCTGTAACTTCAAAACCATTCTTAAACTGATCGAATCTGGAATACGTTTTCTTCATCTTGTTCCGTTCACTGTTGGCAAACTCCAGCGTATAACGATTAAATACACCCTTGCGGATAAGGTTAGAATAATAATCGGTGTATTGGGTAGAGTCGAAAGGTACAAAGATGTCGGGCATGATGCCACCGCCACCATAAACGATGCGTCCGGCAGGGGTGAGATGCTTCAGCGAGTCAGGAAAATGGATGCTGTCGGCATGCATGTGTTCACCACGGCGGAGGCGTTCCTGCAAATCCCTATAATAGCGATCACTGCCTTCGTTATAGGGCCGTTGTATGCTGCGTCCTGTTGGGGTGTGATATCGTGCTGTAGTCAGGCGGATCACCGCGCCGTCAGGCAACTGAAAAGGCCTCTGTACCAGTCCTTTACCAAATGAGCGCCTGCCGATCACCAGCCCACGATCCTGGTCTTGCACTGCGCCTGATACAATCTCGCTTGCTGAAGCCGAAGCTTCATTGATTAGCACCACCAGACGCCCCTTCTCGAATCCGCCTGTAGTTGTCGCAAAGAAATCCTGCCTCGGACTGTTGCGTCCCTCGGTGTAAACCACTAAGCTTCCGGCAGGAAGAAACTCGTCAGATAATTCAACAGCGGTATTTAGAAATCCACCTGAATTGTTGCGCAGGTCAAGAATAAGGTTTTCCATACCCTTTTGCCTGAGCTCCTGCATCGAGGCCTTAAACTCTTCCATGGTGGTCTTCGAAAAGCGGTTGAGCTTGATGAAACCTGTCCTGCCCGTTAGCATAAAGCTAGCATCAATGCTGTTGATGGGTATTTTGTCGCGGGTGATGGTGTAGTCGATCAGCCCCTTACGACCCTGGCGGAGGATGCTTACCGAAACTGTGGTGCCCCTGCGTCCACGGAGTCGCTCCATAACGTAATTATTGTTCACCTTACTACCATAAGCATCCTCGCCATTGATTTTGATGATTTTATCGCCAGCCTGAATGCCCAGCTTGTCCGAAGGACCTCCGGGAACAGGGGATACAATGAGAATGGTATCGTTAAAAAGCTGAAAAGTAACCCCGATGCCTTCAAAACTGCCTTCGAGCGGTTCGTTGGCTGCATCAACCTCTTTTTTGGAAAGATAAGATGAGTGAGGGTCCAGCTCCTTAAGCATGCCGATGATGGCCTGCTCGGTCAGGCGAGGGGTATTAACCGTATCGAGGTAAAAGTTTTCAATGAAAAACAAGGTGGCGGCAATCTTTTGGCTGGTCTCCTTCTGGTCTGCTCGGTTTGCCTGCTGGGCAGTAATCTCACTCAGGAAAAGCATCATCATGCCAAGCAGTATTGATAAGGTTTTGCGCATCGTACTATAATTTATTTTTTATAACAGCAAGAAAGTGGCAATTGTTGTGCCAAACACGCAAAAGTAGCATTAATGACTGTCGCCCTGCACACACCAGAGTGAGACGACAAGCCTTAAATTATATTAAAACGACACAGGCGGACTTCAGAGGCCCGGCTGCGGAGACATAATCAGATGATTAAATATCAAAAATCCAAAGTTTCAATGGCCGCTGAATAGATCTTATCGGCATTGGGGAGAATGGCTTTTTCGAGTATCCTGTTGAAGCCAACAGGAGTAAATGTTGAGCCAACGCGTTTGACTGGTGCATCTAGATACTTGAAAGCCTTTTCGGTGATGATTGATGCAATTTCTCCCCCAAATCCGCCGAAGACTTTGTCTTCGTGCACCACAAGTGCGCGGGAGGTTTTCCTTACTGTAGCAAGAATGGCTTCTTCGTCGAGCGGGATGAGCGAACGAAGGTCGATTACTTCCACTTCGAGTTTGCGCTCCTGCATAATGCGATCGGCCACTTGCAGGGCCATATGGGTTGTGTTACCGTATGTTATGATGCTCAGGTGTTTGCCTTCGCGACGGATACGAGCCTTGCCAAAGGGGACTTCAAAATCGTCGGGAACCATGGTCTCGGCCAAAGGGTCGTTGTAGAGTGCTTTAGGCTCGAGGAAAAGGGTTGGGCCTTTGGAGCGCATGGCAGTGCGCAGCAAGCCTGCAGCGTCATCGGCAAACGAGGGATAAACAATTCTGACGCCCGGAAGACTGGCCAGTGCTCCCTCAATGGTTTGTGAGTGGTAAAGTCCGCCACCAATATAACCCCCTGATGCCAGCCTTATAGTAACATTGGGTGCGAAAGCGCCATGGTTGCGCCAATAGTCGTGCGAGGTTTCGAGATATTGCTCCATGGCCGGCCAAAAATAGTCGGCAAATTCGGCGCCCTCGATCACAATGCGCAGCTTGTCGCTGTAGCGGCTCATGCCATTGGCTGTACCCATGATAAAATCTTCGGCAATGGGGGCATTGAACACACGTTCTTTCCCAAATTCCTGCTGCATGCCTTTGGTCACATTGAAGATGCCCCCTTTATCCTTGTTGGCCACATCCTGCCCCCAGATATAGGTGTCAGGGTTTTTGCGAAACTCGTCCTTTAGGGTTTCGTTGAGTGCCTGAATAAACTTCATTTTCGTTCCTTTGGTTCCATCGTGGGTGCCGTCAGGATATTTCTCTGCCTTATATTCTTCTGCAAAAACAAAGTTGTGGATGCTTGCCGGATCGGGGTCGGGTGCCATGATGGCCTTTTTGTGGGCGGCAGAAATCACTTTCTTTGCTTCCTCATCGAGTGCCGTCAATTCTTCCTGGGTAAACTTGCCGGACCGGATCAGCTGAACGCGAAAACGCTCAAGCGGGTCGCTCAGCTTTGCACAATGACGTTCGTTTTCGTCGCGGTAAAGCTCGTGCCGGTCGGAGTTGGAATGCGAGTGAATACGCACACAGTTGGCATGCACAATCACAGGTTCACCAAACTTTATAATGTGCTCTTTTGCGGCAAACATGGTGTTCATGCTGTCGAACACATTTTTGCCATCGCAATACAAGATTTTCAGATTTCTTAGGCCGGCATAGTTCGCAGCAGCACGGCGATTGGCGCTCTGGTCGCGCTGTGGCACCGAGATTCCGTATCCATTATCCTGAAACACAAAGATCACCGGAAGTTTTTCGTTGCTGGCGCCGTTGATGGCTTCGAACACATAGCCCTCGCTGGTGGACGACTCGCCCTGCGAACTGATGGCTACACCTTTCGAATCATATCTTTTTAATGCCCGTGCTACCCCGGTTGCATGAAGTGTGTGGTTGCCCGTGGCCGACGAAACATTGTGGATGTTCCACTTCGGCTTGGCAAAATGGTTCGACATATGACGTCCGCCACTGGCAATATCCGTGCCTTTGGAGAGACCGTTGAGTATGATTTCCTCCGCGCTGAGGCCTGCCGAAATAGCTGTCAGCATATCGCGATAGTAGGGAAAAAGGTGGTCGTGATTGCGGTCGAACACCTGCCCGATAGCCAGTTGAATCCCGTCGTGACCAGCATAAGGGGCGTGGTACGACCATCCCAGTGCCTGCTTCAGATAGTTGGGAGCCTTATCATCAATCTGCCGACCAAGGGTCATCAGGCTATACCATTTTTTCAGGGTGTTCTTGTCGGTGTTTTCGAGGGAAAATTTCTTGTATGTCATCGTGTTTTCTTGTTTGAGGGGGATCCTCTTTTCGGACGGCAAAAATAGCGAAAAATCCCTTAGTTTAAACTAATTCTAAATAGCATTGCGCCGCAATCGTATGCGGATTTCCATTCTGAACAAGTGGCCGGTGTAAAAGTTTTTTGTGCTGAACATAATATCATCAGGGCCGGATGATAGTAAAACTGCCATCGGGTTCAAGCCGAATGATAGTACTGGCTTTGGGCATGCTGATGACGTCCTGAAAAAGATTCACGACATAATCAACGTTTTTAATCAAATCTGAAGATATCTGCCTGAAATATAGTGGCGTAGGCTGTCCGGCAAAGTTGGCGGAAGTGGAGGCAATAGGGGCTCCGAAGGTCTTAACCAACGACTTGCAGAAGCTGCTGTTGGTTACGCGTATGCAAACCGAGCCATCAGGTCCGAGGGCATTCGAGGCCAGGTTTTGCCCCGAGGGGTAGATGATGCTTAAGGGATTGGCTGATCTTTGCAATAAATCGTAGGCTATGGGAGGAACTTCCTTAACATATCTGGGTAGGTTTTCCACTTCGTCGATGAGGGTAATGAGGCTTTTGCTGTCGGTACGGCATTTTAATTTAATCAATCGGCTTATGGCTTTGCGATTGGTGGCATCGCAGCCTAATCCCCAGATAGTATCGGTCGGGTAGAGGATGACTAACCCTTTTTGCAGTGCCGCAACTGCTTTTTTGATTTCGTCATCAAAGTGATTCATAAGTTGTAAGGAGCTGTGATACAGTTATTTCTTTTGCGCATTTGAAATGTCCTTCAGGGCATTTACGATGTCCGTGAAGTCCGCATGGCCTGCATATTAGAGGCTGAGGATGCTGCACGATATGCGATATATCGGAGAGTGGTCCGAAACCAAATTCAGGCACAGTAGAGCAAAATATTGCTGTGACGGGCGCATTGACAGCCGAGGCTAAGTGCATGGGTGCCGAGTCGTTGGTGAAGTTCATGCGTGCATGTTTCATCAGGGCAGCCGATTGAAGGAGGCTCAGACGTCCCGACAGAATATGAACATTGGACTGACCCGTAGCTTTAAAAATCCGCTCGCAGAGCGCTACATCGGCTTGCGAACCAAGCAGAAAGATTATGTGTGTGCGTGGCAAATGGCCGATGAGCTCTACCCATTTTTCCTCGGGATATTGTTTTGTAAACCATAGCGAAGCAGGCGAAATGGTGAAATAGGGCTGCGAGGTGTATTCTTTGATTCGATCGAAGTCGGCTTCGGCAGGAAAAAGTGCCGGACGTGCAGACGCGATCGGGTGGATGAAGCTAAGGAGCAGATGGTTACGTTCCACTTCGTGCAGATAGCCGGGCTTAGCTATAATCTGATGTAGATAGGCGTTGGTAAAAAAGCGACTCAGGGGATTTTTTTTGAAACCGCTCCGAATAGTTGCGCCGCTCATCAGGGTGATCAATCCGCTGCTGAAAAAACGCTGTACGTTGATTACCATATCGTAAGCCTCGCGACGTATCTGAATGGCAAGCCTAAACAAAGCTTTGTACTTGGAGCGCCTTTTTTCCCACGTCCAAACCTTGCAGATGTATGGATGCCCATCGAACAAAGATTCATAGCCCGCCCTGACAAGATAATGTAAAGCCGCGTCAGGAAAGCGATGGCGAAGGCTTTCGGCCAGGGCCGTGCTAAGAATCACATCGCCAATGGAGGCGGTTTGAATGATCAGGATTTTTTTGGGCTGATGTGGCATAGGTTCCTGTTAGCAAAGTTAATGAGCTATGGTTAACTACAATAACTACGGGCGGCATGCACTATAAGTTTTTTTTATTCACCCGGTTGCTGCCATGATGCAAACCATCAGAAATTACTCATTTCTATTTTTTTGTTTCAACACGAACAATCATCCTACCTTTAAAGAAAATTTATAAGGCATGAGCATACATCATCGTATTTTGAACGTCAATTGTTTAATTTTCTGCTCGTTTCTCATCATGAATATCGCTGAGGCTCAGCAGATCAGGAAGCTTGGTGCATATCAGGAAGGCTTTCGTCACAACACAACTGTAAAAGAGGCCCTTGAAAAGCGTATGTCTCCTCGCCAATTTGAGCCCACGCAACTTAGCGAAAGCCTGGTGTCGGCCCTGCTCTGGGCAGCCAATGGCATCAACAGGCCCGAATCGGGAAGGCGTACAGCGCCATCGGCCCTCAATGCCCAGGATATTAATGTTTATGTTGCAGATAAAGATGGCATATGGCTATATGAGCCGAAAGAACATCAACTCAGGCTTATGGCTGAAAGCGACCATAGACTACTCGTGGCAGGCAGCCAATCCGACTTTGCATCGGCACCGGTATTTCTGCTGCTCGTGTCTGATATCAGCCGTTTCAGAATGGGAGAAAAAGATCAGCGCCTTGAATGGGCGGCACTCGATGCTGGACTGGTGGCACAGAATGTATTGCTCTTTTGTGCATCGGAAGATCTGGCTTGTCGTCCCCGTTCGTGGATGGAGAAGGAAAAACTGCACAAACTGATGCAACTGAGCGAAAACCAGTTTCTGATGCTCAATATTCCGGTTGCCAGGGCGCCACAATAAATACCTGCAATCTGCTAACTTATTGCTGCTTATAATAAATTGCCGTCTTCACACACTCAGGTTAAACTCGCGTAATGCATCATTGAGGGATGTTTTCAGGTCGGTCGAGGCTTTGCGTTTGCCAATGATCAGAGCACAGGATACCTGGTATTCGCCGGCCGGAAATAACTTTGGCACCACTCCGGGAATAACTACGGATCGCTCGGGAATAAATCCTTTATATTCTTTGGCTTCACTTCCGCTGACATCGATAATTCTGGTGCTCTGTGTAAGCACCACATTGGCTCCGAGTACGGCTTCACGTTCCACATGCACCCCTTCGACCACAATACAGCGCGAGCCGATAAAACAATCGTCTTCGATGATGACCGGCGAGGCCTGAACAGGTTCCAACACGCCGCCTATGCCCACGCCACCACTCAGGTGCACATTGCGCCCAATCTGAGCGCATGAGCCAACCGTTGCCCAGGTATCCACCATGGTTCCTCTTCCTACCCAGGCACCAATGTTGACGTAGGATGGCATCAAAATCACGCCCGGCTCGAGAAAACTGCCGTAACGTGCAATGGCATGAGGCACCACCCGGACGCCTTGTGATGCATAGTTGGTTTTCAACGGTATTTTGTCGCGAAACTCTAAAGGGCCAAGCTCGATGGTTGCCATTTGTCGTATGGGGAAGTAAAGAATAACGGCCTTCTTCACCCACTCGTTCACCTTCCAGCTGCCTCCGGCAGGCTCGGCAACACGTAGCTGGCCGCTGTCGAGCATCGAAATCACAGCGTTAATCGCGCTTCGGGTTTCATGTTGCTGCAGATGCTGGCGATCATCCCAAGCTTGTTCTATAATCGACTTCTGAGCAGTGATGTCCATCCGAGGTGTTTTTGCTGCGCTAAGTTACAACATTGCATCGCTATACAGCCCCGTATCTCAAACTGTCTTGCTTTGCTATTCTTGTTAATTTTGCAGTCTGTTTATCACCAGAAAGTTGTGGGACGCATCATGGCCATCGATTACGGAAAAAAGCGCACTGGCTTAGCCATTACTGATTCTTTGCGCATTATTGCCAATGGACTGGCTACCGTTCCCAGTCATCAGGTGATTGATTACCTCTCGAAATACATTCAAAACGAAGAGGTTGACTTATTTGTGGTTGGTGAGCCACGCGATATGATGAACAAACCCTCGGATGCCTCACAATTCACCGAACCTTTTGCAAAACGCCTTGCAAAAGTGTTTCCGCAGATTCCGGTGATGAGATATGATGAGCGCTTCACCTCACGAATGGCTTTTCAGGCTATGATAGATGCCGGCCTCGGGAAAAAAAAGCGGCAGGACAAAGCACTGGTGGATACCATTTCGGCCACAATAATTCTCCAAAGCTATCTCGAACACCTTAAAAACCAGCACTAAATCTACACTATGATTTTACCTATTGTTGCATACGGCCATCCCACGCTCAAAAAGGTAGCTGAGGATATTACGCCTGATTATCCAGGTTTGCAACAACTCATCAGCGATATGTGGGAAACCATGTATGCTGCCCATGGCGTAGGGCTGGCTGCACCTCAGGTGAATAAGTCAATCAGGCTTTTTGTAATCGACGCAACGCCCTACGCCGAAGATTACCCTGAGCTCAAAGACTTCAAGAAAGTGTTTATCAACGCAGATATCACCCACGAAACCGGTGAAGAGGTCACCATGAGCGAAGGCTGTCTGAGTTTGCCCGGCATGAACGAAGATGTGAGCCGCAAACCTTCGCTAACCATCTCGTATCTGGATGAAAACTTTGTTCCGCATACAGATGATTACTCTGGTTTTGTAGCCAGGGTAATCCAGCACGAATACGACCATATCGATGGGGTGCTGTATGTTGATCGCCTGAGCGCCATGCGTAAACTGCTCTTAAAGAACAAGTTGATGGATATCTCCGAAGGCAGGGTAGATGTGGACTATAAGATGGTTTTTCCGAGATTATACAAAAGGCGAAGGTAAATTTTACAGCTATGATGCGTACAAGTTCAATAGGATTTTTGATATTAGTTTTAGTGTTTTCATTGGCATCATGCCATCCGAATAAGCAAAATCAGGAGTCAACAGTCGATAAAATTAATATGCTTGAGAAAGCACTGTTCGACGAAGGGGGTAATTACAATCAGGATACGGCACGCATGCTGATGGATCTATACACCCGTTTCGCTGACTCGCTGCCACAGGTCGAAAGGTCGGCTGAATATCTATTTAAGGCAGCCGATCTGAGCATGTATTTTTCAGATCCGGGGCGCACCATATGGTTGCTCGACCGGCTCATTGCCCGATATCCTGAACATGAAAAGGCAGCGATGAGCCTCTTTCTGAAGGCTTTCGTTTACGACACGCGCATGGAGGACACATCCTCGGCAAGGCATTTTTATCGTCAATTTATCGAACGATACCCTGATAACGAATTTGCAGGCGAGGCGGAAGCAGCTATCCGCAATCTGGGTAAGAGTCCTGAAGACCTTATCCGCGAGTTCGAGCAGCTCAACCGCGATTAACCTTATCAATCCAGATCGAAAGTTTCGCCCTGATCGGGTACGATCACTTCGCGGAAGGATTGATTGTGAAGCCATTCGGCATAATGGTTTGCAGCATTGACCTCCCCGTGAACCAGAAAGATTTTCTGTAGTTTTTCCTTATTCTGACATTCCAGATATTCAGCCATTTCCTGATAGTCGGCATGACCGCTGAAGGCATCGATGCTGAATATCTCGGCCTTAAGGTTGCGGGGAATGCCGAAGATGGAGATTTCATCTGGTCTTTCCTGTATTCTGGCGCCCAGGGTGGAGGGGGCACAGTAGCCAACAAACAAAATGCTGTTTTGCGGATTCTCGATGTTGTTGGCAAGATGATGCTTGATTCTGCCCGCTTCGGCCATCCCGGAGGCTGAGATGATGATGGCAGGTTCTTTCAGGCTGTTGAGTCGTTTCGACTCCTCCACATTGTTGATATACTTCAGTGTGTTGAAACCAAAAGGATCAGTGTCATTCTCAAGCACTTCGGCCACCAGATGATTCATTACGCCAAGGTGCATCCGGAAAATATCTGTGGCATTCACCGCTAATGGACTGTCCACATAAACCGGGATTTTTGGCAACAATCCTTGGTTGTAGAAATTATTGAGCAAAAATACGATATCCTGAGCACGGCCAATGGCAAATGAGGGAATGATGAGCTTGCCTTTTTTTGCCATGCAGGTGTGCTCAACCACCTCGAGCAGTTGCTTTTCGGATGTTTCGCGGGCTTCGTGCAGGCGGTTGCCATAGGTGCTTTCGGTGATTAGGATATCACAATGTGGAAAGGGTTTGGGAGTCTGCAGCAGGTAATTACCCGGACGGCCTATGTCTCCTGTATAGCCGATGCGGGTCATGGTGCCGAATTCATCAAGTTCGATTGTCACCACACCGCTGCCCAGCATATGTCCGCTGTTGGTGAATTTTACTTTGATATTATTGTCGATATAAAACTTGCGGTTGTAGGCTACCCCGATAAACAACTCAAGGCAGTTGCGGGCATCGCTCTGGGTATAGATTGGTGGCACAGGTGGCAAATCCTGACGCATTCTTTTCTTATTGAACCAGACAATATCCTGTTCCTGAATATGTGCGCTATCGGGCAACATGATGGAGCATAAATCGCGTGTGGCATGGGTGCAGATGACCGAACCACGAAAACCGTTTTTATAGAAGTAGGGAATCAACCCGGAATGATCAATGTGCGCGTGAGTCAGCAAAATATGGTCAATGCTGGCTGGGTCAACACCAGGATTGCGGTTCATGGCATCGGTTTCCAGGCCCTTGCCCTGGTACATTCCGCAATCGAGAAGAATGCGCTTTCCATGACGGGTTTCGATGAGGTGCTTGCTGCCTGTAACTTGCTTTGCTGCACCAAGAAAGGTGATTTTCATAAGTCTGGCATTGATACATTCAAAGATAGATATTAATTTGGTATGAAGGCTACATGCTGACCCCTTTAACTGTCAATACTCAACCTGCAACACCCTGAAGGCAAACATCAGCTTCAAATTAGTATACTTTTGCATGTGTCAAGCCTGCTGCATATCATGTGAAGCAGGTTTCTGAATAACGTTAAATCATATTCCCATGAAAAGCAGGTTATTGCTTCTTGCAACTTTGGTTTTCTGGTTTTCCGGTACTTTTGGCCAATATGCCACACCGGGCAACAATTTGGTGCTCACTCCGTCCGATCTGGTATCCTTATCGGGTGGAGTGGTGACGCAAATTGGCGAGACCTTTTTTATTAACAATACCTTGACCATCTCGGCAACCGATACCTTTTGGATTTCTAATCCTGTGGTTATCCGTGTGGCTCAGAATATCCGCATCGAGGTGAGTGGCACCATCAAAAGTGATCCAATTCAGGGGAAAGTGATCTGGACTGCGCAGGACACCACCACCGCATCGACCAACTTCAGGGGGTTCAGGTTCGATAATTCGCAAGGCAATGTTTTCCGAAATTCAGTTGTGAGCTATGGCGGCGGAATCCAGCTGATTAGTTCGGGTGCCCTGTTCGAACTTTGTACTTTCAGGCGCAATGGATCGTCAAATGTTTCCGGAGCTATTTCCTACAGCAGCTGTAGTCCGGTAATCCGCTACTGTCTTTTCGAAGAAAATGCCCGTTCGGCCATCAACTCAGGTGCGAACATCACCGGCTCGCCTCAGATCATTGGCAATGTGATGATCCGCAATACCACCGACAACAGCAACCGGCCACAGATCAACATCGGACCTGGCGCTACAGATACAATTCGGATAATCGGCAACTACATTGAAGGCTTCTACACCATGGCCGGCGGTATTGGTATCAGCAACTTGCTTGGGTCCGGCTCTGCCAAAGTGCTTATACGCGACAATTATGTGGTGAACAACCGCTATGGATACGCTCAGATTGGCAACAGTATAAGTGGTATAATTGAGGATAACTATTTCATTAACAACAGCATACAAGGTCTACCGACATCTGGTGGCAGCGGAATCAATTTTCAGGCCAGCGGCTCGGGAAATACCGCTGTTGTGCGCCGCAATCTGATCACCGGAAATTTGTGGGGGATAACCATTCAGGGCCAGGCCAATCCCGTGTTTGGCACAGCAGCGGCACATGGTGGCAATGTAATTTTTGGTAACGGCAACGATGGTCAAACCCACGCCCTATTCAACAATACAGCACTTCCTGTTCAGGCCATCGGCAACTACTGGGGCACCAACGACCCGACGCAGGCAGAACAGCATATTTTTCACAAGCCCGATCAGGCATCGCTGGGTCTGGTCACCTACCTTCCACTCATGGAACTGCATCCTGTAATAGAGTCTTTTTCGTTTCTGCGATCCGACAATCCTGCCATTGGGCTCGATTATTTTGGACTTATCGATCAGAATAACAGGACAATAGAGGTAACGTTACCAGCAGGATCGCCACTTCAGCTTGTTCCACAGATTGGAATTCCGTTTGGTACAACTACTTTGCCATTGGGTGGTGATATGTATGATTTTAGTGAGCCTGTTGTTTTTCAGGTGTTAACGCCCCATGGAGATCTGGCAGAATATACAGTTTACGTTAACATTGAGGCCAATACCTACACAGTTCAATTCAATGTGATGGATCAGAACGGACAACCCATTGCCGATGCGGTGCTCGATTTTGATGGCACCACTTTTTCACCCGGGGTGTATGTGGTTGAAAATGTTTTGCCTGGCACCTACGGCTATTCATTTTCCAAAACGGGTTATACTACATTTTACGGAACGGTGGAGGTGGTCGAAAACAATCTGACGGTCAATGTTACCATGCAATTGATGACTTTTGATGTTTCTTTTTTGGTTACCGGAATTGTTGGAGTGCTCGAAGGCGCGCTGGTTCAGGTGGTTGGTCAGCCATCGGTCACAACTAACGATCTTGGTGTTGCCGTAGTTCCCGGCTTGCCTTTTGGCGATTACAGCTATACGGTTTCGCGCAGCAATTACTTTCCCGTTGAAGGTACTTTCACAGTATATGAAGGCTCACCCTTGCTTATCGAGGTATCGATGATTTTGACCGGAGCAAGTGAGCATGCAAATACGGTTCAGCTTTTTCCCAACCCTTTCACCGAAACCATTTGTATTCAGGGTATGAAAACCCGAATTTTAAGGGCCGAGATACTTGATTTAAAAGGAAACACTATCGTTGAATTAACTCCTGATTCGAATAGCAATTGCTTATCTGTCAATGGATTGTCAAGAGGAGCTTATATGATACGTTTGCAAACTGATGGACAGTTGTTGACAAAGCTTATTGTGAAACAGTAGTATTGTTGCAGCTTCCCCTGGCTACTAATCGTGATGATAAGGCTCGTTGCGCATGATGGTGCAGGCGCGGTAGAGCTGTTCAAGAAATATGAGCCGCACAAGCTGGTGCGGAAAAGTCATCGGTGAAAGTGACAACTTATAATTTGCCCGCTGAGTAATCTCAGGGGCAAAACCATAAGGACCTCCAACCACAAACACCATTCTCCTGGTGGATTGCATCTGAATCTTTTCAATAAATGCCGCAAACTCGCGCGAGCGCATCTGCCTGCCCGACTCATCAAGCAGCACCAATTCGTCGCCCGCCTGCAGCTGTTGAAGTATAAGCTGTGACTCCTGTCGTTTCTGTTCGTCCTCGCTCAGTGTTTTCCGGTTTCTGATGTCGGGTATTACCTTGAGCGCAAAAGGAAAGTACTTTCGGATGCGCTGCTCATAGTGCGCTATTCCGTCGAGTAGCCATGCTTCATCCGTCTTTCCGATTAGCAAAAGCAAGGTTTTCATGGCCTATCTTCTGATTTATTGAACTGATTGAGCGACCTGCTGCCGAAACTCAGAGCTTCGGCAGGAACCAAACCCGAAGGATTAAAGTAAAAGGTCTTTTCTTCACCAGGTATCAGGTGAAAAAAATTGTCGGAAAATTTTCCGAAACCATCATTACACCTTAGCTGTACTGCATAGTGGAACGCATCTGATTTCAGCTGTAACCGAATGGTCTGGCCTTCGATTCGTTTTTGAATCCGTATCGGAGTGTTGATTAGGTCAAGCTCCTTTGGTCTTACGACGAAGTGGGTATTTTCGGCCAAAATGCGTTCCTTTTGCTTTAGCACTGCCTTGATAACCAGCTCGGAAAGGGGATACTTTTCAGTTAGCCTGTATATGTTAATGTCCAAACATTTTGTGGAAGTACCTGATTTAAGCCAAACATCCTTCTGGTGCTTTTCGAAGAGCATTCCCTTTGTGCTCATTATTATCATCTCCATTTCTGCCTGCAAATCCACTGGTCCGTTATGCACAGCGTAGAGGTCAAAAGAAGCACCATCGCTTTTGAAAAAGAGGGCTGTTGGGTTAAAAAGCTGCCTTAACCTGTAGTGCAAGGCCTTCCATCTACCGTAATAATCAATGGATGACCAGCTGGTCACAGGCCAGCTGTCGTTGAGTTGCCAATACAAAGTACCCATCGTTATTGGTTGGTTGATGCGGTGAGCTTCGATGGCCATGCCAATTCCGTAGGCTTGCGTTAGCTGACTCATATAAATATAATCGTCTGGTAGAGAAGGCACGGGAAAATCCCTGCTCATATAATCGCTGATCAATCGGGTTCCATGTGGGTGTTTCTGGTGTGCTTCAAAGCCAGATGACCCAATAAATAGCTCGTTTTCAGGCAAGAACTGTTTTGCGCTTTCGATTGCTGGCATGGCCTGAAACCCATATTCCGAATGGAATCGTCCTACTTTTTGGCGATAAACCTCAAAAGGTTCTTCGCCCCACCACACGCCCCAATAATGCACATCTCCGCGTTTGAGCGACTCTGCCCGTCCCCAGCCCAGAGATGGGGAGCTGGGCCAGTACGGTGTGTATGGGTCAAAAGTAGATACCACCTCGGGCAATATCTCCTCAAACAATGCAAGGTAGCCCTGCCAGACTGCCACGCTGTCGGTCGGAGACCAATTAAGGCTTTTTTGCCAGCCCCAGTTGTGAAAACCCTCCGAAACCTCGTTGTTGCCACACCACAGCACCAGCGATGGATGACCGCGCAATCGTTGCACCTGATGCACTGCCTCGGCCCTTACGTTTTCCAAAAAACCACTGTCCCACGGATACATGGTACAGGCAAACATGAAGTCCTGCCATACCATGAGTCCAAGGCTGTCGCAGATTTCGTAAAAATCTTCTCCGGGATAGAGGCCACCGCCCCACACCCTGATCATATTCATGCCAACTTCGGCAGCATCGCTCAGCAATTGGCGGGTTTTGATGCGCGAGATTCTGTTAACAAAATGATCTATAGGAATATAGTTGGATCCAAGAGCGAAGATTTTTCTGCCGTTTACGCAAAAGGCAAATCCTTTACCAATGCTGTCGGGCTCTTGCAATAGCTCTGTTGTCCTGATGCCTGTGATAATGTCTTTGCGGTGTATCTGGCCCGATGAATCAGTAAATTCCAGCTCGAATCGGCTGAGGTTTTGTGGGCCGGCACCATTGGGCCACCACAAAACCGGATTTTGCAAAACGAAAGGTAACCTCAACTGATTGTTGCCATTGTTGAGCTCAATTTGCTGGCGTAGCAGTGTGGCTCCGTTTTTTTTAAGTAAGAGGATTCCTTGTTCCTGGCTCGTCGATTCGAAGGAGGCAATCAACTCCAATTGTGCCTGAAGGGTGTCGGCCCAACGTGTAAGCACAGTTGCATTGTTGAGCTTTGCATGATTCCATGCCAACAGCTTCACAGGTTTCCAGATACCCATGGTGTGATAAACGGGGCCCCAGTCCCAACCAGCCTGAAATGGGGCTTTACGGGTGTATGCCCTGTGTTCCGGCAAGCTGATTGTGTGTGAAGCTGCTTTTGTCTGGCTGATGCTATCGGGTGGGTTAAAGCGAACCTCAAGTTTATTTTTCCCGGGTCTTAATTGGTTTTTCACTTCCAGTTGCCACTCCCTGAACATATTATCTGTCCTGAGCACTTCCTGTCCGTTGAGCCACACTTGTGCATAAGTGTCAAGCCCTAGGAAGATGAGTTGCAGCCGCTGCTTCCGAAGCATCAAACGATCTACTTCAAAATCAAGTGAGTAAAGCCATTGCCTGTTTCCTATCCATTGAAGGGAATCTTCGTTGAAGCCAAAAAAGGGGTCGGGAATTAAATTGGCTTTGAGCAGGTCGGTGTGCACCAGTCCGGGCACTGAAGCCTCAATGGATTTTCCGTTCTCAAGATGAAGTTTCCAGCCTTTGTTGAGTGAAACTTCAATGGGTTGGTTAGCGGTGCTGCAGGAAAAAAGCAGAATCATGCCGGGCAGAAGAACCCAAACGAAAAAACAACTGATTTTCAATCTAAGTGATTGATTCATAGGTCTTGCTATGCATTCAACTCATCAAGCAGTTTTCTCACCAGGGCTATCTGTTTTGTGTCTGAGTCGTGATGCCACCACTCGCCGGTGTCATGGTCAGGCTGAGTCATATAGCGATGCAACTGGGTTTGTACCACTGATTTTACTGACATATGGATTTCGTTGATGCCGGTGTCCTTGATGATGCGAAGGGCGTTGGTTGAATTGATTCCGCTCCCTGCCATGATGGTGATGTCGTTTCCGAACTGGCGTTGCAAATGGGCGATGTTGTTCAGGCCCAGCTCTGATGCAGGCGCTCCTCCTGAGGTCAGCAAGCGGTTCACTCCAAGGCTGATGAGCATCTCGATGGCCTGTTCGGGTTTGGTGCATACATCGATGGCGCGGTGAAAAGTAATCGAAACACCTTCTGCTTTTTCCATGATTTTTCGCATAGCAGTTTCATCAAGCTCACCATTTGCTCTGAGGGTGCCAATAACAATTCCATCAAATTTGAATTGCTTCACCAGATTGATTTCGTGGAGCATGACCTGCATCTCGGTTTTGTCATAAACATAGTTGCCCCGCCGCGGACGGACGAGCACATGCACCGGCACGCTCAGCGTTTCGGCGGCCAGCCTGAGCGTACCGTAGGAAGGCGTCAGCCCGCCCGACTCAAGGTTTTCACAAAGCTCGACACGATGAGCGCCATATTTTTGTGCCCTCAGGGCGTTGGCAATGCCGTTGGCGCATATTTCAAGCACAATCATAGATAGTTTCGCCTTAAAGGAGCGAAGTTAAGCTTTCAGCTGAAATTCAAATTATCAGTCTGAAAGGTTCATAGCCGTATTTACCTACCTGTATTTGGCAGGGCAGGATTTATTGCAGGCTGCTTACCTTTGCAACCTAAATTAATCAGGTGATATATCCCGAAACATTTGAAGAGAAATCTGGTTTCCTGACCATCAGGCGAATGCTGCACAGCTTGTGCATCAGTCAGATGGGTCGTGAGCTTGCCGATGCGGTTGGCTTCATGACAAAGCTCGACGAAATCCGTTTGCAACTTCAGCGTGTGGCTGAGCTCAACCGACTGATGCAAACCGGTATTCCTTTCGCAGTGAAGGACTATGTTGATGTGCGTGCAGAGCTGCACAGGCTTCGTCCCGAGGGTACTGTGATTGAGCAGGAGGCCATGTTTGCGATGCGATTGGGGCTATTTCAAGCCAGGGATGCGCTTCGATTCCTGCAATCAGAAAGTGCAGGCACTTTTCCTGCATTGGTCAGTTTGTCCATGGGGCTCTCCGTCAACCCGAAGGTGGCCGCCGAGCTGGTGCGTTTGATGGACGACCGGGGCGAAATACCCGACCATGCTTCGCCTGCCCTTGCCGAAATCAGGGCCGATATCCGGCGTAAACGAGGCGCCATGGAGCGCAAGATCCGCCAGATGCTTATCGAAGCCAAACAATCAGGCTACACCGAAAGCGATGCCGAAGTGACAATCCGCAACGGACGTATGGTCATTCCTGTTCGTGCTGCTGACAAGCGCAAATTCCGAGGTTTTGTGCATGATGCCTCTTCCACGGGGCAAACAGTGTTCATCGAACCTGCCGAGGTATTCGACACCAACAACGAGATCCGGGAACTGGAATATGCCGAAATGCGCGAGATTCACCGCATACTGGCTGCTTTCACCCAATTGCTCAGGCCCGAGTTGCCTATGATTCACCTCCTGTGGCACTTCATGGGCGAAATAGACCTCGTCCATGCTAAAACACTGCAGATGCAGCGTATAAGGGCTGTGATTCCCCGATTGACTGACCGTCCGCTCATACGCTGGATACAGGCTGTACACCCGCTGCTCCAACTCAGCCTCAAACAACAAGGCAGGGTGGCCGTTCCGCTTGATCTGGAACTCAACGAGGAACATCGGATTCTGGTTATTTCAGGTCCTAATGCCGGCGGAAAATCGGTTTGTCTGAAAACTGCTGCCCTGCTCCAGTATATGTTGCAATGCGGTCTGGCTGTTCCAATGCACCACGATTCTGAATGTGGCATCTTTGAAGAGATTTTCATCGATATCGGGGATGAGCAGTCGCTCGAAAACGACCTCAGCACTTATAGCTCGCATTTACGGCATATGAAATCTTTCCTCGATTATGCCAACGAGCGTAGCCTCTTTTTTATCGATGAGCTTGGCACCGGAACTGAGCCACAAGCCGGAGGTGCCATTGCCGAAGCAGTGCTCAGTGCCCTGAATCGCAAACTGGCTTTCGGATTGGTAACAACGCATTATGCTAATCTTAAGCTACTTGCCGATCGCGAGCAAGGCATGATGAATGGTGCCATGCTCTTCGATACCAGGCGGATGCAGCCACTTTTTGTGTTGCAGACCGGAAAACCTGGAAGCTCATTTGCCTTTGAAATTGCGGCTAAAACCGGACTGCCCGGCGAACTGATCGAACATGCGGCGAGCATTACTGGTGTTTCGCAGCTTAATTTTGAGCAACAACTGCAGCAGCTCGAAGCCGACAAACTGGCTGTGGCCCAAAAGGAAAGAGAACTCAGGGTGGCCGACGAAATGCTTAACGAGGTGATTACCAAGTATAAACGCTTGCTTCGTCAACTCGAGGACCGAAAAAAAACAATGATTAATGAGGCTGGCCGTGAAGCACGCCAGTTGATTGACAAAGCCAACCGCCAGATTGAACTAACCATTAAGGAAATACGCGAAAACCAGGCCGAGAAGGAAAAAACCAAGCAGCTACGCGAACAATTGCAAGCGCTTAAGCCGGTGCTTGAACAGGAAGCCGAACAAAAGGCCGAAGCCTTGCGTATGGTTCAGGATGACGAGACACCTGCCTTTGCCGACCTGAAAGCGGGCGACATGGTAAGGATTGAAGAAATGGAGGTGACCGGCGAGCTTTTGCATATAGATCAGGATACTGCTATTGTAGCTTTTGGAGGAATCAAATTGCGTACCTCGCCCGAAAAGCTCATACCACTATCACGCCGTGAGGCCCGCAAAGCGGCTCAACCACGCCGATCACGAAGCACATCAGGCATTGCTGCCGACATCAACGAGAAGGCGGCTGCTTTCAGCCTGACCATTGATGTGCGTGGCAAGCGTGCTGACGAAGCCATCGAAATGGTGGAAAAATATCTTGACGAAGCCATGTTGCTCAGCATTAAGGATGTGAGTGTGCTCCACGGCAAAGGCAATGGTATCTTACGTAGGGTAATCCGTGAGTTGCTCAGCAAAACTAAAAGTGTAGCTTCGTTCGAGGATGCTACACTCGAAACCGGTGGTCACGGTATAACTCGTGTGAAATTGAAATAAATGTGGGAATGCCGGAATGCTATTTGCCTGACCAGCAATGCACTGCTTGCGCAACTACATGGCTTCAGTTTCGGTGTACCAGTCCGGTCTGCCGGTCAGGAAGCCTGAAGCCAGCAGGTAGAACTGTTCTGGAGCTTCGGCATGTACCCAGTGCGAGGCCCCCTCGATGGTTATGATTTCGGCAAAGGGAAAATTTTTTCTGATCAACGGATAGTCCGAGGGAAGAATATAGTCGGAATTGCCCCCGCGTATGAATAAGGCTGGCTTGAGAAATTCCAGTTCAGTTTCCACCGTATCAAACATCTGATGCAGGTTGTTGCGGATTCCTGAAAGGTTCATCTTCCATTCAAGCTGGTCTTTGTCGCGCCAGTGCAGGTTTTTCATGATAAACTGCCTGATCCGGAGGTCATTGATGCGTTCGTCCAATATGGCCTCTACCTCCGAGCGACTTTTTGTCTGACTAAAGTCGACCGCCTGCATGGCTTCAATGATGGCCACATGCTGAGGCCTGCTGCCATAAGAGCGCGGGCTGATGTCGGCCACGAGCAGCTTTTTCACTTTTTCGGGCCTTTCCACAGCATAACGCATGGCCACCTTACCTCCCATGCTGTGGCCCAAAAGGGCAGGCTGTTCAAAGCCCATTTCGGTGACAAACTCATCAAGATCATCTGTCAGGGCAAGATAATTAAATGTTTCGCTGTGAGGCGAGTTACCGTGGTTGCGCTGGTCGGGAATCAGCACCTCAAAGCCTTCCTCGGCGATGCGTCTGCCAAAGCTTACCCAATTGTCCGAAAGACCATATAGCCCATGCAATATGATTAGTGGTTGTGCACCGTTGACGCCATAGCGACGAAAAAACAACTTCATCCTGGCTAATTTGAGAGTGCAAATTTAGGACAACCGAAAAATTACTCATCCAGATTCAACTCAGCCCCATGTCCCTTAAGCCCGAAAAATCTGCGCAACCCATATACGCCAAGGTAGGCGAAAGGCGTATCGAACAGGGCTATGATGGCTTTGAAAAGGAAGCCGCTACCAAGCAGTGTTGGAAACAAGTGCCATTCAATCACATGGAAGGAGCCCAACAGAAACAGCACGGTGAAGGTATCAACAAACTGGCTCGTAAAAGTGCTCAGGTTGTTGCGCAGCCAGAGGTGTTTTCCTTTGGTAACATTTTTCCAGAAGTGGAACACCTGAACATCAATAAATTGCGCTGTCAGATAAGCGGCAAGCGAAGAAGCAACAGCCAGAAAGGTAAAACCAAAAGATTTTTTGAACTCGGCATCGCTCAGCGGCGACCATTCGGTGGCGGGAGCGATGGTCGAAATGATGACAATCATCAATGCAAAAGCAGAGGCGAATATTCCGGCGATTACCAGGTAGTTGGCTCTGCGTTTACCGTAAACCTCTGAAACAACATCAGTAACCAGAAAAGTTACCGGATAGGCGATGATGCCCACGCTGAGTTCGAACCTGAACAATCCAAATGGATTCCAGAAAAAGAACTTCTGAAAGATCAGGTTGCTAGTAACCAGTGCGGTGATAAATAGTGCGCCGAGAATCAGATAGAGCATTTCGGCCCGGCTCCGCAGTTTTGAGTTCAGGAAAGGGCTAGTGGGGTCGTTCATAATATTATAAAATGGTAAGGAACACGTTTTGAAGTTCATGATTCAAAACGTGTTCACTTAATAAATGGTTTTTATTTATATGCCTGAATGCCGGTGATGTCCTGTCCGGTGATCAGAAGGTGCACATCGTGCGTGCCTTCGTAGGTTATAACCGATTCGAGGTTCATCATATGACGCATCATCGGGAAGTCGTTGGTGATGCCCATGGCACCGAGCACCTGACGCATTTCGCGGGCAATATCGAGGGCCATGGCTACATTGTTGCGTTTGGCCATGGATACCTGAGCCGGTGTCGATCGGCCCTCGTTGCGTAGTGTCCCTAATCTCCATGCGAGCAGCTGGGCTTTGGTGATTTCGGTGATGGCTTCGGCAAGTTTTTTCTGCTGCAACTGAAACCCGGCAATAGGTTTGCCAAACTGTTGACGTTCGAGGCTGTATTTCAGTGCGGTATCGTAGCAATCCATTGCAGCCCCAATCACACCCCAGGCAATACCATAGCGCGCTGAGCTCAGGCAGCTGAGGGGGCCGCGAAGTCCTTTAACACCCGGCAGCAGGTTTTCCTTCGGAACGCGCACGTTATCGAAAACCAGCTCACCGGTTACCGAAGCGCGTAGCGACCACTTGCCATGGGTTTCAGGTGCGCTGAAACCTTCCATGCCTTTCTCTACAATCAGTCCGCGCACAATGCCTTCATCGTCTTTTGCCCAGACAACGGCCACATCGGCAATCGAGCTGTTGGTAATCCACATTTTGGCACCATTCAGAAGGTAGTGATCACCTTTGTCGCTCAATCGGGTGAGCATGCTTCCCGGGTCGGAGCCGTGATTGGGTTCGGTGAGACCGAAACAGCCTACTAATTCACCAGTTGCCAGTCTGGGAAGAAATTTCCGGCGCTGTTCTTCGGTTCCGTACGACCAGATAGGATACATAACTAATGAGGTCTGAACCGAGGCCATTGAACGCACCCCGGAATCACCCCTTTCCAGTTCCTGCATAATCAGCCCATAGGCTATGTAATCCATGCCTGCCCCGCCATACTCAATGGGGATAAATGGCCCGAAAGCGCCTATCTCGCCCAGTTCTTTTAATAGATGCCGGGGAAAAACGGCCTTTTCGTAATTGTCTTCAATAAAAGGTTTTACAGAGCGGTCAACCCAGTCGCGAACGGCCTGACGGACGATTTTGTGCTCGTCGCTGAGCAGGTCATCTACATTGTAATAATCCGGGGCGATGAAGCTTTTTTCCATGGTTTGGTATTGTTAAGTGTTAAAAATGTTTGCATTGAATTGGAGGGTGACGCAACCGTTGTTATCCAGATTTCTCACGAGCAATTGTCCGCCGTGAGCATCAATCATAAGCTTTACAGCTGCGAGTGACAGTCCTCTGCTCTCGCTGGTAATGATCTGGCCGGTTAACAGATAATCATTGATTGCATGGAGCAATTCGTCGGGTATGGGTTGATTTCTTGTTATAACGCTGATGTGTGTTTCGTTCTCATTGGCTTCGAGCGTGAGGACGATTTCGGAGCCTGCAGGCAAATTTACGGCAGCGTTTTCGATCAGGATGACCAGGCACCGGCGCACCATTTCTGAGTCCATCTGAATCAAGGGTACCTTTTCGGGAATTTGCAAAGTGAGGTTGATTTGTTTTTCTGCAAGCAGGCTTTTTATTTCGTTAGCGGCCATTTCGATGGGAATATTGGCCAGTGATGGCATCGTTTCCATTTTTCCGTTATTTGCTCTGAGGCTGGTGATCACCATTGCCATCTCCGCAAAACGGGCAAGGCGCTGGGCAATGGAGCTGAGCATTTCGAGCTGTTGGGCATGCTCGCTGTCGCTAACACCAGCTTTAAGCAATTGTGTCAGACCAATAATGCCACTAAGTGGGCCGCGGAGCTCATGGCTGATGATGGAAAGAAACTCGCTTTTCGATTTTTCGAGCATGCTTAGCTGGCGCATTGCTGCTTCCAGCTTGCTTGTCCGGTCGATCACAAGTTTTTCCAAATTCTGGTTGAGGCTGCGCAGCTCTGATTTCTTTTTGAAAAGTTCAAGATGTGTCTGTACCCTTGCTCTGAGCTCGGCACTGTTGAATGGTTTTGTTACATAATCGTTGGCACCGGCGCTGAATCCCAGCAATATGCTTGATGGATCATTGCGTGCAGTGAGAAAAATAACCGGCGTTTCAGTATTCCTGGGATCGCTGCGCAACTGCTGGCACACTGCATAACCATCCATACCGGGCATCATGATATCGAGTAGTACAAGGTCGAAGGGCTTGGCAGCAGCAAGCTCTAGCGCTCTTTGTCCATTCGTGGCGTAGGCAATATCGATGTCGTCCTGAATAAGAATGTTACCGACGACCTGAATATTTCTGGTGTTATCATCAACGATAAGTATGCGTGGTTTATAATTTTCCATTCTCAACATTTAGATTAACTGGCGTTGTCGTTATGTTTTAGCCTTCTCCCAAACTCTTTTAACAGTGTGTTCATCATTTCAATATCAACTGCCATTGCTGTTTGTTCCAGATCGCGGCCAAGTTTGCTTAACTGGGTTTCTCCGAAATTTTCGCCAAATGCAGTGAGTAGTTTTGCGAAATCCAATGCATCCTGAATCATTTGTGTTTCAAGGGCCTTTTTAAAGGCTGCTAACAATACAGTTTCATCAGGGCTTTTGTTATCCAGCACCAGCGAGAAATCGGAAGGATTTGCAGCGATCGTATAATTACCAAAAAGCACTTGCTTTATCTCGATTTTCAAATCAGGCAATCCTTCCGGTATGTTTATGATTTTGTGATAATTGTTTGTCAAATTAAAAGTAAATCTTTCGTTTGTTATCAGGATATGGGTGCAATCTGCATCCTTTTCAAATGCATAAGGACCTCCGGCTTCTGCAATCATTCTTGAATCCCAGATCACAACACGGCATGCCGGATCGCGCATGTGCTTCTGTAGTTCCGAAGGGTCTTCGAAGAGGTCGCACATTACGCCCAATTCTACCAGCATGGCATCCAGACTTGCCCTGAAAATATTATCGTTGCTCAGCAAAGCAACTGGAGACGACTGCCGCCCGGCGCTTGCTAGCCGGAAAGCTGTGCGTAGGGCAACGGTTTTTACTTCGCGGAAAACAATCTCGAAAGTTGTGCCGGCACCTTGCATACTGTCCGCCTTGATGGTACCGTTCATCAGTTCGACAAGTCTTCGGGTGATTGTAAGGCCAAGGCCACTCCCTTTCTGAATTCCGGAGGCAGCCTGCGTCTGATAAAAGGCATCAAAAATATGGTTCAGATCTTCGGGTGCGATGCCTCGTCCGGTATCGCTGACAATTAATTTAAGATCGTAAATATCGTTGTGTTTTCTTAAAACCGAGGCTTCAACCGCAATACGTCCAATGTCGGTGAATTTTAGGGCATTCCCCATAAGATTCACCATAATCTGTCTGAGACTCCCTTCATGCATTAGGACAATTTCCGGAAAGTCGGGCGAAGCATCAAACCTGAGGACGATATTTTTCTGAAACGCCTGTAACTCGAATAATCTTTTTAATTCGAGAAACAGATTGCTGAGGCTCATTGAATGAGGATCGGGTTTTAGCTTTCCTGCTTCAATTTTCGAGAGGTCTAAAATATCTTCTATGAGCATCAGCAGGCTTCGTCCGCTCGAACGTATGTTTTCAAGATAAGAGAGTTTTACTGGATCGGTGATTTTTTCGGAAAGCAAATCAGCAAAACCAATAACCGAATTAAGGGGTGTGCGGATTTCGTGGCTCATATTAGCCAGAAACTGACTCTTAAGTTTATTGTTAAGCTCGGCCTCCTGTTTTGCATTCAGCAGTTGCTCGTTGTATTCGGCCAGTTGCAGACGCGCCTGTTCAACCTCACGGTTTTTAAGCTTCAGAGCTATGACAGCCTTGTTTTTACTGATAAGGAGGTAAGCCAGCAATCCAAGTACGATAAGCATAACAAACAGCCCTGCCACTACAACAAGTGTATAGTCCCTTTGCCGTTTAAACCGAAGCTCTGCAAGCATTTTCTCTTTTTTAAGCAGTGCAATATGGCTATTGGATCGTTCGCGGTTGAAGGTGGCTTGCATTTGCAGCAATTTACGCTGCATGTTTTCATTCAGGATACTGTCGTTCAGTGTCCAGGCTTTTTGAAGATAAGAAATGGCCGAATTGATATTTCCCTTGTTGAATTCTGTTTCATATTTCATTCGGTAACATTTCATCAGGTTTGAGCGGTTGTTGGTCAGTTTCGACAACCTGATGGCTTCGTCAAGGTGCTCCTTAAGTGCATTGAAATCACCTCGCTCAAAAAAAATTTCTGACATCTTTAAGTGGTTGATGCCCAAATAATAAAGATCGCCTATAAGCTTGTTCAGATCCAGGCTTAGCTCGAAATAGCTTAGCGCCTTTTGGTTGTCGCCCTTTATGCGATACACTTCGCCGATGTCGTTGTAACTGATGGCAATGCCACGCTGCGAAGGGATTTCCTGATTTACCTCGAGCGAAAGCATGAAATACTCCATTGCCCGCTCCAAGTCATTCCATTCCCTGTAAACGTGGCCAATGTTGTTTAAGTTGATGGCAATACCCGTCAGATTACTTGCAGCCTTTTCCTGGCGAAGGCATTCCCTGAAGTTACTCATGGCTTCGTCAAGGTTACCCAACTCAAGGTATATGTTGCCTAGTCCATTGAGTGCAAAGACAATTCCCTGTGTTTCGTTGCTTGATTCGGCCAGCACGATGGCTTGCTGGTAAGCTTCAATGGCAGCCTCGTATTTGTCGGTCCTGCGGAATATAAGGCCCAGATTATTGAGCGATCTTATCATTTGGCTTCTGAGCTCGCCCTTGCTGGCTGCATCAAATTCCAGTTGATGCCAGAAAAGCGCCTCAGTCATCTGGAATTTATTACGGTACTTGACGCCGAGGCTGCTGGCACGGTTCGTGATGTATTCCAGAGCTTCGGGGCTTGAGGCTTCATTAATTAACGCTTTCCTGAGTGTATTTTTCCACGCATTTGACCCTGTGCCTGATTCAAGGTCTGTCACTTCTTCAAGACTCCTGAAAAGCTTGGCCAGACGAGTTGTATCGGTCGATTGTGTCTGATTTTCTGAATGAGTGTATAAATTCCCTTTCTGTTGAGCATGCGCCGGTACCACAACAATCATCAAAATGAGCAAAAACAGATGCGCAATTACCAAATTTCCTGCCCTTTGCATATTGCGGGTATGGGGTTCATGAATGGACAAATATACGAAAAGCCGTATCTAAGGTTCATTTAACATCGCGATGTTGACAGGGCCGGCTTCAGCCTGAACAAGAGTGCCATCTGATATATTTATATAACGTTCTGCTAATAATTAGGTAGTATCCCAAAAAGTGTGTAAAGGAATTCTTTT
>CAYWLJ010000016.1:0-57499 GCA_964459375.1 uncultured Lentimicrobiaceae bacterium | reverse complement strand
TTTAAAAAAAACTTATTTTTGTTAATCCGTGGTCTGAAAGAGGGGAGTACTTCCTAGGGATTGTTTTGTTCGCCATTTTTGGAGGTGTATTTTTCTCCAAACCTAACTCTTCTTAATCACTTTAAAGTGGCCTACTTTCTGCCGGAATGTCAGTTTTAAATTGTTAATGTCAATTTCCCTGACCCTATAAAAGCTGTCAAATTAGTGCCAAAAGTGGCCTACTTTGCTCCGGAATGGGTGGCCTACTTTAGTCCGGAATAGGTGGCCTACTTTGCTCCGGAATCGTGGCATACTTTAGTCCGGATTATTCAACAAAGATTGCCGGAGTTACCTTGCTTCAATATTTCAACTTACAAAACAACAAACCTTTGAACCATCTAAAATATGCCTTGTCTTTATAAATCTAACCGCACAACGCGTAATATTATTTATTTACTTTCATAACTAATATCCGATGTTAACGAACCCAATAGCACCTGCTCCGTTGTTGCTTCCCATCAGGCTCAGCTCGAACGGACCAATCACACATTCCCAGCCAAGTGTCATACCATAGCCTACAATAATTGAAGGTCCCTGAGTAAACTCCTCAATGGTTTCGGTAATAAAACCCGAATCAAAACGGGGAATAGCATAAAACTTTGGCGCAAAGCGGTATTGCCATTGCAGGTTTAGATTGAACGTGTATAGTCTGGTGTTTTCGATGAACCGTAATCCGGTAAAAGGAATAAAAGCACCGAAAGTACTTTGATGCGATTGACCGCCAAGATTAAATCTTTGATGCGGAGGCGGTTTATGTCCTTTAAAGGTAAATCCCCCAACCAGTCCGTACTTGAAGGTATGATCGACATTAACGGGCACATTCCTGTTGTATCTGGTAGTAAGCACAATAGCATCGGGTGTTACAACCGAGCCGGGAATAGCGGTAAGTCGCTGGATATGCCGGAAGTTCACATTCATCTAGGTGCCTGAGGTTGCAAACTGGTTTTTGTCATAAGAATCCTGCGACCAGTCGATAAAGTTGATCATATAGTCGTGATACCCATAGATGCCTACATCGGTAAAGCTCGTGCGTATGCGTATCTTTTCGAACATCGTACCGGCACGCAACCGGAAAGTGTTGGAGAATGTCCATTGCGCGAAACCTTCGAGGCTGCTTTGGTTAACCAGGTAGATATCGAAGATATCGCGCTGCATATACTGATTAAGCTTCTGGTTATAAATATTGCCCCTGATACCAAAGCCTGTTTTTGCTCCACGATCCACCAGATAAAGGCCCTGAAGCCTGGGGTTTTCGCCCAGATTGAGGTCGATAAATAGCTTAGAGCCTTTGATCCAAACATTTTTGAATGTGGCATTGAGCAGCAGGGCAGCCTTATAATCATTGTCATAATGAATTCCTGCACCAACAAATCCAGAGCCCGCCTCCTTGAGATTGATTACCAGTCCGGAGCCTTTCTCCGAGGGCAGAAAATGATATCCGATGTGTTCAAAAAAGCCGCTGCCATAAGCACGCTTCATGTTCTCGGTCAACACATCAAGGTTGACCCAGGATCGGGGTATAACCTTCAGTATTCCGTCCAAAAACTCGTTGGACACCCTTTTTAGTCCATTGTATTGCAAAAAAGTCACAAAAACACTGTCAACAGGTTTACCATTAAGCTCTGGATTTGGTCTGGGTTCAAGTTTGTTGAGCGAATCTGCAAGCAGCTTAAGCTGAGGCAGCAAACGCCTGGCAGCCTCTTCGCCCCGCTTCATGATGGCTTCATTATCGTTAAAGCTCATCATGTCAAAATCACTGAGATCGGGCTTAATGTAGATATCGGTCAATGCAACCGCCCTGTCGTTGGCGCTTTGTCTGTAAAAGCTTGTTACCTGATCAAAAATGGTAAACATCGAGTTGAGCCGCTCAGCAGGATGAAGTCCTGTCTGAACGTCAACGCCTATGATATACTCAGCACCAGCTTTACGCACTTCTTCAACAGGAAAATTATTGATGACACCGCCATCCACAAGCAGTTTCCCATTCAGTGTTACCGGGTTGAAGAAACTGGGTATCGACATGGTGGCCCTGATTGCTCTGTGCAAAATGCCATCCCTGAGCACTACTCCTGTGCCAGCCTCGAGGTTGGTGGCAATGCACAGAAAAGGAACAGGTAATCTGCTAAAATCGTTAATCTCATTTGCCTTACTAAGATACTTTGCAAGCAGCAAATCGACCATCTGGCCTGCAACAAGGCCTTCTTTCACTTTGACCTTTCGCTCTATTATGGGAAATGTAATAACAAAACGATCAGCATTCTGCTTTTCTTCAATGGGTATGTAAGCTCGCGGAATGCGGTCGTTCATGGTGGCATCCGAATCCTGAGCTCTAATGATTGCAGCGATGGTATCGGGATGATATCTCAGAGTATACAGACTTCCGATGATGCTTCCCATTGAGGTTGCGCCAACATAATCGAAGTGAAGACCTGCCTCTTCAAGCACTTTCAGCACTCCAACATGTGCAAAACCTTTGGCGCCTCCCCCGCTGAGCACAAGCATATGGGTGGGTCGCTTTGTTTCTGGACTACCCTCAGCTGAAGCCCGGATAAGGTCGGCGAAAAGCATCAGCACTACCAATGCCGAAAATGGCTTCAGGAAAATTTTTTCAGCAGACTTTTCTGACTGGTATTGCATCAAAGCGCATTATTCTCAAAGGCAAAAATATCAAAACCACCGTCAGTACGTTTATGATAATCATTTGAGTGAAAGAAAAATACAGCTGAGATTTCAATTGCTGATGCTATGGCATCAGAACTTATCCGGATAGGTTTCGTAAAGTATATCTGTTTTTCGGAAACCAACAAAAAAATTGATGAATTCAGTATAGTAGGCCGAAAAAACAACAAGTCTGTACTTTTTGCCGCCGGCCAGACCGAGGGTATCAACGGAGCTGATATTTCTATTGATGATTCCGTTGTTAAGTAAAAGCTCAAACCTTGGATTGCCTAGTTTTTCCACCTTCCAAACCGCATCCTGGTTGAAGGTTATTTCGACCGATCGTTCGCCGGCACTGGTAATATTAAAAAGGACAAGGAAATCATCCGGTGGATTAACGATGGGCTGGCTGTAGGATAGCACCGGCCTGTCGCCGGGATTGGATGTGCTTCTCCGGCACGACAACACAATCAAGCCCAGAAAAAGGGCAAGTGCTGCTGTCTTGAATATCATCGGTGCTTTCAAATACAAGCTATTGTTTCATACAAAGTTAAGCTTCAAACAAATCAAACCATGACTTTTCCGTGACAATTTTTATATTTCTTTCCGCTTCCGCAGGGGCATGGGTCGTTTCGGCCCACTTTCTTTTCGGCAATAATGGGCTGAGTAACTTCCTGTCGCTGGGTATTGCTGTGTGCCTGCGACAATAAGTCAGTGCGTTGCTCCTGCATTCTGCTGCGGTCAATACCTCGCGAGCGCTGAGCCTCGCGTACGCCTGAAGAATCCTGCACCGGAATATCGGCTTTCATCAGGAAGGAAATGACATCGCGATTGATTCGGTTTACCATGTTTTTGAACAGCTGGAACGATTCGAACTTATAGATCAACAGCGGGTCCTTTTGTTCATACGTTGCGTTCTGCACCGATTGTTTCAGGTCGTCGAGTTCCCGCAGGTGTTCCTTCCAGGAGTCGTCAATGAGGGCTAGCGTGATGCTCTTTTCGATGGCGAGCGTCACTTCACGGGCTCCGTTATCCACTGCCCTTCTCAGGTTTACGATCACCTGCATACCCTTTTTCCCATCAGTAATGGGTATCGCAATATTTTCGAACTGTTTCTGGTGCTCAAAAACATCACGTATGACAGGCATGGTCTTTTCGCCAATACGTCTTGTTTTTTCTTTATAGCCCTCACTTGCCCTTTCGAACAGCTCTTCTGCAAGTTTGTCGGCCGGTTCGGCAAAAAACTCCTCTTTGCTGAAGGGCGGTTCGACCCCGAGGTGATTGAGCACACTTACCCGCAATCCTTCATAATCGCGGCTTTCCTGATGTTCGGTAATGATATGCTCGCCCAGATCGAAGAGCATATTGGCGATATCCAGCGAAAGACGTTCTCCGAACAGGGCATGCCTGCGTTTTTTATAGATGACTTCGCGCTGGGCATTCATGACGTCGTCGTATTCGAGCAATCGTTTACGAACACCAAAGTTGTTCTCCTCTACCTTTTTCTGCGCGCGTTCGATCGACTTGGTAATCATGGAGTGCTGTATCACCTCTCCTTCTTTGAGGCCAAGGCGGTCCATGAGCCCGGCAATGCGGTCGGAACCAAACATACGCATGAGGTCGTCTTCGAGCGAAACAAAAAACTGCGAACTACCCGGGTCGCCCTGTCGTCCCGATCGCCCGCGAAGCTGCCTGTCAACACGTCGCGACTCGTGCCTTTCTGTACCAATGATGGCCAAACCACCTGCTTCCTTCACGCCGGCACCGAGCTTGATGTCGGTTCCGCGCCCGGCCATATTGGTAGCAATAGTAACAACGCCGGCCTGTCCTGCTTCTTTAACAATATGTGCTTCTCGCTGATGTTGCTTGGCGTTGAGCACATTATGCTGAAGACCACGGCGCTGCAACATACGACTGAGCAATTCGGAAGTTTCCACCGAGGTTGTGCCCACGAGCACCGGTCGCCCGGCCTGAACCAGCGATTCAATCTCGTCAATCACAGCATTGTATTTTTCCTTTTTGGTCTTATAAACTAAATCCTCACGGTCCTTCCGGATGACCGGTTTATTGGTCGGGATAACCACGACATCAAGTTTGTAAATGTTCCAAAGCTCGCCTGCTTCGGTCTCGGCTGTTCCGGTCATACCTGCAAGCTTGCCATACATTCTGAAATAGTTCTGTAGTGTTATAGTAGCATAGGTTTGAGTTGCAGCTTCTACCTTGACATTTTCCTTGGCTTCTATGGCCTGATGAAGGCCGTCGGAATAGCGCCTGCCCTCCATAATGCGGCCCGTCTGTTCATCAACGATCTTTATCTTATTATCAACGATCACATATTCAACATCCTTTTCAAAAAGGGTATAGGCTTTCAGTAACTGATGAACAGTATGCAGGCGTTCGGATTTTATTCCGAAATTGCGGATAAGATCCTGCTTTTGCGCCATAAGTTCCTTCTCGGCTAAACCGCTCTTTTCGAGCTCTGCTATCCCGGCACCCACATCAGGAAGAATGAAGAACTCAGGATCGTTATACGATTGTGTAAGCAGGTCGATCCCTTTATCGGTGAGTTCTACTGAGTTATTCTTTTCATCAATAACAAAATAGAGTTCATCATCGATAATATGCATGTTTTTCATCTGCTCCTGCATGTAGAAATTCTCGGTCTTGAGCAGCAGACTTCTCATGCCTTCCTCACTCAGGAAGCGAATAAGGGCATGATTCTTTGGCAAACCCCGGTGTGCTCTGAGCAGCAATTCGCCACCCTTTTTGATAGCCTCATCTGTTGCGTTGCCTTGCAAAAGCTTTTTGGCTTCGGCCAGAATCGAACTGACCAGATTCCTCTGAGCGTTATATAGTTTAACAACATCGGGTTTCAGGACATCGAACTCCTGGTAGTCGCCTTTTGGGGTAGGGCCACTGATGATGAGCGGAGTGCGTGCATCGTCGATGAGCACCGAGTCCACCTCGTCAACAATGGCATAGTGGTGTTTGCGCTGAACCAGTTCGTCAGGATTTCCGGTCATATTATCGCGCAGATAGTCGAAGCCAAACTCACTGTTGGTTCCATAAGTGATGTCGGCAAGATAGGCACTACGACGTGCGGCCGAGTTGGGCTCGTGCTTGTCGATGCAGTCCACGGTGAGTCCGAGAAACTGATAGATGGTGCCCATCCACTCCGAGTCGCGCTTGGCAAGGTAGTCGTTCACTGTAACAATATGAACACCTTTGCCGGCAAGGGCATTCAGATAAACGGGCAGGGTTGCTACCAGCGTCTTTCCCTCACCGGTGGCCATCTCAGCTATCTTTCCCTGGTGCAGAACAATTCCACCAATAAACTGCACATCATAGTGAACCATATCCCAGGTGATCATATTGCCTCCGGCCATCCACTGGTTGCGGTAACGCACCTTGTTGCCTTCAATTAAAACACTTTCGCTACGGGCCGCCAGATCACGGTCAAAATCGGTGGCTGTAGCCTCCACCCATTGGTTATCCTTAAACCGGGCCGAAACAGCCTTAATTACTGAAAATGCTTCCGGCAGAATCTCATTGAGGATATCCTCTGTTTTATCGTACTGCTCCTTTTCAAGCTTATCGATCTGATTGTAAATCTTTTCCTTCTCCGCATTATCCATGTCAGGATCAGCCTCGAGTTGTTCACGAAGCGCTGCAATCCGAGCGGTTTCGTCGGCTATATGTTGACGTATGAGCTCTTTAAATTCCTGTGTTTTAGCCCTTAGCTGATCATTTGAGAGCTGGCTCATCCGGGCGTATGCGGCAATGGTTTTCTGGAGCAGTGGTTGAATGGATTTAAAATCGCGTGTGGCCTTGTCACCAAACAGTTTCTTAATGAAGTCAAGCATGATTTTAGTGTTTACAATGTATTTGGACGACTTTGACAAAAACCGGGCCAAAGCCGGTATTTCACTGTGCTGTTTTCGAGGCACAAAGATAGCTCAATTTAATGTGGTCAGACTGTTTGGTACGTTAAGGCTTTTCAAACTGCCTTGCAATTCTGGTAAGATGAGCCTCGAGGCGCTGGTCGGTTGGCGGAGCAGGAATCATTCCCGCTCTCAGCCCCGGAAGAGTTACAGCCAGATGAGGGAAAACCCTGACATCCAACATATCAAGCAGTTGATAATTATGTCCGAGACTATAAACAGGCCAATCCAGCTTATTGCGCCTGTGTATATTGCGATAATGCTGTTGGCTTTCCGGCAGGCTGACAGTGATAAACGAGAATTGGTGGGCTATTCTGGCATGAATCTCCCTGAGCTGCTGTAACTCAAAGTCGCAATAGCTGCATTCGGGTCCAACAAAAATCAGAAGCATGGCCCTGGATTGTCCATCAAACGCAATCACTTTTCCTGTTTCGTCGCGAAGCGAAAATTCAGGGACTGAGGTGCCCGGCAACAGCCAGACCGCCATACGGGTAATGTTGTCAGCAATGCGTTTGTGCTCGGGAATTTTTGTTGATGCAGCCAGTCCAGCCAGCAGACCTTGCAAGGCATCCTGCCTGTGCAGCGGATGGTTATAATTCGCGGCAAAATGAAGCAATGCAACCACTTCGCGAAAAGCCTTATCCTCTGCCATGATATTATCGCGCATGAGCAATGCCTCGAACGAATTCCAGCCTTTAGTAACTGCTTCAAGATATTCCTGTTGCGTCCAAAACCTGCTGTTCAATAAATGATTTTTAAAAGTCTCTCGCAACAGGGAAACATACTCTGGCTGATGGGTCAGTATAGGCCGACCTCTAAAAAACCGTTCATACACCTGAGTGGGGACAAGATTGCGAACCACTGGCTCGAGTGTAGCTACCTTATAAAAAACAAAGTCAGCAAAAAACTGGCTTTTAATCTTCGGCGCCAGTTTATCCATAACAGCCCTGAGTGTATCGATGAGTTTTGATTGCTGAATACGGTACAGAGCATTGAAATGCTCAACCACAAAGGCATTGTAAACCACATTGACAGCCTCCACCGCTTCGCTGAGTCCATTATCTTCAGCGCTTATAGTCTTGATGGTCAATGGCTGGGGATCGTAAAAAGAGAAATTTTCGCCCTTTTTTAATTCGAGCTTCAAAGAATATTTCCCGCCGGGAACGACAAACAGCTCTGTTTTGTATTGCGCTGCTGCAAGAGTAACCCAGGCCGGATGCTTTAGCGAAAAATGCAAAGCAAAGCTTCCTTTAAAATCGCTTGATGCAGAAGCCAGTTCAACCTTCCAGCTGGATAGCAGATCGTCATGCACAAGCACCCTGACAGGATAGCCCGGAAGCGCCGAAACCCCGTTAATCTTTACCTCTGACGCCCGTGAGCCAAGGCATGACATCATCAGCAGCCAGAAAAATAGGCGCGTCATATGATTTTATTAGCATAACGGAATCAGCTTACCTAAATTGTAAGTTCAGACCAGGGGGTAAAAATCGACTCACGTCGCCACCACTTCTGTACACATCACGGATGATGCTGGATGTAACCGGCGTAAGCTCAGGAGAAGTAAGGATAAATATCGTTTCGATATCATCGTCCAACATACGATTCACCTGACCGATGCCTCTTTCGAACTCAAAATCTGCCGAAGTTCTTAAGCCCCTCAGGATATAGCCCGCACCAAGTTTTTTACAATAATCAACCGTCAAACCTTCATATGTATCGATGTTCACCTGAGGGAAAGGGGCAAAAACCTGTTTCAGCCAGCCAATTCGCATTTCGAGCGGAAAAAAATACTGCTTGTGTGCATTTTTACCTATAGCCACCACCAACTCATCGAATAGTGGAAGCGAACGTATGACGAGGTTGTAATGCCCAAGGGTAACCGGATCGAAAGAGCCGGGAAAGACTGCAATTTTCTTCATCAGTCAAGTGTTTACTGGTCAAAGATACGTCAAAGACTTACTTTTCGGTCAGGTTTCTGGATTGAAGCCCGAAATGTAGGAATGGATCACCGGCCATAGTGTCTCGCTTAGCGAACGGTATGTTCTGACCATGAAATCATCCAGATTACGGTTATCTGTCCAGAAAAGTTCGGTAATGCCCTCTTCTGTTTGCGGACAGAGCCCACCAGAATGTCTGGCACTCATCTTGAACCACTTCGTCCGCTTCAAATAATATTGATCGTTCGCAAGGTAAGCATGCCATGTTTCGCCTGCCGGAGCAATTATATTAAGTTCTGAAAGCCCGGTTTCCTCTTTCACCTCTCGTATTGCTCCCTCAACATGTGTTTCATCCGGGTCGAGATGTCCTTTGGGAAGGTCGGGAACACCATGTCTGATCATCAAAAGAAGCCTCCGATCCTGATCAAAAACCAATCCGCCGGCGGCTTCGTGCATCCGAATACCCGGAAAATGCATCCTGAAGAAAGCTTCGGGTCCGCTACCCCAGTTCAGGTGAAGGTCCTCGGCAGAATCAATAATCATAAAACGCTCAATTGTTTTTCTAACAAATTCATTATCTGATATGTATTCATCCGATAAAGGATTTGCTTCGAGATGTATGCAAGCTTTCCCGATAAAAACTTTATACCTTTGACGCATGAAACTGACTGATCCAAACTCAGACATCCTTGCAGGCAATTTGTTGCAAATTAAGGCAATAAAACTGAGTCCGGCCAGCCCCTTTATATGGGCATCAGGCCTCAAGAGCCCTATTTACTGCGACAACCGCATCACCCTATCATATCCGACAATTCGCACCCACATCCGCATGGAATTTGTTCGGATGATTGCAGAACAATTCGCAGAACCTGAGCTAATAGCTGGTGTTGCCACAGGCGGAATTGCCCAGGGTGCGCTTGTTGCTCAGGAGCTGGGACTGCCCTTTGCATATGTACGCCCTGAGAAAAAAGGCCACGGACTTGAAAATCAGATAGAAGGCGTTGTGAGTGCCGGTCAGACAGCCGTTGTCATTGAAGACCTGATTTCAACTGGCGGAAGCAGCCTTAAAGCGGTGAAGGCCCTTCGTGAGGCAGGCGTGCAGGTGAAAGGTATGGTAGCCATTTTTACTTATAATCTCGGCAGTGCCAAAGAAAACTTCAAAGCAGAAGACTGTCCCCTGTTTACCCTGTCAAACTTCGACAGTTTAATTTCGAAAGCACTAAAAGAGAACTATATCAATGAAGAGGATTATGCATCGCTCATCGACTGGAAAAAAGACCCTCAATCCTGGAGCGATGCCAGATAACCAAAGATAAGCCAAAGCTAACCCTAATAAAATGGTTTCATGAATTTTACCAGCGAATGGACCCCAATTGCAGCACCTGCAGAAAAAGTGTTCGCAAAAGCCACTGATCTTGAGAAACTTGGCGAAGCCATGCCGGAACAGATTGTGCAATGGAAAGCAGAATCCGATCGTTGCTCCTTTACCATCAAGGGGATGGCCAGCCTGAGCCTGCGTGTTGACGAAAAAAAGCCGTATCAGTTCATGCGGCTTGTACCCGAAGGAAAATCACCTGTCGAGTTTGAGCTTCTGCTACACATCAAATCTACCGGCGAATCTACTACAAGCGCCATGGTCGAAATTGAAGCCGACCTCAATCCCATGCTGGCGATGATGGCCAAAAGACCATTGCAGAATCTCGTCGATACGATTGCATCCGGGCTTGGGCATTGGACTTATTGAACCAATCTCGCTTCCGATAACCCGAATGCCCTGATCAATCCGTCAGGTTGAATCAGTTGAATTCTTCCGTACTCATCCACACCGGCAATTTCGCATTCGACAATCTTACCTTGCAGATTGAAAAGGCGCTTCCGGCCGAGCCCGAGCATTCTTGACAGATATTCAGTTCTCAGCGGTTCCGACTCCTTGGCTTCAAGCTTGCACAGCATTTCGTTCAACAATTGGACTAATCTGTGCATGAGCAACTGCCTGCTGTAGGCAATCCCGGTCAGATTATACATGGATACCGGGTTTGGCAAATTGAAAGGAAAGCTTAACTGGTTCACATTCAATCCAATGCTTATAATTGATTGTTGAATATTGCCGCCAGCAACGGTATTGCTTACCAGCACTCCAGCAATCTTGCGTTGGCCCGACCAGATATCGTTGGGCCATTTTATGCTTGTTTCAGGGATATTGTGCTGATCCATAAGATGAACCAGTGCCAGCGAAACTGCCATTGATATGCCAAATTGTCGCGCTGCAGGAAAGTTGGCCGGACACCAGCAAAAGCTCATCAAAATGTTGAGTCCGGCCTTGCTGTGCCAATGATTGTCTCCCTGCCCTTTTCCTCCGGTTTGATAATCAGCTGCTAACCCCTTGCCACATGCTAAATCGCCTGCAGCCGCCATCTGCTGAAGCATGAGGTGTGTTGACTCAACTGTATCAAAGTGAATTATTTCAATAAACATTGAATGCTTTATTCAAATGCAAAGTTAAGGAAGCTAAGGTACAAGCCAAGCCAGCCAAACGATAGTTAACAGTTAAGAAATTGATTTTGAACCGCGAGACTAATATGTCAGATGGCGTGAACAAGAATCTTTATTTTTGCAAATCCGCTTGACGGAAAAAACCGAACATTCAGCCTAAATCGATTGTTTCAGGAGCATATGCCCAGAGGAAAACGTATCAGGACCGACAATTCGATTCCGCTGCTAAGCGCAGTGGTTTCGGCACTTCAGGACAAAAAGGGCAAGCAGATTGTGAGCCTAGACCTCAGAAAAACCCACGCCTCAGTGACAGATTTTTTTGTCATCTGCCATGGAAGCTCAAAAACTCAGGTTGATGCCCTTGCAAAAGAGGTGCTCGATAAAGCACTGGTTTCAGCAGGGTCAAAACCATACCATAAAGAAGGCTTTGAAAATTCGGAATGGATTTTGATTGACTTTGTGGATGTGGTGGTACACGTGTTCCTTGAGCAGACACGCAAATTCTATCAACTTGAGAAAGTTTGGGCCGATGCCGGCCTCACTGAGCATGCCTACGATGAATGAAGCTTAAAATCGATTTACAAACCTGACAACTACTTCTAAATGAGTGAAGAAAAAAATAATAAAACGATCAAAAAACCTTTTTCACGCGAAGGAGGCGAAAAGCCCAGGTTCAACTTCTACTGGATTTACGGTTTGCTGGCAGTTGTATTTTTATTGATCCAATTCTATAACTGGGAGCCTGGTCCTAAGCAAATCAACAAAGGCGAACTACTCCGTATGCTGCAAAACGGCGATGTGCAGCGCATCGATCTTGTAAACAGAGAAATAGCTGAGATTTATGTAAAGCCCGACAAGCTTGACCTATACTTGCCAAAAGACGAGAAGGGCAAGTTTGAACCAAAGGTTACCGCCCCGAACAAACCCCATTTTACTTTCCAGATTGGTGAGGTCGGAGCGTTTGAAAAAGATGTAGAGCAGGCTCAGGAAGGGCATGAAACCCCGATATATGTCAATAACATCAGTCGACGCAACTGGACTACCGAGATTCTCGGCTGGATATTCCCCCTTCTTTTACTTATCGGGGTGTGGTTTTTCATCATGCGGATGATGAGCCGTGGTGCAGGCGGTGGCGGCGGTCAGATTTTCAACATCGGAAAATCTAAGGCTCAGTTATTTGACAAAAACACCATGGTCAATGTAACCTTTAAAGATGTTGCAGGCTTGGATGAAGCCAAGGTGGAAATAATGGAAATAGTTGATTTCCTGCGTAATCCGGATAAATATACCAAACTTGGCGGAAAAATTCCGAAAGGCGTTTTACTTGTCGGACCTCCCGGCACAGGAAAAACTTTGTTAGCCAAATCGGTTGCCGGAGAAGCCCATGTGCCGTTTTTTTCCATATCCGGGTCTGATTTTGTGGAAATGTTTGTCGGCGTCGGGGCCTCGCGGGTTCGCGACCTGTTCAAGCAGGCCAAGGAAAAGTCACCATGCATCATCTTCATCGACGAAATTGATGCCATCGGAAGGGCCAGAGGTAAAAATCCTGCCACCGGTGCAAATGACGAGCGCGAAAACACGCTCAACCAGCTGCTTACCGAAATGGATGGCTTTTCAACCAACTCAGGAGTGATAGTGCTGGCTGCCACCAACCGTGCCGACATCCTCGACAGAGCACTTATGAGGGCCGGAAGGTTCGATCGTCAAATTTATGTTGAACTTCCTGACCTTGAAGGCCGAAAGGAAATTTTTGCAGTACACATGCGAAACCTCAGGCTCGATGCAAGTGTTGACCGGGATTTTCTGGCCAAGCAAACTCCGGGCTTTTCGGGTGCCGACATTGCCAATGTGTGCAACGAGGCTGCCCTGATTGCTGCAAGGCACAACCACGAAAACATCACCAAGCAGGATTTCATGGATGCCATCGACCGCATTGTGGGCGGTTTGGAGAAAAAAAACAAGATTATTTCGCCCAACGAAAAGAAAGTGGTGGCCTATCACGAGGCTGGCCACGCCAGCGTAAGCTGGTTGTTACAATATGCCCATCCGTTGGTTAAAGTAACCATTGTGCCCCGCGGTAAATCGCTGGGTGCAGCATGGTATCTGCCCGAAGAAAGAGCCATCGTGACCTATGAACAAATGTTCGACGAAATGGTGGCTACCCTTGGTGGCAGGGCTGCTGAGCAGGTAATTTTTGGCAAGGTTTCGACAGGAGCCCTAAGCGACCTGGAAAAAGTGACCAAACAGGCCTACGCCATGGTTACTTATTACGGTCTCAGCGAGCGAATCGGCAACATCAGCTTTTACGATTCAACCGGTCAGAACGAGTTTGCCTTTAACAAACCCTTTAGCGAAAAAACCAATGAGGTAATCGATGAAGAGATCAGTTTCCTGGTCGAGACAGCCTACAAAAGAGCCGTTGAATTACTCGAACAGAATAAAGAAGGATTGATTCATCTCGCCGAAAAACTTCTGGAAAAAGAAGTAATTTTCAGCGATGACCTGGAGCTCATTTTCGGCAAACGGCCATGGAACATAGAGGAAGCGCCGGTTAATGCAAAAGCCGTTGGCAACAGCGAAGCCACAATAAACGATACCTCAGTGTCGCAGGCCGAACAAACGCCAAATACCCCCAGTACCCATGAACATGAAAGACACCACACCCAAGGAGCAAATACTGGCCAAAATCCGTAACGCGCTCATTGATAAGGCGGTTAATCAATATCCGAATGTTGATTTTCAGGGCACTGTTATCAAACCTGTTAACCCTGAGGAATCGCCAGACATCGTTTTTGCAGATATGCTCATCGAAGCTGGTGGAGAATTCATCTATTGCGAAAACGAATCGGTCATGGCGGATATGCTTCAGCAACTCATGCACAACCGGGAATGGGCTGCTTTATGGTGCAAAAACGAAAATCTGGCTCGCTTCCTCGAGGCCGCCGAGATACCGTTTTTTAGCAAACCACATGCCGACGATGGTCCTTTGGTGAGTATCACGCCTTGCGAAAGGCTTATTTCAGAAACCGGCAGCGTGATGATTTCCGATACCGTTGCAGGAAGCCGCGAGGTGTTTGCCCTGGCTGATGTTCATCTTGTGCTGGCCTTTGTGAGTCAGGTTCGGACAAATCTTAAATCGGCATTCCACGACATGAAGAAAAAATATCCTGCCGGTATGCCGCCATTAGTAACTACAATCACTGGTCCTAGCCGGACTGCGGATATCGAGAAAACGCTTGTTAAAGGTGCGCATGGCCCCAAGGAGCTGATTGTATTCATGATTGATGACCTGTAAATCAATATTAATCAACCCATTATAAACTTGGCAACGACAATTGGCAACCTCACAACCCGAACCCTTTATGGATTGATTTTCGCTGCAGCCATGGTGGGCAGCATGCTTTTTTCTTCATTCATGTTTTCCTTACTGATGCTATTTTTTGTGTTTCAGGGCAGCCGCGAGATGATAAGACTGAATCATGCTACTAAATTCAATCCTAACGAGCGAACTGTTTTTTTACTCAACGCCATTGTCCCATTCATTTTTGCATCAGTTGTTTCGGCTAGCCTGATTGGACAACGCTGGCTCATCCTGACTATTATTCCATTACTATTTCCTTACCTTCATGCCTTATTCAGCAAAAAGCGACAGGCATCGCAAATATTGATAATTCACTGGCAGATCCTGTTATTCATCGTTCTGCCGTCATCAATGATGGTGATGTTGCAACAAGGCTCAATACCCGAAAATGCTTCAGGTCCGTTTGTACTTCTGGCTGTCATCCTGCTTATCTGGATCAACGATATCTTTGCTTATCTCACGGGAATTTCCTTTGGACGACATAAGTTGTTCAGCCGCATTTCGCCAAAGAAAACCTGGGAGGGAAGCATTGGTGGTTTGATAGCCAGCATATTGGCAGCATGGATTGCAGGCAGTTATACTTCCTGGATTCCGGCTGAAAGCGTTGTTCCTCTTGCACTGATCATTGTGATTACCGGAAGTCTGGGCGATCTGATCGAATCGATGCTTAAAAGAGAATCAGGCATTAAGGATTCCGGCAACCTGATACCCGGCCACGGCGGAGTGCTTGACCGCTTTGACGCCACCTACTTTGCTGTCCCGTTTGTTTTTATCTATTTATACCTAACAAGCTGATATTTATGCACATACACCGCAAAGGTTTTAAGATAATCCTTGTCTCTTTCCTCATAGCATTGGCTGTAAACCTCCTATTATTTACTGCATTGTCTGAACTCAAAGCACTGCATTACATTTCATTAGCACTCTCTGCAATCTTCCTATTATGGGTAGTCAGTTTTTTCAGGGTGCCGCATCGCAGGCTCAATAAAATTGAGAACGCTATCATTGCATCGGCCGACGGTACTGTTGTTGCAGTAGAAGAAGTAACTGAAAGCGAATACTTTGGCGACAAACGTATCCAGATATCAGTTTTCATGTCGCCCCTCAATGTACATGTGAACTGGTTTCCGTTCAACGGAGCAGTGGCTTACGTCAAGTATCATCCGGGAAAATTTTTGATTGCCAACCACCCCAAGTCATCCACACTGAATGAACGAAACACTGTAGTTTTTCGCGATACAGGCGGACGGGAGGTACTGGTTCGTCAGATTGCCGGATTACTGGCCCGCCGGATCATCTGTTTTGTCAAAAAAGGAGATCCTGCAAAGCTTGGTGAGGAATTCGGGCTGATCAGGTTTGGTTCTAGGATAGATTATCTGGTTCCTGTTGAAGCAAAAGTAAAAGTGAAGATTGGCGAAAAAGTGCGTGCCAACCGCACCGTGATTGCCCTGTTTTGCTGAACACTCAAAGAATATCCCTCAACTCCTCAAGTTTGCTGATCTGGTAGGTTGCCTTAAAAGGCGACCCTATTCCTTTTGGGTTGTAGAAAACCTGGTCAATGCCACATGCCCTTGCACCTGCAATATCCACTTCCGGATCATCGCCCACCATCAGGCTTTCGTTTGATTGTGCACCTGACAGTTTCAGTGCATGTTGGAAAATAGCCGGGTCAGGCTTTTTGACGCCCGCCTCTTCTGAAGTGATGACATTCTCAAAAAAATGACCAAGCCGGCCTTCGTTGATTTTTGTATACTGAACTTCCGAAAACCCATTAGTAATCAGATGCATATGATATTTCCCTTTAAGATAGGTGAGCAAATCAAGGGCACCCGGCTCAAGGCGAACGATGCGTGGAGCGTGATGTAGATAGTATGCAGAAATCTTTTCATCAAGGCCCGGATCGAAAATTCCAAACGACTCCAGTGTTTGCCTGAAACGTAAACTGCGAAGCACTTCCTTGGAAATACCCCCTTCGCGGTATAATTCCCAGAGTGCATTGTTGAACTGATGATAGTTGCGGCTGAATAAGTCGAGACTTTTCACACCTCTCTCCATTAGACCAAAATGGTTAAATAGCATTTTGAATGCCTCCATCGAGCTGCCCTCAAAATCCCAGATTGTATTGTCGAGGTCAAAGAAAATATGGCGATATGCAGGAATAGTCATACGGCATTCAATTTGAAAGCCTTTGTCTTAGCCATTCGAAGAGTGCTACTGCAGCAGCGTGACTGACATTAAGCGAACGGGTGAGCCCGGGAACAGGAATATGCACACAGACCGTTGCCCGCTCAAGAACAAGGCTGCTTACCCCATGCACCTCATTTCCAACTACAAAAACAGGATTATCAGGAAGATGCGTTTCGAAAATGCTGGACGAATTTATAGTCGTTTCAACAGCAATCAGGTTCACCTGAGGTGTTAACTGCGCGAGCCAGTCGTCGTGCATCATGAAATGCCATGGCAGATTGCTCCTGCTGCTGGCGGCCACACGCCGCACCCTGCTCATGTTTATCGCTATGCTGCTGCCAAGCAGGACAACTTCCCGGGCACCAGCATTATCAGCCAGTCGGATGAGTGCACCAATGTTTTCAGGATTTCTCAAATAATCCCCCACTACAACCGGCCGGCCATGAGCCAAAAAAAAACTCTCCCAGTCAGCACCTTCAAAAAGGCTATTCGATTTTAGGTACAGGTTCCACAAAAAAATAAGGTTAAAAAAATGCCCGGACAAGCGGGCAGTTATATGGTGAAGGACTTTTATCAGATAGAGGCCTTGGAAGCTACTGTGTTATCGACGAGTATGCGCCCACAGTACTCGCAAACAATCACCTTTTTATGCATCCTGATATCCAGTTGATGCTGCGGCGGGATTTTGTTGAAGCAGCCACCACAGGCATCCCTCTTAATCTGCACAACGGCCAGACCATTGCGGGCATTGCTGCGAATGCGTTTGTAGGCTATCAAAAGCCTTTCCTCAACCTGATCTTCAAACGACTTCGTTTTTGCTGACAACTCGAGCTCTTCTTTCTCTGTTTCCTCAACGATTGAATGAAGTTCGGATCTTTTAACTTCAAGATCTGCAGTTTTCTCATTCAGCTTCAATCTGGCAACCTCTATTTCCTTGTTCAGCTCCTCAATACGTGAAGTGTATTCACGTGTCCGCTTTTCCGATAGTTGAATTTCGAGCGTCTGGTATTCAACCTCTTTGGAGAGGGAGTCGTATTCCCGGTTGTTGCGAACATTCATTTGCTGCTCTTCATAACGCTTGATTAGCGCGAGACTTTCCTTGATGGCATACTTTTTTTCAAGAATGCCCTGATTGAGCAAATTGGCCTCATTTTCAAACTTCTCAATCCGGGTTTCGAGTCCGGCAATCTCGTCCTCAAGGTCCTGAACTTCAAGCGGAAGCTCACCCCTGATGCTCCTGATTTTGTCGATCTGTGAATCGACCAGCTGCATCGAGTACAGTGCCAGAAGCTTACGTTCGATGGTGAGCTCAAGCTGTTCTTCAACACTCGCTGTCTGTGCCATGATTTTGGCGTTAATATCTTTCGACATATGTGCTATTGTGGTTTGACGAAGTACTGTATGGCCCTGTGTTCCTGCTCCGGAAACAGGATTGCAAAGGTAGGAAATTTTTTGTTTATCATATTTGCCATTAAATACTTGGTAAACTGCTCAGTTTCATAATGTCCAGCATCAACAAGAAGCAGGCCAGCATCAAAAAAGTCGTGGTATCGAATGTCGGATGTCACAAAGGCATCGGCACCGGACCTTCTGGCATCAGCCAGCAGAAACGCACCAGATCCACCACAAATCGCAACTTTTTTAATGCTTCTACCCTTCAGGGCACTATGACGGAGTACAGGTGTACCAAGCACGGTCTGGATATGCAGAAGAAACGCTTCTTCTGTGAGGGGCCTTTCGAGCAAGCCGAGCATTCCAGCACCAATCTGCTGGCAACTATTTTTAAGAGGATACACATCAAAGGCCACTTCCTCGTAGGGGTGTGCTGCTTTCAGTGCATCAACAACTGAGCTTGTATGCTGCACTGGAGCGATGGTTTCGATGCGAACCTCTGGTTCCGCATGCATCCGACCGACCTCTCCGATAAAAGGGCTTGCCCCCTCACTTGCCCTGAAGGTTCCCATGCCTTCGGCATTAAAGCTACAGCTGTCGTAATTGCCGATATGACCTGCGCCAGCCTCAAACATTGCGAGCCTGACTTTTTCGGCATATTCGCCCGGACAGAATGTAACCACCTTGCAAAGCATTTCTTCGGCCGGCCGGAGGATCCTCATCTGCTTCATCCCGAGCTTTTCAGCCAGCATATGATTCACACCGTGGAAAACATTGTCAAGATTCGTGTGCATTGCCATGATACTGATGCCCTTGCGGATAGCCGAAACAACAATCCGTTCCACTTCTGTGCGCTGACCAAGACTCTTCAATCCTTTGAAAATGATCGGGTGATGAGCAATAATCAATTCGCAGCCTCTGTCAGCAGCTTCTTCCACGACGGTTTCACTAACATCGAGGCAAACCATTACGCTGCTTACAACCTGATCAGGGGATCCTACTAGCAGACCCGCATTGTCATATTGTTCCTGCAAACACAGGGGAGCTTCTAACTCAAACAGGGCTAGAAAATCTTTAACCAGCAATTGGTTCATTATACAGCCTAATAATATAAAAATAAGTAAATGAAACCATTGTGCAAATTTAACGTATCAATTTGGAATTGAGCATTTACTTGTTATAATTTCGAAGCATTATCTGTTTTATGCGGCTGCTTCTTTTTCCCTTAAGTCTGGTCTTTCATGTGGTATTGTACATCAGGCACCTGATGTTTGATACCGGACTGCTGAAAAGCGTTTCTTACAACATTCCTGTGATCGGTGTGGGCAATCTGAGCTTTGGCGGAACGGGCAAAACCCCTACAATTGAATATATTACACGCTTGCTGAGGTCAAACTACAGGACAGCCATTTTAAGCAGGGGATATAAACGCAAACAAAAAGGTGCTTTTTTGCTCGAAAACAACACCAATGCCTTTGAAGCCGGCGATGAAGCCAGACAATATAAGCATAAATTTCCGGATTTACAGGTGGCTGTTGCTGAAAGGCGTACTGATGGGATGCATTTGCTTCTCGCAAACAACCCGGCACCGGAAGTAGTTTTGCTCGATGATGTTTTCCAACACCGATACATCAAGCCTGGACTCAATATCCTGCTTACCGATTACCACAAGCTATATCCCGGTGATTTTCTTTTCCCGGCCGGAAATCTGCGCGATACCCGAAACGCGGCAAAAAGGGCAGACATCATTGTTGTAACAAAAACACCCTCAGTCCTGTCGCCCTTTGTCAAGGAAGAAATAATCAATGCGTTACGCCCTGGAATACACCAAAAGGTTTTCTTTTCCTACCTCAGTTTTTCCAACCCCTATCCCATAGGCAAAGCATCACAGTCGCGACCTATGAATACGGTTTCAAGCATACTTTTAGTTACTGGCATTGCAAATCCGTATCCCTTGCTCGAGCAGATGAAAAGAAAATGCAACGATCTGTTTCACAAATCCTTTAGTGATCATCATAGCTTCAGCGAAAAAGATATCTTACACATCAGAAGTTCGTTCGAAAACATCATCGGTCGAAACAAAATCATTGTGACAACCGAAAAGGATGCCGCCAGGTTGGGAGATTCTCCGTATTTTAGCCACCTCGAAGACCTTCCCATATTGGTACAGCCAATCAGGATGGTTTTTCACGATTCGGATTACGGAAGTTTTGATCAAACCATCCTGAGTTATGTTCGAAAATCTGCAGCAAACCGTTGATTATCTTAAGGAAAACACGACTTTTTCACCTGAAATTGGCATTATACTCGGCACTGGTCTGGGTGGCCTTGTCGAAGACATCGAAATTATTCACTCTTTTGGTTACGAGGAAATCCCCAATTTTCCTGTTTCCACAGTCCATGGTCATCAGGGAAGGCTTATTTTCGGGTGGCTGAGTGGCAGACAAATAGTGGCTATGCAAGGGCGCTTTCATTATTACGAAGGCTACAGCATGCAGGAAGTCACGTTTCCTGTAAGAGTAATGAAATGGCTTGGGGTGCGACTGCTGATCGTTTCCAATGCCAGTGGTGGGTTGAGTCCTGATTTTGCGATTGGCGACCTGATGTTCATCAGAGACCACATCAATCTGATGCCCAACCCTTTGCTTGGGCCAAACGATGATCGCCTTGGACCTCGCTTTCCGGACATGAGCGAAAGCTACGATCACAAAGTCTTGCAACTTGCCCATAAGGTAGCCCGCAGGGCTAACATCAGGGTACACGAGGGTGTGTATGTTGCGGTTACCGGGCCCACTTATGAAACGCCTGCTGAATACCATTTTATCAGGGTGATTGGTGGCGATGCGGTGGGTATGTCAACCGTTCCGGAAGTGATAGTAGCCCGGCAAATGAATCTTGCAGTATTTGCTGTTTCTGTGATTTCTGACCTGGGCGTAAAAGGCAAGATTGTCGAGATTTCGCATGAAGAGGTGATCGAAGCAGCCAAAGGGGCGCAGCCCAAACTTAAAGTTATTATCCACGAGTTGCTCAGGGAATACAGCGCTCGACCCGCTTGCTGATGGATAAAAAACAGAATAAGATATTCTTTGTTTCCGATTTCCATTTCGGTGTGCCCGATCATGCCTCCAGCCTGAAACGGGAGCGCCTGTTGGTGCAGTGGTTCAGCAAGACCCGGCATGAGGCCGCTGCATATTATCTGATGGGCGATGTTTTTGATTTTTGGTTCGAATACAAAACCGTGGTTCCAAAAGGCTTTGTGCGATTGCTTGGAACCATAGCATCAATAACCGACAATGGCATTCCGGTTCATGTTTTTCGTGGTAATCACGATATCTGGGCTTTCGACTATTTATCATCAGAAGCAGGTGTTGTGCTTCACCGCAAACCATTGATGGTAAAGCTATACGACAAAACCTTTTATCTGTCGCATGGCGATGGTCTCGGCCCCGGGGATGTTGGCTACAAATTGCTGAAAAAAGTGTTCGAAAACAAGGTGAACCAGTGGCTTTTCAGGTGGCTTCATCCTGATCTGGGAACTCGTTTGGGGCTTTATTTTTCGAAACGAAGCCGAACTGCCAACACCGCACGCGAACAACAGGACGAACGACCGATAGAAGTTGAAAAAGAGATGCTTTATGCCTACTGCATCCGCAAATTGTCAACCAATCCTGAGATTGACTACTTTATTTTCGGACACAGGCACAATCCCATCATGCACTCGTTGTCAAACAGTGCCACCTTGATTATTCTTGGCGACTGGGTGAGTCATTTTACCTATGCGGTGTTTGATGGACATAACATCGGGTTGCAGAAGTTCGAGGCAACTGTTCAATAATGACTTCGCTTAAATCTGGCAGGGTCAGTTTCTGCATCCGGTGCTATCATCCCTGTTAGCAGCGAGGCTAAATAATTGGCCAGCGGAGGGGCCAGCAGCCCACCACGAGAACCCAGACCATTGAAAACAAATAAATTCTCATACCCCGGAATCTGGCCAACGACTGGTCTTCGATCGGCCATAGCAGGTCGGATACCGGCGACATGCTGGAGGACCTCAATCCGTGTTGAAACAATTTTCGAGAGGTCGTTCAGCAGCATTTCCATGCCGTGCTTTTCGGGCTTTTCGTCAACAAAGTTCCAGATGTAGGTCGATCCCAGTCTGAACTCATCATTACCCAGAGGCACCAGAAATATTTTGCTGTTCACGATGTAATCAACCGATAATCCCGGTATTCTTACAATCAGGATATCCCCTTTTACCGGACGAAAAGGAATACCAGATAAATATGGATTGTTTTCCGCATGATAGCCCTCGCAGAATACCGCAGCCTGAAACTCCTTTCCATCAAAGAAAACCCTACTGGCGCTGGCTTCAATTTGCCTGTAATCCCATTGTTGTTCATCTATAAGTTGCTTTTCGGATAAAATCTGCCGGACAACGGTCAAAAAACGAGCCGTATCAATCCATCCGGAGGCATGCACCTCACCGGCACCATACTCAAGGCTGAGCCCGTTTACGTTGCACATTATCTGTTTACGCAAGTTCCGACTAAATGGCTGAACATCAGCGCGCTTCTTCCACAGTTCGACCTCGTTCTGACCAAAAATCCTCAACATGGGTAATTCGTGCAGTATGGAATTTTTTGTATGCTCACCAAACCTTCTGAAATAGTTTTTTGAATATTCAAAATAATTTTCAGCTCTCCAGCTAAGCGTATAATATCTGAATATTAAAGGATTGATGATTCCGGCAGCCACTCTGGATGAAACACTTAGCCACGGCACATCAACCACCCTGATGGGTATATTACGGTTCAGTAGTTCCAAAGCAAGACAACTTCCGGCCAGCCCTTGCCCGAGAATGAGTATCGGAGATTTGCTGCCCTGTTCAGGCATACATCATGACAAGTTCGGCCAGCCTGCTGGCATATCCCATTTCGTTGTCGTACCAGGCAACCACTTTGACCAGTCGTTGGTCTTCGCCAAGCACGGCAGTAAGCTGCGCATCGAAAACAGCTGAGTGGGTGTTTCCGATAACATCTGCCGAAACGATGGGGTGATCGGTATATTCCAGAATTCCCTTTAGCTCGCTCTGTGCAGCCAGGCGGAAGGCTTCGTTAATTGAAGCAATATCGGCTGGTTGCTCGAGCGTACAAGTGAGGTCAGTAAGCGAGCCATCAGGCACGGGAACCCTGATGCCTGCGCCACCAAGTTTGCCTTTCAGATGCGGAAAGATTCTTGTTGCAGCCTTGGCCGCACCGGTTGTGGTGGGCACTATCGAGCTTGCAGCAGCCCGGCCTCTGCGCCAGTCTTTATGCGGCCCATCCACCAGCAGTTGATCCTTGGTAAAGGAATGCACCGTTGTGATAAAGCCTTCCCTGATGCCCCAAAGCCTGTCGAGTATCATGATCAGGGGAGCAACATTATTGGTAGTGCAGCTGGAATTGGAGATAATCCGTTGCGATTTGTCAAGATGCTGGTGGTTGACACCAATCACATAAAAAGGTATTTGATGGTCATCATCGGAGGCGGGAGCACTGATAATCACCTTTTGTGCGCCAGCTTCCAGATGCATCGATGCCTGTGCATAGCTTGTAAAATGACCGGTACTTTCAATTACGATGTCTATCTCGAGTTCTTTCCATGGAAGCATAGCCGGGTTGGGTTGAGCAAGTGAAATAATTTGCTGATTACCAACTACTATACTATGTTCCGTATGATCCAGAGGAAGAGGAAAGCGGCCGTGCACCGAGTCGTAACGCAATAAATGGGCAAGCGTAGGAGCATCTGCAAGATCGTTCACTGCTACGATTTCAATTCCCGGGTGATGCAGCAGTTGCCGCACTGCAATACGTCCGATGCGCCCAAAACCATTGATGGCTGTTCTGATCTTTTTCACCTCGTCGAATTTTGCTGCAAGTTTAGCGCTTTTCGTGGCAGGGTTTTTGCAACAATTTAAACGCACGCGCAAACACCATATGCGTATTTTTGTTTCACAGAAAACATTTCTCATGTTTAAGGCGGTTATTGCTGGGTTGATTTCTTTCCTGATGTCGGCATTGGTGGCAAGATCGCAGGTTGTTGAACCTGTTCGTATCGAGCTGCCTGCAAAAATCGATCAGCCGGCTTACTATGTTGAAGCAGTGGGTGAATCTGGCTTGCTGGTGTATTACATAAGCACCGAAACCGAAGAAGGCCGACGCAGGTGGTACTTCAGTTTGCTGGACACCAATCTGAGAGAAAAATGGCTTCAGTATGTACTGCTAACCGACGGAGTGGTTTTTTTGGACAGCCACACCGATCATTCACAAGTAGTATTATTTCTCGGACAAAACGAAGGAAAGCGACAGAGTCAGAACGTTTATGAACTAATACGTATTGACCTAAATACAGGAGTTATTGTCAAATTTACCGGCTTGCTACCCGACAGGGCCGACCTGAGCAAGCTGGCCGCGATTGGCCAGGATGTCTTGCTTGGATTAAATTTGCCGGGTTACAAGGCTGACTTGCTAAGGTTTAATATGGCTGATGGCAGCATGCAAAGTCTGCCGTTGTCGGATGGCGGTCAGGCCTGGATCCAGGAGATTAAAGCAAATCCCAAAGGGCCCACATTTTTTATAGCCCTTCGCAAGTTTGAGCGCAATCGGCTGATTGAAGACCATTTTGTTGAAATCGACCGGCAGGGAACGGAGTTAAAAAAATGGTCATTTATAGATGAGGATCATTTTTTACTATCGGTGAGCATGATTCCCGAAGCTGATGGCCTTGTTGTTTGTGGGACTTTCGACAGCGACCGCCGCCGTATCAGTGCACGCGAGATTACAAATATGAATCAGACCGGTGAAGCCAAAGGCTATTATTTTCTTCGTTTTCACAGGGATGAGCCATACAATGCTTCATTCTGGCGCTTCGACAACTTCACAAGCCTGGTGCGGAATCTTCCTCCGGATATGGTCCTGAGCAGTATTCGCAGCAGGAACTACAGATACCGGACAACCGAGCCCGACCTACGCATCACATTGCAGTTCTCTGCAGGAAGAATACTAAAGTCGGGCAACAAGTACATCTTTACGGCTGAAGCCTACAGGCCTTTGTACAGGCTTGAAACACGCATGGATTATGATTTTTATGGTCGTCTAGTCCCATACACCTACAGCATTTTTGAAGGCTATCAGGTCTTTGCAGGTCTTTCGGCTGCATTCAACGAAGTGGGAAACCTCGACTGGAGCACCAGCCTCGAGCTGAGACAGGCAACCTTGCCTGCAGTGCGCAGTATGGTGAGTGTTTCGGAAGATAGCGGAACATTTGTCATGGCAAGCCTTCAACAATCGGTGCTAACAAGCAAGATCACCAGCTTCGATGGCCAACAACTCGGACAACCCGAACAGACACGCATCGAGCCTGTTTTTGCTGCCGACCGTGTGCTCGAGGAACGATACGGCAGCATCATGCGCTGGTACGGAAAGTATTATATTGCTAGCGGCTATCAGCGCATCAGCAATAATATGCTGAGGGGCAGCAATCCCAGGTCAGTTTTTTTTCTCCAGAAACTGGCTCTGGAGTAGTATGATTCAGCTGATTGCAACCAGGAGCGAAACTTTGGCATCAATGCAATGTTTTCACAAAGAATGGAGCTGTTCTGAGCCTATTTTATCAAAATCCTAGCAACCCTGATGCAAGATTACCTATTCAGAATCATCAGCCACCTCGGCTATCAATTCAAAAAAAAAGGATTGCATAGCCTGCACTCGCCATTTGTTTACGAGTTTGCAAAAGAAGTGCTCGCAAACAAAAAGCCACATGAATCATTTGATGCAATCAAAAATGCGCGGCGATTGATGCTTACTAATGGCAATGTGATCGAAACAGTGGACTTTGGTGTGCAGTCGGGGGGAAGCGAGTTCAAAACATACAGGATCAGAGTGAATGCACTGGCCCGAAAAAGGATAGCACCGATAAAGGACATGTATATACTTAACCGCCTTACGAGGTATTTCGGTTCGGAGTATATCCTCGAATTCGGCACCTCAACCGGACAAAGCAGTGTTACAATAGCCAGCTCGCATCCTAAAGCCATGCTCACTACTATAGAAGGATGTGCTTCGGTTGCATCTGTGGCACAGGCAATTTTCGACAAAATTGGATTGGGAAACATCAGTATTGAAATTGGCAACTTCAACAACTTGCTCAATGAAGTGCTTCTCAAGATTCCCCGTCTCGACATGGTTTTTTTCGATGGTAATCATCGCAAGATGGCGACCATCAATTACTTTCATCATTGCCTTGTAAAGGTGCACCCCGGAAGTGTTTTCGTTTTCGACGATATCAGGTGGTCTGCAGAGATGTATGAGGCATGGCAGGAAATTATTAAATCAAAAGAAGTGAGTTTAAGCATTGAACTTAGCAGGATGGGGATTGTTTTTTTCAGACAAGGCATCGAAAAGCAGCATTTTGTGCTGTCTTAGGCCTATCTTTGCCATCAAGCCAAAAATTGACAACTATGCCGGAAGAAGTAATTAGGCTTAGGGCTATTTCGCGCCATTACAAAGTAGGTTCAGAAGTGGTTAAAGCGCTTCGCAGCATCGATCTCGACATCAAGCGCAACGAATATGTTGCCCTCATGGGGCCATCAGGTTCGGGCAAATCGACCCTAATGAACCTGATTGGCTGCCTTGACACGCCTACTTCGGGTAGTTACTGGCTCAATGATAAGGACGTTAGTGGTCTCAAGGATAATGAGCTGGCCGAAATACGCAACAAGGAAATAGGGTTCATATTTCAGACATTTAACCTGCTTCCGCGATCCACAGCACTCGAAAATGTTATGCTCCCGCTGGTATATGCAGGTTTTAGTAAAAAAGACCGGATTGAACGGGCCGAAAAGGTGCTTGCGGATGTGCAGCTCAGCGATCGAAAGCTTCACAAGCCCAATGAACTCTCGGGCGGGCAGCGGCAGCGTGTTGCCATTGCCCGGGCACTTGTTAACAAGCCTTCCATCCTGCTGGCCGACGAACCCACCGGAAACCTCGACAGCAAAACCTCAATTGAAATCATGGCCTTGCTCGAAGAGATTCATAACATGGGAAATACAATTATTCTTGTGACGCACGAGGAAAACATTGCGAAGTTTGCCCACCGCATTGTCCGCCTGCGCGATGGAAACATCGAAACCGATGAGCTGAACAACAGCATCAGCAGGGTTTCAAAACCTTAGTGTGCCGTAAACGAAACTTTTCAAGGCTTTAATTGTTAAGTTGCTAGTACGCTGATTTATGAAAATTTATACTAAGACTGGTGACAAGGGCCAGACCTCGCTTATTGGCGGCACCCGTGTGCCAAAATATCATGAACGCATTGAAGCCTATGGCACTGTTGATGAGTTGAACGCTTTTATTGGGCTCTTGCGCGATCACCTCGATCAGAGTGACCCAAACAGAGACCATCTGCACAATATACAGGAGAAGCTCTTCCGAATTGAGGCCCATCTGGCCGAGAACCCCGCCGGGATTAAAACACGCATGATGCCTGAGCTGAACGAGTCCGACGTGGAATTTCTGGAAATTCAGATGGATATCATGAATGCCCAATTGCCCGAACTCAGTCATTTTATATTACCTGGCGGGCATGTTGTTGTTTCGCATTGTCACATTGCACGAACGGTTTGCCGCAGAGCTGAGCGCATCTGCACGCGGCTTTCGGCCGATCATCAGGTTGATGAGCTTGACTTGAGATACCTTAACCGGCTTTCAGACTATTTCTTCATGCTTGGGAGACATTATACCCAAAATTACAATGCTGAAGAAATTATCTGGAAGACAAAAGATTAGCATACTTTTTGCAAAGATATCCTAGACCTTGACAAGCAGCCAAAAAAATATACTTTTGCAAAAATTTTCAACTAAACCTCTTTACGATGTACTGGACATTAGAATTAGCTTCTAAACTGGATGACGCTCCCTGGCCGGCAACCAAGGATGAGCTGTTGGAGTGGGCCATTCGCACAGGTGTGCCTAAGGAAGTCATCGAGAATCTTGAAGAAATTGAAGATGAGGGTGAAGTGTATGAAGGCATTGAGGATATCTGGCCGGATTATCCCACCAAAGAAGACTTTTTCTTCCACGAAGATGAATACTGAAAACCGGCCCAAGCCGGTTTTTTTTATGATTTGAAAAAGCTGAAATTAACCTTGCTGTAATTGCGGTGGTCAAAAAAACCTTCCGAAAGTCGAAAATTAATGTTTCTGGGATGCTCTATGATAAGTAAGCCTCCCTCGGCCAGCAGGTTTCGGCCAAATATTTCTGAAGGCAGGCGCATAAATTCCTGTTGATCCAATTCGTAAGGCGGGTCGGAAAAAATGAGATGAAATGGCTGCAACCCCTGTTGCAGAAACCTGTACACATCTGAACGAATCACATTTAATTCTTTCATGCCAAATTGCTCGGCTGTGGCAGCGATGAATTTTGTGCAGCGAGGATTAAGGTCAACAGCAGTAACGCTTGCACAGCCACGCGAAACCAGTTCGTACGAGATGCTACCTGTGCCCGCAAAGAGATCGAGCGAACGAATTCCTTCGAAACTAATGAGGTTGTCGAGAATATTAAACAGGCTTTCTTTTGCTAGGTCAGTGGTTGGACGCACTGGCAAACCCGCCGGAACTTGAATAATGCGACGTTGAAACTTGCCTCTTATAATTCGCATTGCAAGGCTGAGAAGAGCAGGTTGAACTGGTGAAACTGAACATCCTCAAGCACATAGCTGTATTCAAAAGCCGGGTTATATGAAGCAAAGAGCACGTTTCGTATATATTTCCTCACGGCTTCATAAATTGGATGATCTACAGTAATATTCCCCATCAGGCTAAGATTCACCTTTTCGGGATTAAGATCCTGCTGATCGAGCGAAAATAAAAGGAAATAAAGAAAATCTTCTGGGTGTCTGGCCTTGAAGTTGTTGTAAAACAGCAGTTTATCCGCTGTAATTACTACCAGATCGAAACTATTGTTTCGGATGTTGACAAAAGCTGCCGGCTCTGCAATTTGATTCCTGTTGGCAACCAGCAGTGATTCAACAAGTGCAGAAGAGAGGTGTGATACACGGGCATTGGCCCATATTTCCTTGATTTTATGGACAATACTATTCGATAGATAATATACATTCCATGCACCGGCTGATTTAAGTTCATCGGCAGAAACCCTCGAGCTGTCGCGGTATTGTTGCACAAATGCGAGGTAAACAGCCTTTTCCTTTTCGTCGAATAAAGGTGCAGGCACCAGCGTATTATAGGTATGGTCGATAAGTACAAGTACAGATTGAAAAGGATAAGAAAGCCAGGGCTTCTGTATAATAACCTCATCAATGGATGATGCGATACGGATATCGGTATCAGACTTAATAAAGGCCCATGTTTCGAGAGCAATATAACGTTGCTTATCGTTACTGAACAAGGCATAAGAAAGACCGTCGGCACCAATGCGGACGGTCAAGTGATACTGTCGTGTATGGTCTTCACGGAAGGCCTTGTCGAACCTGCTGAGCGTAGGTCTTACTGCGATGAACATTGCCTTGCGGGAATTATTCCCAGTTGCCGTTTACTGTGGGCTCCGTCAGCGAGCCAACTTTCAGGCCAGGGAACCTGTCGAGGGCCTTGTCGGCTGCAACAAGGTTTCTGATGCGTTGTTCGTCGAGGCCTTTCAGATAGGCTTCATAAGGAACCTTGGCCTCAAAAACACTTACTTTAACGCCTCCACGCTCAATTTCGCCGGCATCCAAATCAAATTTTGCTCCCTCACCGAAAGGAACGAACGCAAGCTGACGGATGTCAAATTGTCTGCGCTTTCCAAACAAAGAGTCAAAAACCTTGATGTATCCCAGAGTATCTGAAATAGTAAGCGTGAAGGTAGTATCGTTTGGGTCGGGAATGATTCTGACAACAGGAATTTCGCCATAGGATGCAAAGGCTGCGAGCGAATCGAAATTGGCTGTATACGAACCTTTGGCGTTTTTGTAATACGTCTGCAGGTCACGAATGTCCTTTAGATTCTGAATAATTTCCACCTCACGATGTTTCTTCTCTTTCAGAAATTCGATGGGTTGCATGATGCTGTCGAAAATAAGATATGCCAGCACAACGATTGCTGCAGCAAGAAGGACCTTTAAAATGTTAAGCTTCATAACGTTTGGTTTTCTCAGACAAAATTATGATTTTTCAATAAACTTGGACTGTCATTTTAAACTTTATTAAGCAGGTCCAAATAAGGCATTATTTTTCGAACAACTGCTCAAGTATTGGGAGCAGCAATCTGGGTTTGATGGGTTTGGCCACATATCCATCGCAACCAGCTTCAAAGCAGACATCTTTTTCATTAGCCATTGCATAGGCTGTTTGAGCAATCACGGGTAGCTCGGGTTTAATGGCCTTGATCTGTCTGGTAGCTTCCAGACCATTCATTTTTGGCAATTGAATATCCATGAGCACAAGGTCGATATCGCTGGTTTGCGAACATATTTTTACCGCATCCTCACCAGTAGTTACATGAATAACAACCGCACCTGCACCTTCCAGGATAATTCTTAACAGCTCAGTATTCGATTCCACATCTTCAACAATAAGTACTTTTTTTCCGAAAAGCTTTCCTTCATTAGATGATACCAGCTCGCGAACAACGCCAGCACTTTCGGGTGAATTAGCCTCAAAGTACAATTTGACAAGTGTTCCTTCGCCCGGTTTCGATATCAGATCGAGCTTGACCTTCATTAATGTTGTCAGTTGCCTAACAATACTAAGGCCAAGGCCAGCACCTGAACCCAGGCCTTGATGTTCGGCCAGCCGGTAGAACGGATGAAATACGAGATCCTGCATTTCTTCAGGAATACCTGATCCGCTATCTTCAACAAATGCAGTTATAAAACGATTGCCACCAGATTCTTCTACCCTGAATCCGATGGTAATATGACCGCGTTGTGTATAACGTATGGCATTGTCGGTCAAATTATCGAGAACCTGTTGCCAGCGAACATCATCACCAGAAATCAGGCAGGGTTTGTCAGGTATGTTCAGCCTTACCTCCAGAGTATGCTTACCCAATTCCAGCGCTTTTTTGACCAATCGGGTGTGAAGGTTGTTGAAAAGCTCTCTGAAGTCAAAATCCGTTGGATTTCGTCCGGAAATCCCTGCTTCGAGTGAAGAAAAAGTGAGTAAATCGTCCATCAGTTTTAACAACACCTGACCATTACGTTGAATGATACGTGAATAATGACGACGCTTAGCAGGCTCCAGCTCAGTATCAGAAAGCATCTCGCTAAATCCGATCACAGCATTGAGCGGTGTTCTGATTTCGTACGAAAGCACCGACAGCATGCTTAATAATCCTGACGAGTCGCTGGTTGTGGAGGGGGCAATATCCTGAGCTTTTTTTGTTATATAAATAATCATATACTTACGGACACCATCAGCCTCGCTAACAGGGACCCGCATTACGCTGAAATCGCCCAGAAATTCGCCTTTGCTGTCGCTAAGCGTCTCGTCCGACCTGGAAGGTTGTCCTTTCATCCAGACAATTTCCTCAGCCACCTCGAGTGTTCGAATAAATTCGGGAGAACGGCCAGTGCTTTTCGAGAGATCTTCAGAAGTACAATTGTTAAGCTGGCCTGCATTAACTCCCATAAGGCTACACATTGGGTTGTTGGCAATCAGCCAGTTGTTGTTTTCGTCCTTAATACCCAACGGATTCGACGTTGCATTTACCAGGGCCTGCAGTAGCTTGCGCACAATTATAAGTTCATGCTTGTGCTTATGCAATGATTCATTCTCTTCCGAAAGTATCTTAATTGCTGAGGCATTATCCTCAAACATTAATTTTTGACGACGGTAAGCCTTGAGATAGATGATAAACAATACCACAAAAACTATGCATCCACCTATCAGCATAAAAATCAGAGTGCTGAGTAAATAAATTCTTGAGCTGAGTCTGCCAGAGAAATCCTCCGCTTGCGCCAGACTGGTTTTCAGCGAATCAGCAGCCAATTCAGAATTACTGATTGCAAAATGAAGCTGTATAATGGTACTCTTTAACGAATCGTTTTCGTTTCTGAAAAGCTCAATCTCATCTGAAAAATCTGTAAGCAGTTCATAGGCATTGCGATAATTATCTCGTCCGGCGTACATCTGAGCAAGTTCTTTAATTATTCTGAGTCTGAGTACCGCGTCATTGCCTTTTTCAACATTTTCCAATGCAAGTTTATAGTAATTGAATGCCTGATCATTCAGTGCCTTCATTTTTTTGGCACGAGCCATTCCCAGATAAAGCTTGGAGAGGTTGAGGTTCATATCGCGATAGAATGCTCTGGCACTTGAAAAATACTTTAATGCACTATCGGCCTGATGCTGTTCAACCCAGAAAGTGCCGAAATTAACACTAAGAGCAGCAATCATGGTTCGTATATCTTGCTGAATTGCCTTTCTCAGGGCATTGCGGTAGGCAGCTTCGGCTTCGGGGGTGCGCTGCTCCAGGTCGTATATCATGGCAAGATTGCTCAGCGCATTGATAAGTTCTTCATTATGACCATGTTTCTCAGCCAATTCAATGGCTTGATTGTAATAATATTTTGCTGCTTCGTACTCACGGAGGCTCTGATACAACGACCCGATATTATTGTAAATTATTATCTTTCCCCTGATATTATTCAGGTTATGATAAAGATCTCTGGCCTTTATGTATTCGGCTATGGCCTTTTGGGATAGGTTGAGTTGTGTGTACAGTGCACCTTTGTTGTTGTAGATTCGGGCCTGGTTAATGCTGTCGCCTGATCGGATAAAATAATTCAGTGCAGAATCGTAGTGTTCGAGCGATTGGTTGAAATCGGTTAAGTAGTAGCTTGCAATTCCACCAAAGCGGTGAGCCTTGGCTTTCAGACTGTCTATTCCGGCCTGTCTGGCCGATTCAAGTGCCTTATCAGACAATTCCTTAGCACGCTGGTTGTTTACCCCGATAAAACTTCGCGAAAGGCCGATGTAATCCCTGATCTGCTCAATATTATCACGTGATTGAGAAAAGGCCATCTGCATGCAATTTAACATCAAAAGCATCATGATGGTTGATTTTGATATATTCGCCCTCATGGTTTTAGCATTTTAAGTTCTTACGAATAAGCTACTCAGGCATAAGTAGGCAGGTCATCCAGAAATGTGAAAGAATTGGTTGTTGTTTCAAGTTTTGCACAATAATGTTCGTTTCCGTTTGTAATGAGAAGGTAACTTACTGGCAACATCAGGCTGTAAACAACGGCCTGGTCGAGTGTGGATTGGCTGAGTTTCACTCCGGGAGCCTTGCATTCAACAATCATCCAGGGGTTGGCATCGGCAGAAAAGACCAGCAGGTCGCAACGACGTTCAAGCTTTGCGCTTCGAAGGGTAAACTCGGCAACTATCCGTCCGGCAGGATAACCATAATTAGTTACTAGCCGGTGAGCAGTCAGCTGGCGCACTTCTTCTTCCGGCGTTAGTGCAACATATTTACGACGCAAAGGGTCGAAGACTTCAGTGCGCCGTGGTGTTTTTCTTAGCTTGAACCAATTCATTCTTTCCTTTTGCAGTATCGCAAATTAAATAATTAATAATTCCCGTGACAACTGCCTTAAAAAGTTAACATAAAACGAATGTCTGTCGCTCTTATGGTTGTTATTCTAATTATGGATCGGCTAAAAAGACCTAATTTTGTTATTTATAGACCCTGCAATATTTATCCCTGATGAAGTCTAAGCAAGAAATTGTTGAGAATTGGCTGCCCCGATATACCGGTATGCCGGTCGAAGAATTCGGTAAATACATACTGCTTACCAATTTCAACCAATATCTGGAGCTTTTTGCACACTGGCACAACGTCCCGATTGTCGGACATGACCGGCCTATGCCTTGTGCCACTTCGGGCGATATTAGTATTGTAAACTTTAGCATGGGTAGTGCCAATGCTGCCACTATCATGGATTTGCTCAGTGCGCTGGAGCCAAAGGCAGTTTTGTTTCTTGGCAAGTGCGGCGGACTGAAAAAGAAAAATCAGGTGGGCGACTTCATTCTTCCCATTGCTGCCATTCGGGGCGAGGGTACCTCGAACGACTATTTTCCGCCCGAAGTGCCTGCCCTTCCCGCCTTCAGCCTCCAGAAAGCCATCTCATACAGCATACGAGAAAATGGCCGCGACTACTGGACCGGCACGGTTTATACCACTAACCGCAGGGTTTGGGAGCACGATGAGGAGTTTAAGGAATACCTGATGAAAACCCGAAGTATGGCAGTGGATATGGAAACCGCCACAATTTTTGTTGTTGGTTTTGCCAACGACATCCCTACCGGTGCATTGCTTTTAGTGTCTGATCAGCCCATGACACCCGAAGGCGTAAAAACATCGGATAGCGACCGCAGAGTGAACCAGAAATTTGTACACGAACACCTTAAGATTGGCGTCGAAGCGCTGCAAACCCTCATCAATAACGGCATTACCGTAAAACACCTCCGATTCTGAGGCCGTGACATACGATCAGATCATCAATAATATTCGCAATAAGATTTTTCACCCGATCTATTTCCTTCAGGGCGAAGAAGCTTTTTACATCGATGCCATCACCGAGATGCTGGAAGCAAACGTTGTGGAGGATATGTATCGCGATTTCAGCCAGACCGTGGTGTACGGTCGCGATGTCGGCCCCCGTGAAGTGGCATCGCTGTGCAAAGTGTACCCCATGATGGGTACGCACCAGCTGGTAATTGTGCGTGAGGCTCAGGACATGGATATGATTGAAGAACTGGAACTGGAGTTAGACCGCTTTCCGCCCAGTACTGTGCTGGTAATCAATTACAAATACAAGAAACTTGACAGCCGAAAATCATTTGCAAAAAAGGTGGCTCGGAAAGGAGTGCTCTTTGAGTCGAAGCGACCCTACGAGAACCAAATTCCCGACTGGATTATCAAATACCTGAAGCAGAAGAACTTTTTCATTAGTCCGGTTGCAGCCCAGCTCATGGCCGATTTTCTCGGCAACGACCTCAGCAAGCTGCGCAACGAGCTGGAAAAACTCATCATTCCAATGCCCGGTGGTGGTAATATTACCGAAAAAGAGGTAGAAGCAAACATTGGCATCAGCAAGGACTTCAGTATATTCGAATTGCAGAAATCCATCTCGCAACGCGACTACCAGAAAGCCTTCCGAATCGTGCATTATTTTGGAGCCAATAGCAAAGAGTATCCTCTCATCCGCAACATCATCCTGCTTTATCAGTTTTTTGCCAAGCTGGTACGTTACCATCAAACGGCGGATAAATCGCGCAATAATTTGGCCAGTGTGCTGGGCATCAACCCTTTTTTTGTCGAAGACTACATCACTGCTGGACGCACCTACCCCTTGCCCAAAGCATTGAATGCGGTCCATCTACTTAAGGAATACGACCTGAAATCGAAAGGTGTCGGTGTGAACAATATCGACGATGGAGAGCTTTATAAAGAGCTTATATTCAAGCTCATGAATCTTTAGTGGTAGTGTCAGGCAAATAATGCATCAACTTTTGAGGCATACTTTTCGGTGATGAATGATCGCTTTAGCTTGAGGTTTGCCGTGAGCTCGCCCGTTTGCACCGACCATTCATGATCGATGAGGTCGAATTTTTTGATTTGTTCGTATTCGCCGAATTGTTTGTTAAGTTCATCCACCTCCAATTTTATACGTTTTCTTACAACAGATTGCTGTATGATGTCGCTGTCGGAGGTGTAGGTAATACCTTGCTGACGGCACCATACACGAAGGTGTTCGAAATCGGGGACGATGAGCGCTGCAGCAAATTTCTGGTTTTCGCCCAACACAATGATGCCATCGATAAAAGGCGACTCCTTGAACTTGTTTTCGATCAGGGCCGGGCTGATGTATTTGCCCATGGAAGTTTTAAAAATTTCCTTGATTCGGCCGGTTATCCTGAGGTGTCCTTCAGGCTCGAGCAGGCCTTTGTCGCCAGTATGAAACCACCCTTCGGCATCGATGGCAGCATAGGTGAGGTCAGGGGCATTGTAGTAACCCACCATGACATTAGGCCCTTTGACAAGTATCTCTCCCTGGTCAGAGATCCTAACCTGCACATCCCTGATCACCTTTCCCACGGTTCCCGGCATCATTCCACCTGGTTCAAGGGTGTTTACCGCAATCACAGGCGAGGTCTCCGTAAGTCCATAACCTTCGAGCACGGGAATGCCTGCTGCTGAAAAAACTTTAACAAGCCTTGGCTGAAGGGCAGCCCCACCTGACACAATGACCTTCATGCGGCCTCCCAGGGCTTCGCGCCACTTGCTGAAAACCAGCCGGTTCAACAGCGTTAGCTGTAAACGGTAAAAAATGTTGTTGCCGTGAAATGGATTATACCTCATCCCCAGAACCACCGCCCGGTCGAAAATCTTGCGCTTCATGCCAGTGAGTTTTTCACCTTTGGCCATGATTTTATCAAAGACTTTCTCGAGCAGGCGGGGCACGGTGGTCAGGATTTCGGGCGACACCTCCCGGATATTGTCGGCAATAGTGCCCATATTTTCGGCATAATAAACCGAAACACCAAGATAATGGTAAGTGTAGATGTTCATCCTTTCGTACACATGGCATAGTGGCAGGTAGCTCACGGCCCGACTGGTTTCGTCAACCGGGAAAACATGTTGCACTGCAAGCACGTTGCTCAGCAGGTTGTGATGGGTGAGCATTACACCTTTCGGATTGCCTGTAGTTCCGCTCGTATAAATGAGGGTGGCCACATCCGTAGGATTGACGGCTGCCTTGCGCTGCTCCAGTAGATTAGCGCAACCATTGGATTTACCATAATCGATGAGTTCGTTCAAAAGCTTGATGTCTTCGCATTCGCGGAAGGTATAAACCCCTTCGATCGCAGGCAGATCTGGCAATATGTTTTTGATCTTGCGGTACATTTCGCAGCCTGATACAAATACCAGTTTCACTCCGGAATGTTCGAGGATATAGCGGTAATCGGCCTCGCTGATGGTAGGATAAATGGGCACGTGGACCGCTCCGGTCTGCAAAATGGCCATATCCACAAAATTCCATTCGGGCATACTCACGGCGATGGTGGCCACTTTGTCGCCCGGCATGATGCCCATTCCGATGAGCGCGCAGCTGATGGCGTCGGCCGCCTCGCGGTATTGTTCGATGCTGTATCTGACCCAGACACCGTTAACCTTGCCGGCCAGCGCATCGTATTTGGGTCTGAACTTGGACTGGTAATAAGGCAACAGGTCGAATATGCGCGTGACCATATGAAATGATTCGGTTTGCAAATGGTTAAGAAGCCCGAAAAACTGACCGGCAAAAATAGGAAATAGAAGTAAAAAACAAAAAAACATGGGTTGGTTGACAAGATTGAAAATACGGAGGAAAATAATAAGCCGTCCGCCGATCTTAAATCATTGCATGGCAAGCCTTTTGAAAGACATCAGATTATCGGTCATTCAGCTCTTACTCTCTCTGTGAATCAACATGGCCGAGGCCTGGGCAGCGGGCATCACCACCATGTCATGAATGGACACATGCTGGGGCACGTTGGCACAATACCACACTGCATCGGCCACATCGGCTGCACTGAGCGGACGGAGGTTATCGTACACCCTGGCAGCCCTCGATTTATCTCCTTTAAAGCGCACTTCCGAAAATTCTGTTTCAACAGCCCCTGGTGCAACCTGCGTTACACGAATGTTATGAGTGTACAGATCCATACGCATGGCACGAGTGAGTCCATCCACAGCATGCTTTGTGGCACAATAGACGTTGCCATTCGGATAAGCCTCCTTGCCAGCAATGCTGCCAATATTGATGATATGCCCGCTCCTGCGCTCCACCATCATGGGGCTGATGGCGCGTGTGATATATAGCAGCCCTTTCAGGTTGGTGTCGATCATACGCTCCCAGTCGTCAATAACAGCGGCATAAAAGGGATCAAGACCCACGGCAAGTCCTGCATTGTTGATGAGTAAATCGGGAACCAGACCTTTTTCGTAGAACCATTCGGCGAGGCGGTCAGCATTTGCTTTGTTCCTGATATCCATCACAACAGCATCAGCTTTAGTTCCATATATTTCAGTGAGTGATTGTGCAAAGCGGCTCAGTTGTTCCGTTCGTCTTGCTGTGAGCACCACATTCCAGCCTCCGGAGGCAAATCGTTCGGCACAGGCCATGCCTATACCGCTGCTGGCGCCGGTGATGAGGGCAGTCTTTTTCGATTCCATTTCTTAATATATTTTGGCAAATTTATTAATACACCCCAACTGGCACACCTAAATGTCAATTAAAGCCGCTGACAGCCTTGCAAAGGGATTTACGGGCTGCCTGAGATCCATCTGAACCAGGAAATCGGAACTGTAGGGTCTATAAAAGCCTTACTTGTCCTTGCTTCGGTGCTTCTCTGCCCAGTGACGGGCATTCACGAAGGCTTCTATCCAGGGAGACACCTCATCCTGACGATGATTTTTAGGATAATAGGGCCATTGCCACGGAAGGAAGGCACGCTCGATATGGGGCATCATGGCCAGATGACGTCCATTGTTGGAGCATATGCCTGCCGTGGCCCAGTCGCTGCCGTTGGGATTGCCCGGATACTCTTCCTGACCGTAATACATCACAATGTTAAAGTTGTCGCGATAGGAAGGGAAGCTAAACTTACCCTCGCCATGGGACACCCACACCCCCAGACGGCGTCCGCTCAGCCCTGACAGCATGATGCTGTTGTTTTCTGGAATCTCAACAGTTAAGAATGCTGACTCAAACTTGCCTGAATCGTTGTGCAACATCTTGATACGCTCGGGATGTTCGGGGTAGATGAGGTTGAGCTCCACCATTAGCTGGCAACCGTTGCAAACGCCCAGACTGAGCGTATCGGGTCTGGCATAAAAGGCTTCGAGCGCCTGGCGTGCCATTTCGTTGTAGAGGAAAGCACCTGCCCACCCCTTTGCTGATCCCAGTACATCGGAATTGGAAAATCCGCCCACAAACACAATCATCTGCAAATCTGAAAGGTCCTCGCGCCCACTGATCAGGTCGGTCATATGTACATCCTTCACATCAAAACCAGCCAGCCACAAGGCGTAGGCCATCTCGCGATCGCCATTAACACCCTTTTCGCGGATGATGGCTGCGCGAATACCAGAAACCGTGGTGCGATGGTGGCTCAGTCCATAATCGCTCAATTTTCCGCTAAACTGACGGCCAAAAGCGAATGTAAGATCCTGTTTTTTGTAATGCTTGAAACGTGCCAGTGCATGATCGGCCCCACTTTGCTTACGGTCGAGCAGATACGACGAACGATACCAAATATCACGCAACTGATTGATATCAAGTATGATTCGGTCATTTTCAAGATTCAGATAGATAAACCTCTCTGCCACAGGATGCCCTAATTCAGCATAATCAACGCCGGCCTCCTTCAGTAAGCTTTCAGCCAATCCGCCTTCGGGTACCTGAAGCACCACGGCAGGCTGTTCGCTGAAAAGCATCGCGATGTTATTATTACCTCCGAGGCCCGTGGTCTTTATTGCCATACCCCATTCGGTATTGGCGAAAGTCATTTCGAGAAGGGTGGTAATGAGGCCTCCAGCCGAAACATCGTGTCCGGCAAGCAACAGATCATGATTGATAAGCTGTTGAACAGCATTGAAAACTTTTGCAAAATATTCAGGTTCAGCAGCATCGGGCGAAAGCTGACCCACCTTATTGAGAATCTGATAAAGGCTGCTGCCGCCAAGATGAAAAGCGTTGTCGGAAAGACTGACATACAGCAGCTTTGAGCGAGAATCCGGAATCATGACGGGGCCAGCTACTTTGCGAATGTCGCTTGATTGCCCTACAGCTGTGACGATAACCGTGCCAGGAGCCAGCATTTTGGTGCCATCGGGATATTTCTGGGTCATCGAAAGGGAGTCTTTACCTGTTGGCACATTGATGCCAAGGCCTATACAGAAATCGCTGAGTGCTTTGACGGCAAGGAAAAGACGGGTATTCTCGCCTTCGTTTCTGGCAGGCCACATCCAGTTGGCGCTGAGCGAAACGCCTTTCAGACCATCGGCTATTGGCGACCAGATGATGTTGGTTAGGGCTTCGGCTACGGCCAAACGAGAGCCTTTGCGTGGGTCGATCAGCGCGGCCACCGGTGCATGGCCCAGGGCAGTGGCAATGCCGGTGGTGCCAGTATAATCGAGCGTTACAACACCAAGGTTGCTGAGCGGCAATTGCAAGGCACCAACAGTCTGTTGCACGGCAACCCGCCCGGTTACCGAGCGGTCAACCTTGTTGGTGAGCCAGTCTTTGCAGGCCACAGCCTCAAGCTGAAGCACCTTTTGGAGGTAATGATGAATCTGCGATTCGTCGATTTTTGCCTCTTCGAAATGCAGGTGTATGGTAGTGTCGTTGAGCAGGGTTCGGGGGGGCTTCCCAAAAAAGTGGTCAAGCTGAAGATCGATGGGGCTGACTCCATCCCTGCCTTCAAACCTCAGCCTGCGATCTCCGGTGATAAAGCCGACTTCATACATGGGAGAGCGCTCGCGTGCAGCAATATCGTGAAGGAGTGCAGCATGATCAGGCGCAGCAACCAGCCCCATACGTTCCTGCGACTCGTTGCCTATGACCTCTTTTTCTGATAATGTAGGGTCGCCAATGGGCAGCTTACTGATGAATATGGTGCCACCGGTTTCTTCCACCAGTTCCGAGAGGCTATTGAGGTGTCCGCCGGCACCGTGGTCGTGAATGGCCTTTATAGGATTGAAATCTGACTCGGCCATGGCCCGCACCACATTGGCCACCCTTTTCTGCATCTCGGGGTTGGCGCGCTGCACGGCGTTAAGCTCGAGCGATTGTGAAAATTGTCCAGTATCGACACTCGATACGGCCCCTCCACCCATGCCGATGCGATAGTTATCGCCACCAAGCACCACAATATGATCACCGGAGGTAGGAGTTTGCTTGGCCGTATCGCGCTCGTTGGCAAAACCCACCCCTCCGGCCAGCATAATTACTTTGTCGTATCCGCGCCATCCGTGTTCGTGATGTTCAAAGGTGAGCAGACTGCCATTAATAAGAGGCTGTCCGAATTTATTGCCGAAGTCAGAGGCGCCATTGGAGGCCTTAATCAGGATGTCGTCAGGCGAATGATAGAGCCATGGACGTGGATTGAGCGGTACTTCCCAAGCCCTGTTTTCATCAGCCCGGGGATATGATGTCATATACACTGCCGTGCCGGCGAGCGGGATACTCCCCTGCCCCCCGGCCATGCGGTCGCGTATTTCGCCTCCGCTACCGGTAGAGGCCCCATTAAAAGGTTCAACCGTAGTGGGAAAGTTATGCGTTTCGGCCTTGAGTGATATAACAGCTTTAATCCTACGGATATTGAAGAAATCCGGCCTATCCTGCCTTGCTGGTGCAAACTGCAAGACTTCGGGGCCACGAATAAACGCTACATTATCCTTGTATGCAGAAACCACCCTGTTTGGGTTTCGCGCGCTAGTCTTACGAATCATGGCAAAGAGGCTTTCGGGCATCACTTTTCCATCGATCACAAACTGGCCGTTGAAAATCTTATGCCGGCAATGCTCGGAGTTAACCTGAGCAAAACCATAAATCTCGCTGTCAGTAAGGGGTCTTCCCAGTTGCCTGGCCACTTCCTCCAGGTAGTCCACCTCGTCATCGGTGAGTGCCAGGCCTTCCAAATTATTGTACTCTGCAATGTTTTCGACTTGCATGACAGGCTCCGGTTTGCGGTCAAGGGCAAATACATCCTGTCCGAGACCTTGATAAACCGCTTGAAGCATTGGATCATACTCCGGATAAGCCGTGTTGACCCTCTTGAAAAACTCAATGCGACTGATTTCCTGAATGCCCATGTTCTGGGTAATCTCTACCGCGTTGGTGCTCCAGGGTGTGACCATCTCTTTTCGCGGCCCAACAAATAATCCGTCAAGGCTTGATTGTTCAAGGAGTTTAGCTTCGCCAAACAACCACTGCAAAGCCTCTGTAACCTGCTTTATAGGAGGATGATGCATTTGGACAGCGAAAACAGGATTTCCGGGATTGGGGGATGAGAAGAATAGGATCATAAGTTGGCAGATTAAGACCTGAATTGCATCATCGCCAGTGGCGCGACAAAGATAGCGAAAGCCCATTCACCCTCGTCCGGTGTAATCGAAAAAACTATAAATACTTAATCTACAGATATTTATTCAATATCTCTGTGCGAAATACCGAATGCTTCATCAGGATTGTGGTCGCCCACAGGCTCCACATGCACAATCACGTCGTAAGTGGAGGGAATAGCCTTTCGAATCTGGGCTTCCACTTCGTGACCAATGCGATGACTCTCGGAAAGTGTTTTGTTGCCGTCCACTTCAATATCTAGGGCAATCATATAGTAATGGGCCATCTTACGTGCCCTGATGCGGTGAGGGTTAGCGGCACCCTTTACCTTTCCAACCGATTCCACTATGGCCGCATAAATGCTCTGGTCTTCTACGCCGTCCATCAGTTCACGGCTCGAAACAATAATAATGCGGATAGCCACAAACATAATCCATAGACTGACAGCAAGAGCGGTAATTAAATCGAGCAGCGGAAAATGAAACACATGGGTAAGCACCAGACCCACAAGCACCGAGGCCGAGATGATCACATCGTTCTGCATATTGCGACCATTGGCGCGCAACATAGGGCTATCAACCTTTCTGCCCAGATGCAGCAGGTATTGCGATAACAGTTGCTTTCCAAAGATGGACACAACAACAACTGCCAGGGCCACCAGTGAGGGCATGGCGGGCTGTTCGTTGCTCAGAAGCCTTCCTATGGTGGCAATAGCCAACTGTGCACCGGCAAAGAAAATGACAAAAGCCACGAGCTTTGAAGCTACTGTGTCGGCCTTGTCGTAACCATACGGATGCCTTTTGTTTGGTGGCTTTGATATGATCTGTGCGGTAAAAACTGTGATGAGCGATGCCAGCACATCGGTGAGCGAATCCACACCATCGGCTACTACAGCCAGTGAACCTGCCATAAGGCCAACAACCACCTTAAGGGAAGCCAGAAACAAATTGGCACCCACGCTGATGTAGGATGCCCTGCTGATTTGCTGCTGCCGCTCCAATAGCCTGTCCATGAACCCGATTATCGCCCAAATGTAACAATTAAATAGTGTCATTTTCACCGCGTGGAAGCAACGCGAAGCTTACGTGCCATTGAATTCAGTGATTTCCGCCGATTTGGCTATTTAGAACGATTATATCTTTTTGCTAACCGCTTTATGTTTCTATTGTTAACATTTTAACAAAAGATTAGTAATCCTAAATTTGCCGCCACTTTGTCTGTAGCAGCGGGGTGCTGCTATTGTCACAAACCTGAAATACTATGTTGAACATCTATTTCCTGATTGTGGTGGCTTATTTTGCAGCCATCATTCTACTTTCGGTTTTCACACGTAAGGTTGCCTCGCGTTCGGTGGCCGATTATCTGGTAGCAGGGCGCAATCTTGGCGTAAGTTTCTGCGCAGTGGTGGTAGCTGCTGAGTGGCTGGGTGGAATGAGCACAATAGGGGTAAGCGAAAAGGCGTTCAAAACGCTTTCGTTTCAGCCTATACTCTACAATGTGTCTACCGCAATCGGTATGGTTATTATCGGATTTACCGTGGCAAGCATCTACCGTCGTCAGAATGTGCATACTGTGAGCGAGATGATTGACCACTTGTTTGGCAGCGATGCCAAAAAGATTTCTGCCATCGCTTTTCTGGTAGCCTATATCACCCTGGCCTATGTGCAGATGCAGACGGCGGCCAGTGTGCTGAGTGCTATTTTCGGCATCAGCTGGATAGCTGCCATCCTGATCTCGGCTGTAGTTATCACATTTTACACCTACTTAGGCGGCATGCACGCCCTGGCGCTCACTTCTATCGTGCACACATTTATGATGTTTTTTGGGGTGGGTATAGCCACCGTCGTCGGTATGAGTAAAATAGGCGGTTTCGCTGAGCTGCAGCAAATCCTCAGCAGTCAGGGCGCTGGCAACATCTACAACCCTTTTGGTGCAGGCCTTTCGCAAGCTTTCAGCCTGCTGCTTGGCGGTGTGCTTGGCGGTATGGCTGCTCAGGCGAGCATACAGCCTATCTTCGCTGCCAAAGATGCAAAAACTGCAAGAAAAGCCAGTGTTGCATCGGCATTCCTGATCGCGCCCTTTGGTATCATGACAGCCCTATTGGGTCTGATTGGTGCAACCGGAATCTATATAGCCAAATCCACCAATCCAAAGTTGGTGCTGACCACCCTGCTTACCAATTCTGAGTTTATTCATCCGGTTTTTGGCGGCCTTGCACTGGCGGGCATACTAGCGGCTATCCTGTCCACCGTAGGACCGGTCAACTTTGCTGTGGTAACTATCGCCACAAAGGATATTTACAGCGGCTTCATTAACCCGCATGCCGAAGAGAAAAAAGTGATTACCGTAGCCCGTCGTCTGGTGGTTATCGTCACACTGGTTACACTTCCGCTTGCCATACTGTTTCAGAAAGGCATCCTCGATGCCGCCTATGTGAGCTATGCCATCCGTTCGATTGGTGCTATCGTGATCCTGCTGGGCATTTACAAGCGCAACTGGATCAATGCCCTTGGCGTGAAAATGGCTTTCATTGGGGGCACCATTGCAATATTTGTCTGCACTCTGGCCGATCAGATGAAGTGGTTTCATGTTGACAAGACTTACGGCGCAGTAATTTTCGGTATATTATTCATTATCCTGGGAAACGTGCTGAAACCCGGTAAGTCCAAAAAACTTTCGTGACCATGCTCAATGATCTATTAGTACTCGAGCTGGCTAATGTGCTCGCAGGTCCGGGTGTAGCGGCCACATTTGCTGAACTTGGAGCCCGGGTTGTCAAGGTCGAAAACCTCCGCACCGGAGGCGATGTAACCCGCACCTGGAAATTGCCCGATGAAGAGAAGGATAATGATATTTCGGCCTATTTCAGCTGCGCCAACTGGGGAAAGCAATCGGTGGCGCTTGATCTGCTCACACGCGAAGGATTGAATATAGTGCACGCGCTGGCAGCAAAAGCTGACATTGTGATTGCCAGCTATAAGCCAGGTGACGCAGAAAAATTAAAGGTTGATTATAATACACTTAGCCGTCGCAACCCAAAGCTAATCTACGCTCACCTGACCGGATATGGCACCGACAATGACCGGGCAGGTTACGATGCCATCATTCAAGCAGAAACAGGCTTCAGCTTTATGAACGGGGAGGCTGGCTGCAAACCTGTCAAAATGCCCGTGGCCCTGATGGATATTCTGGCTGCACATCATATGAAGGAGGCTATACTGCTGGCGCTGCTTAGTCGCGAACGGACCGGACAAGGCACCTACATCGATGTTTCCCTTTTCCGTAGTGGCATCAGTTCGTTAGCCAATCAGGCAACAAACTGGTTTGTTGGCGGAATCATTCCCAAAGCCATGGGATCGGATCATCCCAATATTGTACCCTATGGAACCATCTTTTATACCAGCGACAAAAAACCGTTGGTGCTTGCTGTGGGCAGCGATAAACAGTTTGCCGAGTTATGCAAGGTGCTGGGCAAGCCCGAAATTGCCCTTGACCCCCGGTTTGCCACCAATCTTCAGCGCGTAAAAAACAGGGATGTCCTCAACAAAATAATTTCGGAGCTTATTGCTGGTGTGGAACGTAACCGGCTACTCGAAGCGCTGAATAAATTAAAAGTTCCGGCCGGTGGAGTATTCGATATGAAGGAGGTTTTTGATCTGCCCGAATCGCAGGAGATGATCATGAAAAGCGTGAAGGAGGATAACCAAATATTGAAAGGCGTTCGCAGCATTGCCTTCCGGATGAAAGAGCTTAACTTTGAAGCCCCTTCAGCTCCGCCTCACTACGGAGAACACACCTCCGAAGTGCTTGAAAAACTGCTGGGTTACAACAGCGAGCGCATTGAAATGATGATACAAAACAACGTCATATATGACCGAAACAAATGTTAGACCAGCCTTTATCGATGGCTCTCGCCTGATTACCGAGGCTTGTGTGCAAGCTGGTGCCACGGTGTTCGTGGGCTATCCCATCACTCCGGCCAACCTGCTTTACTCCTACGCCAATAAGCGCTATCCGGTAATGATGGCTGCACCCGACGAGATTACCACGCTGCAGTGGATGGCGGGATATGCCTCCCTGGGTATGATTCCGGTGACTGCCACCTCATTTCCGGGCTATGCCCTGATGGTGGAGTCGATCAATATGGCTCAGATGATGGAATTGCCTATGGTCATCATTCTTGTGCAACGACTTGGTCCGGCCACTGGCACAGCCACGGCAGGAGCGCAGGGCGACCTGAATGTGATACACGGCACCATATCGGGTGGTTTTCAGCTTCCAACTTTCTGCATCAGCAATTTCGACGACTGCTGGAACCTGAGTGCCAAGGCGGTAGAAACAGCCGCAAAATTGAGGACACCTGTTGTCCTGCTCACCTCGAAAGAAATGGTGATGACGCAGATGAGCTACGATCTGTCTCGGCTCAGTGCTATCGAAAAAGCTTCGATCAAAGACTTTGAAGGCGATAATTATCTGCCGTATCAGGTTGATGGCAGCAATGTGCCGGACTTTATACCTGTAAGCCAGAACAGGCATCAGGTCCGCATCACGGCATCGACCCACAACAAAGCCGGCATCTTACAAAACACCACTCCTGAAGCCCTTGAAAACACCTGCAGGTTGAAAACAAAGGTGGACAGCGGCACCGATGTGTTTTATGATTATGACAAACAGGATGATGCCGACACCCTGGTGATGGCTTTTGACCTTACTGCCCAGGCAGCCCGTGAGGCTGTGCGTCAACTTAGAAAGAAGAATTTGAGGGTGTCGCTGCTAGTTCCAAAGACCCTATTTCCTATACCAGAATTTTACATGCAAACTGCTGCTCGGTATAAAAAAGTAGTTGTGGCAGAAGAGAATCTCGACGGGCAGTACCGCCGATTGTTGTTTGGCCCCTTTCACGATAGCCAAATCAAGGGCGTGAATGCCATGGGACGCATGATTAAACCCGAAGAAATTATGGAGGCGGTGGAAAACTATGGATAACACATTTCTGATCGACAGCCGCGACCTTCCGTTTTGCAAAGGTTGCGGACACAGCTCGGTGGCTCAGATGACCGAAAAAGCCCTTGCCAGTTTAGGGTTCAACCCATTGGATGTGATTATGGTTACTGACATCGGCTGTCACGGCATCATCGACAAAAGCCTTCGCACACATACTGTGCATGGCTTACACGGCCGATCGGTGGCAATAGCAGGTGGCATAGCCCATGGACTCGAAAAAAATTCCGGCAAAAAAGTCATCGTATTTCTTGGCGACGGGGGAGCAACCATTGGCTTGCAGCACATCCTTATCGCTGCTCATCACAACTTCCCGATGACTGTGGTGGTACACAACAATATGCTTTATGGCATGACCGGCGGTCAGCCCAGCGAATACACCCCTGATGGATTCAACACTCCCACTTCGCCCAACCGTTCCTCAGCTGGTGCGCTCGACATTGTGCAGTTGGCCGAAGCGGCAGGAGCCGGATATGTGAGCCGCGTTGCAGGCATTGGCGACTTTTCGTCAGAACTTGCCGAAGCTTTTTCGTACGACGGATTTTCGTTGGTCGAAGTGATGGAAATCTGTCCCAGTTATGGGGTAAAATCGAATCCCGGCATGAAGCTGCGTCAAACGATGGACGAAACCGGCTATGTGAGCACTAAAAGAGTGAAACCCCGCGTTGGAATCGATCACGCTCCATATGATGGCTACCAAAAGTCGCTTATAACGGATATGCTTTTAGTGACAAAAAGCTTCGAAGCCAGCAAGCAGGTCACAACAATCCGCGTCTTGCTGGCAGGGTCAGCAGGCGAAGGTACGCAATCAGCAGCGGAGTTTCTGGCTCGAGTTGCGATGCGCAATGGCCTGCAGGCCAGCAAGAAAGGCCATTATCCTGTAACAGTGGGCGTGGGATTCTCTGCTGCCGAAGTAATTATTTCGTCCGAACCGATTTATTATACCGGTGGTACGCGCCCCGACTTCATGCTGATTACATCGGCTGATGGCCTGGATTACGCCAGACAACACCTTGCGCAAGCAGATGCTTCAGCCACAGTGCTTATCGATGAGAGTCTGCCACTGCCCGAAACCCGTGCAAAACTAGTGCCACTGCCGTTGCGAAAAGCCGGGGGTGTACGCAATGCTGCACTGATGGGTGTTTTCCGCTGGGCTCAGATGAGCAGCCTGCTTGATGATCAGTCGCTGACCGATGAATACAACAAGGGCAAGCTGGCAGCTAAAGTTCCGGTGGAGACATTTTTAGCCGTTTAACGATTACCTATAAAAAAAATGCCGCCCTGAAGAATACTCGGGCGGCTCTTATTTTAAATATATATCGTTTACAGCTTACGTGTGAGCCCGACACGTCCGCCTGACATGGCGCTTCCTCCGCCCAGTTCAAGATTTACACCCCAGCGGTCGGACCAAAAATAGCGGCCTCCCACCTGAAGATCAAGTCCCAGTGGAGAGTTATTGGAACCCATGTATTTGCTATCCCAGTTCCAAACAAAAAAACCCAGACTGAGGCCGGCGTAGAGGTCCCACTCGCGTGGTATTTCGAGTATGCGGTTGAAGTGGTAGTTACCAACACCAGCAAAACCAAGCACAAGCGCATCGGGATGTGAGCGGGCCGAAACAACAAATCCGGCAGTGATGTCTTCGTGCACACCAAAGTCCATTCCAAAATAAAGCGGGATACCCCAATTGGAGATACCAGTGCCGAAGTTGGCTTGTTTGCCACCCTTCCCAACTGGGTTCTGAGCAGTGGCTGTCAGCAGCATCAGGCTCAAAACAATCAGAAAAAAGGATTTAAGTCGCATAATACATTGTTTTGGTTATTATTTGATTAACTCGTACTTATTTGGCATAGCTTACTGCTCTGGTTTCACGGATGACAGTAATTTTGATCTGGCCAGGATAAGTCATCTCGGTCTGAATGCGTTTCGAAAGCTCAAAAGCCAGCTTGTCTGCATCGCCATCGCTCATTCGGTCTGCACCGACAATCACACGCAGTTCACGTCCGGCCTGTATTGCATAGGTTTTTACTACTCCATCATACGACAGGGCCATTTCTTCTAGACGTTTGAGGCGTTGTATGTAGGCTTCCACTACTTCGCGCCTCGCTCCGGGCCGAGCACCGGAAATAGCATCGCACACCTGAACGATAGGTGCAATGAGCGTTTCCATCTCTATTTCGTCGTGGTGGGCGCCAATGGCGTTGCACACTTCAGGCTTTTCCTTGTATTTCTCGGCAATTTTCATTCCGAGGATGGCATGGGGCAGTTCAGCTTCATTGCTTTCGGCAATCTTGCCAATGTCGTGCAGCAAGCCGGCACGTTTGGCAGTTTTTACATTCAGGCCCAGCTCTGCTGCCATAGTAGCGCTGAGTCGTGCCACCTCAATGGAGTGGGCAAGCAGGTTTTGTCCGTACGAAGAGCGGTATTTCATGCGGCCTACCATGCGGATGAGTTCGCTGGGCATATTGTGGATGCCAAGATCGATCACTGTGCGTTTACCGGTTTCGATGATTTCCTGTTCGATCTGCTTTTCGGTTTTCTGTACCACTTCTTCGATACGAGCCGGATGAATGCGGCCGTCGGTGATGAGTTTATGCAGCGATAGGCGTGCGATTTCGCGGCGCACCGGGTCGAAACCTGAGAGCAGAATGGCATCGGGGCTGTCATCAATGATAATTTCAACGCCGGTTAGGGCTTCAAGTGCCCGTATGTTTCGCCCTTCGCGTCCGATAATGCGGCCCTTGATCTCTTCATTTTCGATGTTGAACACTGTAACAGTGTTTTCGATGGTGTGCTCGATAGCTGTTCGCTGAATGGTTTCAACCACGATTTTTTTGGCTTCCATGGCGGCCGTGAGCTTTGCCTCTTCGGTAATTTCCTTGATATAGACCATTGCTTCGGCTTTAGCATCTTCCTTCATCTGTTCAACAAGCTGCTCCTTGGCTTCGGCTGCCGAAAGGCCTGAAATTAACTCCAGCTGTCTGGTATGCTGTTCCTGAACTTTTGAAAGCTCTTCCTTCATGCGGTCGATTTCATCGTTTCGGCGCTGCAGTTGTTCGGCCTGCTGGTCGAGCTGCTGCTTTTGCAACTGCACTTCGCGCTGCTTGCGATTAAACTCCTCCTGCTTTTGGTTCATGGCCTGCTCGCGCTGCTGAAGGCGATTCTCGCCCCGCTGTATTTCCTTATTCTTCTCAGCGATGAGCATGTCGTGGTCAGTCTTGAGTTGGAGAAACTTTTCCTTGGCCTGAAGAATCTTCTCTTTCATGATGACCTCGCCCTTCTTTGTTGCTTCCTCGAGCAAGGACTCGCTCTTACGCATGAGCGATTTGCGGAGCACCGTGGTTGTGAGGGCAACGCCCAAACCACCTCCCGCAATGAAAAGCGCAATGTTGATGATAATACCTACTTCCATTTTCGTAATTCGTTGTTAATGATGAATATATGAAAGAAGGAAAGAAAAAAGCACCCGCTCAATATCAGGAGTTGATAAACTCCTTTACGACAAGTTTTGGGCGCCTGCGTACGCAAACTTCCAATGGTCAGCCAGTGGACTGACACCCTGCAGGGTTAGGGCCTGTTTTTGTTCGTTAGAGCAATCCCGGTGAGGTTGTAATGTTGAGTTTACAATCACATCGATTGAGGCGGGTGCTTACTTTTTCAAAGAACGGCTGAACAATGCAGCAGTTTGATTAATCTATCTGTCCGCTGAGCAGCTGGTCGATCTGCGTCAGCTTGTCGGTCAGGTGATGATCTCTGAACTTAAGTTCCGATTCGTTTTGTATGGCCGAAACTGCAAATTGCAAGGCCGCCATTGCCAGCAAATCCTGCCTGTCTTTATAGGCTACCTGACTTGCATAGGCACGTACACTGTTGTTGATAGCAGCAGCAGCGCGGCGCACTATTTCCTCCTCCTGCCGGCTAATCGAAAGTCGGTAGGGCCTGTCGGCAATGTTGATATTTATCGAAAGCTCATCCACTAACTTAAACTATCTAACTGTTTATCAATGCTATACACTGTTCAATATCCCGCATCAATAATTGAATCTTCATTCTTCCTTCTTCAATTTCATTGTCAGAGCCGAATGCATCAGCCATGACTTTTATGTTGTTCTTAGCTTTTAGTTGTTCTACTTCATTTAATAAACGACTGTTTTCGTGCTTTAGCATTTCGACCTCGGACGTCAGCGATGCATTCTCGGCCAGGAGCTGCTCGTGAGCCACCAACAGCTTTCGCAGCTTGAGCTCGATTCCTGCAAGGAGAAGGCCGGTTTGAGCCATCGTACAAAAAAACTTTGTTCAATACAATTTGCAAATGTACATAAGCGAGTGTGGATACGCAAGTAAATCTGTATATGATTAGCTTTCAACGCTCTATGTGGATTAGTATGCATATACGGGTACTGCAATGTAATTTTTGAGCCCCGAAACGGGCTGAATCGTATATTCGTAACAGCTATTGTGAGTCCTGAAACCAGCAAACATTCCACCTCCAGGAAAAAAACTTATGAACGAACTTTTTCTGATTTATCTATGGGAGCAGAAACTGCTCCGGTTTCCGCTGACGGTTACTGATGGACAGCCTATTGAGATTCTGTTTCCAGGCATACGTAACAACGATGCAGGCCCTGACTTTACTCAGGCCCGTATCCGTATTGGAAACACCGTTTGGGCCGGCAGTGTAGAAATGCACATAAATGCCTCCGACTGGTACAGACACAATCACGATAGCGACCCGGCCTATGAGAATGTGATATTGCATGTTGTTTATAGTGAGGACAAAAAAGTTTACGACAAGGCCCGGAATTCTTTGCCTACCCTGGAAGTCAGAGGACGCTTCGATGACTACCTTTTGCTCAACTACCGGCGTTTCTCCGACAGTCGTGCATGGCTTCCATGCGGACGTCTGACTTCTGCCATTCAGCGCTTTACGTGGCTTTCATGGCTCGACAGGATGGCCACTGAGCGGCTCGAGGAAAAAACAAAGGCTGTACTCGAACTGGCTGCCGTCACCAGCTTCGACTGGGACGAAACCTTTTGGCGGTTGCTATTGGCCAATCTGGGTTTTAAGGTAAATCAGGAATCATTCGAAAGGCTATCGCAAAATCTGCCATTCAGCCTGATGCTGCGTCATGCCGATCAGCTACTTCAGCTTGAGGCCATGTTGCTTGGTGTGGCAGGTCTGCTCGAGCGCGAGTTTGAAGAGGAATATCCCAAAAAACTGAAGGACGAATACAAGTTCCTGAAATCCAAATACAAGCTCAACACACTGCCCCCATCAATCTGGAAATTTATGCGCATGCGACCGGCAAATTTTCCCAGCTTGCGTATGGCACAGGCCGCCATGCTTGTGCACAGGTATGGCCGCTTGTTTTCCAGAATTCTGGACGAAAATCCCGGAAAGCTGCATGCCTTATTCAGCGTCGAAGCCGGAGCGTATTGGAATACTCACTATCGCCCCAGTGAGTCATCGACATTCAAGGTTAAAAAAATTGGGGACGATGCCATAAACCTGATTCTAATTAACACGGTTTCGAGGGCACTCTTTGCCTGGGGCCATGCCTACCAAAGCGAAGAAAAAAAAGATAAGGCCATGATGTTGCTTGAGGCGCTTGCGCCAGAAAACAACAACTTAACAAAAAGATTTGACCTTGCAGGGGTTAGAGCCACCAATGCGCTTCATACTCAAGCGCTTTTGCATCTGCACCGTCGCTATTGCACACCGCGCCATTGCCTTGAATGCAGGATCGGGAACCTGCTCATTCGTAAGAGTTCTGTTGACGATGAGTCCGATTGACATCTTCTGTACCGGATGTATTGAACATCTTCCGGTAAAATATAAAGGACGCGTGCACTTTGGTTTTGGTAAGCCCGAACATTTTTTCCAAATTTGCCAGCAGTGCGGCATCTGAAGCACAAAATCTAATACTGAAATTTTAAACCCATCGGCATGCAAAATTTTCTAGGCCTTATCGACAGCGCGATCCAGTGGTACAACGATTTTATCGGCGGATACCTTATACTGGCCATGCTTATCCCCACCGGGCTTTGGTTTATGCTCAAGCTTCGATTTGTCAACCTGACAAAGATCGGGCATGCTGTGAAAGTAGTACAAGGCAAATATGATGTAAAAGGAGCCGAGGGTGATGTAAACCACTTCAAAGCCCTCACCACTGCCTTATCGGCCACCGTTGGAACAGGCAACATCGTCGGTGTGGCACTGGCAATATATCTGGGAGGCCCCGGAGCCGTTTTCTGGATGTGGGTAACCGGTTTGCTGGGCATGATGCTGAAATACTCTGAAGTTACATTGGCACAGAAATACCGCAAATTTAACAGCGATGGAACCGTATCAGGGGGGCCGATGTATTATATGGAATTTGGGCTGCGTCATAAACTGGGTCGTTGGGCCAAAGTACTAGCCTTAATTTTTGCTTCGGCAACGGTTTTATGCTCCCTGGGCACGGGCAATATGGCCCAGTCGAACTCCATGGCTGACGCCTTATTAACCAGTTATAGTATTCCGGTTTGGCTTTCGGGAGGCATTATTACTGGCCTGGTGCTGCTGGTGATTGTGGGTGGCATCAGAAGGCTTGGCGAGGTAACATCCCGCCTGGTGCCACTGATGGCTATCATCTATGTAACTGCTGCCCTCATAGTTATAATAGCTGAATACAATCACATACCCCGGGCATTTGCCATGATCTTCGAAGGCGCGTTCACAGGCACCGGAGCCACTGGTGGTTTTGTAGGCAGCACATTTATCATGACCATGATCTGGGGAGTGCGTCGAGGGCTGTTTAGTAATGAGGCCGGACAAGGCTCGGCACCCATTGCCCATGCAGCGGCTAAAACGAAATACCCGGCACGCGAAGGAGTTGTGGCTTTGCTTGAACCGATGATTGATACCATCATCATTTGTACGATGACTGCACTGATGATTATCGTTACCGATGCCTGGCAAAGCGGTGTCAAAGGCGTTGGCATGACCGTAATGGCCATGAATACTGGCTTGCACAGGTTTGGAATAGATGGTATGGGAGACCATATTATCACCCTTGGCATTTTGTTGTTCGCCTTTTCCACCATTATCAGCTGGTCCTACTATGGCTCGAGGGCAGCGATTTATCTTATTGGAGAGCATGCGGTAAAGCCCTTCCTTTATGTTTATGCCTTGTTTGTGTTTTTCGGCTCTATATGGGGTCTTGATATCGTATGGCATTTTGTAGATATGGTCATCACCTTTATGACTATTCCTAACCTCATCGCTTTATTGTTGCTTTCGGGTGTGGTAGTGCGCGAAACCAAAGCTTATTTCGAGGCGATGAAGGAATTTAATTCCAAAAAATGAGCGCTATGCAATTTTCGCGGAAGCTATTGCCAATACTGCTTTTTGCGATACTGATTCTTGCTTCCGGAAATGTGCTGGCATCCGCAGATACACTCAGGGTTGACAAAACCAGTCCAGGCGATAAAATCAACAAGATTTTCACACCACTGGTCGATGGGCTTGCAGAGATACTCTTCTGGGACCCATTCGAAGCCATGGGGATCTACGACCCGTATCAATACCAATCCGATGGCAGCAAGCTTACCGATAGCTCCGGGCAAGCTGTAAAAGCTCCGCTGAAGCTGATAGTGATCTGGCTGATGGCCGGAGGCTTGTTTTTCACGTTCTTTCTTGGGTTTATCAACATCAGGGGTTTCCGACATGCCATCCGATTGGTCAGAGGCCGGTTTGCAAAAAAGACAGATAAGGGCGAGGTTAGTCATTTTCAAGCGCTTACAACTGCGTTATCAGCCACTGTGGGGTTGGGAAATATTGCCGGAGTCGCCATTGCGGTATCTGTAGGTGGACCGGGCGCTACGATATGGATGATCATGGCCGGACTTTTGGGAATGTCGCTCAAATTCGCGGAGTGTACACTTGGGCTGAAATACCGTAAAATCGATAATCGGGGCAGGGTATCAGGCGGCGCCATGTATTACCTGCGTGATGGTCTTGCAGCCAAAGGAATGCGGCGAATTGGGTATGTGCTTGCTCTGATGTTTTCGGTGATGGTTGTGGGCGGGGCTGTTGGAGGCGGTAATATGCTTCAGGCCAATCAGGCATTTGAGCAAACCGCCATTTTCTTTCCGGTATTGCACGGCAATGGTTTTTGGTATGGGCTTGCCCTTGCTTTTCTGGTTGGTCTGGTCATTGTCGGGGGCATTCGGAGCATAGCCAGAGTAACTTCCAAAATAGTGCCCCTGATGGCGGCGCTCTACGTGATTGCCTCGTTGGTGATTATTGCACTTCATATCGATTTCGTGCCTCAGGCACTAAAACTGATCTGGTTTGGCGCTTTCGAAGCCGATGCCCTAAAAGGCGGTTTTTTGGGCGTGCTGATCTACGGGTACCAGCGCGGTGCCTTTTCTAATGAAGCCGGGATCGGATCAGCCAGCATAGCCCATTCGGCAGCGCGTACAAGCGAACCAGTGAGCGAGGGCATAGTGGCCCTGCTGGAACCATTTGTGGACACGGTTGTTATCTGTACCATGACGGCTCTGGTCATCATATTTTCCGGTGTTGATACTGCCGGTGGGCTTCAGGGCGTACAACTCACTACTGCCGCCTATGGATCAGTAATCTGGTGGTTTCCTTATGTGTTGCTAATAGCTGTAACGCTCTTTGCCTTCAGTACAATGATTTCGTGGTCGTATTACGGGCTCAAAGGCTTCGATTTTCTTTTCGGAGGATTGAGTCAGAGGGCATTTGGCACTCGTCAGGTGGCAGGTCAGGCGTTCAATCTGTTTTTCCTGTTTTGTATTGTTGTTGGCACCAGCAGCGATCTTGGCCCGGTCATAGTTTTCTCAGATATGATGATACTTTGCATGGCTTTGCCAAATCTGCTGGGCTTGTACCTACTTGCGACCGAAGTAAAGGCCGACCTGAGGGCCTACCTGACAAAACTAAAGCAGGGACAATTGCTCTAAAATTTCACTTATCGGATTTACGAAACTCAATGCTGGCCGAGTTGACGCAATACCTCAGGCCAGTGGGAGGTGGTCCATCAGTAAAAACATGTCCAAGATGACCATCACAGACAGCGCACTTAATTTCGGTGCGGTACATCCCATAGCTCGTATCAGGCAGCTCTTTAATGCTCTTTTTATCGATTGCCGCAAAAAAGCTTGGCCAGCCCGAACCTGAGTCAAACTTGGTTTCGGACGAGAACAATTCAGCTCCGCATCCTGCACAATGGTAGCTGCCCTTTTCTTTGTGATTCCAGTATTTTCCGGTAAAAGGAGGCTCTGTGCTGCACTGGCGCAATATGCGGTAACGCTCCGGGCCAAGTTCGGTAAGCCATTCAGCCTCTGTTTTTTCGATACGAACAATCATATCCGTGTTGATTTGTGATTCAGTCTGCTTTGCACTGTCGCCGAATATCCGATTTATTGAGCGGCTACAGGACAACAGTAGAAAAATCGGAAATATATAAATAAATAACTTTAGCATAATTATTGATACTGTCCCAAAAAGTGTGTAAAGCGAATTTTTCTTTAAATTTAAGTTGCAAAACAAAAAATTTAAAAGATGGAAAAATTACACTTTACACAGGAGCAAGTTACGAAAATTCTTGAAGATATTTTATCAAAAGAAGGCGGCTTGCAAGAATTACAAAAGATTAGTCTTGAGGCACTTATGAGGGCCGAGCGAGAAGAGCACAATTTAGAGTTTTCAGATTCGAGCAACGGATATCGTCCACGAAGGACATTTGGGCATGGCCGAATACTTGAATTGCGGGTTCCCCGAAGTCGCAAAGGGCACTTTTATCCGATGATTTTAGGACTTTTGCGCGATCAGGAAGAAGAATGCCGCAAGCTTGCTTTCAACCTTTATGGCGCAGGACTCACAACAGAACAGGTTGGCAATATCTTTGGCGAAATATACGGTAAGGAATACTCAAGCAGCCAAATAAGCCGAATGTTTGACTATGCCAGAAATGACGTACAAACATGGTTGCAGAGACCCTTAGAGGCTTATTATCCAATTATTTACATTGATGCTGCATTTATAAGCACCCGCAGAACAGACAATGTGAGTAAAGAGGCCTATTATACAATACTTGGGGTAAGGGCTGATCGCACTCGAGAGGTTCTGGCCATAGTGAATTTCCCGACAGAAAGTTCCGCAGCCTGGGAAGCAATCTTGGCAGGATTGAAAGACCGGGGTCTGGCAGATATTGGCTTGGTAATTTGCGATAGCCTAACAGCCATTGAGGATGCGATTTGGAGGCAGTTTCCATCAGCTGAAGTACAATTGTGTACTATACATCTTCAACGTAATGTTATTAAGCATA
>CAYWLJ010000015.1:0-77444 GCA_964459375.1 uncultured Lentimicrobiaceae bacterium | reverse complement strand
AATAGGTGGCCTACTTTGCTCCGGAATCGTGGCATACTTTAGTCCGGATTATTCATCTGGACACAACAGCAGTATCGGCCAAACTCATGGCCGAGGCGCTAAACAATACTGGTACACTTCATAGTATTTTAGGAAATGTTGACTCTTCCATTCATTATGCCAAATTAGCACTGCAACTTGATGAGCGGAGAAGCAACATTGCTGGTATGGCCAAATCGCATTATGACCTGGCGAGCCGATACAGAAGGCTCAACAAATACGAACTTGCTGCGCGACATGGTATCAATAGTGTAAAATTTCATGAAGAAATCAAAGCTAACTTCCGACTGATCAACAGCCTGAATGCTCTGGCGAATATTTATCTCGATCTGGAGGATACTGTAAACACCATAAAGACTTATTACAAAGCTATTTCCATTGCTGAGAATACTGGCGACACAATAAGGCTTGCGCTGGTTCACAGCAACTTGTCGGCTGCAATGCTTGAATTTGGTGAGCCAAGGAAAGCATTACTCAGCGCTTTGAAAGCCATTGAACTGCAGAAGGCTGTTTCACATGATGATTATCTTTTTTCCTCATATTTTAACGCTGCTCATGCCAGCGTAAAATTAGACTTTAGGTCGGAGGCCGAATCGTATCTGACCAATGCGTGGAGATATGCTCATCGACAGAATAAAATTGACCTTGCTGATGCCTACTGCCTAAAAGCAGAAATCCTGCTAAAATTTGGACAAATCGATTCAGCCTTTTATTACAGTACAAAAGCTGAAGCTATTGCCAGGCAAAATAATCTTGACGTGCTATTATTTAATTCACTATTCATTCAGTCGTCAATCGACAGTATTAAAGGCAACTACCTTGATGCATTGAAGAAATATCAATTGGCAAACCAACTCAGGCAGAGCACGCTCAATAATAAACACAAGTCGCGCATCGAGGAGCTGAGGCTAATTTATGACATTGATCAGAAGAATGCCCAGAACAGGCTCCTTGCTCAGGAAAACAAGGCCAAGGCAAACGTAATTTTCAATCAGAAGCTCATAATTTTTATGTAATACTGTTTTTTACACTAACCGCTCTGCTGGCAGGGCTGTTAAACCGTATGCGTCGCAAGCTTGAACAGCAAAACGTGGTTATCAGCGAAAAAAACGATCAACTGCTTGAGCTCAATAAGACAAAGGATAAGTTCCTTTCCATCATTGCGCATGATCTGAAAGGTCCTTTCAACGCTCTTCTCGGCTTGCTAGAAAACCTCACCAATGAGTTCAACAGCTTCACGGACAATGAAAAGCTTTTATTGCTCAGGAGTCTCGAAAAAACCAGCCAGAATACCTATGCCCTTCTGGTGAATCTGCTCGATTGGGCCAGAGCACAAAAACAGGGAATTACGATTAATCCTACTCAACTCGAAATTAATCAGGTTGTGGAAGAGGTGTTTTTACTATTAAATACGAGAGCTGTAAAAAAACAACATCAGCTTATTAATGACGTTCCCAAAAATACTTCATACTATTTCGATAAGAATATTTTGACAAGTGTGCTAATCAATCTCATCAACAATGCAATAAAGTTCACTCCCAGGGGTGGCACCATTGCGGTAAAATGGAACACCGACAGTGTGAGAAAAGGGGTAATAACTGTGGAGGACAATGGGATAGGAATTCCGGAAGCCTGGTTGACGGAGCTTTTCGAGCTTGGCAATCAGATGAGACGTCGTGGCACAGAACAGGAAACAGGCACCGGGCTTGGTTTGATTCTGGTAAAAGAAATGCTGCAAGCAAGCGGCGGGCACATTCAGGTGCAGAGCTCCGAAGGCAAAGGCACCAGGTTTATTATCAGTTTGCCATAAAAAAAGCCGGACAATCTGCCCGGCTCTTTTGTAATATGTTCCTTATTTAACCCTCGTCCAGGTGTTCGTTTTACCGATTAGCGAAATGCCTATATAGCCCCTAAGCTTCAGAACATTTTTGTTGTTTCCGTCGAAGTTCATATAGCTGCTATAGGTTTTACCACTTTTTGGATCATAGATTTCCCCACCCGACCATTCGGATTTGCCATTGAAAGTGAAGCCTTTGAGAATCTCAAGTCCGAGTGATGGGCGTGTACGCAAGGCTGGGTCAGGGTTGTGCTTATCCACCTTAGGCTTTCCTGTGTCAGGATCAATCGGATCCTTGAGCCAGATAATTTTTCCGTATATTTTTCCATCACGTTTAAAAAGCTCGAGATGAGCGTCTTTGTCCTGATTAAGCCAAACACCCAAAATGTCATCGGCCTTGAACTGTGCCTTGAGGCTATAGCCAGGCACCAACAGAAGTGCTCCAAAAATGAGGAGCAGCAAGGAAATCGTTTTCCTGTTCATAACAGTTGTTTTTTGGTTGAATAATTCGAATTAAAACTGTCGGCTAAAATAGGTTTTTTCGATAATTGTTACACTGCACCGCTATTTTTCCTTTTATTAGCCTTGGCCGTAGCGGCGTTTTATTTCAAACAGCAGCAAAGCCAAAACATAAAAAAATGCCAGCCAGCGAATCCATTTTTGCACTGAACATGAAATGGAGCTCTTGTTTTGCAAAGCGATTGCATCAACCTTAATAACTCCCTCCTTGTTGTAATCGATCGTCCGAACAAGATCGCCTCGTGGATTGATCAGGCCAGACACACCTGTATTTGCTGCCCTGACGATCCATTGGCCTTGTTCAATGGCACGAAGACGCGCAAGATTCAGGTGATGTAGGTATCCACCCGAAGAAGACCACCAGCCATCGTTCGTCACGAGCACTACAATGGATGGCAATGGAGCCGGTTGAGGAAAGCATGAAAAAGCCGATTCGAAGCAAATCAGCGGCACTGCAGCACTTTGACCATCAATAGCCAGATGGTATTGATTGTTATAGGTTCCATAACTGCCAAAAAATCCGCCGCTTCTCTCGATGAAATCTCTGAAAGGTTTCAAAATCAGAAGAAAAGGCTGCTTTTCGACAAGTGGTACCAGTTTTTGCTTATGGTAGATTTCAACTTCATCTTGCCTGATAAGCAAAAGGCTGTTATACAGCACAAATGGGTCGGGCATACCCGTTGCGCAAGCATCATCGGACGGATGCCAGCCTTCAGTTCGCTTTGTAAATGCCCCGGCAAAAACGAGCTTCAGCCCATGGGTCTGCATTTCATGCCTTATCATCCGAATAAACACACTTTCTTCAATCCCTGATTCGTCGATTGGATCCACAATCATGGTCTCTGGAAACACTGCAATATCAACCGTTCCGTATTCAACATCACCAAGAAGACCCATCGCTTTCTGCAATTGCGTCAATGCATCCACGCCCCCAAACTTCTCTTTCTGCGGGTGAATGTTTGGCTGAACAATGGCAATTGAAAATTGGGGACCATCTGAATCCGGGGCCTGCATATTTTGAGAAATCAGTAAAGGCAAGGCAATGATCGCCAATCCTGAAATAAGACGTGGGTAATGAATCGCAGGCCATGAATTTATTGAAGTGAACAGTAAATAATTGACAACCAACACCCAGACCGTTCCGCCTGTCGAGGATGTAATACTATACCATTGTACCCAGTGCGGTCTGGAGCCAAACACATGTCCCAGCTGAAACCATGGCCAGGCAAGCTGCCAAACTGTGTTAAGCCATTCCATCAACAGCCATAAAGCTATCAGCAGGATACCCCTGGCAGGAAATTTATAACCATTAGGGAAGGTTGCCCAAACGATGAGGGCTGCAGCAGGAAGAAACGCATTGAGCAGATGGGCCATCAGGCTTCCGGCAATGGTTGAACTGTACATCCACCAGGCTGCGCTGGCGTGAAAAAGAAAAAATCCAAGATATAGCCCCAGAAAAACTCCAGCCGGGTTATTCCTAAATTTTTCGGCAATGGCAAAAAAGGGTATCAGGGCAAAAAATGAAAACAAAGTGAATTGATGAGGTGCCCAGGCAAAGTTGAGCAGGAGAGCGCCAAGCGCCGGCCACATCAATAAAAAGAGCCAATGGAGTTGTTTTTCTATTGCTGCATTCATTTGGCAAATTTAACGGCAATCCCCCCAAGGCGCTTGTTTGTATCTTTGCGGCACAAAGAATAACTACATCATGCCCAGAAATTTTGTGGAAGAACTGCGCTGGAGGGGAATGATTCACGACCTTACCCCGGGCACCGAAGAGCAACTGAGTAAAGAAATGATTGCCGCCTATGTGGGAATTGATCCAACAGCCGACTCGCTGCATATAGGTCATTTGGTAAGCATTATGATGCTGAAGCATTTTCAGCTGTGTGGTCACAAACCCATTGCCCTCATCGGAGGTGCCACCGGCATGATTGGCGATCCATCCGGCAAGTCGCAGGAGCGCAACCTGCTTGATGAAGCAACGCTGAGGCACAATCAGAAGTGCCTTAAAAACCAGCTTGGATTGTTTCTCGATTTCGAAAGCGATGCCCCGAACAAAGCTGAACTTGTGAACAATTACGACTGGATGAAAGATTATGGTTTTCTGGCTTTTACCCGCGATATCGGCAAGCACATTACCGTAAACTACATGATGTCGAAGGATTCGGTCAGAAAGCGTCTTTCTGCTGATAGTGGCAGTGGCATGTCGTTTACCGAATTCACCTATCAGCTGGTTCAGGGTTACGACTTTCTGTATCTGTTCCAGCACTACAACTGCAAACTGCAGATGGGTGGTGCCGATCAATGGGGCAATATCACCACGGGAACAGAACTCATCAGGCGTAAGTTGGGGCACGAGCGTGAGGCCTTTGCCCTCACTTGTCCGCTGATTACCAAAGCCGATGGCGGTAAGTTTGGCAAAACTGAGTCCGGAAATGTGTGGCTCGATCCAGCCAAAACCACGCCATACGCTTTCTACCAGTTTTGGCTCAATTGTTCTGACGAGGATGCAGAGAAATATATCAAAATTTTCACTTTGCTCGATAAACCAAGCATTGAGGCCCTCACCAGTCAACATCGCATTGAGCCACACCAGCGGCTTTTGCAGAAAACCCTGGCCACAGAGGTAACCAGAATGGTGCATGGCGAAGCCGAATTGCAAAAAGCCGAAGATGCCAGCCAGATACTTTTTGGAAAAGGAACAACCGAACTTTTGCGCAAACTCGACGAAGCCACTTTGCTGAGCGTTTTTGCAGGTGTTCCCCAGAGTTTGATAAACCGCGATTTGTTTTTGGCCGATACCGATCTTGTAGAGTTGTTGACCACCCACGCTGCAGTATTTGCATCTAAAAGCGAAGCACGAAGACTTCTAAAGGAGAATGCTGTGTCGATAAACAAAGAGAAGGTGAACGAACAAACACGTATATCTAACTCCATGTTGCTCAATAACAAGTACATACTTGTACAAAAAGGCAAAAAACACTACCATCTGTTGGTTGTTGGCTGAGGCTCTCAGAGGTTGCCTGAAACCTAAGCTCTTAAAAATCAGGAAATCCGAAGCGAATTGTTAATTTTGGAAAAATTAGTTTATGTTACCCCGCGCCCTCATTGTGCTTTTGATAGGTTTTGGATTGTCAGTGCAGGCACAACCATTTGGCGGAGGCCTAAGGGTCGGCCTCAACGCTTCGCAGATTGCCGGCGATGGTATGTCGGGTTACAATAAATCTGGATTTGGCGGTGCATTTCTGAGTTTTTATTATATCAACGAAACAAACAGGATGCAGCTTGAACTAGGCTACACACGTAAAGGCTCGGCACGACGTCCGGATGTTGATGACCCTTCGATAACACAGTTCAACCGACGGCTCAATTATGTTGAAATTCCCTTGCTATATCAATCTCAGTTTGGCCTGCTTCGTATCGGGGCAGGCTTGGCAGTTGATGTTTTAACCTCTGCAAGCGAAAAAATTGATGGATACCCTAACAACAGCTTCAACCGAAAGGATTGGAATAAACTGTGCGTGAACAGCGTAGTGGAGCTCCAATACAATCTAACACAAAACCTTGTTTTTCTCGTTCGTTCAACCAATTCCTTACACTCCATTCGCAAAAACAGCGTTCCCGGAAACGTGAGGCGCTTCAGCCGCCAATTTGGTGAATACAACGATGTGCTTTTTTTCGGACTTGGGTGGGAAATGAAAAGCCGCTCAACGAAGTAAGACCTTGGCTGATTACTTCCACTTGATGTTGCAACCTACCGAAGGTAATTGCTCTTCGGGTATGGCTTCGCCTGCAAGCAGATGATCAAAGGCCAGACGCATATCCTGGCCATTTACCGGCACATCATTACCGGGCCTTGCGCCATCGAGTCTTCCCCTATAAACACATAATCCATTGGCATCGAAAAGATTGAAGTCGGGCGTGCAAGCCGCATCATAAGCTTTGGCTACATCCTGCGATTCGTCATAGAGGTAAGGAAAGGGAAAACGATTAAGTGCCGCAAATTCCCTCATTTTTTCGGGAGAGTCTTCCGGATAATTTTCGACATCGTTCGAATTAACTGCAACAAAACCAATGCCTTTCGGAACATAATCGCTGGCAAGCCGGACCAGTTCATGAATCACATGCTTCACATAGGGGCAGTGGTTGCAGATGAACATCACCAGGGCACCTTTTTCCCCTTTCACATCCTCAAAGCCAAGCATGCGACCCGAAATCATATCGGGCAGCGAAAACTCAGGAGCCTTAAAACCCAAAGGAATCTTCTTGGTGGGGGTGAGAGCCATATTATTCTTGATTTGGATTATCTGATCTTTTTTTAGAGCACATTATCATCGTTTCCGGATAGAAATGCAATGTTTCTTTTCAATCCTGAGAATCCTGTGCGTTGAACAGCAGAATCACGAAAAAGTTCATCAAAGCGCTTTTTGTCCAGACTTAGCCAATCGCTACGGCGCATTTCTTTTAGTTCATTCTTCAATGCAAAAAGGGGTTCGTTGTGGGGCTGGGCAAATCTGTTCCAGGGGCAGACGTCCTGACAGATATCGCAGCCGAAGATATATCCCGAAAATTTGTCGCGCAAGTCTGTTGGCGGATCACCGCGGTATTCAATGGTAAGATAAGAAATGCACCTATTTGCATCGAGCTGATGTGGGCCTGTTAGGGCACCTGTGGGGCAGGCATCGAGGCATCGCCTGCACGTTCCGCAATAGTCGCTTACATTCTGTACTTTTTCTGCGATTTCGATTGGAAGAAACAGATGGCCAATAAAGAAATAAGAGCCTTTGCGTGGATGAATCAGACAGGTGTTTTTGCCAATGAAACCGAGGCCGCATTTTTCTGCCCATGCCCTGTCGAGCACCGGAGCCGAGTCGGTAAAAACCCGTGCATTGAGCGGGCCGGTATGCGCCTCAACAGCTCTGAGAAGCCGGCGCAGTTTTTCGCGGATTACATAATGATAATCCTTACCAAGCGCATACTTAGCTATAAGGAAATTATCCGTTGCATCCGGCACTTCCTTTGGGTAGTAGTTCTGAAGCGCGGTAACCACAGTCTTTGTTCCCTCGAGTAAAAGTCGTGGATCGTAACGCTTCTCACGATTACGCTCAAGGTAGCTCATGATTCCTTGATACCCTTTGCTCAGCCACTCCTCCATATGTCGGGCATGATCGGCAAGAAATCCGGCCCCAATGATGCCTACATCATCAAATCCTTGTGATGCCGCCTGATCGGTAATCAGGTTTCGAAGGCTTTGGGCAGTCCATGTCATAGCAGTGTGGGGAAAATCAAAAAAGGGTCGGTTGGTCTGGCCTACGCATTTTACCTAAGTGCCTGTAGGCAAGGTCAGTGGCTTCGCGTCCGCGCGGGGTGCGCATGATGTAGCCCTCCTTGATCAGGAAAGGTTCATAAACCTCCTCAATAGTTCCTGCCTCTTCGCCCACAGCTGTGGCTATGGTAGTGATGCCCACCGGACCGCCCTTGAATTTTTCCACGATGGCCAGCAGGATGCGGTTATCCATCTCATCGAGACCATGTTGGTCAACATTGAGGGCCTTGAGGGCATATTGGGCAATGGGCATATCAATGCTTCCATTGCCTTTGATCTGGGCAAAGTCGCGCACACGCCGGAGCAGCAGATTGGCAATTCGTGGGGTGCCCCGGCTGCGGCGGGCAATTTCGAAGGAAGCCTCCTGATTGATGGGCACGTTGAGTATGGATGCCGACCGGCGGATGATGCCGGCCAAGGTTTGGGCGTCGTAATACTCGAGCCTTGATGAAATGCCAAACCGGCTTCGCAACGGACTTGTCAACAAGCCCGAACGGGTGGTGGCGCCGATAAGCGTAAATCTGCTCAGGCTTATCTGCACACTGCGCGCATTTGGCCCTGTTTCGATCATGATGTCGATGCGAAAATCTTCCATGGCCGAGTAGAGGTATTCTTCAACGACAGGACTAAGACGGTGGATCTCATCGATAAACAATACATCGTTCTCCTCCAGATTGGTCAGTAGTCCGGCAAGATCACCGGGCTTGTCGAGTACAGGCCCTGAAGTAATTTTGATGTTCACGCCAAGTTCGTTGGAAATGATGTGCGAGAGCGTAGTTTTGCCCAAACCGGGAGGGCCATGCAAAAGCACATGGTCTAGCGCCTCGCCTCGTTGCCTTGCAGCCTGCACAAAAACCCTGAGGTTGTCGGTCACTTTTTCCTGACCAACAAAGCTCGCAAAAGCATCAGGCCTCAGGGTTTTCTCAAGTTCCCGCTCGGCCTGACTCATGCTAACACCCTCGGCATCGAGGTGCTGATCTCTCTGGTTTTTAGCCATCTGCAATATGGTTTGAAAATAATTCCTTATGGGCAAAAGTACGAAATTGAGCAGAATATGGTCTCAGGTGTTTGGATTGGCCGGCATTTCTCATTAACTTAGCTCCATGTTACAGGCTTGTTTGCCCTGCAACAGTAATACAGTGATCAACAAGGGTCTAACCCTTTGAAAATCTGTGGTTATGAAACAGTTGCTCGTGGCTTTCGACTTTTCGAAAAACGCCCTGAAGACTTTAGATTATGCCCTTGAAGTGGCAAACAAAACCGGTGCATCTATGCATCTGGTGTGGGTGGATAGCAGCAGCACCCCCGATAATGTGCTGAACATAGATCATGAGCTCCGCATCGAAACACGCAAGCTGCTCGAGGAAATTATTCCCGAATACGAATCCAGGCTGCACAACGGCCGTATCAACACCATGCTCCGTAAAGGCAAGGTGTATCAGGAGGTAGCCAATGCAGCACGACTTGTGGAAGCCGATGTGGTTTTTGCGGGCACACATGGCGTGAGCGGTTACGAGCAATTCTGGATTGGTAGCAACGCTTACCGTATTGTTACCGGTTCGCCTTGCCCTGTAATCACCCTTCGAGGCGACTACATCATTAAACCCGGCGTAATCAGGCGCATTGTACTGCCACTCGACAGCACACCCGAAACACGGCAGAAACTGCCCTATGCAGCCAAGATAGCGGCTCTTTTCGGAACCGAGGTGTTGCCATTACTGATTTACAATAGTCCTCTCAATGTAATTCGGAAAAGAATGCGCTCCTACGGCGACGAAGCCATCAAGTGCCTCTCTGAAAAAAACATCCCGAACCGGCTAACCGAAATGGAAGCAGATCAGATTGTAAGCGCAATTATTGAGTTTGCAAAGAGCGAAGACGCAGACCTTATTTCAATCATGACAGAGCAAACCTCATCTTCCGGAAGCATGTTCCTTGGTCCTTATGCACAACAAATTATCAACTATTCAGTTATCCCTGTCCTTAGCATTCAATCCCAGACTATCTGATACCTTTCTTATGCAACGTCTTGCACTCCTTATGCTCATCTTCATTTCCATAGCTGAACTTGCAGCCCAGCAAGGCTATGTCAAAGTTAATGCCCAGCCTCAGCTGGACACCTTATTGAAAATCAGCAGAAATAATCCACAACTTCAGCCTCTCGAAGGTTTCAGGATACAGATTTTTATGGAATCGGGTAATCTGGCTGTCGAACGTGCTCAGGCAGCCATCGCACGCCATCAGGAGTACTTTCCCGAAGACAAGGCATATTTAAGCTTTGGACAACCTTATTATCGTGTTCGTGTTGGCGATTACCGCACCCGACTTGAAGCAGAAGGTAAATTACAGCAGATTATCCGTGTTTTCAACCAGGCCTTTGTTATCAAAGATATCATTGAACCGCCTCCTGTACCAGCATTCACCAACCAAAATCAACAGCCATGAAAAAAGTCATCGTCACAGGCATCGACTTTTCCGATTGCTCAATCAATGCGTTGGACCATGCCATCGATATCGCCAACCGTGCTCAGGCTGACGTGTTGATGGTTTGGGTGAACCGTCCGGAAACAGGAAAAGAAATTTACAAAGTTGATCCCGGTATGATTGTTAGCGAGGCCACCAAAAGGTTTGAAGCGCTCAAGCAATCGAGGCAGTCCATACTCCTGAATGGCAAAATCAGCTATCAGATACGCAAAGGAAAGGTTTACAAAGAGATTGTTCAGGCTGCCGACGAAGTTGATGCATTTTTGATTGTTGTAGGCACACACGGCGCCTCCGGATTTGAAGAATTCTGGATCGGGAGCAATGCCAACCGCATTGTTTCGGCATCTGAACGACCCATCATCACCATTAGGGGTGGTCTTGACATTAAAAAACCGATCTCCCGGATTGTAATGCCCATCGACAGTACCATCGAAAGCCGGCAAAAAGTGCCTTTCACAACCCTACTGGCCAAGTACTACAATGCTGAGATTCATGTGTTGGCCTTGTTTTCATCACCCATGGAGGAGCTTCGTTCCAGTGTCAGGGAATATGTAAATCAGGTAGAACTTTATCTGACTGAAAATCAGGTTAATCACACCATAGTTGAGCTTGACGCTGATAACCTGACCGATGTGACCATCGACTATGCCATAAAAGTGGATGCAAACCTGATAAGCATTATGGATGAGCAGGAGACAACCACCGCCAACATCTGGCTGGGGCCATATGCCCAGCAAATGGTGAATCACTCCCCTATTCCAGTACTTTGCATTCATGCCAGAGACCTGATTGCAGGTGCTGAAAAGTGATCAGGTAAGGCACTATTTCAGATGCAATTAAATGTTTTTCAATTCTGTCAAAGGTAGTGGGTGTGTTGAGCTACCCAATACTTAGTTTGCCAATCCGTTATCAGATTGCCTCAGACGGACATAGGTATTTTCATTATTTTTCGCTCAAATTTAATACATCATGACAAAGAGTTTCCTGAAACGAGTGGCTGTGCTTGCAGCATTATTGATCCCCATGATTAGCATGGCCGCCGAAGATGCCCGGCTAATGCGTCATCCCGATATTAATAATAATCTCATTGCCTTTGTTTACGCCGGCGATATCTGGACAGTGCCTGCTTCAGGCGGCCTTGCGCGAAGACTTACCTCGCACGAAGGTTTCGAGTTGTTTCCGAAAATATCCCACGATGGACGCTGGATTGCCTTTTCGGCTGAGTATACAGGCAGCCGCCAGATTTGGGTCATGCCATCCGAAGGCGGCCAGGCCCGGCAGCTCACCTATTACAATTCGGTGGGAGTGATGCCTCCAAGAGGCGGGTTCGACAATGTGGTGCTGGGCTGGACATCCGACAGCAAAAACATCCTCTTTCGTTCGAACCGCACCAGTTTTGGCGACCGCAACGGGCGTTATTATCTTGTTGGTGTAGATGGCACGCCCGAACGACCCCTTCCAATCGTAAATGGCGGTTTTGCAGCCTTATCGCCCGACGACAGCAAGATCTGCTTCACTCCTGTTGACCGCGAATTCCGTACCTGGAAACGGTATAAAGGAGGCAGGGCAACCGAACTGTGGATCTACGACCTGAAAAATAACACCTCAGAGCAAATGACCAACTGGGCGGGCAGCGACCAGTGGCCCGTGTGGGATGGCGAAAACATCCTATTCACAAGCGACCGTGACCTCAGACTCAATATCTACAGCTACAACACTAAAACCAAAGACCTTAAGCAGCTCACCTTTCACAAAGACTACGATGTGATGTGGCCATCGGGCAAAAACGGCAAAATTGTTTATGAGAAAGGGGGGCAGCTTTGGGTAATGGATGTTTCAACAGCTCAGACCCAACCCATCAAGGTGAGCATCCGGTTTGATAATCCGAACCTGGCACCCTATTTCAAAAATGTAAAAGATAATATCCACAGCTTCAGCCTTTCGCCCACTGGCAAAAGAGCTCTTTATGATGCCCGAGGTGATATCTTCAGTGTTCCGGCAGAACATGGCCAGATCGAAAACCTGACCAACACCCAAGGTGTTCGCGAAATTTTCCCTGTTTGGTCGCCTGATGGTCGTCAGATTGCCTATTATTCCGATGCTACCGGCGAATATGAGGTTTATCTGCTGGAAAATAAAAAAGGAGCAAAGCCACGCCAACTCACCTCTGGCTCCAAGGCCTGGAAATACGAAGCTTTATGGTCGCCCGACAGTAAATATCTAGTTTACAGCGACCGCACGCTCCTACTAATCCTGCTTGATGTAAATACAGGAAAGCAAACAACCATCGACAGGGCAACATTTAATGAAATAAGGTCTTATGCCTTCTCGCCCGACTCGGAGTGGATTACCTATAACAAGGAATCTGATAACGGCAATGCAGCCATCTGGGTATATCACATCCCATCGGCCAAGGCAACCCAGCTAACCGACGACCAGTTTGCCGACCGCAGCCCTGTTTTCAGCCGCGATGGGAGGTTTATCTTCTTTGCAAGTAACCGCGATTTTAACCTTGCCTTCTCCAGTTTCGAATTCGATTACCTCTACAACAATGCCACACGCATTTATGCATTGCCATTGCGAAACGATGGCACAAGGCTTGCTCCACGTAAAGTGGATAAAGAACCTGCTAAATCCATCGAAACAAAAGACATCAAAGAAACTGGTAAAAAAGGGCAGGAAAAAGGCAAACCTCAGGCCCCGGAAAGCAGCAATGATACACCACCGCGCACCCTCATCGACTTTGCTGGAGCAAACAACCGCATCGAAGTACTGCCCATGCCTGCAGGTAACCTTCGCATTATCGATGCTGTGGAATGCGGACTGCTTTATGCTGCTGATGGCAAAATAATGCGCTACAACATACAGGATCAGAAGACGGAAGAGATCCTCGACCGTGGCATGAATGCCCTCCCCTCGGCCGATGGAAAAACCATGCTTTATCGCTCGGGTAACGATTATGGCATTGTTAAGATTGCCCCAAACCAGAAATCAGGAAGCGGAAAGCTCAACCTCGATGGTTTGGAAATGAAAATTGACCCGCATCGCGAATGGGAACAGCTTTACAAAGATGGTTGGCGTATTTTCCGCGACTTTTTCTATGTTGATAACATGCATGGAGTGGATTGGAACGCTATCGGCAAGCAATATGCTGATCTGTTGCCCTTTGTCGGCAGTCGTTTCGATCTCGACTACCTGCTTAACGAGATGGTGTCGGAGGTAAATGCCGGTCATGCCTATGTCGATTGGGGTGATATTGCCTGGCCAAGACGCATTGAAGGCGGGTTGCTCGGGGCGGTGCTCGAATCCGATGTCAAAGCCGACCGACACCGCATTATGAAAATCTTTGAAGGCGAGAACTGGAATCCTTCGCGCCGCTCACCGCTCACCGAAGCCGGGGTGGATGCAAAGGAAGGCGATTATCTGATCGCCATCAACGGTCAGAATATCACTGCCGCCGATAATCCATACAAATACCTCGAGAATCAGGCCGATAAATACATCGAGATTACCGTAAGCAACGACCCTACCGGCCGCAATGCACGCACAAGTGTTGTAAAAACAATCAGCAGCGAGCTAGAGTTGATGTACTATAACTGGGTGCTCGAGCGTAGAGCTATGGTTGATAAGCTTTCTGGCGGCCGTATTGGATATATCCACGTTCCGAACACAGCGCAGGACGGCAACCGTGAACTTTTCCGCGGAATGTATTCGTTCCACAACAAGGAAGCGTTGATCATCGATGACCGTTATAACGGTGGTGGCTTTATTCCTGATCGCATGGCCGACCTGCTCGACCGCCGCACACTGACCTGGTGGCACCGCAACGGGCTTCAGCCGAGCAAAGCGCCCGGTATTGCCCACGACGGCCCTAAAGCAATGCTCATCAATGGCTACTCCAGCTCGGGCGGCGACGCCTTCCCCTATTTCTTTAAAAAAATGGGGCTTGGCAAACTTATCGGCACCCGCACATGGGGAGGCCTCATCGGCATATCGGGCAATGCCCGCCTTTCCGATGGCGGTTATATCTCGGTTCCACGTTTTGGTATTTTCGATGAAAATGAACAATGGATAATCGAAGGCATTGGGGTATATCCGGATATCGAAGTGGTTGACCGTCCTGAAAAATTGGCCAAAGGAGAAGATCCTGGCATTGAAATGGCCGTTAAGGTGCTTCTTGAAGAACTGGAGCGTAATCCAGTTCGCAAAATCAATCCGCCGGTTCCGCCTAACCGCAGTAAATGGATTGAAGTGGAAATAAAATAATTTGCTGGTAAACCCTAAGTCGTTTAATAGCACGCATCCGTACAATTCGGGTGCGTGCTTTTTGGTTTTGTCAGGCAAACGCCTAATACTTCGTTTTGAACCATTCCATCAGCTGAACCGTCATCAGATACATCATCAGGTTGTAGATGGTGTCCTCAATAGGAATGGTGAAAATGCGGATGCCAAGGTTGTGGCTGTTGTCGTACCAAACAATCGGCTCGTCGAGCCAGCTCCCTGTTAGCACACCATTGACCAGAAGAAACGGAATGAGCGAAACGAAATAGGCCAGTAAAAACATGCTGAGCCATGGCTGACGCCGGTAAACATTGTAAAGAAGAAGGGCGGCCGTGAGTATGAAAATGATCGAAGTATAAAGCCGGGCATAATAAGCAATCCCCACAACAATCAACAAAACACTAAGTCCGATGGCAATATGACGGTGTACCCTGATTAAGGGGTCGATTTTCAGATAGGCTTTAAGGCAGGCATAGATGAAAACAATGGCATAGGGCACCACCACAAAAAACATCCATTCCTCTACAGGAAGTCCAAGCCACCTTATTCCCAGCAGGTAGCGATCGTTAAACCCCCATATCTGCATGGCCGCATACCAGACATCTTTGCTAATGAAAAACGCCCCCATGATGCCAATGGACGGAAACAAATATTTCCAATCCTTATAAAAGGCTACTTTGCGGTCAAAGCTCAGAATGAAGGGGAAAAAAACGGTAAGTATGTCCAGATATAGGTAAACAGGATTCATGGGTTCAGAAAATCTTGAGGTTTTCGGTGTATATTAGTATTGCAAAAAACACAGTCTGTACGACAATGACATACAGTGCAATCTTGTTTTTCAGGGGCACAACGTACCTGTTCACGCCCAACTGCATCAGCAGCCCGATAACAAACCAGGCCAGATAGTTTCTCAGCGGCACCACTCCACCATCCCAATCCCAGAAATCGAAACGCATGGCTACAGGTTCAAGAAAAATGTCGTAGGCTACCATCATCAATGCTCCAATAAAGGCCCTTAATGCCCAATGCAATCCGAAAGGAAGTAAAATTGCCGAAGTGGCAAATACCAAAACAGGCCAGTTGATGCCAATCATCAAGGGCACATCGATTAACTTGATACCCAAGCCATTTCCGTAGGCATAAGAGCCGAAGATGACGCCTGTGGCCGTTCCGATTGCTTCGACCAAAAAACCTGCCACTGCGCAGATAAGAAACCATATCACATAAGCTGTATCAGGCTTTTCGGCATTGTAAATCAGCACGGCCGTTGCAAAAAGCAGGTTGTAAGGGGTGAGCCTCATCAGATTGTCGGTGTGGCCAAGTAGTATGCTCACAATGCCAACGGTGTACACAGCAACAAGCAGAAAAAGGCTTTGCCGAAACTTGTTTTCAAACAATACTTTCATGATTTCGAAATTAATTCAGAAACAATTCTGGCAGACAATAAGCAAAGTGGTATGCCTCCCCCCGGATGAACACTGCCTCCGCAGAAATAGAGATTTTTCAGACGACTACTGTTGTTGGTGTGCCTGAGAAATGCAGCAAAACGGTTGTTGGAGCTGTTGCCGTATAGTGAGCCACCGAATGAACTGGTGCGCAGTTCGATATCCAGTGGGTTCAACGTTTCTTCTACTTCAATGAGGGGCTCAAGATCAGTGTTCAGCACTTTGCCCAGTTTGTTGAGAACAATTTGCCGGTATTTTGGAATGAGTAGCTGCCAATCGAATGTTTGCCTATGGGGAGGCACATTGAGCATTACAAACCAATTTTCACACCCATCTGGCGCATCGCCAGGTATTCGTTTAGAGGAAACGCTGATGTAAACCGTCGGGTCTGTATCGGGCACAACGCCTTTGAAAAGCCGGTCAAACTCCCCACGGTAGTCATCGCCAAAAAAAACATTGTGCAAGCCAAGCGAGGGAAACGAGGCACGAATCCCCCAGTAGAAGATAAGTGCCGAAGTGGATCGTTCCTGAGCGAGGATAAACTCTGGTGCTTTGATGTCGGCAAGCAGCCTGCGATAAGTGAGCATCACGTCCATATCGGATACCACAATGTCGGCTTCGAATTCTCCTTTCACTGTGGCCACTCCACTTACCCTCTTCCCATGATGCAATATATTTTCGACACGCTCGCCAAAGCGAAACTTCACGCCAAGCTCACAGGCTAAGGCATAAAGGCTTTCAGTAATCTGGTACATGCCCTTTCCGGGGATATACGTGCCTAAACTATGCTCGAGATGTGGAATCACATTGAGTGCCGCAGGCGCTTTGTAAGGGCTCGACCCATTGTATGTTGCATAACGGTCAAAAAGTTGCACCAATTTTGGGTTTTGCAGGATACGGCGGTTTTCGACGTGCATGGTGCTGATAATACCCATCTGATGGATATGCAGGAGCGCCCATGCTACATCGCGATTGAACCAGGTTGATAGGCTGTTGAGCGGATTGTGCAAAAAGATACGTCCGGCGAGTTGGTACATTCTTTCACTATGCCGGAATCGCTTAAGGGTGCGTTCAGCGTCCACACCGAGTGATTTCTCAACCTTCTTAGCAAAGGTGTTCAAATCGGCATGGGCCACCAGCCGGGTGCCATCGTTCCAGAAATAACGCCCGGATTCGTCCTCACGTTTGTAGCTGAAATAGTCCTCAACCTTACGCCCTGATAGCAAGAAAAGCTCCTCAACACACTCAGGCATCGTAAACAGCGATGGCCCGGCATCGAAACGGTATCCACCACGAAAAATCTGTGTGAGTTTGCCACCGGGATAATTGTTTGCCTCAAATACAGTTACCCTGAAGCCTTTAACCGCCAGCCTTATGGCCGTGCCTAAACCGCCAACCCCTGACCCGATGACAGCAACATTCTCCAACCGGGATTTATGAGCGGATATTCTATTGAATTGCTTTCCAGGCAAATTTAACCAATTCTTCAAGCGGAATAAAGTCAAGCGTTTTCTCATGGGTAGCTTCCAGAACTACAAAAGGCGCCTTGTTTGCCCGCCATGCCTCAACCCAGCGCTGGGCGCAAAGACACCAACGGTCGCCGGCCTTCAATCCGGGAAAACGAAAGATAGGCTGAGGCGTTATCAGGTCGTTTCCCATTGCCCTGCTAAACTCCAAAAACTCATCAGTCATAACAGCACAAACTGTATGAATTCCGCGATCCTCATCACTTGTATTGCAACATCCATCGCGGAAAAATCCTGTCAATGGTGAATCGCTGCATGTAATCAGCGGTTCCCCGAATACGTTGTTGGGCATACGTGTTTTTTAAATTAACAAACTTGCTTCAAAGATGTTCTTGATGGTTTCAAATTGCAAACACGAATATGTAAAATTTTTAGCTGGTAAATCCGGTTTAAAGTTTACTTAAAATTAACGTTGATATGATCGGGAACCCGTACTTTTGGCACGAGTATAATTCCTTACTATTCAATCAGATGGATTTTTCCAAATTCCGCATTCTCCTAGTTGACGACGAGATCGACGTACTGGAGTTTTTAAGCTACAACTTAAAACGCGAAGGCTTCCAGGTCTCTCAGGCCACCAATGGTCGCGAAGCTATATCCAAGGCAAAGACTGATAATCCTCACCTCATCGTGCTTGATGTGATGATGTCAGGTATGGACGGAATAGAAACCTGTGAGGAGCTGAAAAAGATTCCGACCCTCAGGAATACATTCATCGTATTTTTGACTGCCCGTGGCGAAGATTATTCGCAGATTTCGGGCTTCGAGGCCGGAGCAGACGATTATGTAACCAAACCTATCAAACCAAAACTTTTCATAAGCCGTCTGAAGGCACTGCTGAGACGACTGCAGGATTCACATTTGGAGGTTGCACACGAAACCCTTCAGGTAAAAGACTTTATTATCGATTCCGAACGCATTGTAGTAATAAATAACGGTCAGGAGATTGTGCTTCCCAAAAAAGAGTTTGAGTTGCTTCGGCTGCTTGCTTCCAAACCAAACAAGGTGTTCACCCGCGAAGAAATATTCAGCAAGGTGTGGGGCGACAATGTGATTGTGGGCGATCGAACAATCGATGTCCACATCCGCAAAATCAGAGAAAAAATCGGTCTCGAAAGCATTCGCACAGTCAAGGGTGTTGGTTATAAATTTGTGGACTAAAAATCCGAAATGCCCGGAAGCTATCACGAATCCCGAAAAGTTGCGCTGACAACAGCATTTACTGTTGCCATTACTTTGCTATCTATATTTCACCTAATCATTGTTCTTGACTACGAAATCAACTTGTGGCTCGCGTTTGCCATTGCATTTTTCATATTTGGCCTGGCTTACATTGTGAGTTTCAAGTTTATTGATAATCTGATCTATAAAAAGATCAGGCTTATTTACAAGGTTATTCCGGGATTCAAATCACGGATCGAACGTAAGGGAACCAATACCAATGCCCAGACAGGCTCCATCGAGGGGATCAAGGAAGCTGTAATTGAATGGAATGCCCGTCAGAAACTGGAGATTGAGGAGTTGCGCAAGATGGCTTCATACCGCCGTGAGTTTCTGGGAAACATTTCGCACGAGCTAAAAACCCCCATTTTCAACATTCAGGGCTACGTGCTCACCCTGCTCGATGGTGGGCTCGAAGACCCGGGCATCAACAAAGACTATCTGTTAAGGACAGAAAAAAGCATCAACCGCCTTATTGCCATAGTCGAGGATCTTGAAGAAATTTCAAAGCTCGAATCAGGCGAACTTAAGCTTAACCTCATTTTTTTCGACCTGAGTGAACTTGCGCGCGATGTGGCAGATTTTCTGGAGATGAAAGCCCGGAAAAATAATGCAACAATCAGCATCAGCAACGAATTGCAGCGTCCTCTGATTGTTCATGCCGACAAGAAACGCATACGTCAAGTGTTTATCAACCTGATGGAAAACGCAATAAAATATGGCGATAAGGACACCAATCAGGTGATGGTGCGCTTCTTCGATATGGATGAGCACTTTCTTATCGAAATCAAAGATAATGGCCCGGGCATACCTGAAGAAAGTCTTCCACGCATTTTCGAACGCTTCTACCGTACTGACAAGGGCCGTTCGCGTGATAACGGAGGAAGCGGACTCGGACTGGCCATTGTAAAACATATTATCGAAGCCCACGGTCAGAGCATTCGGGTGCGAAGCAAACTTGGAAAAGGCACCGTTTTTGCCTTTACCCTGGCAAAAAAAGTCTGAGCAGGTTGACCCCGGTTTTTCCGGTAATTACCCGAAACTCTTCCGGCGCTGCCCCTGACTTCACCACAATCGGCCACAAACACCGAAATTCCTACTTTTGTCAAAATTTCGGGCATGCGTCGCTTTACACTTTTTGTCTTGCTATTTTATTTCTGGATGAGGCTTGGTGCACAGGACACCCTCACTGTTATGCAGTACAACCTGCTCTACTACGGCGAAATAACAGGCTTTTGCAACAACAGCAACAACAGCCTCGCCATGAAGGATCCTCACCTGCGCAATATCCTTAATCATGTAAATCCTGACATCTTTACGGTAAACGAGCTTTCGAAAGATGCTCCTGTTCACGAGCACTTACTCAATAATGTGCTTAACGCCGGTGGCTCCGTCCGTTACAGCAAGGCGCAGCTACGCAATACCGCCAATTCGAATATCGTGAATATGATTTTTTTCGACAACCGGAAGCTTGCACTCAAGAATCAATATACAGCACAAAATGTACTCCGGGACATCGATGTCTATGAGCTTTATTACAAATCGAATGACCTTGCTCAGGGAGACACCGCATTTATCATCTGCATTGTAGCACATCTTAAAGCAGGAAACACCACTTCCGATGCCAACTCACGAAAGATCATGGCCGAAAATACCATGCGATTTGTCGAGACCAGATACGCCACCTCCAATGTAATGTTTATGGGCGATTTTAATTTATACACCGACACCGAACCCTCTTTTCAGACCATGATCAATTATACCAATGCTCAGGCACGCTTCATTGATCCTATTGGGCAGATGGGCAACTGGAGCAACAATGCATTCTATGCATCTGTGCATACACAGAGCACCAATGTGAGCTCAGGCGACTGCAAATCTAGCGGGGGTCTTGATGATCGCTTCGATTTTATCCTAATCTCGGATGAAATACGCTTTGGGACCAAAAAGGTGCGCTACATACAGAACACATACACGGCAGTGGGTCAGGACGGACAGCGCTTCAACAATGCTGTGAATGCGGCACCGCTAAATCTTTCTGTGCCAGCTCATGTTGCTGACGCGCTCTTCAATTTTTCAGACCATCTTCCTGTAACCCTTAAACTGCGCGTGGATAAAGTTCTCGATTTACACGAACGCGATCCCAATCCCTTTATGGCCACCCTTGGACCAAACCCCACACAGAACCAATCGCAACTTGTGTTTTATTCAGGCGACCTGGAAAGCGTTAATATACAACTATTTAACTCTTCAGGTCAATTGGTTTGGGAAGCCTCACCATCCAGTCAGGCAGGCAAAAACACCCTCAGCATCCCTTCGCAATCCCTACAATCAGGAATGTATTATCTTCACCTTTCGGGAAACCGTAAAGTCCAAACACTTAAACTACTGAAATACTGATTGGAACAGCTGTCATCAATGGCCTCAGCAGAAAAGCGTCCCCTGCAAAGGCTCAGGCCTGACCAGCCGCTCGTCGTCGTTGCGAACGTTGTTCACCGCTTTCGATATCGGGTACATGTTCATTTCTTCCTCCGGATAAGGTTTGAGTAATGCCATGAGCTGCGCTTCATTGTCCGATTGAAGCCAAGTTTGCTCTTGGTCACGACAAAGAATCACCGGCATCCTGTGGTGGATTTCCTGCATCAGTCCATTGGCCTCGGTAGTAAGTATTGAAAAGGTGTTCAGTAGTTCGCCTTCAGGTGTTTTCCACTGCTCCCAGAGTCCGGCCATTGCAAACAAGGCTTCGTGCTTCAAAAAGATGCGGAATGGCTGACCTGTTTCTTTCCTCCATTCGTAAAAACCATTGGCAGGAACAAGGCAGCGTCTTTGGCAGAAAGCCCGCCTGAATGCTGGTTTCTCATGCACAGTTTCGGCCCTGCTGTTGATCATTTTTGCGGCAACTGATGTATCTCTGGCCCACGAAGGCACCAGACCCCACCGGAAATAACTAAGCATACCAGGCAGGCTGTTGGTAATCACTGGTAGCCACTGCAAAGGCGCACAATTATAACCTCGGGGTAGAAGAGCACCTTGGTGCGGTGGTCGGTGCAATTCATCGAACAAATCGGTCATGAACCGCTCGGAGATTTCCTTGCCTTTTACCGAAAGCTGAAACCGGCCACACATCTGCTCATTCGTTTTGAAAAGATAAAAGAATGTCGTCCAGAATCTTCATATGATCAAAGGCAAAATCGGGCAGGTCGTTCAGATGAAACCATCTGGCTTGAGCAGCATCGTCACCGGCATTGGCTGCAAGCTTTTCATTCAGCATAGCCATGAAAACAATGGTGATAGTTCGATGTCTGGGGTCGCGGTCAGGATTGCTGTAAACACCGAAAAGCTCGTAATCATTGAGTATAATGCCTGTCTCCTCAGCTATTTCGCGCAACAGAGCCTGCTCCACCGTTTCGCTTTCACCAACAAAACCTCCTGGAAAAGCCCAAAACCCCTGAAATGGCGGGTTATGCCTTTGGATAAGCAAGACCCATATGTTGCCATTCTCTTCCGGATGAAAAACAACAGCATCAACCGTTACAGCAGGTCTGGGATAGTCATAGCAATATTGGTGATTAGACGGGCTGCTCATGGCCGAACTGCTTTTATCCATCGAAATGTTGGTAGATTGTCAATCTGTATCAGGAATAAAACGACAGGCAAAATAGCAGGAATACGATCACAACACGCATTTCGCCGGCAGTTTTGTCAAAGGTAATTTGATTGACCGTATCTGAGGGTGCTGAAAGTGGATTCTGGGCATAAAAAAAACCTCCCGAAGAACTGGAGGTTGAGTCAAAGTCATTAAAAATCACTTCGGATTAATGGCCCATTTTATCCAGACCGAACCCCAGGTAAATCCGCCACCAAAGGCTGCCAGAATTACGTTATCGCCTTTGTGAAGCCTGTTTTCCCATTCGTAGAGGCAAAGCGGAATTGTTCCGTTGGTAGTATTGCCATAGCGCTCAATATTCACCATTACCTTTTCGGCAGGCAGGCCTACCCGCCGGGCAGTTGCATCAATAATCCTTAGGTTGGCCTGATGCGGAACAAGCCATGCAATATCGTCAGGTTTCAGGTTATTGCGTTCAACAACAGCTGCTGCCACATCGGCCATATTGGTCACAGCGAATTTAAAAACAGCCTGACCTTCCTGATAAACATAATGCTCGCGCGCATCAATGGTGCTGTGTGATGGTGGCTTCATCGAGCCTCCAGCTTTCATGTGCAGATGTGTCATTCCTGCCCCGTCCGATTGCAGGATGGAGTCCATAATTCCAACGGGTTCCTCGGTGGGTTCAAGCAATACAGCTCCGCCACCATCGCCAAAGATTACACATGTTGCTCGGTCGCTATAATCCACAATGGAAGACATCTTGTCGGCTCCAACAACAATAACTTTCTTGTATGCTCCGCTTTCAATAAACTTTGAAGCCGTTAAAAGTGCATAAATAAATCCGGAACAGGCCGCGTTGAGATCGTAGCTGAACGCATTTTTTATTCCGCAGTTATGACTGATAATATTAGCCGTTGCAGGGAAGAGCATATCTGGTGTAACCGTGGCACATATCAGCAAGTCAACTTCTTCGGGATGTGTACCGGTTTTTTCAAGCAGTCCCCTTACGGCTTCCGTTCCAATTACCGAAGTGCCCTGCAATTCACCTTTCAGGATGTGCCGTTCCTTTATGCCGGTGCGAGTGATGATCCACTCGTCGGTAGTATCAACCATCTTTTCCAGATCGGCATTGGTAAGTAGATCCTCAGGCACCCATGCATGAACTCCCTTTATAGCAGCGTAAATTTTCTTGTCCATTATTAAAAGCTTGTCCATTCAAACTTTTGGATGCCAAAATTATCCATGGCATCCTTAATTCTTTCACTTAGGCGCGATTCGGCCACCTCCATGCCAAGAAGCATCATGTTCTTTATTGCCAATGGGCTACTGATTCCATGACCTATAATCACATTGCCATTGATGCCGATGATGGGTGTGCCTCCGTAATTCTCATAATTGAACCTGGAGAAATAATCATCAAGCAGACCTCTCTTTTCCATGATCCGATAAATGGCCTGAAGTTGTTTAATGACAATATTGCCTGTGAAACCGTCGCAAATAACGACGTCAGCTTTGTCATTGAATAAATCGCGTCCCTCAACATTACCAATAAAGTTGAAATCAGTAGTGTCCTTCATCGTCTGCCATGCCGACTGAACCAAAAGATTACCCTTTTTCTCTTCTTCGCCAATGTTCAGCAGAGCCACCCTTGGCTGTTCGATGCCCATGACAACAGAAGCATACAATGAACCAAGGAAGCCATATTGATAAAGCACGTCGGCTCTGGCATCGGGATTCGTACCAACGTCGAGGATAATTTTATAACTCCCATTGAGTTTTGGCAACGGAACCAGACTAGCCGGCCTGATGATGCCTGGTATTGTGCCTATTACGCTCGTGGCGCCGACAAACATAGCGCCGCTGTTGCCGGCACTTGCAAATACGTCAATCCTGCCATTTTTCAGCCACTCGAAACCCTTTACAATGCTCGAGGACGGCTTGGCCTTAAACGCTTTAATCGGCTTGTCAGCCATAGTAATCACGTCAGGGCAATGCACGATTTCGATGCTGCCTTTGTGGGCAGGTAAGTTGTCGAGCTCAGCTGCAATCTCCGGCTCATTGCCAAAAAGCACCAGTGTGCAGCCCTCGCGTAGTTCGGGGGCAAGCAACCGCAGACCTTCCAGAGGAGATGCCGGTGCAAGATCACCCCCGTAGATATCAAGACCCAGACGCATCCGTCTAAAAAATGACCGTATTATTCAATGGTAACCGCGTCAGGCTTTTGTGCCTTCCATCACCAGCTTACCTTTGTAATAAAGGTCACCATCAACATAATAAGCGCGGTGGTAAACATGCACAGTACCAGTGCTCGGGCATTTTGCAAGCTGAGGAAGCTGTGCCTTGTCGTGCGTTCTGCGTTTATCTCTTCTGGTCGAGGAATGTCTCCGTTTTGGATGTGGCATAGCTTTAGAATTTTATGATGTTAATTATTATGATTGTTGTTCTTCTCATGGCTTGATCAAGGATTGCAGAGCTTCCCACCGGGGATCTGATGCTTCAGCCGCACTCAGTCTTTCCAGAAGGGCCAAAGTATCTGGATTACAGGAGCTGTTACCTTGCGCATCAGGCAGGTGCAATTTGCGCAGGGGAATGAGAAGCATGAGGTACTCATATACCAGCTGAAAGATATCGAACTCATGCAGTTCAGCAGGTATCAGCATAACCTCATCCGACTCTTCTTCCAGATGATCGCCATATTTGAGAATATAGCGAAAACTGCCTTTGATGGGCTGGTCATACTCCTCGGCGCACCTGTCGCAAACAAGGCGAAGCCAACCGTCGAAATTGAACTGAAGAGAAATAAAAGCAGGGTGCTTGTCGAACGTCAGGTATAGACGCATATTACCCTCCTGTGCTTCAGGAAAACGACTGAAAGCAAGAAACTCCTCATCAAGCACAAATCTGTATTGTTTTGTGCCCAAAGTGGACCCTGTGAGCGGCAATATGTATTCTCTTTCGTATTTCACCTGATTTCTGCTCCTGAAATTCGGGCGACAAATATAGGTAAATCTATTTGTATCTCAAAATACACAAACCCGCTGATGCAGTGCTGTTTATTTCGACTTATCACCCCGATACACCCATAATCCGTCCGAAATCCATCAATGAATTCCACATTTCCAGCTCAAGCTACTCCCAAACCTTTTTCCATTCGTGCAGGGCTAATTCGGGTGGCGCAAACGATATAAATTTTCTTTTGTTAAAGCTGTAACAGTGGGGTGCCATTTACTAATTTTGCAGCTTAAAAAGGAAAAAGATACCGATATGATGTGGCTTAACAAATTCATTGCTTCCTTGCTGCCCTATATGCCGCGCGACCTGGTTTGGTTGTTTTCGAAGCGCTATATTGCGGGACGAAGTATTCAGGATGCCATAAGAGTTTGCAAGGAGCTCAATGCCAAAGGCATGATGGTAACTGTTGACCTTCTTGGAGAATTTATTACCGAACTCAGTCAGGCCGAGGAAAACAAACAGGAATACTTGCAGATTATCGACACCATTCAGGCTGAAAACATAAATGGCAACTATTCGCTGAAGCCTACGATGTTCGGATTGCTGATTGACAAAGATGTTTGCTACACCAATATCCGCGAGATTGTTGCAAAGGCTGCTTCCTACAACAACTTCATCCGGATCGACATGGAGGATTCACAATGTGTCGATCTTGAAATAGAGTTGTTTCGCAAACTGAAAGCAGAATTTCCGAAGAATGTAGGCCTGGTTGTTCAAGCCTACTTGCGGCGCACCCTGAGTGATCTTGAAAATATGATTGATCTTCACAGCAAGGAGGTGCCACTAAATTACCGTCTTTGCAAGGGTATTTATGTTGAGCCCGAGAGCATTGCCTTCAAGAAATATCATGAGATTAATGCACACTTCATGAAAGACCTTGAGTTTATGTTCCAACACGGCATTTATCCGGGCATTGCTACCCACGACAAGCCACTTGTTGATGGTGCTTATGATTTAATTAAAAAATATCAGATACCCCGCGATGGATACGAGTTTCAGATGCTTTATGGAGTAACTCCGCAATTAAGAAACAGCATACTTGATGCCGGACACCGCATGCGGATATATGTGCCATTTGGTGAGCAGTGGTTTGCCTATTCGACACGAAGACTAAAAGAAAATCCAAGGATGGCCTGGGACATTATCAAGGCACTCTTTGTTAGGGGGTGATATTTAAACACCTGCGCCTTTTCATTGTTTCGGGATATTCTTCTCTGAAAACTCATTGTCCTTGTCTGGATTTATTGCACTTGCTAGAGGCTTATTTTTATATTACCTTTGTCGTTTGTTTTCAGGGCATACTTAAACGAAACGAATGGAAAAACCAAGAGTTCTTTTTGTTGCGCAGTATATCACGCCTTTTGTGAAGGAATGCCAGATCAGCAATATTGGCAGGCGCCTTCCTCAAGGAATTCAGGAGCGGGGCAAGGAAATCAGAACCTTTATGCCCCGTTTTGGCAACATAAACGAGCGCCGCAACCAATTGCATGAGGTAATCCGGCTTTCGGGTATGAACCTCATCATCAACGACACTGATCATCCACTTATCATTAAGGTAGCATCCATTCAACAAGCCAGAATGCAGGTTTACTTTATTGACAACGAAGACTTTTTTCACCGGAAATACACCATCGCCGATAAAAACGGACACTTTTACGAGGACAATGATGAGCGCACTGTTTTTTTCTCGCGGGGTGTGCTCGAAACAGTAAAAAAGCTTGGCTGGCAGCCAAACCTGGTGCATTGTCACGGCTGGATGTCAGCATTGGTTCCTATCTACATCAAAAGAGCCTATAAGGACAACCCGATATTCAACGATGTCAAAGTAGTGACATCGCTCTACGATGACCATTTTTCCGAAAACTTCCGACCTAATTTTGATAAAAAACTTAAACTTCCCGGAATTGGTCCCAAAGACCTTAAATACTTTAAAGAACCCAATTACGTTAATCTGACCAAAGCCGCCATCGAATACTCCGATGCAGTTGTCGTTGCCGGCGAGCATGTGTTGCCTGAGCTGATTGATTTTGCCATCGAAAAGAAAAAGCCACTGCTTCATCACACCGAAGAAGGCTATATCGATGCCTACAATCAGTTTTATGAAACACTGCTGGGTATGAAGAAGTAAAACAAATCGTTGCATGTCAGATAAATTCCTCTTCCCGAAACCAGCCACTACAGCCGGTCTATTATTTCTATGCCTCATCGCACTGTTTTCGTGCACCAAAAGGCCCGGTGAAATCGGGGCCGACCTAATTCCCGACAATGGCCTGATCAGTCCTATGTTTACGGACACCGTTGCTGTTGTGGCCTACAGCATCAGGGAAGACTCGCTGCGAACCGACAAACCAGAGACAGCTCTTTTAGGCAGTATCTTCGATCCGGTTTTCGGCACCTCCACAGCCGGTTTTATCACCCAAATCAGCCTATCTACAGCCAGTCACAACTTTGGAAACAATCCCCAGCTCGACTCACTAGTGCTTCAGCTGGCATATGCCGGCTATTACGGCGACACCACTACTGTCCAGCAAATCAGGGTGTATGAAGTAACAGAAAGACTTTTTTACGACTCGGCTTACTATTCCAATCAAATCAAGGATTATAACAGTTTCGACTTTGCCAATTTCAATTTCACTCCACGGCCCAAATCTCGTGTTGTGCCAAAGCCAGGCGATACACTTGCTCCATTTGTTCGCATCAGCCTGAGCAATGTTTCACCCTTGCTTGGAAATAAGTTGCTTTCGGCCGGCGAGAACAATCTTTCTTCGGTAAGCAGGTTTAAAGAGTTCTTACGAGGGCTTTATGTCACTGCTGAGCCCTTAAATTCAGGAGGAGCCATACTTGGTTTCGATTTGCCCAGCAATCTGTCGCGGCTCACAATTTACTACAGCAATGACGAACAGGACTCACTTCGCTACGAATTTCTTATCACCAGCGATGAAGCACGTTATAACGTTTTCAATCATTACAATTATGCAAATGCATCTTCCGAATTCAGGCAACAGGTAATAGAGGGTGATACAGCTCTGGGCACTCAGGCCATTTATCTTCAGGGCATGGGTGGAGTCAAAACCCAGCTTCGATTCCCCACACTGGCCAAACTTAGAACAAGTCCAGACCAAAAGATCATAATCAACGACGCAAAGCTAATGCTTTACGGCAAAACACTCGATACCACGCTTTTCTATGCACCATCCAATTTTGCTTTGGTGAAGTCGAATGGCGACGGTACCTATTCGATTCTTAAAGATCAGCTTGAAGGAAACAACTATTTTGGAGGATCATACATCAATAGGGCCAACAGGGTTCAGTTCAGGCTTACACGCTATGTTCAGGATATGGTGCTCAGGGGAGCCGAACTCAAAAAGGATCATGGTTTATATTTATTCTCAGTAGGTGCATCCTCACGACCACACCGTTGGGTGATAAACGGAACCAACCCTTTAGCTGATACCTTGCAACCATTAAAACTGTTGCTTCATTATAGTATTGTGAACGATAAATAAACATATTGACCAACCAAATATCCAATCTTTATGTGCGGCATTGTTGCTTACATTGGTCCGCGGCAGGCATATCCCATCCTAATCAACGGACTTAAGCGCCTTGAATACAGGGGATACGACAGCGCAGGTCTGGCACTGTTTAATAACGGACTTCATATTTATAAAACCAAAGGCAAAGTTTCGGACCTTGAACGGCATGCGAATGGTAAACATATACAGGGTAATATTGGTATTGCGCACACCCGTTGGGCTACCCATGGCGAACCCAACGATGCCAACGCCCATCCACATGCGTCTCAATCATTTCGCATAGCATTGATTCACAATGGTATAATTGAAAATTATGCACTGCTCCGCCGAGAGCTTGAAAAAAGAGGATATGCATTTCGCTCTACAACGGATACCGAAGTATTGACCAATCTGATTGAGGATATTAAAATCAATGAAGGTGTTGATCTTTTCGAAGCTGTGCGTATCGCCCTTAATCAGGTAGTGGGTGCTTATGCAATAGTTGTGATGGAAGCGGGTAATCCTGATCTTCTGGTTGCAGCTCGAAAAGGCAGTCCGCTGGTGATTGGAATTGGGAACGGCGAGTTTTTTGTGGCATCCGATGCTACGCCTATCATCGAATACACTAAAAACGTTGTCTATCTTGATGATGAAGAGGTTGCTTTTGTACACCGAAATAGCGAGCTCAAGATAAAGACAATACGCAATAAGGAAAAGACACCTTACATTCATGAACTCGAAATGAGCCTCAACGCACTTGAAAAGGGTGGTTATGAGCATTTCATGATAAAGGAGATTTATGAGCAGCCAATATCGATTCTTGACAGTATGCGCGGCAGGATACACCCTGAGTCAGGTACTGTTACTCTGGGCGGCATCATCGATTATGAGCAGAAGATACTCAATGCCAACAGGATTATCGTTGTTGCCTGCGGCACCTCGTGGCATGCCGGACTGGTGGGTGAATACCTCATCGAAGACCTCGCCCGGATTCCGGTTGAAGTGGAATATGCCTCCGAGTTTCGATACCGTAACCCGATAATCAGCGAAAAAGATGTCGTGCTGGCCATCAGTCAGTCGGGCGAAACCGCCGATACGCTTGCTGCCATCGAGCTGGCCAAAAGCAAAGGGGCCACAATTCTGGGCATTTGCAATGTTGTTGGCTCATCCATTGCCAGGGCAACCCATGCCGGCAGCTATACCCATGCCGGCCCAGAAATTGGTGTTGCATCTACCAAGGCATTTACTGCTCAGGTAACATTGCTCACCCTATTTGCGCTTCGCTTTGCTCAGCTTAAAGGCACAATCAGCCGGTCGCGCTTCAATCAGATTTTAACTGAACTATCTCTTATTCCCGAAAAGGTTAGTCGGACGCTTGATACATGTAGAGGTATTGTTCTCGAAACTGCCGAGCGATTTAAGGATGTCCGCAACTTCCTCTATCTTGGCCGCGGGTATAATTTTCCTGTAGCCCTCGAAGGCGCGCTGAAACTGAAAGAAATCTCCTATATTCATGCCGAGGGTTATCCGGCAGCCGAAATGAAACATGGCCCTATTGCCCTTATTGACGAAGATATGCCTGTAGTGTTTATTGCGCCCAAGCAAGGCATCTATGATAAGGTTGTGAGCAATATTCAGGAAGTAAAAGCGCGTAAGGGGAAGGTTATTGCAGTGGTCACCGAGGGTGATACTGTTGTAAAAGGTCTAGCAGATTATGTGATTGAAATACCTGATACCGAGGAAATTCTGGTTCCACTGCTGGCAACAATTCCCTTGCAGAAACTGGCTTATCATATCGCGGTGATGCGTGGCTGTAATGTGGACCAACCACGAAACCTCGCAAAATCTGTCACTGTTGAATAAAACCAAAAAAGCGTCGAATGGCGCTTTTTTAGTGGGCCCACCAGGACTTGAACCTGGGACCGTCTGATTATGAGTCAGATGCTCTGACCGACTGAGCTATAGGCCCGGTTTACGTTTTTTTAACACGAAAAAAACGAGTCGTTATTTGATTTGGCCGTGCAAAGTTACAATTTTGCGTGTTTAATTGACAAGTTTTATCAAAAACATATGAAAACAGACAACCCCATCACAGATATCATTTTTGATTTTGGCGGAGTAATCCTGGATATCGACCCTCAACTTACAATAAAGGAGCTGATCAATCTGGGTATCACTAATGTCAGTATTTTTTCGTCTGCCGCATTTCAGGAAGGAGTTGTAGGTAAGCTTGAGCGCGGCATCATCACGCCTGAGGTATTTCGCGATAAGGTACGTGAATTTGCGGGGATTAACCTCAGCGATCAGGATATTGATGATGCATGGAATGCCCTGCTGCTCGACATCCCCAAAGAGCGTATCAGGGCAATTGAGGCCGCAAAAGGCAACTATGGCATTTATCTGCTGAGCAATTCAAACGAAATCCACTATGAACTATATGTGCGCGATCTTCAGCTACGTTTTGGCTACCGCGAGTTTGACCAGCTTTTCGATAAAGCCTACTTTTCTTTCGACCTGCACATGAGCAAACCGAATCCTGAGATATTCGAATTTGTAATCAACCAACACAAACTGAATCCGCAAACAACGCTCTTTATTGATGACACAGCAGAGCATATCGAGGCCGCCTCAAAAGTTGGCCTGAAAACCTATCATTTGCAAAAACCGCAGCGTCTGAGAGACTTGTTTACAGATGGCACTCTGATGGAAGGCCTCCTTTCTCCTTAACTCCCGTGTGCTGTACTTCATAAGTCGAAAGTGGTTCAATACCATCGAATTGGGCTTCGATCTCAACGAGGAGCTCCATCATCTCATTCAATTTTTCGACCTCCATCAGCCTTATTCTGAATGGCTTGAAATGCGGATAGCCTTTAAAATAATAGCTCCAGTGCTTGCGCATTTCCAAAATGGCTAAGCGTTCGCCTTTCCATTCGACCGATTTCTCCAGATGAATGCGGCTGATACGCACCCTTTCGTGAATATCGGGTGACGGCGGCGTGGTCCCTTCGGCAAGAAACTGCTTTACGTCCCTGAAAACCCAGGGATTTCCATAAGATCCACGGGCAATCATCAATCCGTCAACCCCATATGTTTCCTTAAAATATTTAGCCGAAGGTCCGTCAACTACATCACCGTTACCGAAAACAGGAATGTACATTCGCGGGTTACGTTTCACTTCGCCAATTAAAGTCCAGTCGGCCGGAACACTTGAGCGGGTTGTCCGCAAACGTCCATGAATAGTAATAGCCTGTATTCCAACGTCCTGCAGCTTTTCGGCAATTTCGACTATGTTTTTGGTTTGCTCATCGTATCCAAGGCGCGTCTTTACAGTTACCGGCAAATTAACAGCCTTAACAACAGCAGCAGTCATGGCTACCATCTTGGGCACATTGTTCATTATGCCCGAGCCTGCACCTTTCGACGCCACTTTTTTAACCGGACAGCCATAATTGATATCGATGAGATCGGGTTTTACAGATTCAGCAAAACGTGCTGCCTCGATCATCGAGTTGATATCGTGCCCATAGATCTGAATGCCGACAGGACGCTCAAAATCATTGAAATCCAGCTTCTTAATACTTTTCTCTGCCTCACGGATAAGACCTTCGGACGAGATGAACTCGGTGTACATGATGTCGGCTCCAAACATCTTGCAAACATGACGGAACGGGGGATCGCTTACGTCCTCCATGGGAGCAAGCAGTATAGGGAAATGGCCTACCTCAAGGTTTCCAATTTTAACCATCTGTTGTTGTGATTCTTATGTAGCAAATGCCATTATCAGCATAAAGGCCGCAAAAATACTAATTTTGCCCCTCTCATTAATAGTACAATTTGCCTGATGCCGCATTTACCAGTTTTTGGTTCAACCACCGATGGTTTCAAATGGCTTAGCCTGATTTTTCTTATACTGATGGGTGCTCTTGCCGGGATGATAGCCGGATATGCAATACAAGCAATTCTAGGCATCGAAGACCATGATTCTTTGGCCAGTATGCGCATTATGCAGCTGAGTACCCAGATTGGTTTGTTCATTGTGCCTCCTTTGGTTTATGTCCAGCTGTTCGAGTCACATCGCAAAGCATCGCTAGGTCTTGAATTGAACCCCGGGAGAAAGATGTTTATACTGGGCACCCTTCTTATGCTTGCCTCATTGCCATTGGTACATTGGCTTGCCGAATGGAACCAGAGTGTGACATTTCCCGAAAGTCTTTCTTCGCTGGAGGTACGGCTCAGATTAATGGAGGAAAGAGCAGAGGAACTGACCAAGTCGTTTCTTTCGGTTCGTTCGGTGCAGGGCTTGGTTTTCAATCTGATGATGATTGCCTTGATACCAGCTATCGGTGAGGAGTTGCTTTTCAGGGCGTTGATTCAACAGAAATTGTTGCGTACTTTAGGCAACAAACATTTGGCAGTTCTTATGGGAGCCTTGGTATTCAGCATTCTGCATTTTCAATTCTATGGTTTGGTTCCAAGATTCATGCTCGGAGTTTTTCTTGGGTATTTCTACTTGTGGAGTGGCAGCCTCTGGGTGCCAGCACTTATGCATTTTGTAAATAACGGACTGGCCGTCGTAGCCTATTATTTGCATTTCAACGGGGCTTCTGGTATTCCAATGGAAGAGGTTGGTTCGGTAACTGTTTGGTGGCAATGGGTTTTGAGCGCTGCTGCGACCGCTGGTTTACTCTTTATGGCCAGTCGCTCAAGGCATGCTCAGTCTGAAAACAAGTCTATTTAACACCAATTTTCATAAATTCTCCCGATACAGAAACGGTTATTAACACCTGTAACCCGGCTAGACCAGTATCATAAAGTGCCTCCCGAATCAAAAAAGGCTGCCCTTTTCCGGGGCAGCCTTCTGTTTTATTCAGCATGGCAAAGTGCTATTTGCTTGCCGTTTGTCCTCTGAGTGTGGAGTAGTTGATGCGGAAGGCACTTGCTTTGCGCAGCTCTTGCTTTACATCTGTTACTACACCCATTTTGGTTTCCTTATGCACTTTGAGTGAAGTAGTGATAAGACCTCTATCGGCTTCGTTGCGTGCTTCGCGTTCACGTGCCACAAATTCCGGAATGTCGCGTACACGGGCAAACTGGTCGTTGAGCTGAATACGTGATTCGGTTCCAAGTGCAGCATTGGTAGGTGGTCCAATGTAGATATAGCTGACTAGTGATTTCTTTTCGAGCTTCTGAACTTCAGTGGCCTGGGGAAGTTTTACCTTCACCTTAAGGGTAACCTCACGCATTACGGTGGTTACCATGAAAAAGAACAGCAGCATGAAAATGATGTCGGGCAACGAGGAGGTGTTGATGGCCTGAGCGCCTTTGGTTTTTTTCGTCTTGAACTTCGACATATCAATTGCCTCCTATATTTTCTGGTTCGGCTTCGCTGATACGCATGGGAACGGCTTCGTTGATGGCTTTGATCTGCTCTTCATCAGTGAGTGCACTGTACTTTAGGCCAAATCTTCGGGCCGACAGTTCATCGCGCAATTCGTAAAACGCGCGTGCAAGCTCGTTTTGCACCCTGATATACATATCGTAAGATGTACCACGGTCGTTCTTGAGCGAGATAACTCCCTTCGAAATGTGAACATCGCCAAGCATGGGAACATTCACCAATTCTGTTTCCGGGAACTTGGGGTCGTCAGGAAAAACCGGTGTCATAAACCGTTTGGCAACATCCTTTAGAGTACGTAAATCACCCGGTTTGCCATCTACGAGCAGCCTGTCATTTTTATTCACCAGAACATTCAGCACGTTGCGTTCCTTAATTTTGATATCCTCAGGTGTTTCAACCGGTGGAGGAAGACGTCGGGTAATCCCCGAGTCAACGTCCATGGTGGTGGTCACCAGAAAGAATATCAGCAGCAGGAAGGCGATGTCAGCCATCGATCCTGCATTGATTTCCGGTGTTGCTCGTCGTGCCATGCTGACTTATTTGAAGATTTTAATCACACTGGAATAGAGAATGGTAAGCAGTGATAAAACTGAAAGTAGGTAGGTAAACAGCAGTCCCATGCCAACCCATCTTGATGTTTCGGCGGTGATGTTAAGCGTTTGAAGTTTAACATCGCTGAATGTGTTTCCTGACAGGGAATAAGACACAATAGCAATGACAGCTACCAGTCCGAGGCTAACTAATAGCTTGACTACACCTTTAGGGTTACTGATAAACCCAACAATGGGTGAAGCCAAAGCGATAATGACTCCGGCAATCAGCAAAATGTATCCCCACCGGAGCAAGGTATCCGATTCAATGGTACCAGCATAGAACAGCACAGCCAGCAGGGCCGAAACTGCCATGAGTACGTAGAGAACCAGACCTGCATATTTCGAGATCTTGTCCGCCATGGTGTATTACTTTTTGCTGTATTTGTTAATCATATCAATAAAGGTGATCGAGCTGTCTTCCATGTCGTTGACAAGGTTGTCGATCTTCGAGATAATATAGTTGTAGAAAATCTGAAGAATGATGGCCACGATAAGACCAAATACTGTGGTGAGAAGTGCTACCTTGATACCAGTTGCAACAATCTGGGGGCTGATGTCACCGGCTGCAGCAATATCGTCGAACGCCTGGATCATACCGATAACAGTACCCATAAATCCAAGCATGGGTGCAAGTGCAATGAAGAGCGATATCCAGCTTACTCCGCTTTCGAGGCGACCTGTGATGACCGAACCATAGGAAACAATCGATTTTTCAACCTCCTCAACTCCCTGATCATAACGCAGCAGCCCCTGATAGAAGATGCTGGCAACAGGACCACGGGTGTCGCGGCAAATGTCCTTCGCTTTCTCGACACCACCATTCTCAAGCGCGTCGCTCAGCTGGCCAAGAAGCTTCTTGGTATTTGTCGAGCTGAGGGTTAGATAAAGAATTCTTTCGATGGCAATGGCCAGACCGAAAATGAGTGTAAGTAAAACGATACCCATGAATTCAGGACCCCCTTCGATGAATTTTTCCTTGATGGTTTCATGAAATGTGAGGGGTTCTTCAGCTTCGGCCTGCATATCAAGGGTAGCCCCTTCCTCGGCAGGAGCGGCAACGGCCTGTTCAGTTTCGGGTTGTGCGGCGGCAGCCGTGTCCTGAGCAAGAACAGCTTGGCTTACACCAAAAAACATTAAACCGGCAACGGCCCAATAAGCAATTAATTTTTTCATAGTTTGTTGATGTTGATTACTACTTTGAACTCTGTTTGTGTTGATTATCGATTTTATTTGACATCAGCAAATGTATTAAAATTCATTGCGGAGAGAGCGGGATTCGAACCCGCGATACCCTTTTGAGGTATACACACTTTCCAGGCGTGCGCCTTCAACCACTCGGCCATCTCTCCAAATTTCAGCGTGTACGTACGCTTGAGAAGTTGCGGCCAAAAGTACAAAAATATTTTTTCGTTCATCAGCTTTTTTTGGTGTTCAAATAGTTTTGAACCGTTCTAAACAGTTCGTAATCAGCAGTTATTCTGATGCATTCCATCCAGGGCTATTTTCTTAACATGAGCTTGGCAACATAACTGAGTATTCCGTAGTTGATGTGCAGGAGGTATTTTCCTTCGTCTAACTGCCTGAGGTCAAGCGGTGTGCCAGATACAAATGTTCTTTCCAATAGAAGCCTTCCATTCAGGTCATAGACCCTCACAGATGATCCATCAGAAATATCATCGAAAGAAATAAGCCCGTCAGTAGGATTAGGATAGACCCGGGCTCCGGCAAAAGATTCAGAAATACCCAAAACCAGATTTAAGCTGGTTATCTTGCTTAGACCCTGATGTATATACCCGGAGGTTTGCGGATAAGCCGGGTCATATGTTGCAACCAGCACATCAGACTCGTCGCCCCGAAGCCTTTTCAGAACAACAGCATCTCCTTCATTAAACCCTTGAATTACAGGGCTTATTGAATCCTGACCAAAAATTGACAGCGCAATGGCCTGCAGCCCGGAACCAACTTCGGCTGCTCCGGCCAGAACACCACCAGGCGTAAATGCCATGATGATGTCGCCTGCTTGTAAATGTGGGGCAATTACTTCGGACGGTATCAACAGGAGATGACTATCGCCTGTGGGAGTATAACCGGCGTTACTGGAAGTCCCTGATTGGGTAGTGTGGCCAGAGGTCAGCGATTTGCATTGTGGATAATTGATCTGACCAGCCACAGGACTATGCATATAATATGAGTGGCCGTGTTGAAGCTGTGCAAGCGTGCTGATGTTTGCCTCTGGCCAGAAAACGCCGCTTGCGGCAACTTCCTTTACGATTATGTTTTGTGGTAACCAGCCCGAAAGCACAACCGGACAGGCGACCGTAACCGGTACAAGATTCCATCCGGCCTGCAATGCGACAGAGGCCGGAGAGGCATCAGGACCGGCAATGGTGAGTACGGCAGGTGCAGCCATCCGAACCTTGTAACCCCTTGTCGGCTGCCAGTTGCCCAGCGTATTCAGGCCGGCTGCGGGATGGTACAAGCCCTGGTCGGACTGAACAGCCACCAAATCGTTACCAAGTGAAGCAAAAAGCTGTTCCGGACTGGTATGAACAGGCATTACTGCACTTCCGAGGCTGCTCCATCCAGGCTGAAGTAAAGCATGCTGAACCTGATATCCCCCTGTTGTATGTATTTGAAAATCATCTATATAGACACCATCTCTTACAACAGACCCGTCGCTTGTAAATTTAAATCTGAACTGCACCCACGACTGACCCAGGTATTGATTGAGGTTATACGTGCGTTGTTGCCATGAGTTCTGAACCCCGTTGAACTGAGCAATTTGTGACCAGACCGTGCCATTGGTGCTCGCTTCGAGATATACATAATCATAATTGGTTTCAAGATCATAACGCGTCCAGAACGATAAATTGGCTGTGTTGTAGCCAAGACTCAGGTCAATAGGTCTGAGGTAGGCATAGCTGGTGGTGTTGTTTGGATAGTTTCCCGTCGGGCTTTCGCTGATGGAGTGGGTAGGCGAGTATGCCTGAGCGGTTGTGAGACCCCAACCATTGGTAAACTGCCAGTAGCCTGCGCCACTTTCGAAATTCATGGTAACCGGCAATATCATGGGTGGCATTGGTACAACACTGACCTCGTTTGACGGGGGCGATTCCTGAAGGGTTTGCTGATAAACCGCGGTTACTCTATATGTATAATTTGAGCCGTTCACTACCTGAAGGTCGAAATACCTATTGTTGGTTGTGGAGTCGATCGCCGACCCGTTCCGGTAAATTTTAAAATATGCAGCGTCGGGCAAGTTATTCCAATTGAGCTTTACAAAACTGCTGCCGGCAGTGGCTACAAGGTTTTGAGGAGGATTCAGTCTGTTTGCCATCACTGCCAAAGAAGCCAGTGCAGCACGGGCAAAGATGGCCGCCTGAGCTGCACTGTTGTAGCTCGGGCCTACGCGGTCGTTCGTGGTATGAATAAATGGACTGTAGTCGGGCACAGCTTCGAAAGGGAAAATACCCATAAAACCGTTGTTGTTGAACGAAGTGTGGTCGCTGTCTCCACCACTGAGACTTCCCGGTGTTACCACAAAATCCGGCAAATAGGTTGAGCATACCTCGGTATAAAACTGAGCAAGCGGAGCAGCCGACTGGGGGTAAATCAATGTTGATTTGATGGTTGTATTGCCCGGCTTTAGGTAGCCAATCATATCAAGGTTGAAATATCCCTGAATGTTCATTCCCTGATTTTTAGCCCGTAATGCATAGGCAGCACTTCCGTAAAGCCCGTACTCCTCGCCTGAGAAGGCACAGAAAATGATGGTCCGGTCGAAGCTGTAGTTGCTCATAATGCGTGCAATTTCGAGCACTCCGGCCGTTCCGCTGGCATTGTCATCGGCACCCGGGGCGGAAGAACCACTGCTGTACGAATCATAATGCGCCCCACAAATCACGTATTCGTTTGGATACTTGGTTCCGGGAAGCGTGGCAATTACATTGTCGCTCGCTGCACCGCCCGGCATGGAAAAGTCCATCACCTCGACGCTGAGACCATAGCTCAGAAACTTATCCTTAATCCAGTTTTGGGCTGTGACGCTTTGAGGTTGATATGCATTTCGTGTGCCATAGTCTTCCAGATGTTGTGTGGTGGCTGTGATGTTGAGTGGATTTACCTGGCTGATTAGTTGTTGCACAAAAGGATCGGGGTTGCCGCTTCGGGAAAATGGAGTGGAAAATGGTTGTTGTTGCTTTACAGCTTCAGGCAATAACCTGACGATACCGTTTTGCTGATAAGGTGTTATGGTTACATTAAGGTCGGCAGTGCTGACGACAGCCCAATTTTTACTGCTATGCATGATCACTGCCTTTGATTGCAGATCAGCGAGCGTCTCCTGCCTGCTGGCTTCAGGAATATGCAGAAAATAATAGCGCTTACCACTACCCCATGCCTGCGCATCGAGCACAATGTGTTCTTCTTTGGGCAGGAAATCTACCGTTGCAATTACAAAGTCATCACCAGTGTAATGCACAGCGAATGCAGGGTTATTGAGGAGCTGAGCGATGTGCTGTTGGTCATTGGCCTTGATATAAACCAATTGTCCGGCTGATAACCAATAAAAACAAAGCATCAAAAAAGAAAGGATAAGAGCACGCTTCATGATGTAAGTAGTAAATTGTTATGTCAAAATTAGGTAAATGCGCTGTGGAGATTCGCATACAGGAACCAATTTTGTGGCCTGAAATTTTTTATCCTGCAATAATATAGAGAACGGGCTGAACTCACTCAATCGTCATCTCACCCCTGAGCGGAGTTTGCAGCATGCGAACAAGTGCATCATCCGTATATCCTTCGCCCAGCAGGTACATCAGCTTGGTGATGGCCGATTCGGTTGTGATGTCGTATCCCCCCACAAGGCCGATCCGGCTGAGGAGCACACTGGTTTCATACTTTCCGAGTTCGACCGCTCCTGCCTTGCATTGCGTCACATTGAAAATCAGTAGTCCATTGTGGATGGCTTGTTCCAATGCGTGGATAAACCAGTCGTCGGTGGGTGCATTTCCTGATCCGAAGGTTTCGAGGATGAGCGCTTTAAGGCCGGGTATGCCGAGTGTGCTTCGCACAACACCCGGACTTATACCGGGAAAAAGTTTAAGAATGCTTACGTTGGGGTCGAGGTTTTTATGAGGTCGCAACCTTTTAAAGTTTGGTTTCAGAATATTGCTTTTGTTGTATCTGATATGTACACCCACCTCGGCCAGCAGGGGATAATTGCCCGAAACAAAGGCGTTGAAACCCTCCGCATTGAACTTAGTGGTCCGATTGCCGCGCATCAGCCTGTTTTCGAAGTAGATAGCAACCTCCGGCACAAGAGCAACCCCGTCTTCTTTAGCTGCGGCAATTTCTATTGCGGTAAGAAAATTTTCTCGACCATCCGTCCGTACCTCGCCCATAGGAAGTTGTGACCCGGTGAGGATGACGGGTTTGTTCAGGTTCTCGAGCATAAAACTCAGGGCCGAAGCCGTGTAGGCCATGGTGTCGCTGCCGTGAAGCACTACAAACCCATCGTATTTTTCATAATTCATCTCGATGGTATCCACCAGCCTGACCCAAAAATCGGGTTTGACATTGCTGCTGTCGATGAGCGGCTCGAAACCAACAAAATCAATCTGATAGCCAAAACTGCCCAGCATCGGAAGGTGCTCGTACATATTACTGAAATCGAATGGCACCAGCGCACCTGAGGCCGGATCCTTCACCATTCCGATGGTTCCGCCGGTATAGATTACCAGCAACGCTTTGGTTTCGTCGGTCATTTCAATTTGATGTTAAACAGCCTTTTGGCATTCTCTGTTGTTATCGTGGCTATGGTTTCTTCTGGCACACCATAGATGTCGGTCAGCTTTTTTACAACCTCAATCAGAAATGCGCTTTCGTTTCGCTTGCCGCGGTGGGGAACCGGAGACAAATAAGGCGAATCGGTTTCGAGCACAATGCGTTCGGGAGGAACAATCGCCAATACATCCGGAAGGTCGGATTTCTTGTAGGTTACAACACCACCAATACCCAAGCTGAATCCCAGATCAAGAATACGCCTTGCCTCTTCTTTACCACCGGTGAAGCAATGAAATACCCCCTTGAGGCGACCATCCTGCATCTTTTCAACCAGATCGATAATCACCTGAAATGCTTCGCGTGTGTGGATGGCTATCGGCAGTCCCAGTTGAGCGCCCCATGTAAGTTGCTGAACAAAAGCCTCTTGCTGCTGCCGCGCATAACTGGGGTCCCAATAAAGGTCGATACCAATTTCGCCGACACCTACATATTCTCCTTCGAACAAATGCCTGACAATAATATCTAATTGGGCTTTATAATCATCTTTCACATATGTAGGATGAAGCCCCATCATGGGGAAACAAGTCTCAGGCCAGCGGCTGCACATCGAAAGCATGGGCGTTATGCTTGCAACATCGATGTTTGGTAGTAAAAACGCGCTCACACCAGCATCCAGTGCCCGCTGCATCATGGCTTCGCGATCGTTGTCGAATTCTTCGAGGTAAAGATGGGCGTGGGTGTCGATGAGTTTCATGCCGCGAAAATACGCTTTTTGGACGGCTGGCTTTGTTTGTACTTTTGTCATCATGACGAAGGCAAAAAAAATCCTGCTCATCCGTTTCAGCTCAATTGGCGATATCGTACTAACGAGTCCGGTAATCCGCTGCATCAAAACACAAATCCCCGATTGCCGGCTTCATGTGCTCACCAAAAAGCAGAATGAAGTGTTGTTTTCCAACAACCCCCATATCGACAAGGTGCATGTGTTGGAAAAAAGCCTGAGCGAAGCGATCAGCAAGCTAAAGATTGAGGACTTCTATTTTGTTGTCGATCTGCACTGCAATTTTCGCTCGTGGCGCGTAAGGGCCTTCCTGAAGCTGCCATCGTCCGGTTTTCCGAAACTCAATTTCAAAAAGTATCTGCTTGTCAGGCTCAAATGGAATCTGCTGCCCCAAAAGCACATTGTTGACCGCTATTTCGAAGCGGTAAAACCCTTGGGCGTGATTAATGATGGCCAGGGCCTTGAGTTCTACTCCGGTAACCCCACCCTGCCCGCCGAAACTCCCGATTGGGTCAAGGGTAAATACATTGCCATCGTTATTGGAGGGCAGCATACAACGAAGATTCTCCCATCCGAAAAAATAGCCGCAATCGTAAACGGGCTGCATTTGCCGGTGGTTTTATTGGGTGGTTCGGCAGATGCGGAGCGGGCAAAATGCATTGAAATGATGTCGGAAAACCCGGAATTATGGAATACCTGCGGCAAGCTCAGCCTGATGGAATCGGCCAGGGTTGTAGAATCGTCGGCAGCGGTGCTTACCAACGACACTGGTTTGATGCATATTGCAGCCGCTTACCGAAAACCCATTGTATCGGTTTGGGGCAATACGGTGCCTGCGTTTGGCATGTGGCCCTATATGCCGGGCGATGAAAATAAATCGGCCATTGTGGAAAACAAGGAAATTAAGTGCAGACCCTGCTCAAAAATCGGTTTTAACCGTTGCCCGAAAGGGCACTTCGACTGCATGAAAAGTTTGAACGATGATTATATTGCGGCCGAAATCGTCCGGCTGGTTCATTACACCAGAACCTAAGCTCCTATGGCAACAAATGGATTTGTCACTTTTTCGGTGCCAATGGTGGTTTCGGGCCCGTGTCCGGGATATACCACCGTTGAATCGGGCAAAACAAACAGCTTCAGCCAGATATTGTTTTTGAGCACTTCATAGTCACCACCGGGCAGATCGGTGCGGCCAATGCTCTGATGAAAGAGCACGTCGCCAGCAAAAAGGCTTTCGGTGGACTCATGATAAAAACACACACTACCCAGAGCATGACCGGGAGTATGAAGCACCTTCAGCCTTGTATTTCCAAAAACAATCTCTTCATTTTCGCCCAACATCGGTCCGATGGTGAACGATCCGCTGAAATTTAACCCGAAAAGCTCGGCCTGATCCGGTGCATTGTGCAAATAAAACTCGCTCTCGGGATGTGCACTCACTTCAAGACCAAAGGTCTTCCGTGCCCACGCAACACCAAGAATATGATCAATGTGGGTGTGGGTAAGCAGCAATACGGCAGGCTTGAGGTTATTGAGCCTTAAAAAGTCAGTGAGCGTCTCCTGCTCAGACTGAGTTGAACAAGCAGGATCGACAATGGCACAGTGGCCGGTTTCATCGAAAAGCACATATGTGTTTACCTGAAATGGATTAAAAACAAACTTCCTGATCTGCATGAGTCGTGTGGTTTCGCATTTACTATTTTGCAAATTAACAAATTTAGGCCCGAACTGTTAACTGACAGACAGATTTATTGCCACAAGCTATATGGCGTTCACCTGCCCTTTAGGATGATTTGTATTACTTTAGTCCCGCCATTTCTAAAAGAACAATGAACACCGCTTACCGAAAACAGAATTGGTTTCCGAAGCAGGCCGCCTATCGGATGGCGACGATTTTAATTGCTGTTTTTCAGATATTTACGATTCAGGCACAATTCTATAGCGGCTCGCAGATGGATTTTGGCAAAAACCGCATCCAATGGGGCGAAACCATCTGGTCGTATTACCAGTTCGACAAGTTCGACACCTACTTTTATTTGAATGGCAGTGAGCTGGCACTTTACACCGCACGATATGCCGATCAGGAGCTTCAGCTTATGGAGCGCAGGCTTCAGACCACCCTGAGCGAAAAGATACAGTTTGTGGTGTTCAACAACCTGGGCGACCTGAAGCAGAGTAATATCGGGTTAGCTTCGGAGCAGCAATACAATGTTGGGGGCATAACCCATATTGTTGGTTCAAAGGTGATCATCTATTTCGATGGCAATTATGTAAACTTCGAGCGTCAGATCAGGGCTGGCATAGCCGATGTGCTTGTCAACCAGCTGATGTTTGGCGGAAGTCTGGGTTCTCAAATCAGGAATGCCACTTTGCTCCGGTTGCCAGAATGGTATATGAAAGGCCTGCTATCTTTTCTTTCCGATGATTGGAACACCCTATATGATGGGTTGATGCTGCAGGGCATTACTTCTGGCCGGTTCAGAAAGTTAAGCCGAATGGAAGGCAATGATGCCCTGGTGGCCGGACACTCGTTCTGGCGCTTTATTGAAAAAACCTATGGTGCTTCGGCCATACCTGATGTTGTACATCTGGCACAGTCAGGAAGAAGCTTCCAGAATGGATTTCAAGCAGTAACAGGATTAAAATTCAAGCAGTTGGCCAAAGATTGGTTCAATTACTATCAGCAATCCTATCAGGGAACTACACTTCGTAAGCCACAACAACCCTTTCCGCTCAAATACAGAACCTACAGAAGTTTCATCCGGCCAAACTACAGTCCCGATGGCAATTATCTGAGCTATGTAAGCAGCGATGAAGGCAGGATCAGGATGTATCTTCAGGATTTGCGTACCGGTAAACGCAGGACCATGTTCAAGGCAGGCTACAGCACAGACGAAAAAATTGACAACTCATTTCCGCTCACCGCATGGCATCCCTCGGGCAGCATTCTGGCCTTTATACTCGAAGAAAAGGGACGCATACACCTCTATTTGTATAATCTGGAAAACCGCAGTTTGGATAAGCGCTATCTATATGATTTTCATAAGATTACCTATATCAGCTACTCTACCGATGGACGATTGCTGGCCATGTCGGCCGTAAGACAAGGTAAACCTGACATTTATATTTTCGATCTGGCTTCAAATTCCTGGACACAAATTACAGATGACTTCTACACCGATCTTTTTCCCACTTTCACAGAGCGTAACAGACGTATAGTATTCAGCTCCAACAGGCCCGACGAGTTACTGCGCAGCGAGCGAAATCCTGAAAACTCAAGCCGTCCATCCACTTTCGACCTGTTTTCGTATGACTATCAACGCCGCTCGCCCCAGCTGATACGCCTGACCGAAACCCCCTTGGCAAACGAAATGCAGGCCAGCTGGGCAGCAACTGGCATTATTTTTTATCTGAGCGATCAGACAGGCTTCAGCAACCTCTTTTCCGGACGTTTCGACAGCGCAATTGCCTATGTAGATACCACGGTTCACTACCGCTATTTTATGCAAGCCAGTCAGCTTACCGATTTTTCTGTTAACATTTCCCACTTTACAAGCCCTCCGTACTATGGCGAATTTATGGCTGTTGCGCGCGATGGGCGATATGAGAAAATCTTCCGGCTCAAGCCCGAAGAGCTGGAGTTTGATGCTGAAGGCTCTGTACAATCGGCATTCATGAGCAGTCTGATCGGACAAAAGGAACGAGAAAAATTGCAGGATGCGGGCACACGGCAAAACAGAAAGAGTTTTCGTTCAGTATTCCGGCCAGCCGAAATTGTTGCTGACACTCTGGATAGTGCCAGGCCTGTGCGTCAGGGCGCATTCGGGGTTTCGGGCAGCCAGCGGCTATCATTGCTCAATCAGGGCAAGGAGGAGCAGAGGAATGATCAGTTTCGTCAGCCTAAGCGACGCATCTATCTGGTGGAGTATTTTTACGATGCCATTACCACACAGATTGATTTCAGCTATATCAATCGCAGTTATCAGCCCTACACCGTAGGAGGTTCGCCCATCTTTCTCAACCCGGGTTTCAATGTGCTCACGGGCATCAATCTGACCGACCTTTTGGAGGATTATCGCATCAGCGGTGGAGTGCGGCTCAACTCGAGTCTCATTAACAACGAGTATGTATTTGTTTTCAACAACCTCCGACACAGGCTCGATAGGCACATTGTTCTGCACCGCAATACGCTCGAAAATTTTGATCAGGAAGCAGATCAGTTTACGCGCACCCATGTACATCAGGGGGTCTACTCCGCTACATGGCCTTTCAGTGAGATCCTGTCGTTAAAGGGAAGCGCCTTTTACCGCAACGACATGAAAGTTTGGCTTGCCACCAATTCAGGCTCGTTGCGCCGGAAGAGTCAATACGATCATTGGACTGGTATCAGGGCAGAGCTTACCTTCGACAATACACGTCAACTCGGGCTGAACCTTTATACGGGTAAACGCTGGAAAATCTTTGGCGAGTTTTATCAGATGGTTCTGCCTGATCAGCGTAATTTCAGTGTGGCCGGCTTCGATTTCAGACAATACGAACGCATCCACCGCAATTTTATCTGGGCAGGCCGCATTGCCGGAAGCACCTCTTTTGGTCAGGACAAGCTCATTTATTATATGGGAGGCGTTGATGGCTGGCTCATTCCACGGTTCGACCAAACCACGCCCATCGACCGGGACCAGAACTACCGGTACCAAACCCTGGCCACCAATATGAGGGGATTCGATCAGAATGTCAGAAACGGCAACAACTTTTTATTGGCCAATACTGAGCTGAGGTTTCCTGTGTTCAGCTACTTGCTCAACAATCCGATCAGTTCCGATTTTGTGCGCAATTTTCAGCTTGTCGCTTTCGGCGATGTGGGTATGGCATGGTCAGGAGTCAATCCCTACGATCCATCCAATTCCCTTTATACCAGTTATGTAACAAGCGGCCCCCTCAATGTTTCTGTCGAAATTCAAAAGGAACCCCTGGTAGGAGGATTTGGGTTTGGTGCCCGGACAACCCTGCTGGGGTATTTCGTGCGTGGGGATTTTGCCTGGGGTATTGAAGATCGTAAATTAGGCAAGCCATTGTTCTACCTCTCGTTTAGTCTTGATTTTTAACAGATTTTCCTATGTCGCTTTATACTGTTGTCATGCTCATTATTATCGGTCTTTTTGTAGGTGTTTTCAGCGGTATGATTGGACTTGGCGGTGGCCTGGTGATTATTCCCGCTCTGGTTTTCCTGCTTCATCTCGACCAGCACACAGCCCAGGGAACTTCGCTGGCTATCATGCTTCCACCCATTAGGCTCATGGCTGCCATCAACTACTATAAAGCCGGAGCGCTCAACGTAAAATATGCCGCACTCATTGCAGAGGCATTTTTCATAGGTGGATTGTTTGGTTCGAAACTGGCCATGAATATACCTGTTGATACACTTCGTAAAATATTTGCAATCAGCTTGTTAATTGTTGCTGTCCGCATGCTTTTTGATTGAATGAATCCCTTCATTCCTCGTGCCAAAATTGCCTGAAAAAATTTAACATGCCGTTCCGAATTGCTGCTTTTGCAACAGCATCCAGAAAAAGCTGAGTTATCAACAAAATTCTGTTCAAATTTTGGCCTGTATCCTACTTTAAATCTACTTTATATTGCGCTTCCTTTCGGCTAAGATCAACTAAACAAAAAAACTACCTAATCTACTGGAATACAGCGTCTTCAAAATGTAAAATATCGTCTGTCATGGAACGAAACCTCTTTTCGGATTTGGAAACTTCTGATATTCAGCAAAAAGAACAAAGCTTCTACGAAAAACTAAAAGAACTTCGCATGAGAACTGAACTCAGGGAGGCAACGGAGGAGGTTGCTAAACAACCAACCATGCCACCAACTACTGATTCCATTTCACACACCACATCACATTATCCAACATACAACCACGAGGAGGTGTTGAGATCTGCTACTGAATATTTCAAGGGCGATGTGCTGGCGGCCAATGTATGGATGAACAAATATGCCCTCAAGGACAGCATGGGAAAGCTTTATGAGCTCACACCCGATGACATGCACCGCCGCCTTGCATCGGAAATCTACCGCATTGAAAAAAAGTACCCAAACCCGGTGTCCGAAAGTGAGATTTTCGAAGTTTTAAAAGATTTCCGTTACATCGTTCCACAGGGAAGTCCGATGGCCGGCATTGGCAACAATTTCCAGGTTTCATCACTTTCCAACTGTTTTGTGATCGGAAACGACGGGCCTTCGGACTCCTACGGTGGTATCATGAAAATCGATCAGGAGCAGGTGCAGCTGATGAAGCGTCGTGGCGGCGTAGGCCACGACCTGTCGCATATCCGCCCCACGGGCAGTCCGGTAAAAAACAGCGCACTGACCTCCACCGGTGTGGTTCCTTTCATGGAGCGCTATTCCAACAGTACCCGCGAAGTGGCTCAGGATGGACGACGTGGGGCGCTCATGCTCACCATCAGCATAAAACACCCTGATGCCGAGCGTTTCATCGATGCCAAAATGGAGGCGGGTAAGGTAACCGGTGCCAATGTTTCGGTTCGTATCACCGACGAGTTTATGTGGGCAGTGGTGGAAAACAAGCCATTCAGACAGCAATACCCCATCGATTCTGATAATCCCATTTTTGTTCAGGAGATTGATGCACGTAAGCTCTGGAACAAAATAATTCACAACGCATGGGCATCAGCCGAACCAGGAATTCTTTTCTGGGACACTGTGATACGCGAAAGCATCCCCGACAGCTATGCTGATCTGGGATTCCGAACCCTGAGCACCAACCCGTGCGGCGAAATCCCGCTTTGCGCCTACGACAGCTGCCGTTTGCTGGCCATTAATCTTTACAGCTACGTTGATAAGCCTTTCACCACCGAAGCCTCATTCAACGCCGAGCTTTTTGCCAAACATGCCCGTTTGGCACAGCGCATTATGGATGATATAGTTGATCTTGAAGTAGAAAAGGTTGACGCTATTATTCAGAAAATTCTGGATGACCCAGAAACTCTGGAGGTGAAAGGGGTTGAGCTTCGTTTATGGGAAAACATACGCAAAAAGGCACTTCAGGGACGTCGCACTGGCATAGGAATAACGGCAGAAGGCGATATGCTGGCTGCACTGGGCCTGCGTTATGGCTCGGCCGAAGCCATCAGCTTCAGCACCGAGGTGCACAAGCTGCTGGCACTCGAAGTATATCGTTCGTCGGTCGACATGGCCGAAGAGCGCGGAGCCTTCGAAATTTATGATGCCAATCGCGAAAAGGACAACCCATTTATTCAACGCATAGCCGAAAGTGCTCCCCGTCTTTACGAAAAAATGAGCAAGGTAGGCCGTCGCAACATCTCGATGCTCACCATAGCTCCCACCGGAAGCGTAAGTATACTCACCCAAACCACCTCGGGTATCGAACCCGTGTTTATGGTAAGTTACAAGCGTCGTCGAAAGGTGAATCCCAACGACCGCAACGTTACTGTCAGTTTTGTTGATGAGATTGGCGACTCGTGGGAAGAATACAATGTGTTTCACCCCCGCTTCGAAACCTGGCTCGAAACAATTGGCTACGATGTAAAGGCTATTAAGTCATATAATGATGAACAGCTGAAGGACGTAATTGTAAAATCGCCCTATTTCAAAGCCACTTCCAACGATATCGACTGGGTAAGCAAGGTTAAAATGCAGGGCGATATCCAGAAATGGGTCGATCATTCCATCAGCGTAACAGTGAATGTGCCCAGCGATGTTACCGAAGAACTGGTAAGCAAAATATATCAGACAGCATGGGAAAGCGGCTGCAAAGGCATGACCATTTATCGCGACGGATCGCGGTCTGGTGTTTTGGTGAGTGCCGATGATAAGGGCAAGAAAAAGGAAGATGAATTTGAATTTCGTGAAACCAACGCCCCACCACGCCCCAAAAAGCTGGAAGCCGATGTGGTACGCTTCCAGAACAATTACGAAAAATGGATTGCCGTAGTGGGCAAACTCAACGGCCGCCCCTATGAAATATTTACCGGCAAAGCAGACGACTTTTATCTGCCCCCTTGGGTTGAAACAGGCTGGGTGAGCCGTGAAAAAACGAAAGGGGAAAAAGCCCGCTACGACTTTCAGTTCGAGGATAAGCAGGGCTATAAGGTGACCATCGAAGGGCTGTCGCGCTCCTTCAACAAAGAGTTCTGGAATTATGCCAAACTTATTTCCGGCATCTTACGTCATGGAATGCCAATGCCATACGTCATCGAACTGGTTGAAAACCTTACCCTCGATGCCGACAACATCAACACATGGAAAAATGGCGTTGTAAGGGCACTGAAACGTTACATACCCGACGGAACCCGCGCAGATGGCAAGATCTGTCCCGAATGCAACGATACCGATAGCCTTGTTTATGCCGACGGCTGCCTCACTTGCAAGTCGTGCGGTTATTCGAAATGTGGATAAACAAAATCTCTGTTGCTATAAAACCCGGAACCTCCGGGTTTTTTTATTGCCCGAGCGGATCAGGAGGCAAATGCTGTAAGTTTCGGAGAATAAAAACAAAATGCCTTTTGGCCGGTTTGCCATTGCGGTAAACTGTCAGGGTGTCCGCAGGAACAATCTGTTCAAAAAATGCACTATAAACCTCTTCAGGATGTTTATAGTCGCGGCTGTTGGTGATGTACCAGTAATCGGCACCAGGCTGCAAACCACCCCTTAGCCTGTTTATCCATATGTACTTGTGAAGGCGTTCGGGTCTGCCAATACCAAATGCTTTCAATCCCAGTGGATTGGCAAGATAATAGTCGTAGTTTGCCAGTGGAAACCAGTTTTCGCCAACCAATCCGGCTTCGTGATCTATCTCACCAGAGTCGAGGTGCCGCTGCCTTATGTCAGCAAAGGACGGCAGTATTGTGCGATAGCCGAACATATCCAAACCCGGATCATCCTTTCCCAGCCTGTGAAAAGCTTCATCCTTACTCATTGAAAATAAACCGTATTTGATATGGATTGTTCCCAGCGATATAACCACTAATAGTAATGACAACGCGAGTATAATTGATCCTGGAATCAGGCGCTTTGCCGACCTCCCATCCAGCCATGCCGCTGCCAGAGGAATGAGGGTCACATAGGCCGGCCCTGTCCAATGGGGCAAGGTCGCCCTTACGAGCCCGATGCCGAGAAAAATCATCACCGGCGGTAAGGCCACCATCATCAGCAGCCTGCCTTCATCGCTCAGGTCATATTTTCGTCGTAAGACCGCAATAATCGATGCCCAGATAAACCATACATTTAAAGGATTATTATAGAGCCACTGTCCTGCAAGCTCCCGTAGAAATAAATCAGGCCGGATAGCAGATTGTGGTGTGATGCGTGCTCCGTGGAAGGTGAAACTAATAAAACCGTTGTCGATATTCCAGATAATCACAGGAGAAAAAACCAGTAAGCTGATGAAAGCTGCCAGCCAGGGCCAAGGCGAACGCAGCCAGCTGAGGCGCCTGAAGAGTATAAAAAGCGCTGCCCCAAACCATAAAAACACCGAAGTGTATTTGGACAACATGGCCAGACCCGTAACAACTCCAAAACCAAGCCAAAGCAAGGCAAATGATTTCTGTTCTGGTGCCATGTTTGCCAGACGGAACAAAAACATCAGGGCAAGCAACCAGAAGAAGCTTTGCTGTGTATCGGGCAGAATAAAAATTCCGGTGATTACAAAGGCATAAACTGAAGCATTATACATGAACGCAGCGATGAGTCCGGCGCGCTCACTTTTGAGAAACCTTCCCAGATTAAAGATAATCAAGGTGTTGGCCGACATAAGCAGAACTGAAGAAAGGCGAATGAAAAGTTCACTATCGAAAGTGAGGTTCAGGCTGAACACCTGAATCATCCAGCCAATCATCGGAGGATGGTCGAAATGACTGAGGTCTGGAAACATGGCATAAGTCCAGTAATATACCTCGTCGTTACCAAGCTCAAGCCACCAGGCCAGAAAACCCCTCAGGATTGAGCTCAGACCAATCAACCACCAAAGCATGGCCGGCGCAACAAACGAAAATTTCGGACGAGATACAGACATTATTCCTCAGGGCGGGGGTTTCTCCTACCAGGGACAAAGTTGGCAAATTCCGGCTTACGATTGTTATATAGCTCATTGTTCGGCACAAAACCGGCTTCATGCAGGGTATTTACCAAACAACCCTCCATGCATCATACTCATAGGCAGTGTTATTCCTTAAAAAAAATTGCATTTTAGAGAAAACGAGTATATTTTTGTGAAGATTCTCAAATTGAGAAAACTTGGATCATCTGGAACCACCAATCAACCAGCAAAATAAAATGGATCCTTTTAAGATTTACGTTGTTGAGGACGATCCCTTTTTTGGCGAGATGCTCAGGCATCATCTGGCCCTGAATCCCGAGAACGAGGTGCATCTGTTTCGCAGTGGAAGCGACCTTTTAAAAAACCTCTACCGCATACCCAACCTCATTTCGCTCGACTACAGCCTGCCCGATATGTCGGGCCTTGATGTGATGCGCAGCATCAAGAAGGAAAATCCTGAGATCCCTGTGGTCATCGTTTCGGGGCAGCGCGATGTTTCGACTGCAGTTCAGCTCCTGCGCGAGGGGGCCTACGATTATCTTGAAAAGGACGATGACGTGAAGGAGCGCCTCTGGAACATCATCAACAAAGTGAGGGAAAACCTTAAGCTGAAAAGCGAGATTACCTACCTCAAGGAAGAGATTGGGAAAAAATACGAGTTCCGCAATGTGATCAAGGGCAACAGCGCGGCACTTAACCCCATTTTCAGCCTGATTGAGAAAGCCATTAAAACCAGTATCACGGTTTCGATAACAGGGGAAACTGGTACGGGTAAAGAGCTGGTTGCTAAAGCCATACACTATAATTCACCGCGTATAAAGAAACCATTTGTAGCCATAAACGTATCTGCCATTCCGGGCGAACTTATCGAAAGCGAATTATTCGGGCATGAACGCGGGGCGTTTACGGGTGCAGTTACACGAAAATTTGGCAAGTTTGAACAGGCTCAGGGCGGAACGCTTTTTCTTGACGAAATTGCCGATATGAATCTTCACATGCAGGCCAAACTTTTGCGTGTGCTTCAGGAACGCGAACTGACACGCGTTGGTGGCAACGACAACATAAAAATCGATGTGCGACTGATTGTGGCATCAAACCGCAATCTGGCCGATGAAGTGCAGAAGGGCAAGTTCCGCGAAGACCTTTATTACAGGCTGCTTGGCCTTCCTATAGAGTTGCCTCCCTTGCGCTACCGTGGCAATGATATCATACTGCTGGCCAAATACTTTGTTGACGAATTCTGCCGCGAAAACAAACTGGGGAAAATCAATGTTACTGAAAGTGCGCAGAAAAAACTCATGGAATATCCTTTTCCGGGCAATGTGCGCGAGCTCAAGGCGGTGGTCGAACTGGCTGCAGTAATGACCGACAGCAACAAGATTGAGGCCCACCATATCTCGTTTAATTCAACCAATATTTCGACCAACTTCCTGTTCGAGGAAAGCACGCTCGATGAGTATAACCGCAAGATCATCCGCTACTACCTCGATAAATACAACAACAATGTGATGCTGGTTGCCCAGAAACTCGACATTGGAAAAAGCACCATTTACCGTTTGCTAAAGGAAAACAGACTCTAATGCAAAATTCCGGCGACACGCTCCCCAACAATTACGACCTGACCCGGCTGTTCGAATACGTTGGCACCGATCCTCAGGTGGTCAGGGATATGGTATCTGTTTTTATTGATGCCGTTGTTGAAAGTCTGGGTAAAATGGAAGAATCGCTCCACACCCCGGACTGCAAAAACCTCGCCAGAGAATCGCACAAAATAAAGACATCTCTTCAGATCTTTGGTTTCGACGACCAGCTGGAGACCGTCCGTCTCTTTGAGCTCTCTACCGAATGCCTGCCCGATGATGCCATCAAGCGCTTCTATCAGCTGAAGCAGCGACTATTTAATGGTATTGAAGCATTAAAGGAAGACTTTAATCTCATCTGATCGCTCAACTAACAATGATGCGTCCGTTTTGCTGAGCCTTTGTCAGACACCATTGCCTGTGTCAGTCATCAGAACGATTTTATCGAACAAAAGCTACCTCGAAGAGCCAATCGATGTATTGCTCCTGCAAAAGGATTTTTTTGTTTCTTGCCGGCCTAATTAACACGAATACGCTCATGAAAGAAATTGAAAAAAATAAATCCGGCTTTCGCTCATTTACAAAGAATTACTGGATAGCCATCCTGATGGAATTTTTCGAGCGCGGCTCATATTATGGCGTAATGTCGGTGCTTTCGGTTTATCTGGTTATGAATAACGCCGACGGAGGCTTGGGCTTCAGCAAAGAAAGTGTGGGGGTAATTAAAAGCACCATTACTCCCCTGCTCTATCTTTTGCCCATTCTTGCCGGAGGTCTTGCCGACCGCTTCGGATACCGGCGGCTGCTGATGCTGGCTTTTGCCCTGATGAGCATTGGCTATCTGCTGACGAGTCAGGTGAGCAGTTACCCTGCCGTGTTCGCCAGCCTTTTATTCATGGCCGTGGGCGCAGGCATTTTCAAACCCATCATCTCGGGAACCATAGCCCGCGAAACCGGTGAGCATAACAGTAGCCTGGGGTTTGGCATTTTTTACTGGTCAATTAATCTGGGGGCATTCATCTTTCCGCTGTTTCTGGTTCCTTACCTCAAAGGCATCGGATGGGACTGGATTTTTATTATGGCTTCTGTGGGCACCGGCTGGCTGCTGCTGCTCAACCTTTTTGCCTTTAAAGAACCGCCACGGCCCGAAAACACCCGCAGCCTGGCCGAAGTATTGCAAGGCATTGTGCTGGTGCTCAAAGATTACCGGTTCGTGACAATGATCGTCATCTATTCCATGTTCTGGATACTTTACTTCCAGATGTTCGATACAGTGCTCTGGTACCTCACAGAGAAAGTGGACATGCAACCGGTAAACGATACCGTGAACAGCCTGCTTGCCTTGTTGGGCCAAACCAATGCACATTGGCGGTTCGATGCCGAGCACGTAACAGTTGTGAATGCCGGAACCATCATCGCCCTTCAGTTGGTGGTTTCGTCGATAGTGAAAAACACGCGCGCCCTGTCAACTATGATTTTTGGCATTGCCCTGGGCACTGCCGGAATGGCCATGCTGGCGGTGAGTACGCACGCCTGGGTGTTTGTGGCCGGGCTGATTTTGTTTTCTATTGGCGAAATGACCGCCCACCCGAAATTCATTTCATATGTAGGGCTAATAGCTCCGTCCGACAAAAAGGCCCTTTACCTTGGGTACTCATTTCTTTACGGCGTGATTGGAAGCGGCGTAGGGGGCGTGCTCGGCGCATACTTGTATGTGCATTTTGTGGAACAGCGCAACCAGCCCGGAACACTATGGTTGGTCTTCAGCCTCATTGGCATGATCACCATGCTTGGTCTTTATTTATACGATAAATTGCTGGTGCAAACCAATCGGGAAAACTGAGTCTTCAGGGCAAAACCACTATTCTTTGCACCCCTTCTCCAACCGAGGTTCGGATTTTCAGGGTATAAGTGCCTGGCAATGGTTTGGCAAACAAACCGCTGAGCTGTCCGCCGTTAAAAGCATTACTGACCTCAGCCCGTCCGATGAGAATTCCCCGATTGTCCCACAATTCAAAGGTAGCGTCCGATACATGATTGCCCGACCTCCAATGCAATTGTTCGAACCTTCCTGGAACAGGATAAACCATCGGTAACTTTTCAGCAAAGGCACTGCTGTTGCGGCTAGCCACAAAAAACACCTGGTTTGACGGATTCGATTCGTAATTTCCCCAAGCCGATGTGATGTAATACAACCCGCCACCCTGTGCTGCATTGTCGTCGAAGGTAGTGAAGCCGGCATCCACATTCCCAATAAGTTGTGCGTTGCGGTAAACCCTGTAGTGCGTAAATGGCGGTATGCGCTGGTTTTGGGTATTGGTCCTAATACCTGGCGTTTCGCCGTTCAAGGCAGTAGCATCCCGTTCGATTGGCTCGAGCACTATTCCGGTGGATTTTGTGCTCGCCACCATGCCTTTGAGGTTCCAGTTGATGTTCCATCCAAATTGGTTGTACATACTCACCCAGTTTGCGCCATAGAGCAACATATCGCCCTTGAAAGGAACGGCCGGACCATTGTCCACACCGGCAGGATATCCCCCTCCCGTGTTGAAAACCCTGTATCCAATCCACAATTCCTGTGTTGCATCAATGAGCAGCGGGTTGACCAAATCGATGGTATTCCAGCTGTTGGGCACCCAGGAAGTCACCGGTTGTTCGCGCATGAGGTTTCCGGAATAATATTGGTTACCGCCCTGCCACACCCTAAGAAATATCTGACAATCTGCGGCAAGGTATAGAGCAGTTTTAACGAGATATTTTCCCTGATAGGGTTGCAAGTCCTCCGGAGTAAATCGGATTGCGGCATCGAATACCGAAACCGCACTACCTCCTACGGCACTGATATTGTAGTCGCTTCCCCAGCTTAACCAATTACCTGAGCTCGCCGGCGGATCCCAGCTCAGGCGTATGGTGTCGGGCGGGAAATAATTGGCATACAGATGAAGCGGCGGAAAAAGCAAGGGTTCGGGCACATGCAGTGTGACTTGGGCCGCCGGCGACTCACCATCGGGATAAATGGCGCTCACTCCCAGCTGATGATCTTGTCCCACAGGCAGTTCCTCCAGCAGGAATGTCGTTTGCTGCACAGGTACGCCTGCGGTTTGTCCGTTTAAATATGCTTGATAACCAACAACTTCCGAAAAAAGACTACGTTTCCCGTCCTCATCTGCCACCCCCGCCCTGATCATCAGGTCGGCATTTGAAATGCCTGTCCATGCAGCGGATGCCACGTTTTTGGAGTACGAAAAGCCATCAGGCTGATTGTAATCGGCTCCGAGTCGGAAAGTATTCGAGCTGTTCCACTGCACGGCAATGTAAAAACGCGAACCTGCCGGTATGGGAATATCGACAGCCGCACGTTGCCATCCATCATTTTGCACGTGAATGAGGTAAGGTCCACCGAAAAGAGTATTCAGGTCGGGCAGGCCGTTTTGGTCGCCCAAAACCCACACCAGCAGAGGTTGGCTTTGTTGATTTACTACGATGAATGCTTTGATTTGCCTCAACATCAGGTTTTGGTTTGCCTGGAATGCCACTGCCATCCATTCGTTACCGGTGGCTTGTCCGGGCCATACATAAGCGTTGGGTTCGCCGTCGTCAAATTTTAGTTCGCGCGAGTTGAAGCCTATGGGGTGCTCCCAATGCAACACAGCCTGGTTTATGTTGTGCAATGAAGCCTCAAGCAAATGTGGCGGATAATTTCCGGGCACAAGCGGTTGTAGCGTGATGCTAATGAAAGTATTCTGATAAAGCTGATAATCGGGAACACTGAACGTTTGATACCCCGCTGCCATCACCTGCAGGTGGTAGTTACCGGCAGGGACCTCGGCCGAAAAACTGCCGTCAGGCATCGTAAAAGTGAGAAAACCGCTCAACGATACAGTGGCTCCGCTTATGGGGATGTTCTGAGGGTCGCTAACAATCCCACTGAATGTAACCACCTGTGCCAGTGTATTTTCGCCCCTTCGACCCCAAGCCTCATACACAAAGGTACCATCATTAGGACGGTTCCAAACAAGGTAAAGGTTATCCTTTTGTCCTTCGTTAATTACTGCAATTCCCGGCCAGGCGGCATCCTCGGTGTTTTGCGAAAATTGCGTTATTGCCGACCATGTGGCGCCGTGATCATTGGAAAAGGATAGGTAGGCCCTTTCGTTTGCGCTGTAGGTTTTATCCGACCATACTACATAAATACGATGATTACCGGGGCTGTTGCGCTCCACCCAAAGCTCAGGACGGCTCGAATTGCCTGTGTTCTGGCTCAGATTAAGGAGCGTTTCCCAGGTTTGTCCCAGGTTGTGCGAACGATAGAGAAAAATGTCCGATTGCAAGGGGTCGGCTTTGGCCTGCACCGCCACATACAATGACTGATCAATAAGTCTGGCTTTGATGCGGGCGTTGTAAGCCTTGTTTTGCGAGATGTTGTAGGGTTGGGTGAAAGATTGCCCAAAATTGGTGCTTTTGGTAAATACGAGGTCCAATTGATCGTAGTTTAACCCGGTTTGTTCGTTGTAAAAGAGGTAGATTTCCTGTCCGCGCATGGCCAATGCCACCCAACGTGCAGCTGTGGCCGTGTTGGTTACCTGTACAGGGGGTGACCAGCTTAATCCGCCGTTTACCGAGCGGGTCAGGTAGATTTGGTATTTATAATTGATGTCGCGGTCTTCATAGGCAATCACCACAGTGTCGCCACTGGCAGCAATCTGGGGCACGATAGCGCCGCGAACGGCATTGCTAACCTGAATTTCGTTACCAAAACTCTGGCCGTTGTTGGTGCTGCGTACCAGAAATACCTGGCTGTTACCCGATGTGTTGCGGTAATAAGCCACATAAACCTTGCCCTGTGAAGCTGCCACCACCGGATAGTTTGCACCATAATCTGTGCTGGTATAAAGCGTCAGTTTACCGGCCCAATTAAGGCCACCATTGTCGCTTTTGCGAAAACGGATATCGCCCCAATTGTTCCACACCAGGTAGAGGCTGTTGCCATCGCCGGCCAGTTGCTGCTCGCGCGAGGGCCCGTATTCGTTCGAAAGGTTGACCGGATCGAAAAGCTGAAGCTGTGCCTCGAGGTTAACTGTCCAAATCGTAAAGGCAAAAAGCAAGAAGTGTTGAAAAAATTTCTTCATCGATTTTGGCTTTGGTTTAGCGTTTTGTGAAGGTTTGATTATTACCAAAGATAACAATTTTTCAGAGGATTTTCGCTGCAACAGTTGCCCTTTCGATCCGTACGAGGTTGCTCACCATCAGTTTTTCCGGTAAAAATCTGAGTGCCTCCTCCACAGGCACTTGATTACATCGTACGTTCCAGCCAAAACCAAACCCATTATTTAATGTTTACTGTTCGGCTGCATCGTTGCCTTTGTTAGCAAAATATTCCACAACCAGCCTTGCTTTAGCTTTACCCACTATGGCGGCTATTTTATCTTCGGCAGCCATGCTCAAGGTTTTGATTGATTTAAAGTGGCTTAGCAGCTTTAGTGCTGTTTGCTCACCAATGCCTTTGATCTGACTCAATTCCGACTGCATAAAACCTTTTTGGAACTTTCTACGGTGGTGCGTGTTGCCAAACCGGTGGGCCTCGTCGCGCAATTGCTGGATGAGCTTAAGCGACTCGGAACGTTTGTCGATAAAGATAGGCACCTGGTCGCCCGGAAAGTAAATCTCTTCGAGTTTTTTGGCAATTCCAATGACAGTGACGCGGTTGCGGATACCAAGCTCCATAAGCGCCTCGATGGCTGCCGACAGCTGACCCTTACCACCATCAATCACAATGAGCTGGGGCAAAGGCCTTTCCTCTTTCAATAGCCGGCTGTACCTCCTGGTGATAATTTCACGCATACTGGCAAAATCGTCCGGTCCTTCAACGGTTTTTATGTTGAAATGGCGGTATTCGGCTTTATTCGGTTTGGCATTCACAAATTGTACCATTGCCGCCACAGCATAATCGCCCTGAAAGTTAGAATTATCGAAACATTCGATCACCTCGGGCAAAACGTTCATCCTGAGGTCTTTCTGCAACTGTTGCAAAATGCGCTTCTGGTGCCGCTCCGGATCGACGAGGCTGCGTTGTTGTTCAACTTCCATTTTGTAGTGTCGCGCATTTTTCTCCGACAATTCGAGCAAGTCTTTCTTTTCACCCCTCTGTGGAATGGTGATTTTCACCCCTTGCGGCACAAAACCCGGAGTAAATGGAAGAATGATTTCTTCAGCATCCGAGTTTAGGCGCGCACTTAACTCGGTGATGGCCAGACTAAGCAATTCGTCGGGACTTTCGTCGAGCTTTTTTTTGATCTCAACCGTATGCGATTGTACTACAGCGCCTTCGACAACCCTGAGGTAATTTACCCAGGCCACGTAAGGCTCATCCACAATCGAAAACACATCCACATTGCTGATGTTGCGGCTCACCACAGTCGAGCGGCTCTGATAGTTTTCGAGCAACAGCAGCTTTTCTTTGATGGCCTGAGCCTTTTCGAACTCCATAAGATTGGCATGGGATATCATGCGCGCCTTCATGTCGCGCAAAATCGGACTCAGGTTGCCTCTGATGATTTGCCTGATTTCGCGTATCATGGCATTGTAGTCGGCCTCGCTCTGTTTTCCCTCGCAAGGGCCAAGGCAATTGCCGATATGAAATTCAAGGCAAACCTTGTATTGTTTTCGGGCAATGGCTTTTTCGGATAGATTGAGGTTACAGCTGCGGATGGGGTAAAGCTGCCTGATGAGCTCGAGCAAAGCGTTTTTGGTGCGCCCCGAGGCATAAGGGCCGAAATATTCCGACCCATCCTTCACCGGATTACGTGTGGAAAAAATGCGCGGAAAAGGTTCGTTTTTGATGCAGATCCAGGGATAGGTCTTATCGTCGCGCAGCAAGACGTTGTAGCGCGGCTGCAAGGTTTTGATCAGGTTGTTTTCGAGCAGCAAGGCATCGGCTTCGGTTTCGACCACAATGAATTTGATGTCGCGTATACGCCTGACCAGTACCCTGAGCTTGCCTGTCAGCTCTTTTGTAAAGTAGCTCGACACCCGCTTACGCAGATCTTTTGCCTTGCCGACATAAATCACTTTTGCATGCTCATCAAGGTACTGATAAACCCCTGGCTGATGGGGCAGCGAGGCAATGAGTGCCTGCAATACGTTGGGTGTGGCCGGATAGTTTTCCGACATGGCTTGTCAGCGGTTTCTCAGGGCATCCCAGCCCTGAGCGGTAATCGGAATCAGCTGTTCATCGTTGGTTATAAGATTTGCCTGGCCGGCATCAGCCGTCATATATCCGATTACAGAAACATCCTTAATCCCCTGAATTTTGGGATAATCTTCCTGTCGTATTGTGAAGAGCAGTTCATAATCTTCGCCTCCGTTGAGCGCAGCCACGGCCGGAACGAGTCCAAAATCCTGACATAGACTGATCATGGTATGATCGAGGGGTAGTTTGTTTTCGTAAACGTTACAACCAACCGATGAAGCCTTGCAGAGGTGAAGCACCTCGGATGCCAGACCATCGGAAATGTCGATCATCGAGGTGGGTCGTATGCCGGCCTCGCCCAGGGCATTTACAATGTCGGCACGTGGTTCGGGCTTAAGCTGGCGCTGAAGCACATAGTCGTAGCCCTGAAGGTCGGGTTGCATATTGGGGTTGGCTTTGAATTCGGCTTTTTCGCGTTCGAGAAGCAGCAAACCCAGATAGGCCGAACCCAGATCACCGCTAACGCAGAGTAGATCGCCCGCTGAGGCTCCCTTGCGGTAGGTGATATTTTCTTCTGCAACTTCACCAAGCACAGTGATCGACAGCATCAGTCCCGATCTGCTCGATGTGGTGTCTCCACCAACAAGATCCACCTTGTAACGTTCGCAGGCCAAACGCATGCCGGCGTACAGTTCGTCAAGGGCTTCCACCGAAAAACGGCTCGAAATAGCAAGCCCTACCACGATCTGAGTTGCCCTGCCATTCATTGCCGCAATATCCGAAACATTCACAGCTACAGCCTTATAGCCAAGGTGTTTTAACGGTGTATAGGTAAGGTCAAAATGTACTCCTTCCACCAGCAGATCCATAGACAGCAGCAAGCGTTGTGCGCCTGAACCAATCACAGCAGCATCATCGCCAACAGCCTTCAGGGTTGATGCATTGTAAACAGGGAGATCGGCTGTGAGTCGGTCGATCAGTCCGAATTCACCCAGGTTGGAAATCTCAGTTCGTGGCATATCGTGTCCGGATGTCATATCGGTTTGGTTTTAATTTAAAATGCAGGCCATCAGCCTGCAAAGTTAAGATTTTGAAGCCGCACAACTCATCACACCTTAATCGGGGATGCGGTAATAGGTTTTGGCCACGATCTTCCATCCGTCTTCAAACTTGTACAAGGCCATGTAATCGGTGAAAATATGCTTGCCTTCGCGAAATAGCTCTACCCTTGCCATTGCTACATTGCCTGCTACATCCACCAAAGGGATCAGGGCCGTAACCACAGCCTTTGGCTTCTGGCCTGCCTCAACAGCCTTCCTAATATTTTCGAGCCATGAGTAAATGGGGAATTTTTCCAGTAAATTGTTGTTGATGCTCAGCATCTCAAAACCGGGGTGAAACCCCTTCTGGATGTTTTCGATCTCAACCCTGTTATGAATGCCTTGCACATAGGCCTCATCAATCAGTTTGCGAATGGCGGCTTCCTCATTGGTCTGGGAGAATCCAGAAAGCCCTGAAATAATGAAGACGAACATGATGAAGACAGTTCTCATATACTGCTGTTATTTAATTATTTATGATTAATTCTCATTGATATTTCAGTGCATCCACCGGATTGAGTTTTGAAGCCCTGATGGCCTGAATAATTACACTCATAAATGCTACATGCCAAGTGATAACCGTTGCCACAAGAAATTCGCCCGGCCCAAGACCAGTATGATACGCAAAACCATCGAGCCAGCGTTCCATCATCAACCATGCCAGAGGAGAGGCAAGGAGCGAAGCAAGGAATACCCAGCGTGTGAATTCGAGAAGCAGCATACGTACAATATAGCTGTTGCTTGCACCAAGTACTTTACGAATGCCCAGCTCGCGCGTGCGACTTTCGATGGTATGCGTGGATAGTCCAAACAATCCAAGGGCCGCAATAAATAAAGCCAGCACACTGAAGATGGTATAAATCTTGCTGGTACTTTCCTCACCCTGATAAAAGCTGCCAATCTGCGTATCAAGTGTGGTGTATTCAAAGGGTTGACCGGTTTCCATTTCATCCCAGAGGTTTCGCGCCTTTTCCAAAACACGCGGCATCTGGCCACGTTCAACATTCACTGCCATGCGGTTCATCCAGTTGTTGGTGCGTAGCAGGATGCCGATTGGCCGCACAGTTTTGTGAAGCGACTCGAAATGAAAGTCATCCACAACACCGATGATCTTAAAATATGTTATACTCTGACCGTGCATGGCAATTCGCGAATACTGCCAATTATCGACTTTAAGTTGATCCAATGCTGATCGGTTCAGGACAATGGCGGCTGTGTCGGAGGGTTCATCAGGGCTAAACCAACGGCCTTCGCTGACTCTTAACTTCAAGGCATCAGCCAGGTTATAATCGGCAAGCATCAGTGCAAGAAGGTTTACCTGATCGATGGGCCGGCCTTCGATACCTATACTGTTTGTCGGCAACTCATCACCAGGAAGGTTTAAAGCATATCCGGCCTGTTTTACGCCGGCCACCTGAATAATCTTACTTCTGTATTCCTCAAGTTTATTATCCAATCCGTGTACGCGCTTCACCACCAGCACATCGTGCAGCTGATAGCCCATATCCTTGGTGCGAATGAACTCCAGCTGCCTGTAAACAACCAGTGTCGAAACGATGAACAATATGGCCGCGGCAAACTGAAAAACGACGAGAAGCCGACGCAACGACCCCATTCCGGAACGTGGAAGCAACTGACCTTTAAGCACCTGAGCAGGCTCGAAGGCCGAGAGGTATATCGAAGGGTAAAACCCCGCAGCCAGTGTGCAGAATACAAGCATGAGCAGCATAACAACAAATGAGTATCCGCTGAAAAGCATTGCGACACTGAGCTGCTTTCCTGCAACATCGTTAAACCAGGGCATCGTGAGTTCAACAATAAGCAATGACAAAGCCATCGCAATAATTACATGCAGAAACGTTTCGAGCAGAAACTGCATCACAAGGTCATGACAGTTTGACCCCATCACCTTGCGGATGCCAACCTCGCGCGAGCGCATGGCTGCCTTTGCTGTGGACAAGTTCATAAAGTTGATGCATGCAAGCAAAAGAATAATCAGCGCAATGGCCGAAAACAGCCAGACACGTGTTATGTTGCCATTCAAACTCAACTCACCTTCGAGATCGGAATGCAGGTGAATATCAGTAAGCTTTTGAAGTTCATAACGGTATTCCTGTCCGGATTGAGCAAACTGATCCAGGTCGAGATTGATGGTGCTGATTAACTCAGGCTCGATGTGGCGGAAAAGAAATGATTGCAAGCTATCAGATACTGATTTGATAGACGCCCCCACCCTCAGCTTGAAATAAGTGATTGAGCCTTGCGAGAGCCATGCAGTCTGACTGTGGTATGGAATACTTGTGAGCGAAGCAACAACATTGAACCTGATATGACTGTTCGAAGGCAGGTCGGCCATAATACCGGTAACAGTGTAACGGTGCATCTCGTTTTCGATCAACACTTTGCCTATCGGGTCTTCATTGCCAAACCATCTGCGGGCTGCCGACTCTGTAAGGACGATGCTCCCGGGTTTTGCTAAAACCTTTTTAGGATCACCTGTCAATACCTTAAAACTGAAAACATCGAAAATTGAAGAATCGGCATAAGCAAACTTATCCTCAATAAGGCTTACATCACCATCAATTCGACGCAGGCTGTGCTGTGGCCTGACGATGATGCGTGCAGCGTACTCTACCTGTTTGAACTCTTTGAGCAAGGCAGCAGGTAATGGAGCCGGGGTATAAACAGTTCTGAAATTCAGCTTTTCGAATCTGCCAAGCACAACCACCCGGTAAATGCGGTCGCTGCCATCATGAAAGCGATCATAGCTCAGCTCATCGGCCACCCAAAGCAAAATCATCATGCACGACGCCAAACCTATGGCCAAACCTGATATATTAATTAGTGTCAACATTTTACGCCTTAGCATGAGGCGATTGCCTATCATGATAAAATGCTTCAGCATAAACCCCTGATTTTCAACTTCAGAAACATGAAGTTCAAAGTCTGCCTTATTGAATTCATATTCTCAATATGTTATTTGTCGGCAGTTAGCTTTCGAAAATGTTCATTGATTACTTTGCCGTCAAACAGCCTCACCAGACGTCTTGCATAATCAGCATCGCGTTGCGAATGCGTAACCATGACGATAGTGGTCCCGGCCGAATTGAGTTGCTCAAGAAGCAGCATGACCTCCTCACCATTCTGAGAGTCGAGGTTTCCGGTGGGCTCATCGGCCAGAATCAGCAACGGATTGCCCACCATGGCTCTGGCCACAGCAACGCGTTGCTGCTGGCCACCCGATAGCTGCTGAGGAAACATCCCATGCTTGTAGGCAATCTGCAGTTGCCCCAATGTTGCCATCACACGCTCTCTGCGCACCTTTGCCGGAACACCCTGATAAACAAGCGGAAGTTCAACATTCTCGAAAACAGTAAGCTCCTCGATGAGGTTGAAGTTCTGAAAAACAAATCCGATATTGTGTTTGCGGATTGCAGCCCGCTGTCGCTCTGAAATAAAAGTAACTTCTTGTCCTTGAAAAATATAAGTACCATCTGTCGGATTATCCAATAAACCCAGAATGTTTAGCAGGGTTGTCTTGCCGCAACCCGATGGCCCCATGATGGCAACAAATTCTCCTTTTTCTATGCTGAGGCTTATTCCATTGAGCGCCTTGGTTTCCACCTGTCCTGCACTGAAAATCCTGTTTATGTCGATCGTTTGTATCAGAGGCATACTGCGAGAGTCAATAGTTCGTTTTTCTTTCGTAAAGGTAGCCAATCCTCACAATGCAGCAAGGCCGCCGGTAATGATTGTGCCGTCGTCAGAATTCGAAATTTTGTTTTACCCACCACAAAAATGCCACAATCAATAAAAAACTCATTTGCAGGTGTTTGCAAAAAACTTTACTGAAAATGTAACCTTTTGTGTTCAAAAACGTCCATCAGAGCGTACAGTTTCGAACAGACCCCGTACCTTTAACCCATGCCAAACCTTCATCCTATGGATAAAATCAAAGCCCGTATCCTGATTGTTGACGATGACAATGATGTGTTGCTTGCCGCCCGCTTGTTTCTCCGGCAGCACATCGAAATGGTCCATACCGAAAAGAATCCATCCAACATCCCCGATCTGCTGCGCAGCGAAAATTATGACCTGATGCTGCTCGATATGAATTTCACGCGTGATGCTACAAGCGGACAGGAAGGCTTTTTATGGCTCAACAAAATACTTGAAATCGATCCGGCCGCTGCTGTCATCCTCATCACTGGCTATGGCGACATCGAACTGGCCGTGCAGGGCATAAAGGAGGGAGCAACCAACTTTTTGCTCAAGCCATGGGAAAACAAAAAGCTCCTGGCCACCATCAGTGCCACACTCGAAGTACGCAAATCGAAAGTGGAGCTTCAAGATCTCAAGGGTCGGCAGAAACTGCTCATAGCCGATCAGGATGCGGCCTACAGCAACATTATCGGCAGTAGTCCGGCCATGATGAAAGTGCTTGCCACCGTGAGCAAAGTGGCACGCACCGATGCCAATGTACTGTTGCTGGGCGAAAATGGAACGGGCAAAGAAGTGATAGCCAGAGCCATACATCGCGCATCATCCCGGTCCGGTGAAGTGTTTATCAGTGTTGACCTGGGTGCAATCACCGAAAGCCTCTTCGAGAGCGAACTATTTGGTTACCGCAAGGGAGCTTTCACCGATGCCCGTGAGGATCGTGCCGGTCGCTTCGAAGCTGCACACAAAGGCACCATATTCCTTGATGAAATAGGAAATCTCTCACCCAGTCTTCAGTCAAAGCTGCTTACCGTTCTTCAGAATCGTACTGTTGTGAGGCTGGGCACCAACAAGGAAACCCCTATCGACGTCCGTGTGGTTTGCGCTACAAACATGCCCCTGTATCAGATGGTCAGCGAGGGCAAGTTTCGTCAGGATCTCCTCTATCGCATCAATACCGTCGAGCTGAACATCCCGCCCTTGCGCGAACGTGTCGAAGACATTGAAGCGCTGGCCGAACATTTTATTGAGATGTACTGCAAACGCTACAAAATGCCGCGAAAACGCCTTAATGCCAGCACGCTGAAGCGACTTCAAACCCATAATTGGCCCGGAAACATACGCGAGCTTCAACATGCCGTGGAACGAGCCCTCATACTCAGCGAAGGCAATATTCTTGAGCCACATGACTTTTTCCTCTCCGACAAAGCACAGTCAGCCGAACCAACATTAGCAACCACCAATCTAGAGGAAACCGAAAAAATCCTCGTACGTAAAGTGATCGAAAAACACGGTGGAAACATCAGCCGGGCAGCCCGCGAGCTGGGCCTTACCCGTGCATCGCTCTACCGAAGAATGGAGAAATATGGTTTTTAGGCATTTCAGGATGCAGGTCGTGCTCAGGGTTTTACTCCTGTTGGCAAGCCTGATCGCCATCTCGCTTATCTGGAGCCGCGAAGGCTACATGATAACCACCATCGTGCTCCTGGTATTTGTTTTGCTGCAAACCGCCTCGCTCATCCTATTTCTGGAAAAAACCAACAGTCGTCTTGCCCGTTTTCTGGCCAGCATCCGGCATTCCGACTTTTCGTCCAGCTTTACCGATGAAAGCCTTGGTAAAAGCTTCGCCGAACTCAATCACGAGTTCAATCAGGTGATCGAAGCCTTTAAAACCAATAGGGTCGAAAAGGAAGAACACTTCAACTACCTTCTCACCGTTGTGCAGCATGTGAGCATCGGTATCATTGTTTTTCGACGCGATGGAAAGGTGGATGTGTTTAACAATGCCATCAAAAAGATGCTGCGCCTAAACCATTTACGTAGCATCCAGGAACTGAGCGCCGTGAAGGACGACCTGCCCGAAATGCTCCTGCGCATGCAGGCAGGCGACAAATTATTAGTCAAGGTGTTTTTGCAGGACGAGTTGATTCAACTATCCATCAATGCCACCGAATTCAGGATGCGGGGCGAAACATATGTTCTGATCTCATTGCAAAACATTCACCCTGAGCTCGAAGACAAAGAAATAGAAAGCTGGCAGCGCCTAATCCGTGTGCTCACGCATGAAATTATGAATTCTATCACCCCAATCAGCTCGCTTACAGCCACAATTCAGGAAATGATCACCGACCCTGAAACCGGAGAAAGCCGCGTGCAACAGCTCGACAGCGAAGACCTGGAAAGCATTACCGCTGCCGTAGAAACCATAGGATCTCGTAGTCGTGGACTGCTCAACTTTGTGGAAGTTTACCGCAACCTCACCAGAATTCCCAAACCCAACTTCCGCTACTTTCCCGTAAAGGAACTTTTCGTGCGTGCCACTGAGCTTTTGAAACTTAAGACAGAACTCCACCATATCCAATACAAATGGCAGGTTTTTCCGGACGACCTTATGGTGCTGGCCGACCCAGACCTTGTGGATCAGGTGGTCATCAATCTGATGCTCAATGCCATCGATGCAGTCAAAACCCGCGAAAACCCTCAAATCTCTATCGTTGCCAGCCAAAACGTAAACAACCGCATCACCATCGATATTGCCGACAACGGGCATGGCATCAAGCCCGATCTGATGGACAAAATTTTTATGCCCTTCTTCACCAGCAAAAAAGAGGGCTCAGGCATCGGCCTGAGCCTGTCGCGCCAGATCATGCAAATGCACAAAGGTGCCATTTCGGTGAAATCGAAACCTGAAGAGGGCACGGTATTTACTTTGATGTTCTGATTTCTGTGCACAGCCATTGGCTTTCAGCAGTCTTCATCTCATTGTAAAAGTTAAGTTACCTTTGATCCAAATGCCGGCAATCCGGTAATCCCGGCCTTACCTTTCGAACCACACCCATCGATGCTAAACCTCAAATGGAAAGCTGCACAATACTTCGAATCGCGCTGGTGGCGGTGGTATCTCCGTAAAAAAGACCCCCTTGCCTACCATCAGTGGAAACTCAACTATTGGCATAATTTTCTCAATACAATAGCCGGCCGGGTATCATTGCAATCCTCCGGCCATTACCTTGATCTGGGCTGCGGACCGGCAGGCATCTTTATGTTGCTGCCCGGAAACATTGCTGCTGTTGACCCGCTGATTGATAAGTACAAGAAGGATTTCCCCTTTTGTTTTCAACACTTAGACGGTAAGGTTACTTTTCATGCTGTGAAGGCTGAAGATTTCGAATCAAAACTAAGTTTCGATGCGGTGTTCTGTATCAATGTCATCAATCATGTGGACGATATCGAAAATGTCATGCGGAAGCTTCGCGATCTTTGTAAAACCGGCGGTACCCTCGTGATCTCGGTTGACGAGCATCGCTGGCAACTGCTTCACCGCATTTTTCGTTGGCTGCCACTGGATATCCTTCACCCACACCAGCTGAGCAGGAAAGAGTTCGAAAAAATGCTCATTTCCAGTGGATTTACAGTAAACTTTGATACCATCCTAAAAACGGAGCGAATTTTCCGCTATAGGTTATGGGTTGCCCAATGATATACAAACTAATCAATATCAGACTATGAGAACGGGAAATCATCGACATTGATCTTCTTTGATATTAGCTTTAATTCACATCATATCAGCTAATTATCTATAATTGCTTCCATTACGCCTTCACATGCGGCGCATCTCAGGCGCCAGTTTCGTATCTTCGCGCCCCGAAAGCAATAACTAACAACAATGCACTTCCGTTCACACACCTGCGGCGAACTCCGGATAGCCGATACCGGCAAACAGGTCACCCTCAGCGGCTGGGTTCAGCGCATGCGCGACAAAGGCTCCCTCGTATGGATCGATTTGCGCGACCGCTATGGCCTGACCCAGATCATCCTCGAAGATGGCGTTTCGGATCAGGCACTCATGCAACAGGCTCGAAACCTCGGACGTGAGTATGTTATCCGGGTGCAAGGCAAAGTGCAGGAACGATCGTCAAAAAATCCCCTGCTTCCGACAGGTGAAATCGAAGTGCTACCAACATCCATCGAAGTACTAAACGCCAGCAAAACACCGCCGTTTACCATCGAAGATAAAAGCGATGGGGGCGACGAACTGCGCATGAAATACCGCTACCTCGATCTGCGGCGCAATCCACTGCGTCAAAACCTTGAACTACGTCACCGGCTTGCATTCGAAACACGCCGCTATATGGACAGCCAGGGTTTTCTCGAAATAGAAACCCCGTACCTGATCAAATCCACCCCCGAAGGCGCCCGCGACTTTGTGGTGCCCTCGCGCATGAATCCGGGCGAGTTTTATGCCCTGCCACAATCGCCACAAACCTTTAAACAGATCCTCATGGTGGCCGGCTACGACCGCTATTTCCAGATTGTACGCTGCTTTCGCGACGAAGACCTGCGTGCCGACCGCCAGCCCGAGTTCAGCCAAATCGACTGCGAAATGGCCTTTGTTACCCAGGAAGACGTGCTCAATACCTTCGAAGGGCTCACAAGGCATCTCTTCCGCGAAGTTAAAGGCTTCGACCCGGGACCTTTCGAACGCATGGACTATGCCACCGCAATGAAATACTACGGCTCCGACAAACCCGACCTGCGCTTCGGCATGCCCTTTGTCGAACTAAACATCTTAGCCAAAGATAACGGCTTTTCTGTTTTCGATCAGGCTGAACTGGTGGTTGGTATCAATGCCAAAAACTGCTCGGAATATAGCCGCAAACAACTCGACGAACTCACCGAATTTGTGAAAAAACCTCAAATAGGCGCCAAAGGTCTGGTGTATGTTAAATATAACACCGATGGCGGCCTCAAATCATCAGTAGATAAATTCTTTAACGAAAATCAACTACAGGCCTGGGCCGATGCCTTTGGTGCCAAACCCGGCGACCTCATGCTCATCCTTTCGGGCGAAAACAACAAGGTGCGCAAACAACTGAACGAGCTGCGCATCGAAATGGGCAACCGCCTCGGCCTGCGTAATCCCGAAAACTATAAACCGCTGTGGGTGACCGACTTTCCCCTGCTCGAATGGGACGGAGAAACTGGAAGGTTTTTTGCCATGCACCATCCCTTCACCTCTCCCAAACCCGAAGACCTCCACATGCTGCAGACCAATCCCGGAGCCGTTCGTGCCAACGCCTACGACCTGGTAATCAACGGCGTTGAAATCGGCGGCGGATCCATCCGTATTCACGACCGCTCGCTCCAAAACCAAATGTTCAACCTGCTCGGCTTCACCCCCGAAGAAGCCCTCAATCAGTTCGGGTTCCTGCTCAATGCTTTCGAGTATGGCGCACCCCCACATGGTGGCATCGCCTTTGGCTTTGATCGCCTCACAGCCCTGATGTCGGGTCAGGACTCTATTCGTGATTTCATTGCCTTTCCCAAAAACAATGCGGGCCGCGATACCATGATCGACGCGCCTTCGACCATCGCCCAACACCAGCTGGATGAATTATTTCTAAATGTGAAGCCTTTAACGATAGAGTAACTTTCAATAAGCCTACCGAAGCAACAATCAAAAAGCTGTTTCACAGATATTTAACGTTTAGCAAACAAGAACTCTACCTATTTCGCAGGGCGCACTTTTGCACTTAACATTGATGACCATAACTCCTGCCTTTTGTTAATTCTTCGTAATTGCATCGCGCACGATATATTTATAATTATTTTTGTATCGTAAACGATATATTCACACAAGACATGCATTCAAAATCATCATTTTACCAATTAACCGCCACAACAATCAATGGGCAGGAAATAGCCATGAGTCAGTTTGAAGGAAAGACCGTTCTTGTTGTCAATACAGCGAGCAAATGCGGTCTCACCCCACAGTTCCAAGGTCTCGAAAACCTTTATCGCAAATATCGCGCACAGGGACTGTTTATCCTTGGGTTCCCATGCAATCAGTTTGCCAATCAGGATCCCGGGAACGAGAAAGACATAGCTGAGTTTTGTCAGGTGAATTATGAGGTGAGCTTTCCCATGTTTGCCAAGGTGGATGTCAATGGTCAGGATGCCCACCCGATGTTCAAATTCCTGAAAAAAGAACTCCCGGGTTTGCTGGGAGGCAAAATAAAATGGAACTTCACCAAGTTTCTGATTGACGCCAAGGGTAAACCGGTAAAACGCTTTGCCCCTTCGACCAAACCGGAGAAAATTGATTCATATTTGCAGAAACACCTTTTTAAAAAAATACAAAATAATCAGATGGAGTTCGAACAGCTGAAGCTCAGCAATCAGATCTGCTTCCCGGTGTATGCCGCCTCGCGGCTCATCATCCGGCAATATCAGCCTTTGCTCGAAGCGCTCGGTATCACCTATCCACAGTACCTTGTGCTGATGGTGCTCTGGGAACACGGATCACAATCCGTAGGCGACATAAGCCGCCGCCTGATTCTCAATACCAACACGCTCACCCCGCTGCTGAAGCGCCTCGAGGCGCAGGGACTGATCAGCCGTCGTCGTGTTGCAGAAGATGAACGCATGGTGATGGTAACTCTCACCGCCGAAGGCGAGCAATTGAAGCACTCCGCTGCCAGCATTCCGGAAACTTTGGCCAAAGGCTTGATGGAATCGGAATTTGAACCGGCTGCACTTCTGGAGCTCAAGCGCCTGCTCGAAATGCTTATCGATAAAATGGTGAAGCAACAGCCTGAAAAGGAATAACGCACTACCAAAGTCAGGAAAAGGTCGATTTGTTTTAACTTTGCAAGCTCTGGCCTTCTTAGCTCAGTCGGTAGAGCAGCTCACTCGTAATGAGCAGGTCGCGGGTTCGAGTCCCGTGGAAGGCTCAAAAAAACCAGCACCGCTTTTGCAGTGCTGGTTTTACTTTTCAGGAGGTCCCGAGCGGAGTCGAACCGCTGTAGACGGTTTTGCAGACCGGTGCCTAGCCCCTCGGCCACGGGACCAATCGGGTTTGCAAAAGTAAGATATTTCGGTGAAAGGGCAAAGGGAAATAGTCTCCGACATTTCAGCTTTCCTGTTCCGCCACTGATTACTTTAGAAATTCAGGTGATTCCCCAGTCGTTTTGCCCAAAGCCTTGGCAACCGCTTCGAGGCAGGCCTGACACAGGCAACTTTGCCACCTATCCTGTATATAATCGAGCACTTCTGACGTGGTCGCTGCCTCAAAGCACCAGCAACGCGACGATTTACTGCAGTGAAAAGCAGCCCCGCAGCGTGGGCAAACATCCGGTGGGGTGAGCAGTGGTTTATTCATAATATCTTTCCATTGTCAGGCTGACAAAATCCATTTTACCGCCCAGCGGTGGATTCATCTTACGCACTTTCACCCTGGCATGGCGCACCTTCGCAAAACCGCTACCAACACCATCGAGGATGCGACCTCCCACATGCTCGAGCAGCTTAGAGTTGATTTCCATCTCGCGCTTTACTACCTGATATACCTCGAGGTAATTTACTGTATGATGCAGGTTGTCGCTCTTCTCGGCCTTAACAGTATCAACGTCCAGAAACAAATCCACTACAAACCAGGCGCCTATGAGTTGCTCTTCGGCAAAGCAGCCATGGTAGGCGTAAAATTCCATACCTTCGATTGAGATTACTGACATTAAATTGCTGAATTGAAATGGTTTATGAAAGTTTGACAATACCAATCCTGATGCGCCTTAATGATTCGTCTTTACCAAGAATCCACAAAATATCCGTCAGATGAGGCCCTTTGGCTGCACCCACCAGCAAAAGCCTTAAAGCATTCATCACAGCACCGGTATTTAGTCCGTTGTTTGCAATAAACTGCTGCAAGAGGGCATCAAGCTCGGCTGGTTCAAAGCTTACCGAGCTTTCCAGTGCTGCGGCCAGCATTTCCATCTGGGCGGGCGTTTCCTCTTTCCAGCGTTTTTTTATCACCTGCTCATCGTACTGATCAGGAGCTTCGAAAAAGAGCCTGCCTTCCTCATACATCTCGTGCACAAAGTGAACTCTGTCCTTCATGAGCCGACAAATAGATTCGAGTTTTGAGGGATTGATTACTATCCCTTTCAAAATGAGCAAAGTGTTGAGTTCTTCGGCCAGCCGGGCATCATTATGGCGAAGCAAATACTGCTGGTTAAACCATTTGGTCTTGTGAGGGTCGAACTTAGCCCCCGACTTACTTACCCGCTCAAGGCTGAAGGCATGGATAAGTTCGTCCATGCTGAAAATTTCCTGTTCAGTACCGGCATTCCAGCCCAGCAGAGCAAGCATATTGATAAAAGCTTCGGGATAGTAGCCCCACTCGCGATATCCTGAGGTTTTTTCGCCCGTAAACGGGTCGGTCCACGAAAGCGGGAACACCGGAAAACCAAGCCTGTCGCCATCGCGCTTGCTGAGCTTTCCGTTACCGTCGGGCCTGAGCAACAAAGGTAGATGTGCAAACTTTGGCGGCTCCCAACCAAATGCCTCATAGAGCAACACATGTAGAGGCAGCGAAGGCAGCCACTCTTCGCCGCGGATAACATGGCTGATTTGCATCAGGTGGTCGTCAACAATATTGGCCAGATGATAGGTGGGCATGCCATCCGATTTGAAAAGCACCTTGTCGTCAAGGGTTTCGGTTTTCACCACAACCTTCCCTCTGATGAGGTCGAACATTTCCACACTGCCGTTCTCCGGTATTTTGAACCTCACCACATATGGCTCGCCCGTAGCGATGCGCTCTTCAACCTCAGAAGGGTGCATATTGAGACTGTTGCGCAGGCTTTTTCGGGTAAGCGCGTTGTATGTAAATATTTCTTTGCGGCTCTCGGCCTCTTTGCGCAGATTTTCGAGCTCCTCGGGTGTGTCGAAAGCGAAATAGGAATGACCAGAGCGGATGAGTTGTTCGCTGTATTGTGCGTAAAGCGCCTTTCGTTCGCTCTGGCGATATGGCGCATGGGGGCCCCCCTTGAGGGGACTTTCGTCAAACTCTATCCCGCACCAGCCAAGGGCCTCCACGATATATTCTTCAGCTCCGGGCACATAACGCGCCTGGTCGGTGTCTTCGATGCGCAGAATCATGGTTCCTCCATGGCGGCGCGCAAATAAGTAATTGTATAGGGCTGTGCGCACTCCGCCCATGTGCAGCGGACCTGTAGGACTGGGGGCAAAACGCACCCTGACGGCTGATATCATAACAAGCGGTGATTTGGGCTGCAAAGGTAAGCAATGCCGGACAAGAAGGTTGAACGACGCAACGCTTTTAGCGCATCATCCAGGCAATGAGGTCGTTGAAGTTATACAAGCCCATGAGTTGTGCCGATGTGATGGCAATCACCGCAATGATCACCCAACGCACAAAATTGACTCCTTTTTGCACCGCAAGCTGGCTTGCAAGCATAGCCCCACCGATGTTTCCGATTCCATGCATCAACCCATAAGTCCAATGCACAGCCCCATTGGCCATAAAAACTGCCAGAGCCACCGGCGAATAAAGCAGCACAATCCAAACCTTTATGGCATTGGCCCTCACCAGATCGAGGCCGGCGCCCATAACAAGGGCAGCCAGCAGAAAATAGCCCACACCAACCTGAATGAACCCACCATAAAGCCCGATGAGGAAAAAAATGCCCATTTTGAACGGACTCACCTTATCGTTCTGCATGGCGGGCCGTCCGTGAAGGTAATGCTTCGGATTGACCAGCATGAACAAGGCCACCACCACCAGCATCACAGCAAACACACGTTCAACCAGGGCTTTGTCAATATCCACTGCCAGCTGTGCCCCCGCAACCGAACCAATCACAGCCGGAATGGCCAGTTTATTGGCATAGCCGAAGTTGATCAACTTGTTGCGCCTGAATGTGCCAACCGAACTGAGGTTCTGCAGTACGATGGCGATGCGGTTGGTGCCGTTGGCCACATCAACAGGCAAGCCCAAAAAAAGAAAAAGCGAGAGCGATATCACCGAACCTCCTCCTGCCAGGGTATTGATAAAACCTACCACAACCCCCGAAACCAACAATGCAATGGCGACCGGAATGCTCATTTCTGATCAGCTTTTGGTTGTGGCAGCTTTTTCCCAAGCAAACGAACTATAAAAAATAAAATCACCGCCGAGACCATCATCAGCCACCATGGCGAAACAAAGCCATAAGTGGCTGGGATTGTGCCGACCAGCAACGAAACGGCTCCAACGGTGAGGGCGTAGGGCATCTGGGTGCGCACATGCTCGATGTGGTTGCATCCACTCGATATAGAGCTGAGTATGGTGGTATCGGATATGGGCGAAACATGATCGCCCAGAATGGAGCCGGCCAGCACCGCCGACACCACACTGTAAAAGATAATCAGCCCGTGGTCATGGTTGATTTCGGGGTGGGCTTCGGTGAGCATCCAGCTGGCAGGCAGGATGAGCGGATAAAGAATGGCCATGGTACCCCAGGAAGTGCCCGTGCTGAAAGCCACCAGTGCAGCCATGATAAAGGTAAAGGCAGGAATCAGGTAAGGCGAAAATGACACACGCATCAGGGTTTGGGCAATGAAATCGGCCGTGTGCAGGTGTTCGGCCACCAAAGCCACCGACCAGGCCAGTGTTAAAATCAGGATGGCCGTCAGCATGATGCGAAAGCCATCTACAATGTGTTCTACAGCCGTTTTGAGGTTCATGATGCGTTGCACAAGCGTCAGCAGAAGGGCTGTAAAGAGTGCGGAGATAGACGACCAGAGCAGGGCAGTGTACGAGTCGCCCCGGCCGATGATGTCCGAAAGCTTTTCGAAAAGCGTATGGTCGGTGCGCGCCCATTCCTGCGCACTCCAACCTGTGTAGAGCAAGCCGCCCAGAGTGCCAAATATGATGACTGCAACGGGTAGAATTGCATTGAGGGCATGGGGTTTATCAAATTTCTCAGTTTTCTGATCCGTCTCGTGGGGTTGTGCCACACTCAGCCTTGCTGCCCGCTCCGAAGCCAACATAGGGCCATATTCCCTGCCCTGAAACACAATCATCAGCAAAAAAGCCAGTGTGAGAAAGGGGTAAAAACTGTAGGCCAACGAGTTAAAGAACACGCTATAGGCCGACATCTGCAACCCGATGGCATCAATGCCGGCCTGAATGTAGCTCAGCTCGGCCCCAATCCATGTGGTCACAAAGGCAATGGCCGCCACCGGCGCTGCTGTGGAATCAACCAGATAGGCCAGTTTAGCCCTCGAAATACCCAATCGGTCGGCTACCGGCCGCATGGTATTGCCCACCACAAGGGTGTTGGCATAGTCGTCAAAAAAAATCACTAAGCCCAACAGCCAGGTGGTAAATTGCCCCATCCTGGCATTCTTGGCCAGTCCCGATAACCGGTTGACCACACCCTGCATGCCGCCGTTTTTCGATATCAGGTGTACCATGCCTCCGATAACCATCGAAAAGACGATGATGGACATGTGACCGCGGTCGAGCAGCGAAGCCATGACATAGGTATCCATGACCGCCAGAAAGCCCTTGCCCAGAGCAGAAAAGAAACCGTTGCCCTGATAAAACGCCATGATAAAAGTGCCGGTGAGGATGCCGGTGAACAAGGCAAAAAACACCTCGCGCAGCAAAAGTGCAAGGATGATAGCCACCAGAGGCGGGAGCACCGACAGCCACAGCGGTATGGGCGTAATGGGTTTTTCCCAGTAAAAATCATCCACCCCGATGCTGAGGGTTTCGTGCCCAGGAAACATATATGGGATTTGTGCCTTATTGTGCTCAAAAACAACCGATTGTGGCCTGCCATTGACAACGACGGTCACTTCCTGCTTTTCGAAACGCCCAAAAGCACAGTCGGAGACTATCTGAAGGGTAATGGGTTGCTCAAGTTGCCTCATCACCACCATCGGAAGTTCAACCCTTAGGCAATTGCTGCCAAGGCGTTGCTGCGTGATTGCAGTTTGCACCAAAAAAAACAAAAGTAAAATGGGCAGAAATCGTTTCAACAGAAAGCAGGTTTTAAGGCGTCTAAATTAAGTGAAATATCGCTGATGTCTCAAATATTGAAAGTCAGTCTGAATTCATTTACCCACCCTGAAAACCACCACAAAAAGCCCTTATTTAAACCGGTTCTAAATTTGAAGCTGGAATACCCTGGTAATTCAATTTATCATATGAAATAATAAATTTGCACCCTTCTGATCAGGTCTTTTTGATCTTGAGAATAAAACAAACATCATAATTCTGCCATATTTTGCCACTAAACACACGCGTCACATACAGTACGTCTTTAGCAATTCAAGATATACCAGGTGAATCCCGTGGTCTTTTGAGAGTCGTCTCATGGGGGGGGGGGGGGGG
>CAYWLJ010000014.1:9782-90006 GCA_964459375.1 uncultured Lentimicrobiaceae bacterium | reverse complement strand
TGTATGGTCTAATTATGCTTGACGGAGGAGGAGCGAAAGCTCCTCCTCTGTTTTTTTATGAAGATTGAGCCGGGTAAAAATAATCCCTTGATGTTCATGCTTTTACAATCAGGAGTAAGTTATAAGGGATCAGTGATCTACCAGTCATTGCCCGTTATTTGATAATCTGGAATGATTATTATTATCGTTCCAGGCAGATTACTAGAATGCCAGATTATGGCTTAAAACTTGATGAACTTAAAGTATTGATAGAACTGGTTAGTATATAGTGCAATGTAATAAGCCCCGTTCTTAAACCTAGTAAGACTTATCTCAACTTGGCCTGTAGTGCTTTATTTCTGAATGATTTGCCCTTCAGAATTATAGATATGTAGCTCAATCTTTTGGTTGATTTTTGGTATGATTCGCATGATTCTACTGTTGTTCAGCCATTGTATGCTGGCCAAGGGTTCCTCACTCAGGGGTTCCTCCAGATTAGTAAAAGATTCTGCATTGATGCGGGCAATCCTGCCTCTGGGGCTGCCGTTGTAAGTGGTAAAATTGCCTCCGATCATCAGTTTATTGCTTCCGTATGGAGTCACAACATACGCGATGGCGCTTGCGCTATTACCCGGATTGAAATTCAAATCCATGCTCCCATTGCTGTTCAGGCCGGCAATACGGTTGCTGGCAATGGAACTGCCGGAGGTAAAGCGACCGGCAAGGACAATTTTCCCATTGGGAAGACTCACGACCGACTCAATCTGATCGCTGAATACCGGAGGATTAAAGTTGGCATCCAACTGACCATTGGGCATAAGCCTTACGATATGCCTTAAAGGTTGATCATTGAAACTGGTGAAGAGTCCGGCAACGATAATCTTGCCATCTTCCTGCAGGCTGATGCTGTTGATGCTTTGGTTGATGCTCGGAACACCAGTGCCGGGATTAAAGGTGGGATCTGCCTGTCCGGAAGGTAAGATACGTGCGATACGTCCTGAAGGCACATTGTTATAATTTGAAAAATTACCGCCAATGAGCAAATTGCCATCAGGCTGTAAGGCCATCGTGTAAGCCAGACCATCGAGTCAGGCTTGAGGGTCGGAGCTGTTGTCGAGCGATCCGCTGCTGGTCAGACGTGCAATTCTCAGACGCCGAATGCCATCGAACAATGCAAAATTTCCACTTATGTACACCTTTCGCTCAGGCGTAATAAGCAAACATCCAATTGCGCCATTCGGTCCAAGTCCGATGCAAAATGAACCATCGCGCGAACCGTCAGGATTGAGCCTGAGGATACGTTCGGCAGCAGTACCATTAAAGGAAGTAAATGATCCTCCAACCACAATTTTACCATCATTCTGTAATCCAATATCGCCCACAGGGCCAATGAAACCCGAACCTATGTTGAAGTTCTCATCTAAACTACCATCGGAATTCAGCCTGACCAGGTAGGGTTTGTTTTGCCCGTTGAACTGCGTGAAGGCACCCGCTACAAGAATCTTTCCATCGGGTTGCACAACAATTCTTCTGACATATTCATTGTTTGCCCCTGAAACCGGGTTGAAAGTGGCATCAATAGTTCCGGGTTGTCCAATAACAAGAAAGGAAGCAACTAGGCAGGCAATGGAGAAGAGCAGGGCTTTCATAACGTTTTGCTTTTGTTGGTTCGATGTGAATAATAATCAAAGTTAAGCGTAAAAAAAGCCGGAGTACAATAACTTCCGGCTTTTTATTAATCAGTCTGGAATATTTTCAGAGATCAAAACCTGCAGCTGCAGCTCGTTTTTCGAATTTTGAAGGTGTTTCCGTTTTCTGCTTGATTTCGAGCGGTTTGCTGTTCATTGGTTTCGCCGGAGGTTCGGCGATACTTGGAGCGATAACAAGCGCCACCACCGACATTAGTTTGATGAGTATATTAAGAGAAGGGCCGCTGGTATCTTTGAACGGATCGCCTATAGTATCGCCCACAACGGTGGCTTTGTGCGAAGCGCTGCCTTTGCCGTGGGTCTCGCCCTCATGATGTACGCCTTCTTCAATCATTTTTTTGGCATTGTCCCATGCTCCACCCGCATTCGATTGGTAGATGGCAAGGAGTACTCCCGAAGCCATGACGCCTGCAAGCATGCCACCAAGCATTTGAGCACCACCCAGAAAGCCAACAGCTGCAGGAGCGATCACAGCAAGGAGACCAGGCAATATCATTTCCTTGAGCGATGCTTCGGTGGAAATCTCAACACATTTCTCATATTGTGCTGCATTTTCGGCCTTATGCATGGTATCGGCTTCTTCTTTTGTGACTTTATGCACATCGCCGTTGTATTTACGCAAAACCTCAAGTGCATTCCGTAGCTCGGGAATTTCGGCAAACTGCCTTCTCACCTCGTTGATCATTTTCTGGCCAGCACGTCCGACAGCCCCCATGGCCATTGAGGAGAACAGGTAGGGTAGCATGCCACCAATGAGTTATCCGGCCATGATTTATGGCTGCAAAACGTCGATCACCGTGATATTGGCCTGAGTCATAAAGGCGGCAAAGAGGGCCAGTGCGGTAAGTGTGGCTGATCCTATGGCAAATCCCTTACCAATGGCAGCTGTGGTATTGCCCACCGCATCGTGCTTGTCCGTCTTCTGCCGGACATCCTTTGGCAGCGCACACATCTCGGCAAAGCCTCCTGCGTTGTCGGCAATGGGGCCCTACGTATCTACCGCCAGCTGGAATCTCGTGTTTGCAAGCATGGCCACAGCCGCAATGGCAATTCCATAAAGCCCTGCAAAATGATACGAAAGTATGATTGAAATAGCAAGTCCAAGTACCGGGATAGCAGTGGATTTCATCCCAAGCTCAAGACCGGCGATGATATTGGTGGCTGCTCCGGTATGCGATTGGTCAACGATTGCTTTTACTGCCTTTTTGCCCGAACCCGTGTAATATTCAGTAATTTTTCCGATGCCTATACCAATGCCAAGTCCGACAAGTGTTGAAATAAAGACCCCCAATGAGGTATATTGTGTGTAAGTGCCGTCATTGTGAATCAGTTTCCAGCTGTCTGGCAGGAAGTACGAGATGAGCAGATAGGAAGCTTCCACCATGACCAGCGAAGAGATCAGTTCGCCTCGGTTGAGGGCTGACTGTGGATCGCCTTTGGGCGTGATGCGAACGAAGAATGTTCCGGCCACGCTGGTCAGTATGCCAACCGCAGCAAGTGCCATTGACAGGAACACCGGACCAAGCGAGAAATAGCTTTGTATTTCGGACATGGAAACAAAAACAACACCAAGCACCATTGCGGCCAGGATGGATCCGACATACGACTCAAATAGGTCGGCACCCATTCCTGCCACCTCACCCACATTATCGCCCACATTGTCGGCAATGGTTGCGGGGTTCAGGTAATGATCTTCCGGGATTCCGGCTTCACCATTGCCAACGAGGTCGGCGCCAACATCGGCAGCTTTGGTATAAATGCCACCGCCTACACGGGCAAAAAGTGTAATGGACGAAGCTCCCAGCGAAAAAGCTGATAAAACATTGAGTATCACAGTGAGACTCCAATCAACGCCTATCAGATTGTTAAACAACAAAAACAGAAGACTTAGACCCATCAAGCCAAGGGTGACTACACCTATGCCCATTACGCTGCCACCTGTGAATGCCACTTTCAGAGCGGCAGAGAGGGAAGTGCGGGCTGCCTGTGTTGTACGCACATTGGCCTTGGTTGCCACGCGCATACCAATAAAGCCGGCAAATCCTGAAAGCACTGCACCTGCAACAAATGACAGAACAACAAACCCATTTGCCCCTGGTTCGTAAGTGCCTTTAATAAAGAGCAATACAGAAACCGATGCAACAAAAATGGCCAGTATCCTGTATTCAGCCTTCAGAAAGGCATTGCGCCACGGGCGATGTAACCTGCAATCCGTTGCATTTTTTCGTTGCCGGCATCCAGCGAATCTATCCATCTGGATTTTAGCAACATAAAAAGAATTCCCACTATGCCTGCAAGGGGAATAAACCATACGATTTGATTCATAAGCGTGTTTGAAGCGGTTAAATGAAGTGATTTTACCTTGATTGGCTAAAATTTGGGCGCAAAAATAGGGAATGACATTCGGCTTTAGGCTGTGGCTTAATCATTTTTAACGTTGAATGTCCTGACGAAAACGATTGCGCTAAATCAGGAATTTCAATGTTTATTTTCGCAATGTATGATTTGCAACACACCATCCATTTTTCGATATGTGTTTTTGTAAGGCTTGATGTTGATGATAGTCATAAAAAAAGCTCTCCGTAGGAGAGCTTTGGATGTTTTGCGGTAAGCAATCAGTCGCGCCGACCTATAAATATCATGATGTAATAAAGAAGCGTTGCCAGCGATGCCAGGGCTGCAACTACATAGGTGTATGCTGCCCAGCTTAGGGCGTTTTTGGCCTTGGGGTAGGTTTCGTTGGTGGTGATGCCACTTACATTGAGCCATGCCAGAGCGCGGCGGCTTGCATCAATTTCAACAGGAAGGGTGATGAAACTGAAAAGTGTGGTGGAGGCAAACATCAGGATTCCAATGAATAGGACCTGAGGAAATGCTTCGATGAGTAAAATACCGGCAAGCAGTACCCACTGCACCCATTGAGAGGCAATGCTTACAACAGGAACCAGCTTGCTGCGCATGGTGAGCCAGTGATAGGCCGTTGCGTGCTGAACGGCATGACCACATTCGTGAGCCGAAACGGCAGCAGCTGCAACTGATCGCCCATGATAAACATCCGGGCTCAGGTTCACAGTTTTGTTCATTGGGTTGTAGTGGTCGGTAAGCTGGCCTTCCACAGATACAACCTTGACATCGTAAATGCCGTTATCTTTCAGCATTTTCTCCGCAATATCACGCCCAGTTAAACCGTAGTTAATCGGGATGCGGCTGAATTGGTTGAACTTCGATTTGAGCCTTGCACCCACCAGCCAGCTCAGCAACATGAAGAATCCAAAAATTATCCAGATCATTTCAGTAAAATTTTCAAAGTTTAGCGAAGTTTGCGCATCAAAATTATTGCCATTCTCTTAACTTAGATCACCGAGTTCCTGAAATTTCAGTTTTTTAACAGCAATGTTTCATTTGATGTACCTGAACCATGTGCTAAATGACACAAAGTCAGCAAATTTGACTAAACCACTTGCCAGCCAAACTGAATAACTTAATTTTGAACCCAATTGCGATTGACAATGAAACAGCGTAAAAAATCCATCTGGTCCGAAGTGAGGGTTTATGTTGTAATCACGGCAGGACTTTTTGTCATGGCTTTGGGTTGGACAGCTTTCCTCATACCCAATGAGATTCTTGGTGGTGGTGTCACTGGTATATCCACACTTATATTTTGGTCCACGGGCTTGCCTGTGGGTGTTTCGGTGGCAACCATCAACGCCGTTTTGCTGATTTTTGCCTTGCGCATCCTGGGCAGGGGTTTCGTGGTAAAGACGATATACTCAATAGCAGTTCTTTCTGGTTTTTTTGCCCTGTTGCAATTTTACATCCGTGAGCCATTTGTTACCGACAAGTTTCTGGCGAGTATTGTTGGGGCAGGACTTGCCGGCTCAGCCATGGGTATGATCTTTACTCAGGGCGGAAGTACCGGAGGTACTGATTTTATTGCCCTCGTTATTAATAAGTATAGAAACATCACCCCGGGCAAGATCATCCTGGCGATTGATGTGGTAATCATTTCCAGCTCCTGGTTGATTTTCAGAAGCATCGAGCCACTTGTTTATGGTTTTGTGGTGATGAGTGTAGTAAGCTACACCATCGACCTTATTATCACGGGCAACAAGCAGTCGGTGCAGTTGTTTATTTTCTCCCGAAATCCCGAAGCCATTGCCGACCGCATAGGCAATGAGCTGGGAAGAGGAGTCACGTTTATCAAGGGGAAGGGCTGGTATACCAAAACCGAGAACGACATACTGATGATTATCGTGCGGCGCACCGAATTTCCTCAGGTTTTCAGAATTGTGAAAGAGGAAGACCGCGATGCCTTCGTATCACTGTCAACAGTAATGGGTGTCTACGGGCAAGGTTTTGATGTGATGCGTTAAGCACTCAAACCCTGAGGTAAATAGTATTTTGCAAATGGTTTCAGTCTGAAAATCTGATTACTTCAGGACTGGACCGGATCTTGCTGATATTGCGCCAGTAACAGTCCAACAAGCATTAAAGCGCAGCCTGAAAGCGCTACACCATCCATACGTTCGCTTAGAATAAGAAATCCGCCCAGCACTGCAAATAGTGCTTCAAAGCTTAAAATCAGACCAGTGAACTCAGGTTTTACATATTTCTGTGCTGCCGTCTGCAGCGTAAAACCAATGCCTGCTGAAAATACGCCTGCATAAATCAATGGCCACCATCCCTGTGCAAGCAAGGATGCATCAATCGGTTCCAGTATAATTCCAGGGATAAGGCTGAACACCCCTGCAAAGAAAAACTGCCAGAATGCCAGCAGAATGGCATTGTGGATTGCGGAAACTTTGCCAAGAATAATGATATGCATGGCCCAGAAAACAGCACTGATCAACACCAGCATATCGCCCATGCGAAAGCTGAAATCTGTTTCACGAGTCAGAAAGAAGAGGCCCGTCAGCACCACAACTGTGCCCATCCAATAGGCCATGCCAGGTCGATTGCCTTTGAGCAAACCATAAAATGGGACCAGAACGATGTAAAATGAAGTGATAAAACCGGCTTTTCCGGCTGTGGTATAAACAATGCCAATCTGTTGGAAGGCCGAACCCAGAAACAAAGGGATTGATGCAAGAAACGCATGAAGGAGCAATCTGGGTTGCAGCCATAGTCCCGACAGCCTGCCATGCTTCTGATTAATCATAAGAAATGGAAAAAGGGCTGTTGCCCCCAATATAAATCGTAATCCGTTGAATGTGAGCGGGCCTGCATACTCCATTCCTTTGCGCTGGGCAACAAACGCCATGCCCCAGATTATTGCGGTGAGCAGGAGAAGCCAGGGGGCGAATCGTTTTTTATTGATGCCGGGCATATGTGCAAATTTGGTAGATTTTAGCTGTCAGCTGGAGATAAATGGCAAAAAAATAAGGGGCTGCCCCCTGTATGGAGGCTGCCCCTTTATTGTAATGAATTCAACTGAAACTATTTAACAATGAGGCGCTCAGTCTGTACAAATGCAGGAGTCTGCATTCTGACCAGATATACACCCTTTGGCAGTTGTCCGACGTTGGTGTGTTGCATGTGTTCACCAGCCGGCATTTTGCCATTGGCCATATGCCGAACCACTTTGCCGTTCATATCGATGATTTGGAAGCTCACATCGCTGATTTCGCTCAGGAAATAGCGCATATTGAGCTGATCGGTGGCGGGGTTTGGGAATATACCAGCCAGCATATTGTATTGTTCACCAATACCCACATGCATTCCGGTTTCGAAGTTGGTCGAAGCACCAGGCGTGATTACTCCGAAGGCGTTTTGCACAGCCTCGATACTAAGTTCGTACCATGTATAACTGTTTAAGAGGCCGGTTGGAGTAATCGTAATAGTGGTTTTCTGCTCGTTGATTGTTGCTGTGAATGGGAAGCTGGGGCCGTTTTGTTGTTTGAGGCTGATGATGGCTGCAACATTGTCGTTAGTAATTGGCGTTCCTCCAATAAATGTGATAGGCATGTTATAATGAATATGCAACTGGCTGTTGGTAGGAAGTCCTGTCGTGCCGGCAACTGGTTCAAAAGTTACCGTTGCAGTTGCTTGAGAAGCATCCAGAGTATTTGCGGCCTGGAACACATATTTGTTGCTGTTGTCCTGCAGGAAGACCACGGCAATAAGGTCGTCCATTTGTTCAACAAACGTGCCGGCCATATTCTGGCTGATGTCAAAAGTAGCGGTTTGACCGGCAGGGAAATTTTGTGTGGTGCCGCTGGCATTGGGCCACATCTTCATCATCACATGCTTGAAGGAAGTTTCGCCATTGCTGGCCACGTTGCCGGTGGTCAGCTTTTCGATGATAACCACGTGCATGGTAACGTTATTGAGGTTAACATAGGGTGTAACCTGCACATTGGCATTGAAGAATGTGCCCTGGATTTGATATGTGGCTTCTATCTTCACAAATGCTGGGTCATCCATGCCGGCCTGATAAGCTGCATTGACTGCAGCTGCGCTAGTGGCCACATTTTTACCTTCGGTAAACAACATGGGCACTGCGTTCACGGCATAATAAGTGCGCCTCACTCCACCCTCAGCTGTGTAATAAGGGTCGCCTGTGCCGGGCCAGTTCATCTGATATTTAATGAGGGCAATGTTGTTGCCGTACTGATTCACAAAAGGATTGAATACACTGCTGTTGAAGCTTGCGCATGGGGCACAGGTAGAACTGGTAAACTCCTCGAATAATGGGCGGCGCTGTAGACTTTGGGTGGCCACGCCGATATTTTTTGTAATCATATCATTTGCCGGATTCCCATCAGGTTGTTGTCCGTTGGGATGCGATACCCATACTTTGAACACATGATCACCCGGGGCAGGGGCAAGGGGCTGCTGGGCTGTAAAGTTGTGTGTTTGCCCTGTTGTGAGGTTCACGCCAGTGACATCGGTCGAGAAAACCTCTCCGTCATTGAGCGACCAGTTAACTTTATAGCTGTTGATTGCATCAAGCCCAAGGTTAACAACAGTCCCCTGAATCGTTTTCTGACCAAAAAAGTAGGTCGGAACGCTTTGCGAGGCCAGCCCGGCATCGAGCTGAACCGGAACAAAAAGCTCAAAATCATCAAACCACCAGTCATCGATGTTGTAGCTATTGCCTGTGAAAAAGATCGAGAACTGGAAAGTTGCACTGTTCACATCACTGTTATCAATAATGACAAGTCTTTCCTGAGCAGGAAGGTCGGCTGTTACGGTCAGAGTCCAGGCGTTGTTCCATGTGCCAGCCGAATTGGCTCTGGTGCTTACGCCAATCTGAAAGCTTGAAGCATAGTGATCCACCTTGTGTTTGAAACGCAGGACAACTTTGGTTTGGCCGCTGAGGTTAACAGCTGGCGAGATAAGCCTGGTAGTGGTATTGAACTGAGGGCTCCAGTTCATGCGACCTTCTGGAGCATTGCCACCGGCATTGGCTGTCTGCGAGATGCGCCAGTTGGTGTTTTGGCCCGAAACTGACCAGCCGGCAGGGGGGAAGGTGCCACTGCTGAAATTTTCGGTGAGCATCACCTGTGCATTCAGCCCGAATGCAAGGAGAAGCGAAAAGAATAGAGTAATGGTTTTTTTCATTTGCAAAAGGTTTTGGTTTAGAATGTCTAAATCGATTTACCCACGCTGCTAAACTACACATTTTTTTGATTTTATTGGGAAACAGATCATTTGAGAATAAAAATCATGCCCTCAGCATAATCATCGTAAAAAGCACTGCCAGGGCGATGTAGAGCAGCACAACTGCGTATCGCTCCACCTTTCGCAGGGCTGAACGCTTGTCCAAGCCTGGGTCTAGAAGCAACATGATTTTCCGAAGCGGATCAAACATGCTGACGGAGATGGGTTCTTGCAACGACTTATTGATAAGGATCCGTAACTGGCAATACATAGTATTCGCCGGTCCGCGGATCTTTATAAAACTTGGCATGCCCGTTAATCGACTCAATGTTGGCATCTACACGGCCTTTGATAAAGACGGTGTTCTCAACTTCTACAACACCTTTCACCTCCATTGCCTGATTGCTGCTGACCTGGGTTGGTTTGAATTGTGGAATCACTCCTGCGTTTTGAAGCACTAAAACCCAGATCCCTATCGCTATGAGAATCAGGCTCGAGCGAATAGCTCCATAATGATGTTCCATGATTGTTGTAATTAAATAATTCTCAATAGGTTCAAAATTCGATGAAGACTAACATTATTAATACCATCCACCACCCAATGCGGTGCGGAAAGGCCACGGAATTGCTGCCAATATGATGATAAAAACTATTGTAAACCAGATAAATAAATACCTTACACCAGCGGTAGTTTCGAGCTTCTTTTTTCCTTTTACCCAAACAACGGTAAGAAGAATCACAGCAATAAGCATCATACTGATGTGTTCGACCAGATAGAAGCGCTGAAATGCATTTTTCATAGCAGTGGCTTCAAAATGCACCCTAGGGCTGAGAAAAAAATACAGCACAAGCCCGAGAGCTGTCTGGATGTGTGCAAAAATAAGCGTGAGCTTTCCGTAGAGCATCGTTTTAGGGCTTTTTCTTCCCCTGTAGCCTTCCATGAAAAGGCGATAAATGGCAAGCAGGAATAAAATAATCAAAACCCATCTGAGGCCTGAATGGGAGTGTTCGAAGATGCGGTAGAGTATCATTTGCTTTAGTTATGAGTTTGCGCAAAAGTAAGTAAAAGAGTGTATGTTTCTATATAGTCAGCAAGGGAGCTGATAAGCTCCCTTGCAGTGTTTTAAGTTTTTTTAAAGGTTGAGTTTCTTCATTATGGCTTTGGGAATAGCGTCCTTATGCACCATGATACTGATCGTTTTGAGCTGCACATAAGGTATTGAAGCGTAGAGGTATCCTTTATAAAAGTGTTCGTCGGTTCCCCATGAATTTTTCACTTTGTAGAATTTGTTTCCTAGTTGGTCAGTGGCAGTACCGACAATGAGCATACCATGGTCGTCAGTGGTTTCGTAATTATCAAAGGTGAGCTGCCGCATCTGCTGGGTGATTTTTTTCTCAGGTACGATCTGTTCAAAGCTGTAAAGGGACTTTTGGCGTTCTGCCGGTGTGAGGGCTTCCCAACGTTCTTTTTCGGTTCCGGCCAGATCATTTCGTTCTTCCTCCGGCACAACGGCGAGTCCGTTTTTCCATGAAAAGCCTTTTTCGCTCACGTCGGCAGCCCAGGCAACGGTGTATCCTTTATCTACGGCGTTGTCCAGCACCTGCATCAGTTCGTCCATGGGCAGGTTGTAGCACAGGCTCCACATCCAGTTGTCCGGAATTTCTATTGCAAAAGGCTGATAGAAAGGATGGTGGGTGTAGGAAGTTAGTTCAATATAATCTTCGGGTCTGATGCCCGTTTCTTTGGCAAAGCTTTTCGCATCATAGGATTTTCCATCCCACTGGAAGCTTTGAGGCAGTGTGCCCAGATAGGTATCAAGCAATACCTCGAAACCTTTGTGCCATACTGGGGTGAGCTTGCGGTTCTTGTTTTTGATGATAGCATCCACATAGGCCTTAAATACTTCGTCCATTTCGCCGTGAACATGCTTCTCCTCACCAATAACCAGTCCGAGATAGGCCTGCTCGGGCATTAATCCATACCTCGAAGCTGCCATTATCACATCGCTGAATCCGCCACCGGCGGCCATGTTCAGGTTGCCGTGCAGCCTGACGTATTTCATTGCTTTTTCCGAATAGGCATGACGTACCACAAACATTTCCGACAAATCGACGATCTTACCCTTTATACGCAGGATTTCAGCCTCAAGCAATGCTTGTCCGGAAAAGCTCCAGCAGGTTCCAGACCGAAATTGATTGGCCACAGGGGTATGTGGGATTTCTTTTACTGGAGCAAAAACATAGCCTTTAAGCTCTTTTTTTTCAGTTTCCTGGGCCTTGAGCAATTGGGGTACAATGAGCACTAAGGCCAGGATAAGTGTCCTTAAAGTAAATTTAATTCTCATATTGCAAGGTTATTAGATTCGGTTAATCAAACCAAAGGTAGTGATTGTTAGAACGATGTAAAAACACAACTGCTTTCCGGATCGATTACTCCTGTTTTTCGGCAAAGCACTGTCTCAGACGAAAAACAGTACCACACCCCCAAGGCTGATAATGGCACCAATATAGTCTTTTAGTCTGATTTTCTGCTTTAGCAACAACGCTGATGGGGGAATGATGAGGATGGGAACGATAGCCATGAGTGTGGAGGCAATACCCGTTGTGGTGTAGTGTATGGCCACCAGCGAGAACGAGACACCCAGGAATGGTCCGAAAAATGAGCCTGATGTGATGCCTGCAAGTGCTTTCCGGTCGTTCAGGCTCCTCCAGACTTTTCCTAAACGTCCGGTGATTAATATAATAACCAGAAATCCGAAAAATCCGGTTAGGATGCGGATCTGTGTTGAAGCGAAAGGATCGTATTCGCCCATTCCTATTTTGCTGAGAACCAGGCCTCCGGCCTGTCCAAGTACACCAAAAAAGGCAAAGAGTAAGCCTTTGACTGGGTAGTGTAACTGCATTTTACCTCCATTTTGCCGTCTGAATACTGTTATGGCGATACCTGAAACTGTGAGTGTCATTCCCGCAAGATGCTGAAGACTCATGTGTTCATCTAAAAAAAGCCAGCCCAGCAAGGCAGTAATGGGTGGTACAAATGTCATGATCAGCATGGCGATGCGCGAGCTGATGAGGCGGTAGCTCGCAAACAGGAAATAATCGCCGAACACAAAGCCTACCAAACCCGAGAGACTGAGAAAAATCCACTGATGGCTTCCGGCATCAAGCGGCAGCGGCATACCACGTCGCAGGGTCGTAAACAAACTGAGAAAGAGAAAGCCGAAAAGTAAGCGGGCGATGTTTACCGGGAGCGAGCCGATGCGCTTGGTGGCCAGTTCGAACGACAGCGCTGTTATGGTCCAGAATACGGCCACAAGCAGGGCGGCTAGTTCACCGGCATACTGAAAAAGTATCATTATTTTGTTTTGGCCGCAAAAGTAGTTTTGTGAAGGGCAAAAGGCTCTGATGTTCAGCGAAAGGCAGCTTGCGGACAGTAAATGACCGGCATGGGATTATCTACTTCGGCCCGAGCTTCGTCGCGTTGTGGCTTTAATGCCCAGAACACCGAGCAGCCCGCGTGTTACTTCACGCAGGATAGTGGTGGTCACCGGACTCTTCATCACGGTTTCGAATGTGCTGGGCTCTCTGCGGCTCGCACCTGCTGACCCGCTTTTTGGTGAATCGGGCAGCCGCTGGCTTTCGGCTTGTTGTATCTTGCGCTGCAGCATCTCGAATGCACTGTCGCGGTTAATGGTATCATTGTATTTCGATACAAGGCTGCTGCGCCTGAGCAATTGTTGGATTTCAGCAGCCGTCAGAACATCCATACGCGACTGAGGTGCACACATCAGGCAATGGACGAGCGGACTAGGATTACCCTTTTCGTTGAGCACGCTAACCAGTGCTTCACCCGTACCCAGGGATGTAAGCAGTTCATCGGTTTTGTAAAACTCCGAAATCGGGTAATTCTCTGCTGCCAGCTTGATGTCTTTCCGGTCTTTTGCGGTGAAGGCCCTCAGCGAGTGTTGCACTTTCATGCCCAGCTGGCTCAGGATAATGTTGGGAATATCGGAGGGCACCTGAGTGCAGAAAAATATTCCAACTCCTTTGGAACGAATAAGTTTAATGATTGATTCTATCTGGCTGAGAAGTGCTTTGGAGGCTTCGCTGAAAACGAGGTGTGCTTCGTCGATAAAGATAACCAGCTCAGGTCGCTCAACATCACCGCGTTCCGGAAACTTCTCATAAATCTCGGCCAGTAGCGAGAGCATGAAGGTGGAGAATAGTTTGGGTTTGGTTTGAATATCGACCAGCCGCAGAATATTGATGAAGCCTCGCCCCTGTTGGTCGAGCCTTACTAGGTCGTCCACCTCGAAACTGCGTTCGCCGAAAAAGAGGTCGGCGCCTTGCTGCTCCAGTTCGAGCAGCTTGCGCATGATGGCCCCCACCGAGGCACTGCTCACCAGCCCGTAGAGCTTTTGAACCTCATTCTTGCCATCGCCGGAAATATACTGTAGCACTACCCGGAAGTCCTTGATGTCGAGCAATGGTAAGTTGCGGTCGTCGGCAAATTTAAACGCCAGGGCAACCAACCCTTGCTGGTTGTCGTTCAGCTCGAGCAACTTGCTCAGGAGCACCGGGCCAAACTCACTGATGGTGGCTCGCATGCGCACCCCTTGCTCATTCGATATGGTCAGCAGTTCGACCGGATACACTGACGCGTGCCATGGTTTTCCGATCTTTAAGTGCCGTTCTTCAATTTTCGGATGATTGTTTCCTGGCATGGCCAGCCCGCTCATATCACCCTTAATGTCCATAAGCATTACAGAAACACCCTGATCCGAAAGTGCTTCAGATAACATCTGCAGTGTTTTGGACTTGCCTGTTCCGGTGGCGCCGGCCACCAGCCCATGGCGGTTGAACATCCGAAGAGGCGCTTTCACCTGCAGCCCTTTTACTGGCTCGTGGTTGTAAATTGCGCCCCCGAGTAGAATGAAGTCACCTTTGCATTGGTAACCTTTTTCGATTTGCTCGCTGAAAGCCTGAAGCTTTGTCATTCCTGATGGTTTTGATGCTAAATAACAAATTTGATTCCCTGCGCAAAGGGGAGTTCGGTGCTCCAGTTAAGGGTATTGGTTTGGCGGCGCATATAAAATTTCCAAGCATCACTTCCTGACTCACGTCCGCCTCCGGTGTCTTTTTCACCCCCGAAAGCGCCGCCAATCTCTGCCCCCGATGTGCCAATATTGACATTGGCAATACCGCAATCGGATCCCTCGTGCGATAGAAAGCGTTCGGTTTCCATGATATCAGTGCTGAAAATGGAGGAGGAAAGACCCTGAGGCACCCCATTGTTGAGGGCAATGGCTTCGTTGATGGATCTGTATTTCATCAGGTAGAGAATAGGAGCAAATGTTTCATCCTGAACGATGTGGTAATGGTTTTCGGCTTCGGCCAGTACAGGTTCAACATAGCAGCCAGACTCGTAGCCGGCACCTTCGAGCACCTTCCCGCCGTAGAGGATGCGGCCACCTTCTTTTTTCAGTTGTTCCAGGGCGTGCAGGTAAGCTTGCACTGCACCGCGATCGATTAGTGGCCCCATGAGCACTTCAGGGTCGAGAGGGCAGCCGATTTTTACCTGATTATATGCTGCAATGAGTCGTTCGACAAATGTGTCGTAAATATCCTCGTGAATAATGAGCCGTCGGGTGGTGGTACAGCGTTGGCCGGCAGTGCCCACAGCACCGAATACCGTGGCACGCAACGCCAGATCGAGGTTGGCTCTGTTGCTGATGATGATGGCATTGTTGCCACCGAGTTCGAGCAGACTTTTGCCGAGACGCTCGCCTACGATGCGGGCAACACGACGTCCGACAGCCACGCTACCGGTGCAGCTGATGAGGGGCAGACGTCTGTCGGCCAGAAAATTATCTCCAATATGTCTTGAGCTTCCAATGACCAGATTGACCACTCCGGCAGGAAGCTTATTTTCGACAAGTACCACACGGATAATGTTGTGAATGGCAACTGCACACAATGGTACCTTAGATGATGGCTTCCAAACCACAACATTTCCTGTTACAAGAGCAATCATAGCATTCCATGCCCACACAGCCAACGGAAAGTTGAAAGCAGTGATTACGCCGACCACGCCAAGGGGGTGATACTGTTCATACATGCGGTGGCGCGGACGCTCGCTGTGCATGGTAAAACCATACAACTGCCGCGATATGCCAAGCGAAAAGTCGGCAATGTCGATCATTTCCTGCACCTCGCCCAGCCCTTCCTGATAAATCTTTCCCATCTCATAGCTGACCAGACGGCCGATATCGTCCTTGTGCCTGCGAAACGCATCGCCCATTTGTCGCACAATCTCTCCACGCCTGGGTGCAGGGATCATGCGCCAGTACTCAAAAGCTTTCTGGGCTTTTTCCATGATGTTTTCGTAGTCGTCCCAGGTGGCCTGTCGTACGGATGCAATATGTCGGCCGTCGCATGAGGCAAAGCTTCGAAGCTCTTCACCATTGGTCTCGAACCAGTCGAGGCCATCGCTGGCACCATTATTCATGGCATTAATGCCCAGACGTTCCAGGGCAGGGCGTATGTCGCATTTGGGACAAAGTGAGGTTAAGGAGTGCTTGGTTGTCATTTGCTTTATGGGTTATCGTGGCTTTGAACTGTTACTTGGGTATGGTGGATTAGGCAATTGAAGAAGAGATGGTTATTTTTTATCTACTTTTTAGCTTAATTAATGGCATATTGTTCGTTGTTCGTGTTTTGCCTTTGTTGCTGAATTGGCCTTCGCCCATCATCGATGAATTATTTTTGCTAAAAACTCCTGATAGGCTTCTTCAACCTGCTTGTCGAATTTCTGTTGAAGGGCATGATAGGCTTCGAGCAGCTTCAGTGCTGCAGGAGTAAGGCTTGAGTTGCCTCCGTCCTTACCACCACGCTGGGTTTCGAGCAGAGGATAGCCTAAGATATCTTCGGCTTCTTTGATCAATCCCCATGCTTTACGGTAGCTGATGCCAAGTGCTTCGGCGGCCTGGGTGAGCCGACCCGAGATGGCTGTTTGCTCTAACAAAGCAAAGGCTTCGGCCGAAACTTTTCCATGACCGGTAAGTCCGGACAGCCATATTTTATAATTCAGGAATACCTCTTGCTTCGAGGGGCGGGGTGGCTTGTCCATCAGTTACTGGTTTGACGGCAAAAGTAAAAATTTCCCGATAGGTAAGTGAATTGCTTAACGATGGATCGACTTATGTTTTTATCATTTCATTGAACCCATCACTGCCAATAAAATTTTATCAGAAAAAAGCCAGCCTGTTGGAGGCTGGCTTCCGCTGAAATCACTAATCATGTAACAATCAAAATGAAACCTATTTTTTGACTTCCATGCCCAGTTCTTTCATGAGTTTCTGAGCCTTGGTTTTGTAAATGCTTCGGCCGGCTGATATCTGATGAAGGATGGCTTCAAGGTCTTTTTGCTTGTTGGTTTGAAGATAGCAAAGGCTTAAGTACCATGCAGCCTGATCAGCAAAAAGGTTAGTCTCCTGATTCAGGATGAACTTAAAATCGTTTATTGCCTTTGGGCAATCCCCGAGTTCGATGTACGACAGCCCACTATAGAGCCTGCCCATCGGATTGTCGGGCGATTGGTTGAAGTAATCGATTGCTTTGGCAAACTCATGTTTCTCGAACGAGTCGAGGCCGAGCATCACGGGCTGGTCGCTGCCCATGGTGGCCGATCGCACGGCAAACGATACTGGTTCGGGCTGATAGTAGGCCAGGAAAATTTTTTCGTTCCCGCCTCTTTCAGAAAAGAGCCATAGCCCGGCGCCTGCAGCGATGAGCAGCAAAAGGCTGGCCGCATAAGCCAAACTTCGTTTCGAGAGGAGGATAAGCCTCTTGCTTTTTTCTTCTTCCTGTCTGATATCAACCATCAGATTCATGAGTTTGTGGTTTTGACCTGAGTTGGCAACGACACCCAAAGCCTGAATGAATTGCAGCTCTTCTGCGAGCTGAGGGTCGTTTTTAAGGTTTCTTTGAAACTCCCACAGCTCATTGTCGTCCATATCGTGGTTAATGTACCTCTCAATTTGATCAAGGTTTTTCATAGTCTTTAAAAATAAAATAATCTGGATCGGTTTTAATTAGTTTGAACAATTTTTCGATGCAACTGCGGCGTTTGTTGTAAACTGCCTGAGCGGAGCCAAGGTCGGCAAGGGCAATCATTTCCTCTGTTTTTAACCCTTTAATCGTGGCTTCGATCAAATTACGACAGACAGGTTTAAGTTTAGCGATGTTGCGAAGGAAAAGGTTAAACATCATGGAATCTCTAATTTGTTCATCCATTTTCTGTTCGTCGTACTGAATTGGCCTGGATCGCTCCACCCTGATAAAAAGGGATTGGGCCTTGCGCCAACGCACATGTTTTTGCCATATACGTTTACTCACCGCGTAAAAGAACGTTGCGAACGAGGATTCCAGCGAAAATTGTTCGGCGTTGGTTACAAGTCTGTTGTAGATTGCTCCCACCGCTTCCTGAAAAACATCCCAAGCATCGGCTTTTGATCCGCCATCGATTTTAACCATCGATTCCACCATCGGAAATAACTGTCTGTACACCTCCGTCAGTATTTTGCGGTCATGTTCCCTGATGCCCTGGATGATTTCTTCATCGCTGCTCTTTTCTCTACGTTCTGCCATTAATACCACTAAGTGTTAAAATCGCATCAAAAATTTCGAACTTTTTTTCAACTTTTTTTTAAGTTACACAAATCCAGATATTTACAACGACCAAAAAATCCAGCGTTTTTTATTCTCAATGAGCTTTAGGGCGAACAAATTTAGTAAAAAGCCCCTGAAAAAATGTACTTTTGGCGACAAAGCATCTAAATTTCAGTGCTATGCTATTTCCCTCAATAATGTCGGGCCAGTTAAACAGGCATTTCATGATGCTGCTGATGTTTTTGGGTAGTGTACAGCTGTCCAGTGCACAAATAAAACCAATGCGCGTCATGTTCTGGAATGTGGAGAATTTCTATGACCTTGAAGTGGACAGCACACGCGAATACAACGCATTCACTCCCTCAGGCGAGCAACACTGGACTTTCAACCGTTTCATCACCAAGCGAAACAATGTATTTAAAACGATTGCTGCGATAGGTCAGGGCGAGCTACCTCATATCATTGGCTTTTGCGAGGTGGAAAACGAGCGCGTGTTGCGCGAACTGGCAGGCAATACGCCCCTGAGGCAGGCCAGATACCGCATTGTTCATTATGATTCGCCTGACCGGCGTGGTATTGATGTGGCCCTGCTCTACAGGACTGATTATCTGAGGCTGATAAGCAGCAGACCTATCCCTGTAACAGATACTGACGAACCAGGATTCAAAACGCGCGATATTCTGCGGGCTACCTTTCTTGTTAACGATGTCGACACGCTCCATGTGTTTGTTAATCACTGGCCGTCGCGTTATGGGGGACATATTGAATCGGTAGAAAGACGGTTTCTGGCTGCATCGGTGCTGCGCCGTGAGGCCGACAGCATATTGGAACGAAACCCTGAAGCAAAAATGCTGATGATGGGCGATTTTAATGATACCCCATCTGATGAGAGTTTGTTTCATCGCCTTAGTGCACTTCCGCCCGATGGGATAAAGCAGAACAATGATCTTGTTAACCTCTATACCGATAGCCGAAAGCTGGGTCATGAAGGTACCCTCAAATACCAGCATAGCTGGCAGATTTTCGATATGGTTTTTATCAGTCAGCCATTACTTAACCCGCAGACCGGTCTGCGATACAAGCCAGGCAGCGCCAGAATTTTTGCCGGCGATTTTCTGTTGCAGGACGACGAACGACATCTCGGGAAAAAAATCTTCCGAACCTATATGGGTCCGACCTATCTTGGCGGGTTTGCCGACCATCTTCCGGTTTATGTCGATCTTGAATGGCTTGAGGATAATTAGGGTAATAATGATTGATCTGACAAAGGAATAATTAAGCTACATCCGGATTATCATTTACTCAAATTATTGAGATAGCTGGCTATTCCGCTGATGTCAAGTACCATTGATGCACAGCCCATCCTAATGGCCGATTCCGGCATTTCGGGCGCTTCTGCTTCGGCAGGCGATTGGGCGATTGTTAAACCTCCAAGCGATTGAATCAGACACATTCCCATCGCACCATCATGGTTGGCACCGGTAAGCAGGATACCAATCAGTCCTTTCTGATATACCCAGGCTGCACTCTCGAAAAGCACATCGATCGAAGGCCGTGCGAAGTTTACCTTCTCGTCAACACTGAGCAGAATCAGGCCGCTATTTTCGATATACATATGATAGTTGGGCGGTGCAGTGTAAACATGACCTGACAAAATGGTTTCGTGAGGATCGGCTTCTTTCACCTTGAGATGCGTGCATTGTGCAAGGTAATGCGGAAGAAAACTGTCAGACAGCGGACTGAGATGCTGCACGATAAAAATCGGCAGATGGAATTCAACCTTCAGCGCTTCAATAAGCTTTCGGAGTGCCTTAAGGCCTCCTGCTGAGGTTCCTATGACTACAGCACGAAATTTCTGCTTCTGACTATCAGGCATCTCAGATTCCAAGAACAATTTTCTTCTTATAGATTTTCTCGGAGGCATTCACAACACTGAAGTCGTCGGCCACTGCGGTAAACATGATGTTTTCTTTTGACCCAAGTCCGAGATACCCCCCTTTGACAAGGCTTTCCGTAAACAGTCGCAGCACCCTGTTTTGCAACTCCTTGTTGAAATATATTAGCACATTGCGGCAGATGATAATTTGCACTTCTGCAAAAACATGGTCGGTCACCAGATTATGCTCTGCAAATACGATGTTTTTGCGTAGGTGCTGGTCCATTATCACTGAGTCGTAACGTGCGATGTAAAAGTCAGAAAACGAGAAAGCCCCACCCGAGGCCTGATAGTTCTGGGTATACTCTCTGATTTTGCTTACTGGATAGATGCCTTTTCGTGCTGTTTCGAGTACCAGAGGGTTGAAATCGGTGGCGTAAACCTGCGCCCGGTCGAGCAAGCCCTCCTCCTGCAAAAGTATTGCAAAGCTGTAAACCTCCTCCCCTGTGGAACATCCGGCATGCCAGACCTTAATATATGGATAGGTTTTCAGAACAGGAATAACTTCGGTACGCAGGCTTCGGTAAAAACCGGGGTCGCGAAACATTTCTGTTACGTTTATCGAAAGGTCGCGGAGCACAATTTCTATGAAATGGTCTTCGTGCAGCAGTTTATGCTGGAGTTCAGAAATACTCTTCAGTCCGAGGTTTTGCACTCTGTGCAGGATGCGTCGCCGTACATGCGCCTGATTGTATCCCCTGAAATCGTACCCATAAACCTGCTGTATGGCTTCAAGCAACAGGCTAATCTCCAGATCCTGCTTAAAAAGCTTCTTGCTGTTGTCGCTGCCTTGCTTTGTCATGCCATGAATAAAATAGTTTTTTGAAGTAGGGGGGCTATTTATAAAGCCATACCCTGAGCAGCGATAGCAGTTTTTCGGGGTCGAAGGGTTTGGTCAGGTATTCATTGGCTCCGGCAGTCATTACCTTTTCGCGGTCGTCTTTCATGGCCTTGGCTGTGAGGGCAATGATTGGAAGGCGCTTGTACCGGACATCTTTACGTATCTCGCTCATGGCTTCGTATCCATCCATTTCCGGCATCATGATGTCCATGAGTACAAGATCCGTACCCGGATTACTTTTGAGTTTTTCGATCCCCTCGCGGCCATTTTTGGCGATGATAGTGCGCAGCCCATAGTTATCGAGCAGGCTGGTCAGGGCAAATACGTTGCGCATATCGTCATCAACAATCAGCACTGTTTTACCGCTCAACACATCTTCCCGTTCGTGAATCTTGCGAAGAATCTCCTGTTTTTTCTCGGGTAGTTTCTCCTGCACCTGATGCAGAAACAAGGTGGTTTCGGCAAGTAATCGTTCCATTGAGCGTGCGCCTTTGAGGATTATGCTATCGGCATAACGCTGAAGCATCAGGTCTTCTTCCTTTCCTAGCTCTTTGCTGGTATAAACAACAACAGGTATCTGTCGGATTTCAGGGTCTTTCTTCATGTGTTCGAGCAATTCGAAGCCGCTCATGCCACGGAGTCCCAGATCGAGAATTAGGCAGTCGTACTTTTCTTTTTTGAGCAGTTCGAGGGCTGCTTCGCCTGAGTCGACGGCTTCGATGTCAACATCTTCGGCTGCCATGAGAGCGACAATGCTTTTCCGGGTAATCGGATCGTCTTCGACAACAAGCAGCTTTCGATGCCTGCCGGAAACTATGCTTTCAATACGGCTGAAAGCCATTTCGAGCGAGGCATTGTCAACAGGTTTCTGCAGATAGCCGATGGCGCCCTTGCGAAGTGCTTCCAGGCTTTTGTCGGAGGCCGAGATGAAGTGTACGGGAATATGCCTGGTGCGTGGGTTTTTCTTTAGCCTGTCGATCACTTCGTATCCGTCAATTCCGGGCAATCCTACATCGAGTATGATGGCTGATGGCTTGAAGTAGTCGGCAAAATGCAGGCCCGATTCGCCATCAGCTGCCAGCAAGGTTTTAAATTGGTGTTCGTGAGCCAGATCGCTGAGCAGGGAAGCAAAGCGGGGGTCGTCTTCAATAATAAGCAACACCTTGTCGCCTTTACTAATGGCGTTACGGTCGTCTTTGGCCTCTTCGATAATATCAGTACGGTATAGCCCGTCGCTGGTGAGGTTCGAGGCAGCATTGGGCTGAGGGGAGATTTCTTTATCAGAATTCCTTTTTGAAGCTTTCTTTTCCTGAACTGAATTGTCTTCCTGATTTTCGCATTTTTCGGGCTGTTGAAATTCGATAGGGAGAAACAAGGTAAAAGTGGTTCCCATGCCTTCTGTACTTTTAACATCCAGTTCGCCGCCCAGAAGTTCAGTGAATGCTCTGGAGATGCTCAATCCCAAGCCGGTACCACCATATTTTCGGCTTGTTGTGCCATCGGCCTGGCGAAAGGCCTCGAAAATCACTTCCAGCTTATCGGGCGAGATGCCAATACCTGTATCACTTACCGAAAAGGCAATGGTTGTGGCCACATTGAGCTGGGAATTTTCGGGCATATGTTCCTCGTCGGGTTTATAAATGTTGAGCGTAATGCTGCCTTTGTGAGTAAACTTGATGGCATTTGAGAACAGATTTTTAAGCACCTGCATCACGCGTTGCGGGTCGGTGCGCAACTGAGCCGGAAGGTTGTTTGCCTTGTTTACAAACAGTTCGAGACCTTTCTTATCGGCAAGCGGGGCAAAGGTTTTGCGGATATAGTCAACAACATCTTCAATAAACAGGTTCTCAATAAAGAGGTCGATTCGTCCGGCTTCAACTTTGCTCAGGTCAAGAATTTCGTTGATCAGTTCGAGGAGGTCGGCTCCTGAGCTGTGAATGGTACGGGCATACTCAAGTTCTTTGGAATCGAGATGGCTTTTCTTGTTTTCGCCAAGCAGCTGAGAAAGCACGAGAATACTGTTGAGTGGTGTTCGCAGTTCGTGCGACATATTGGCGAGAAATTCTGATTTGTAGCGGGATGCCTGTTCAAGATCACGTGCTTTGCGCTCTATCTCGGCGCGCGCTTCCTCCAGCTCATGATTTTTTTGCCTGAGCACTTCACGCTGTAGTTCAAGGGCACGCGTACGTTCTTCAAGCTCTTCGTTGGTAACGCGCAATTCTTCCTGTTGAGCCTGAAGGTTCTCTTCCGACAATCGCAATGCGGCAGTTTGCCCCTGCAATTCTTCGTTCATCTGACGGAGTTCTTCCTGCTGCACTGCAAGCTCGTTTGCCTGTTCCTGTGTCTGGCGGAGAAGCTCGCGGACTTTCTCGTTGCCAATGGCTGTTCGGATGCCAAGGGCAATATTGCCAGCTGCCATACTGAGAAACGTAAATTGTAGATCGGTAAACTTATTAACTGATGCAAGCTCCAGCAGGCCCACCACTTGTTTTTCATGGGTGAGCGGCATGATATACAGCTCGCGCGTATTGATTTTACCGCTGCCGGTGAGAATATCGAATCCTTCGGTATTGTCGGTACTGATCAGGCACGATTGTCCGCTTTCAATGGCTTGTCCGGCAACACCTTGACCCACCTTGATTACATGTTGTTCCAGCATGAATGTTTCACCAAAACCGTATTCAGCTCGTAGCTCATGTGTTTTGGCTTCAGTACCGGTTGTGTACATGGCCGCGGCATTGGCATCCACATAAGGTGTGAGCATATCCAGCACCTTGTCGCAAAGTTCATGCAGGGTGTTGTTACCGCTCATAGCAGCATCAAGAAGATTAATTCCTGTTTTCAGCCAGTCCTGTTTTCTTGTTTCCTCTGCATTGATGGCCAGCATCCGGGTCATTTCAAAAAGGGCAATGTTGAGTGTGTCTTTTTCGCTGCGGGGCATGATATTCACACTGAAATCGCCTTTTGCAATGCGGTTTGCTTGTTCCACCACCTGCCTGAAGCTTTCGACCATGGTGTTCATCGAGTTGCCTAGTACATCTCCTTCGCTTCGCACTTCCACCTTTTCGGAGTAATCGCCTAGCGCCATAAGTCGGGCTACATTGGCATATTTCTGCAGTGCCTGTACCAGTCGGTTGAAAGTTTGTACCATTTCACCGACCTCGTTGTTGGGAGCCTTTATCGATTTGTTGTCGAGCAGTCCCACAGCCACTTGCTTACCCCAAGATGAGAGCTGCTTGATGGGGCTGACAAACCATCGCGTTACCAATAAGGAGGTAAGCATTACAAGAATAATGGTGGTAATGAAAGTAATCTTTACGATGTCAGAGAGCTTGCGTGCAAAGGCAAAAGCTTCGGAGTGTTCAATCTCTTCAATAAGTGTCCAGTTTACACCTAGCTTTTCCAGTTGGTCGAGGTTGCGGTAAATTCCAAGCACATACTTACCGTTGAGGTCGCTGTCGTAGGTGGAAACTTTCTCCATATCAAGATCTTTCTCGCGAAGCAGACCCGGATTGTCGCGATTAGCAAGAAAGAACATCCAGTCTTTCACCTTGTTGTTTTCGATGCGCTTGCGCATAATATCGTCCTGATTGCCAAAGCGAAGCGCTGTACGAAGCAGACCATCAGTACCAACGATGTAGGCTTGTCCGGTTTCGCCATAACCAGCTTCCTGACGGATGATCTGGTTGATTCGGTCCATGGTAACCTGTAGTGCAATCAGGCCAATGATTTTTCCATTGTCGAGGCGGACAGGGTGGACAAAAAATCCTGATAATTTATTGAAAGATGGTCCAAAATACTCCAGATCAGAAAAAAGGGTTTTCCCTGTCTCGAGTGCTTTACGTGTTGTCTCTGCAAAACGCGTCTGCTGCAACGACCCGCTGAACAGGTTATCGCCCAGGTCCGATCCTTCCTTAAGAGAGTAAAGTATAGTACCCTTGTCGTCGATGTAATAAATGTCGTGATAACCATTTTTGCCGGCAAAGTATTTAAACTCATCCCGGTGGTGCTCGGTAAGCAGCTTCCACTTAGGCGATCTTGCAAATTCCCTGGGAGACGAAAATCTGGCAGCTTCAGACGAAAGGTTGATCAGCAGATCGATATCGGCTTTCTGTTTGCTGTTGGTTTCAAGGAATTCGGTGATTTCGGTGAAAAAGGTGCCGAGGTATGCTTTTCGAAGCTGTGAAGTGGAGTTGAGCGACTTTTCAGCAACAATGGTTAAGCCATGGTAAGCGTTCAGGAAATTGATGAAACTGATTGAAGCCAGCGGAATGATGGATATGGCCAGAAACCATATCAGCAATGATTTTCCAACGCCGATATACCTCCACGACCGGAGTGAGTAACGCAACTTTTCCCAGGTGCTTGCAGTGTTGTAATCAAGGTTTTCGGGCAGGGGTTTGATTCTGAATCGGCTCATAATCTTTCAGCGGGCAAATTTTTCGATGGCTTCATAAAGTTCGGCCGGATTGATGGGTTTGGTAATGTAATGGTCCATGCCGGCGGCCAGACATTTTTCGCGGTCGCCCTTCATGGCGTGAGCGGTCATGGCCACAATGGGGGTATAATAGTTCTTGTCTTTTTCCGATGTCCGGATATGCTGTGTAGCATCGAAGCCATCCATCTCAGGCATCTGCACATCCATCAGTATTAAGTCATATCGGTGAGAAACAGCGTGCTCAAAGGCTTCGCGCCCATTCTCAACAGCTTTCACATTGTAGCCTTTCTTTTCGAGCAATTGCACGACAATCTTTCGATTGATAATTTGATCCTCAGCAACTAATATATTCAACACGTTTGCTGAAGGCTTTGAGCTAACTTCCGCCTCACGCAGGGTTTTGTTATCAACTGCAATGGTTTCCTTCGTGCCAAAATGCTCAAGGAGATGGCTGCGTAGATTCTGCTGTAGTAGCGGCTTGGTGAGGAATTCAAAATGTATTTGCTTTTTCACTTTCAGCACATCGATGGAAGCCCGGCTGGGTGCAAGCAGCACAATATGCGGCTTCTTTCCTTCCGGCATCAGGCGGGTCATCAGCTCGGCCACTTCATCGCCCTGGTGGTCGCTCAGGTAATAATCAATCATCACCATATCATAGCCATGTTGCTCAAGCAAATCGAGGCTCTCTTCCACATTCGCCGAGGCTTTATGCTGTATGCCCCAAGCATCCAGAATTTTGCTGATACTGGCCACCGAATATGCATTATCCTCTAACAAAAGTATCCGGAACTCATGATTGGGCTTATTTAGTACGATTTCCCATGGCTTGTTCTTCTGTTCGCCGGTAATCATGTTGAGCCTGAACGAGAATTTGCTCCCTTTTCCATACTCCGATTCTACATGGATGTTGCCACCCATCATATTCACCAGACGCTGGCTGATGGTCAGGCCCAGGCCGGTTCCGCCATGGGTGCGGGTTGTGGAGGTGTCGACCTGGGTGAACGACTGAAACAGCTTGCCGATTTTTTCTCTTGGTATTCCAATCCCAGTATCTTCGACGGAAAAATTAATACTCACCTGTTCTTCAACCTGTTCAATAAGGTCGACGCTAAGGTGCACCCTCCCTGCTTCGGTAAACTTGATGGCATTGCTGATCAGGTTGATGAGTACCTGTCTGATGCGCAGGGGGTCGCCAATCAGGATATCGGGCAGTTCGGGACTGATATCGCAGATAAATTCCAATTTTTCCTGCTGCATTTTGACGGAAAGCAGGCTGACAATTATCTCAATAACCTCGCGTATCGAAAACTCAATTTCTTCCATTTCGAGCTTGTCGGCCTCGATTTTGGAGATGTCGAGGATTTCGTTGATGATTTCGAGCAGCGACTCTCCTGAGTTCCGGATGTCGAGCAATCGCTCCTGCTGCGAAGGGGAGAGCGATTCATCCATCAGGCCGAGGTCGGCCATACCAATGATTCCGTTAAGCGGAGTGCGGATTTCGTGGCTCATGGTGGCCAGAAAAGCGCTTTTTGCACTTGTGGCTTCTTCGGCCGTGCGTTTGGCTTCGTTGAGCGCTTCGATAGTTTTTTCAAGCTGACGTGTGGTTTCCTCCAGTGCGTTTTTATGCTGAAACAGCTCAATGAAAGCCCTGATCTTGCTTTGCAGAATTTCCAGATCCAGGGGTTTGTACAGATAATCCACTGCACCGGTTTCGTAGCCCCTGAAAATATGTTGCCGTTGCTTGCTTATGGCAGTGACAAAGATGATTGGAATATATTTGGTGCGTTCGTTGCTCCGCATGATTTCGGCCACTTCGAACCCATCCATGCCGGGCATCTGAACATCCATCAGCACAAGAGCAATGTTGTGCTCAAGCAATATTGCCAGCGCTTCGTTGCCTGATTGGGCTTTGAGAATGTCGAGGTTCTCGTTTTCGAGTATGCCTTCGAGTGTGAGAAGGTTCTCTGGGCGGTCGTCAACGATCATGATTTTGAACTTTGGTTTCTCGCTCATAACGGACAGGTTGTTAAATATACGCAACAAAGATAAACAGCAGCATGGCCAAATGTATGCAAAAATTGACCTGCCAAACGAAGCTTTTTCAATGCTTATTCAGTTGACCCTGTTAATTTGCAGCAACAGCCTCCCTGTTGCAAACCCTGATGAATGTGCAATTGATGCAGTGTTTGGTTTCTCTGGCTTGAGTTATGGGAGTCGAAGGGTCAACCATCTCCTTAAAAATATTTGCAAGAAAGTCTTCAAAATCTGCAAATTTCTCCCCATCATCAAATGGCAGTTTCGCTTCCCTGATTCCCAGATTACGGTATCTCAGGGGCAGTATGAAACCAGCGGTGGGCAATTTGCTGCTCAGCTCAGCTGATTTGCTTACCATCAATGCATAGCAGGCGAGCTGAAACGCATATTTTCTGGCGGGGTCTGTTAAACTCTGAATGTCTTCGGTCTGGAGCATTTTTGCTTCAAACCAGCCTGTTTTGTAGTCAATTATGCGGATCTTTTCGCCATCGGAATCAATACGGTCAGGGAATCCCTTCAGCCTCAGGGTTCCCATTGGAGTGGCAATATCAGTACTAAGCTTATTTTCCTGCTGAAGCAAAGTAATCTGCCTGCCACTGTCGAGCGTTTTACGGTCAAAGTCAATGGTACGCAGTACCATGGTTTTTACGATGGCATAAAGAAGGGCATTTCGGCCATAGCTTGTGGATACTCCTGGTAGGGCTTTTTCGAAGGCTTCGTCCACAGCCGCATCAAGCTTTTGTTCCATATCACCGAGAGCTGCCTTGCTCAAGGGTTTGTTGATGTATGGGCTGTATATTTTTTCAATGGCATTATGAATGATAGTTCCTGTAACATTGTAGCCGGGAAGCTCGCCGGGCGCAGGTTTCTCTTTAATCCCGAGGATTTCGCCAAGATAAAATTGCAGGCTGCAAACAAACCAGCGGCTTATTGCGGAGGGAGAGAGTCCTTGTTCGGCTTTTTTTGCAATGGCAAGCCGAACGGCCTCGTTTTTAGGGATTTCAATTTTGACCTCTCCCAATGCGGCTGGCAATGGCGGATTAAATGCAGTTTCTTCCCAGCTGATATTTTTATTTGCCCGCATCAGCTCGTGCTTCACCTGAAGCAGAAACCGGCTCATTTCGCCACCACCCAGCTCATCGGCTTCAGTATTGTAATAGAAAATGATCTCCTCGGCATGTTGAAGCAGATGATAAAAATGAAAAGCAGCAATGGCATCTTTCTCGTTGCGGAGCGGTAGACCGAAATGCCGGCGAATGTCGGCCGGAATAAGCGAGAGATTGTTATTTGTGCTTGGCAGACTGCCTTCGTTGGCCGAGAGCAGGTGCACACGTCTGAACGCCAGATTGCGTGTTTCGAGCATACCCATCACCTGCAGTCCTTTCAGGGGTTCGCCACTCAGCTTGATACGTGCATTTTGTCCCAAATGTCTGATCAGTAAGGGTATTGCATCACGTGTTTCAAGACTGGATGTTTCAAGTGCCACAGCCAGTCGGTTGAGCAATCGCGTTAACTCATCACGATGCCGTAAAGTAAAGTCGTCCGATAAATCAAGTAATCCAGGCGAATTGAGCCAGTTGATTATGGCGATCGGAAGCTTGGAGGCTTTACAATTGCGCAGCGACAGTAACTGCCCGACAAATTGTCTGCAGGCTTCAGGCAATGTTTTCAGATGCCATTCGAGCCTTTCCGGATAAACATAGCTGCTGCCATCGGAGGCCAGCTTAAGTGCGAGATTTTTGCAGCAACTGCCAAGGTTACCATCTGAGGCGCCTATAACCAAAGGATTATGCAATATGTCAATAATGATAATCAACGGAAGTAAAGCTTTACTGCCCCTTGTTTTATACACTGCAAGACCGGCTACTTTTTCCGTCAGTTGAAATAATGGGCTGTATGCCAAAGGATATCCCATAGTCAGATTTACGTTTTCGATACCCTCGGGCAGTGAATTGAGTACGGGTTCGAGGAGCTTTTCGTCGGCCAGCACTATGGCCTCGTCGGTTGTTGTTTCATCGGGCTTTTGTTGCATCAGTAAGACACCCAGTGCTTTGGCCTGAGCAACAGCTCCTGTAGCCGAAACAACCGTTATTTTCTTTGCCTGCGTTGTTAGTTTGTTTTCTATCCAATGTTCCACCAACTCAGGATGCTGCTGCATAAAACTTCGCATGGCTGTTCCGGCTTGATGCTGCACTGATTGTCCGTTATTAATATAATATTCATCGAGGTCCCAGAACATCTTTGCTTTTCCTGCAGCGCAGAGGGTAGTCATCACTTTTTCTTCGGCTGGGGTAAGCGCGTTAAAGCCGGCAAACCATACTTCGCTATCATTCAACACCTTTTTCCATTGATTTTCGTCCCACGAAGCCAGCATAGCAGCAATCCCGCCCTGCCATAGCAATCCACGCTGCATCATGGTTTTTTTCAACGAATGATAGTAGGACAGCAGAGACCTGAAAAAATCGAGGTATGCCGTTTCGTAAGTGCTGAGGGGACTGCCGTCAGGGTGCCATATTTCAGCGGCTTTGGCATCGCTGAGCGCATGAAATACGTCCTCAGGTTTGGCGAGGCAATGATCGATCTCGTCGAAATCGACGGCCATCTGCCGGGCGTGACCAATAAATGCTGCTGCCTCAAATCCGGCGGAGTCCCCCTGACCAAGCTGCTGTTTGATCAACTCAAGGATCAGCGTCAGGTTGTCGGCCACAGCATAACCGCTCCATCGCGAAAAAGCCTCCTCCACCGAAAGCATCTCGGGCAGCCACATTGGCTTTGATGCACTGGCAGTTAGCTGGCGACGTAAAAACAAACCTGCCCTTTGGTTTGGGAATACGATAGTCATTTTTTTCAGGGTGGATGCAGGCAACTTCCCCAATTCAATGCTAAGTTTCTCGATCAGGCTCATCTCAGAAAAATTTTTCTTTCAGCGATGCCTCAATTTCCATTAACTGTTCTGCTTTTCCCAAATCGTGCCAGTAGCTGTAAGGGGCTAAGGCACCTCTTACTTCATGTGTTTCAGCCAGCGAAAGCAACAGATCGACCAGCGACACACTCCTCACTTCGAATGATTTGAAATACATTGGATTAACACATGATATGGCAGAAAACGCAAGGCTGTGTTTTATTGACCTGCCGGGCACCTGACGTACCTCGCCAGTGAGCGTATTTTTCCAACCGGCCAGACAATAGTCCTCGTCGAAGAGCAAGCGACGGGCAGAAGGCCTGTTGCTCACAGCCAGGACTGCTGGTGTTGAGGGCAGTCTCAACATATTGTGCAATGGGTCAAAGTCTATATCGGTAACCACATCCACATTGTGGACGAGCACCTGCCCTTGCCCTTCGAGCCAAGGCAAAGCCTTCAACAGGCCTCCCCCGGTTTCCAATGGCTGATCAGGCTCGTGAGATATTCGGATGGTCATTCGGCTACTGAAAGTGCTTAAAAAGGCTTCAATTTGATCGTGAAAATGATGGGTATTTAACACAATATATTCATATCCAAGCGATTCAAGTCGCCGAAGGTTAATCTCCATTAGGCTTCTTCCATTGATTTCGAGCAAAGCCTTCGGGCGGTTTTGTGTAAGGCGACCCAGACGTGTGCCTAATCCAGCAGCCAGAATCATGGCAGCTTTGCAGCTTTCGGTCATCGTTTTTCAGGTTTGCACAGCTTGTCCTTGTCGTCCGACTTCATTTTACACGATTCGCACACGAACTTGGCCTTGCCAGTATCTTTTCTTTTCTTGTTTTCGCTGTCGCAAAGTTTTTTTCCCATCGCCTGTCAATTCTCCAGATTGTAATGTCGCAGCCTGAACTGCACATTCGGGTATAGATTGCAAAATTGGCTGGTGATGGTTTCGGCGCAAAATACCGAGCGGTGCTGACCGCCTGTACAGCCGAATCCAATGCTCAGGCTGTTGAACCCACGCCTTGTGTACTCATCAACAGCCTGCCTGATGAGTTGGCTGGCCAAGGATAAAAAGTTCTGCACTTCAAGGCTTTCCGAAAGATATGAGATCACCTTTTCATGACGTCCGGTCAGCGTTCGGAAGCGTTCTTCGCGACCGGGGTTAGGCAGCAGCCTGCAATCGAACACAAAACCCCCACCATGACCACTGGTATCGGCCGGAATACCGCCTTGCAGAAACGAGAAGCTATAAATGTCAACAACCAGAGCTTTTGCTTCGCTGCGCACGACATCCGGGTATTTGGTTTCGAGTTGCGCAAGGGCGAACAAAACGGATTTCAGTTCGGTAAATTCTTCGGGCAGGGGATAGTGGATAAGGTTATTGGTCACAGATCTTACAGCATGAGGAATACTTTTCAGAAAGTGGGCCTTGCGCTGCAAGATGCCTCGCAGTCCATAAGCGCCCAGCACCTGCATTTGCCTCAGATGGACAAAGAGTGGCATGTAAGTGTCGAAAACATTGGCAACAGCAGGGTTTATCATTGCAAGATCATGTTTGTAGCCGGTAATGAGTGCGTCACGTTGCGATTTACTAAACCCGGCCAGTGCCTGCCAGAGCAACGAAACTACATCGTATTGCAAGGCGCCTGTCCGGCCACCCTGAAAATCGATATAGTAATTCATATTGTTGAATATCATTATATTACGCGATTGAAAGTCGCGGTACATGAAGCTGTCCAAGGGCGCCGAAGCACATCGCCGCGCAAAGCGATCCATGTCGCGCAGCAGACGTTTTTCGTTGTATTGAAGCTCTGGATGCACCTTAAGAAAAAAGTGGCGAAAGTACTGCAAATCATCTAGGATGGCAGCCTTGTCGAAACGCTGGCCAGCAAACGAAAACTTTTGATAATTGATGGATTTGTGCGCTACCAGCTGAAAAACAACAAGGTGCGACAAGGCTTGCCGGAAGCGATCAATCAGTTCCGGCCCAGCATGCTGCATCCCACCATGTTGTTGAACCAGATTGTAAAGACTTTCGTCACCCAGATCCTGCTGCAGGTAACAAGTCCGGTTACGATTCATTGCATACACTTCGGGTACTGGAAGACCCGAGCTTTTGAACACCCCGGAATAATGCCTGAAAGCCAGATTCTCAGCCTTGTCAGGGTTGAAGGTGCCTATGAGACTAACATCCCAGCTTTGTAACCTGAAGTACCTTCGCGCCGATCCGCTTCGTGCCAACGGGACAAGGTGTTCGGGGTGTCTGCCGGTGTAAGCTTTGAACAGCCGCAAAAGGCATTCGGGAACTTGTATCGCTATGCTGCCAGATGGATTCATGGGTAACAAATGTAAAAAAAGGACCAGCGCAAATGGGCTCACCACCTAAAAACTTATATTTGCTCCTTTAAATCACAGATATCCATGAGTCAACACAACAAAGCCACCGACATCCTGAAGACAGCTATTTTGCTGGAGCGTCGGGGCAAAGCCTTTTATACCCAGGTGGCCCGCAATACGCAGAGTCCGGCAGCAAAACGAATTTTCGAAATAATGGCTGAGGAGGAAGATGCCCATGTGGAGTTTTTGTCGCGTCAGTTTTCGCATTACGAAAAAACCAATTCCTTCCTTCAGCCCGAAAATTTTGAGCATCACGATGATTCGGAAGTGGAGCGCATTCTGACAGAACAGATTAAGCAACAGATTTCGGCCGCAAGTTTCGAAGCGGCTGCTATCTCGGCAGCCATCGACTTCGAGAACAGGGCAATCGAAGTGTATGCCACACGTGCCCAGGAGTCGATCGACCCTAACGAGAAGGCCATGTATGCTATGTTGGCCGATTGGGAGCGGGGTCACCACCACCTACTACACAAGCTCAACGAGGATCTAAAGGAGCAGGTGTGGTACGACAACAATTTCTGGCCATTCTGAACGGGAAGGTGTAATATTGTCATTTTGAAGTAATTACGGCTCGAAGCTACTGGCTTCACGCCATTCTTTTTCTGAAAACATGCACAACGACGATTTAGGATTCAACTCGCTGGCTGTTCATGCCGGCAAGAGCCACGATGCCATGCTTAGTGCGGTGTCGCCCATTTACCAGACTTCAACCTTTGCCTTTGAGGATGCCGATCATGGTGGCCGCTGCTTTGCAGGTGAGGACAAAGGATATATCTACACCCGCATTGGCAATCCCACCATTGCCGAGCTGGAACAGGCTGTGGCAAAGCTCGAAAAAGGCTATGGTGGAATTGCCCTCAGCTCGGGCATGGCTGCAGTTAATACGGTTTACCTTACCTTCCTCGAGCAGGGCAAACACCTAGTGGCACACAATGCGCTTTATGGTCCAACGCGCGGAATCGTCGAAAGCCTGTACGCACGCTTCGGGGTTACAGCCACTTTTGTTGATGCCACCAATCCGGTAAATGTAGAAGCTGCGATTCGACCCGAAACCAGCCTGATCTATCTCGAAACCCCTTCCAATCCTACCATAGGCATCACCGATATTGCTGCCGTTGCGGCCATTGCCCATAAGCATGGCATTCCGGTTTGTGTGGACAACACTTTCTGCAGCCCCTATCTGCAGAAGCCTCTGGAACTGGGAGCCGACATAGTGCTGCATTCGATGACTAAATTCATTAATGGACATGCGGATATTGTTGCCGGAATGATTGTAGCCGGTAACAAAGAACTTTACGACCGTATACGCCCCGTGATGGTAAACATGGGTTTCAACATGGATCCGCACCAGGCCTGGCTTACACGTCGTGGATTGAAGACCCTGGGCCTGCGTATCGAACGGGCACAGCAGAGTGCCCAAAAAGTGGCAGAATACCTCGACGCACACCCCAAAGTTAGCTGGGTACTGTTTCCCGGTTTGCCTTCGCATCCGCAATATGAGCTTGGGCTTCGCCAAATGAGAGGCCCCGGAGCCATGATCAGTTTTGAACTAGCTGGTGGCCTTGAAGCCGGCAAACGGATGATGAACAGCGTGAAGCTGGCCTTGCTTGCTGTTTCGCTAGGGGGCATCGAAACCCTTATTCAGCATCCAGCCAGCATGACACATTCAAAGCTTTCGGCAGAAGCCAGACTGACAGGTGGCATTACCGACGGACTAATACGCTTGTCGGTTGGTATTGAAGAGGTGGACGACATTGTTGCCGATCTCGAGCAGTCCCTCGAATTCGCCTGAAGTCGTAAATATCCAAAAATTACTCAAATACCAAACTTCTAATAAATTGCTATTTTTGCAGCCCTTGCAAATGAACCCTTCCCGCGCATTTTATGTGCATGGCAATAAACAAACCGTTTAATATATTTGGTGTAATGGAACCCGAAAAACTGAACCCCGCGACCGAAGCAGAGAATGCTTCGGAGGTGCAGCCCCTCGAAGCCTCCGTCTTGACGGAAGCTGTTGTAGTTGAGACGCAAACTCCTGCCGAGGACAAGCAAGTCCTTATTAATGAGGTCGAAAAAGAAAAAATCCTTCAACTTATCAGCAGCAACCATCCAATGGTCGATCTGCCCGTCCCAACAGAAGAAATGCCTGTTGCAGAAGCCGATGTGCAGGCCGAAACAGGAGGTGAGCTCGCTGCACAAGTCGCTGAATTGCCTGCCGGTGAAACATCACAATCGGCAACAGATGTTGGTGAACCCGCTGCAAACCCGGTGGAAGAAACTGTGCCACATGATGTTTCTGAAGGCGATATGACTGTTCTGGCTGAGGTTGAGGAACTTCACCTTGAAGCCCATGACGAAGAAGAAGAGGAAGACCTTGTTCAGCATGATTTTGCATCTCTAAACAAACTTCAGCTTGTTGAACTGCTCGAGGAAACCGTTCAGGAACCGGAAGTTGCCAGAATAAAGGTCAAGGTAGCCGCCATCAAGGTGTTTTTCATGAAGCTCAACAGGGAAGATGTGGAGCGTGAACTTGAACAGTTTATTAACGATGGTGGCGAACGTGATTCGTTTGCACATACCGAAGATCCGTTGGAGCAGCGATACAAGGCGGCCTTTAACAAATACAAAGAAAACAAGGCCAGATTGAATGAGCAGATCGAGAAGCAAAAGCAGGAAAACCTGGCTGCCAAGAATGCCATACTGGAGGAACTGAAAACGCTCATCAATTCGGAAGAAACCCTCAAGAAGACCTACGATGAGTTTCGGGTATTGCAGGACAAATGGCGCAGCATCGGACAAGTTCCGGCCGGCGAGATCACAAACCTTTGGAATAGCTACCACTTCCTTGTGGAAAAATTCTTCGACAAGGTGAAGATTAACCGCGAACTGCGCGACCTCGACATGAAAAAGAACCTCGAGGCCAAGATTCAGCTTTGCGAGAAGGTGGAAGAGCTTGTTTTTGAGGAATCGCTCGTCAAGGCTTTCAAGATGCTTCAGAAATTTCATGAAGAGTGGAAGGAAATCGGACCAGTGCCTCAGGACAAGAAGGATGAGATCTGGGAGCGTTTCCGCACTGCCACCGACAAGATAAATGCCAACAGACGAGAGTACTACGCCCGCATTCAGGAAGTCCAGCAGAAAAACTACGACGACAAGGCAGCCCTTTGCGTTAAAGCCGAAGAGCTCTCGGCCGAACCAGCCGAAAGCATCAGCGAATGGATGAAGAAATCGGACGAAATCAGTGAGCTATTCAAACTATGGCGTCAGGTTGGACCGGCAGCCAAAGACGTAAACGATGCTGTCTGGAAACGCTTCAAGGCAGCCATGGACAATTTCTTTGAGCTTAAGAAAGAGTACTTCACCCGCGTCAAGGCACAGCAGCTCGAAAACCTTAACCGCAAGCGCGATCTCTGCACCCAGGCCGAAGCCCTTTCGGTAAGCACCGAATGGCGCAAAACTACCGAGCAACTCAAAGTGCTTCAGGAAGAATGGAAAAAGATTGGGGCCGTGCCACGCAAAGACTCCGACAAGATTTGGAAGCGCTTCCGCTCGGCCTGCGACAAATTTTTCGAACGCAAGTCCGAACACTTTGGCAATATGCGCGGACGCGAAGAAGAAAACCTCAAAATGAAACAGGAACTCATCGAAAAAGTACGAACCTTTGAAGTGAGCGCCGACCGCACTGCCAATCTTGACGGATTGAAAGCCATTCAGCGTCAGTGGACCGAAATCGGCCATGTACCCATGTCGGTAAAAGACAGCATTTACGCCGAATTCCGGAAAGAGATCGACAAGCTGTTCGACCGCATGAAACTCACTGAGCAAGAAAAGGTTAACACCCGCATCCGCGAATCTGTCAAAAGCATGCGCGACGAACCCGATGACCCCGATCGCATCCGCCGCGAGCGTACGCAACTCAATATGAAAATTACCAAGCTGCGCGACGAGATCAAAACCCTCGAAAACAACGTAGGTTTCTTCTCGAGCAGCAAACAGAGCGAGTTGATGCGCCTCGAATACGAAAAGAAGATCAACAAAGCCAAAAACGACCTTAAAGTGCTCGAAACCAAACTCAGAATGCTGGCTGAAGCCTAATCCCGGACACATAAGAGTAAAATCCCCGTCATTCTTTCAAAGGCGGGGATTTTTTTCACCCCATGAAAAAACTCCCGTTCTTTGCGATGCATACCCACGCACTATCTTGTGGCATAAACCCTTAGGCTTTTGGGTTGGTATTGCAGCAGCTCAGGTCCTGTTTCGATTATTTTTCTCCTTCGCGCTCCACAAGTGCGACACCGGTGCCAAACAAAAGCAAATAATACATAAGCTGAAATTTGAGAAATTCTAGTAAGTTAGCCTTATGAAACTGAACTGGCTGAGGCTGTATTATATATTTCCAGCGCAATGAAAGCTTCGTTTTTTCAAATAGTTTGCTTGCTTTTGCTGGCATTTTCGTGCCGTCAGCCCAAAGCTGTTCAGCTGGTTAAAAACGGGCAAAGCCATCACAAAATCGTCATCCCGCAACAAGCCTCTCCCGAAGAAATCAGAGCTGCCGGTTTCCTTGCAGATCACATAAGAAAAACCTCTGGTTGCGATCTGCCTGTCGAATATAAGGATACAAACAGCTCATATCCGGCGATATATATCCGGAAAAAATCAGGATATCAACGCTGACGACGGGTTCCGTATATAATCGAGCCAGGGCACTCTTTTCATCGAAGGTGGCAATGGGAGGGGTTGTATTTATGGTGTAAGCGAATTGCTGGAGCGATACCTTGGCATCAAATACTATAGCCCGCAATTCGTTGTGATACCGCAAACAAAGGATATTGCGATTCCGGAACTTCTGATTTCAGATGCCTCACCCAATACTTACCGGAATGTGCATGGGGCTTTCATCAACGATCAGAACTATAAGGATTTTCATCGCCTGCACGACATCGGCGATATGTTTGCTAAAGGATATTTTGTGCATACTTTCCATCGCCTTGTTCCGTGGCAGCAATATTTTAGTGCAAAGTTTGAATACTTTGCCCTCCGGAATGGCATAAGCATGATCGACCAACTTTGCCTTTCGAACGAAGAAGTGTTTAATCTGGTTGTCTCAAAACTGACGAGCGAGATGCAGATGCAGACTGAAAAAAAGTGTGGTCGGTCAGCCAGAATGACAACTACTCCTATTGCCAGTGCGAAAACTGCGCCAGAATTATCGAAGAAGAAAAAAGTGCATCGGGCCCCACGATTCGTTTTGTGAACCGTGTGGCAGCTAATTTTCCCGATAAAGTCATCTCAACGCTTGCTTATCAGTATAGTCGAACGGCTCCTGCCATTACAAAACCCCGCGAAAATGTGCAGATCATGCTATGCACCATCGAACTGAATTGTAGTCAGTCAATTGATCAGGACCCGTGGAGTATTTCGTTTTTAACTGACCTGCAGGCCTGGGGCAAGATCAGCATACACATTTTTTTGTGGGACTATACCGTAAATTATGCCCACCACATCAGCCCTTTTCCCAATTTACATACCCTGCAGCCGAATATTCAGTTGTTTTGTAACCATGGTGTAAAGGAGCATTTTCAGCAACCCAATACTGGTGCCGGGCACGAGTTTTCCGAGCTGAAATCGTGGCTGCTGGCCAAACTGCTCTGGAACCCCGGTGCTGACGTGCCCTCGCTGATATATGAATTTACAGAGGCTTACTATGGTCCGGCTGGTGTCTGGATCAGGAAATATATTGAGCATTTGCAACACGAAATCCTGAAAACAGGCGAATGGCTGGATATCTATGGGCCGCCTGCTGATCACCAGCACTCTTTTCTCTTGGCTGCCAATGTGGAGCAATACAATGTTTATTTCGACAATGCTGAGAAGGCCGTTGCAACCATGCCCGGGTTTCTGATACACGTGCAAACCGCCCGTATGCCATTGCAGTACGCGATGATGGAAATCGGCAAGGCCGATATGTTCGGGCCACGCGGCTGGTACGAGGCTACACGTAATGATTACAGCCCTAGCAATTCCTTGCTCGAAACATTGGATAAGTTTCATCAAACCGGCCGGAAAATCAAATCGGCTTATGTGAATGAGTCAGGTCTTACAGTCGGGCAGTATTATCATTCCACACTCCGGTTTGTCGATGTGTAGGTGCAAGGTAACAAGGCCTTTAAAAAAAAGGTGACTGCTGACTCTTTGCCTGCTGCAAAATACAGCCGGGGCGATCTTGGCTTGCTTACCAATGGGGTACGTGGCGCGAATGATTTCAAAGTGCAATGGCTGGGCTGGGAAGCTGCTGATTTTTCGCTGGTGCTTGACCTTGATAATGTGGTGTCCGCTAATGTGATAGAAATCAGCACCTTGTACGATCCAAAAAGCTAGATCCTGCACCCCATGTCCGTAGCTTGCCTCATTTCGGACAATGGAAAAGATTACTACAACATCGGTAAGCAAATGGTTGATGGAGATCAACGCTACGAAGACGTTAACCTATTGTTCCGGTTTCGGTTGACTAACAAAAAGTTTCGTTTCGTGAAATTCGAGCTGCGGGGAACACTGAAACTTTTCGACTGGCACGCCTCGGCAGGTGGGGGTTCCTGGGTGTTTGTGGATGAAATTGTGGTGCGATAAAATTTAAAGGATACGCTTAATGAAACATTTTCTCCTAATCATTCAATTGCATTTCAGCACGCAGTTTGCATTTTGTCAGCCATACAGGAATCCGGAGCTGCCAGTAGATGAAAGAGTTAAAGACCTGCTGTCGCGAATGACCCCTGAAGAAAAATTCCGTCAGTTGTTTATGATTTCCGGTGAACTGGAAGAGGAAACAACAAAATATAAAGCGGGCATTTTTGGTTTCCAGATCAACGCCAGTGGGCAGAACTCTCAGGCCGTCGGACAATTGCTTAATTACAATGCAGGTATTGCTGCCCGCGATCACGCATTGAAAATCAACGAGATACAACGATTTTTTGTGGAGGAATCCCGCCTTGGCATCCCCATCATTCCATTTGATGAAACCCTGCACGGTTTGGTGCGAACCGGTGCCTCGGCTTTTCCGCAAGCCATAGCCTTGGCGGCTACTTTCAACACCGACCTTATGGACAAGGTGGCCACGGCCATTGCCACCGAAACCAAGGCAAGGGGCATCCGGCAGGTACTTTCGCCAGTGGTGAATATTGCCACCGATGTGTGTTGGGGCCGCACCGAGGAAACTTATGGCGAATGCCCGTTTTTGGCTGCCGAAATGGGTGTGGCCTACACCAAGGCCTTCGAGAAGATGGGAGTGATTACCACCCCCAAACATTTTATAGCCAACCATGGCGATGGCGGACGCGACAGCTACCCCATTCAATTGAACGAACGACTGATGCGCGAATTGCATTTTCCCCCTTTCGAAGCCTGTTTGAAACGTGGAGGAGCCCGTTCGCTCATGGCTGCCTATAACAGCTTTGATGGCTCGACAAGCCATGCAAACCATTGGCTGTTGAATACCGTGCTCAAAAAAGAGTGGGGTTTTAAGGGGCTTGTAATTTCCGATGCCGGAAATACTGGTGGTGCCAATGTGCTTCATTTTTCTGCGGCTGATTACCCCGAGGCCACAAAAAAATCGATAGAAGCAGGGCTCGATGTGATCTTCTAGACCAGCTTCGTGCATCAGCATTTGTTCGCCCCTCCATTCCTGGATGGAAGTCTGGCACCCGAGCTTATCGATGCCACCGTTGAGCGGGTGCTCAGGCAGAAATTTGAGCTGGGCCTGTTCGAAAATCTATACGTTGATGCAGACGAAGCAACGCGCCTCAACGGTCATACGGATCATCGCAGGCTTGCTGTTGAAGCCGCCAGAGAATCAGTCGTACTATTAAAAAATGAAAGAGAAATTCTGCCCATCTCGGGGAAAATCAAGTCGATTGCCGTGATCGGACCTGATGCCTCAGAGGGCCGTCTTGGCGGCTACAGTGGCCACGGTAACGAGAATATCAGCCTGCTCGAAGGCATCAGAGCTCGCGCCGGAAATAAGGTTGAAGTGAAATACAGTAAGGGCTCCCAGCGCGAAACAGCTTTATATCACGCGGTGCCCGCCGAAGCCCTGTGCTGCACCCTGAATGGAGTGAAACAGCCGGGAATCATAGGCGAATAATTCGACAATATCAACTTCTCGGGCAAGCCGGTATTGACCAGAATCGATAGCCAGATCAATTTCCAATGGACTTTGTTTGGCACCGATCCTGAGGTACTCAACTACGATTTCTGGTCGGTACGCTGGACCGGTAAACTGATTGCGCCTGTGTCTGGCACCTATAATATTGGTATCGATGGGAACGATGGCTATCGCCTGAGCATCAATGGGCAAGTACTTATTGACAATTGGATTAAGCGAGGCAGAGATGTTGAGCTCAAAGCGTTCACATTCAAAAAGGAACGGGAATACGATCTGCTCATAGAGTATTACGAACCGGTGGGTAATGCGTGGTTCAGCCTTGTGTGGGATGTTGGCATTGATGATGCAAAGCAACGGCAGATGGATGAAGCAGTGACACTTGCCCGCAACAGCGATCTGGCTATTGTAGCGGTTGGCATCGAGGAAGGAGAGTTTCGCGACAGGGCTTACCTCAACCTGCCCGGCCGTCAGGAAGAGCTGATACTCAAGGTGGAGCAGACCGGAACACCCGTTGTTGTGCTGCTTGTGGGAGGTAGTGCCATCACCATGAACAGTTGGATGGATAAGGCCGGAGCCATTGTTAATGTCTGGTATCCGGGAGAGGCTGGAGGAGTGGCAGTAGCCGGGATTTTGTTCGGGGATTATAGCCCTGCCGGCCGCCTTCCTATAACATGGCCTGTTTTTGAAGGGCAGCTGCCTCTGGTGTACAATCATAAGCCAACAGGCAGGGGTGATGATTATTTGAATCTTACCGGACAGCCACTTTTCCCTTTCGGATTCGGGCTGAGTTATACAAGTTTTGAGTATTCGGATATCAGGTTGTCCAAAAGTTCGATCCAAAAAAAACGACACGGCATTGCTGACTTTAACGGTTAAAAATCTGGGCAAAATGGCGGGCGACGAGGTGGTGCAGTTTTACGTGCGCGATGAACTGGCTTCGGTGGCCCGGCCCGTACGCGAGCTCAAGGCATTTCGGCGCATCCATCTGAAAGTTGGTGAGCGCAAAACGGTGAGTTTTGAAATTACCCCCGAGATGCTCTCCATGTATGATCTGGAAATGCGAAAGGTGGTCGAACCAGGCACATTCCGCCTTATAATTGGGGCCTCATCCAAAGATATCCGTCAGCGTATTGTACTTAATGTAGTTGATTAAATAACTGATGTTGAGTTATGAAAAATGTCTTGCCATTCCTGTTAGCCATGCTGCTTGTTGTTGAAGCCTGCCACTCACCATCAAAGCCTGAATCAGATCAGGAACATCAATGGCCTTCCGATCCGCAGGTGAGCAAAAAGCTTCATGAATGGCAGGATTGGAAATTTGGCGTGATTATTCATTGGGGCTCATACAGCGAATGGGGCATCGTTGAAAGCTGGAGTCTGTGCCCTTAAGACGAGCCGTGGTGTGAGCGCCGTGGCCCTTATGCCCACGACTATTCAACTTATGTGTGGGAGTAGGAGAAAATCAGGTACAACTTCAACCCGCAACAATTAAACCCGCAGCGCTGGGCTGAGGCTTGCAGCAAGGCAGGCATGAAATATCTGGTTTTTACGACTAAGCACCACGATGGCTTTTGTATGTTCGACACCCGATATACCGAATACAAGATCACCGACCCCCAGAGCAGATTCGCAAATCATCCGCAAAGCAATATTTCGGCTGAGGTATTCAAGGCATTCAGGCAGCAGGGGATGGGCATAAGGGTGTATTTCAGCAAAGCCGACTGGCATAGTGATGATTACTGGTGGCCATATTTTGCGGTATTCGATCGCAACGTGAACTATGATCCTCAAAAATACCCTGAGCGCTGGCAACGATTTAAGGAGTTTACATTCAATCAGTTGCAGGAGGTCATGACAGATTATGGCGAGGTGTACACCCTCTGGCTTGATGGTGGCTGGGTGCGACCTGCCGAAACCCTCACCACAGAAACCCGGCCATGGCTGGGTCAAAACCAATGGATTCAGGATAGCGATATGCTTGGGATAGCCCGCATGGCGCGAAGCGAACAACCCGGTCTGCTCATCGTAGATAGCACGGTTCATGGCGAGTTTGAGAATTACCGAACCCCCGAACAGCAAATACCGGAAACCATACCGCCTTATCCTTGGGAAAGTTGTATCACGCTATGCGACAGTTGGTATCATACAGGCGATCGTGAGCATTACAAGTCGGCAGCCTGGGCCATACATACTTTGGTGAAGTTTGTGGCCAAAGGTGGAAACCTGTTGCTGGGCATTGGGCCCGACCGTACCGGCGAAATGCCCGCCGAGGTGTACGATAAGCTCAAGGAAATAGGCCAGTGGACAAGTACCAACGCCCAGGCAATCTACAAAACCAAACCACTTTTCCCCTATCACAATGGTCGTTGGGGCTTTACCCAAAGCAAAGATGGCAAAACGCGCTATGCTTTTTACCTGCTCGAAGAAAATGAGGCAACGCCTATAACCATCGAAATGCCGGCAGAGTTTATTAAAATGGCGAAAAAAGTCCGACTACTGGGGCTTTCCGCTGATCTGGAAGTGAAAACCAACCGGCATCGCTACTTCATCAGTTTGCCCGACAGCGCCAAGGTTAGCTATGCCCTGGTTTTTGAGGTAAAAAGTGAATGAGTATAAAAACCCAATGTCTGTTCTGCCATCTATGGTTGACCGAAAATCCAGATAGTGCCACATTAGTGATTAATATATTTAAGCCGGCTGTTTTTTGGTACCTGCGCCGGAGTTTATTCCAACAAGTCTTGCATCATGAGTGGCCACAGTCTAAAACAGCCTATCTTTGCACGGACGAAACCGGCACTCAGGGAAATTAACAACATTCTCACCCCTCCGACCCTGGTTTTTTATTAAATTCTACTCCGGTATTCCAGCTGTAAATTGCGAAACACTTTCTTTTTATGCTAATAAACCACGGCTCCAGAACAGCCATTAAATACGGCAGCGATGCAATAAGCTATGAACAACTGTTACTTCGTATCGATCAGTTTGCTAATGCTTATCCGCTCAGTGAGGGAACAAATGCCATAATTTTTTCCGAAAACAGACCGGCCTACATTTACGCATTTTATGCCATCTGGAAACAAAAGGCAGTAGCAATCCCTGTAGATTATCTTTCAGCAGCATCCGAGCTGGCATATATCATCAACGACAGCAGGCCGGCGATCATCTTTTGCAGTGCCAAAACCAAAAATCTTGTTGAAGAAGCCATGGCCCTGACCGGCCTGATCATCAGGATAGCCTTAATTGATGAGTGCGGGGAAAAGCCTTTGCTGCAAGGCCATCCTTTAGGAATGCCGGAGATTGATGAGCAAAGCCTGGCAGTAATCATCTATACTTCTGGCACTACAGGAAGCCCCAAAGGTGTGGTGCTGAGCTATAAAAACCTACTGCAGAACGTTCGTGCGGTTTCGGACCACATACTTATTTACCATGCTGACTCAAGGGTGCTGGTTTTGTTGCCTCTGCATCACATCTTCCCGCTGATGGGGACATTGATTTGTCCGCTCTATGTGGGCGCTATGGTGGCTATCAGCCCCTCCATGCTAATCGAAGACATCATGGCTACGCTTCAGAATAACAAGATTACGATTATCATAGGGGTTCCACGTTTGTATGCCGCCATCCGCAAGGGTATTATGGATAAGGTGAATAAGAGTTTCGTTGCCCGAACCTTGTTTGGTATTGCCAGAGTGTTGAACTCCAAAGCCTTTTCGCGCAAGGTATTCGGGGCGGTGCACCGCAAGCTTGGAGGGGCAGTCGAAAATCTGGTGTCGGGTGGGGCAGCCCTCGATCCCGCCGTCGGCAGCGATTTTAAAACTCTTGGTTTTGAAGTGCTTGAGGGCTATGGCATGACCGAAGCTGCTCCAATGATTACTTTCACACGCCCAGGCAGGGTACGTATCGGATCGCCGGGCGAAGCCATGCCCGGCACCAGCATACGTATTGTGGAAGGCGAAATTACAGCAGCAGGCGACAACATCATGCTGGGATACTACAACCGACCGGACGAAACGGCCGAAGTGCTGAAGGATGGATGGCTTTATACGGGCGACCTTGGTTATCTGGATCAGGATGGTTACCTGTACATTACCGGACGGAAGAAGGAGATCATCGTCCTCTCGAATGGTAAAAATGTCAATCCTGCTGAAATCGAGGACGAACTGATGAAATCGGCCCTGGTGAAGGATTGCGGGGTTTTTGCCACAAACGACCAGCTGCATGTGATGCTTGTGGCCGACATGGATGGACAGCTGCCCGATACTGAAGCACTCAAAGATAGCCTGATGCGCGAAGTCATCGAACCCTATAACAAACGCGTTTCAGCCTACAAAAAACTGATGGGGCTGCACCTGACTCATCATGACCTCCCACGCACCCGTTTGGGTAAGCTTCAGCGGTTCAAACTTACTGAGCTGATTGAACAGAAACCCGAACCCGAAATGCCTGCCAAAGCAGTCAATAATCCGGTTTATGCCCTGCTTGCCTCATGGATCGAGCAGGAAAAGGCCATTAAGGTGCACCCTCATGATCATCCCGAGATGGACTGCGGCCTCGATTCGCTTGATAAAGTGAGCTTTCATACGTGTGTGAAGCAATCTTTCGGGGTTTCGCCCGAACCTCATAAAATTGCCGATTTCAGATCGGTGCTGTCGCTCTCGCAATGGGTGGCCGAAAACAAAACAAGAATGGAGGATATCAAAGTTGACTGGAGAAGCATACTGCAGGAGAAAGCACATCTCAGGCTTCCACGAACATGGTTTACCGGACAGATGGCCATGTTGTTTTCAAGGGTGTTCTTTCGTATCTATTTCAGATTCAAGGCTACTGGAACCGAGAATATTCCCGAAGGACCCTGCATCATTGCCCCTAATCACCAAAGCTTTTTCGACGGAATGTTTGTTGCTGCATTCCTCCGATACAGTCAGGCCCGCAAAACCTATTTCTATGCCAAGGAAAAGCATATCCGTCAGCCGTGGCTTAAGTTTCTGGCCAACCGCAACAACATCATTATCATGGACTTGAACAACAACCTCAAGGAATCCATTCAGAAGATGGCCGAGGTGCTCCGAAGCAAGCGCAACATCATCATCTTTCCCGAAGGTACACGAACCTCCAACGGACAACTGGGCGATTTCAAAAAAACATTTGCCATCCTCAGCAGCGAACTCAACGTACCCATCGTGCCTGTTTCTATCAAAGGCGCCTACGAAGCACTTCCACGCGGCAGGTTCTTTCCGAAGCCCTGGAAAAAGATAACGGTAGAGTATATGAAGCCGATCTTTCCCGGAAAAATGAGTTATGAGGCATTGGCAGAGGCTGTTAAAAAGAAAATTGAATTGAAATTGGTCTAGACTGGCGCGGTAAGTAAGCACCTTACTACATCGGAAGAATCTAGAAGGTAGGAAGATTGGTATGAGCGGCTTTTCGAGAATTATGTCGAAAAGCACGCCAACGAAATTTTCTTCGTGGAACCCCCGGTGAGTGCGACTTCATTGAGATTGAAGCGGGTTTTGGCAACACCCACCGTATTCTGGGTGTTTGCTGCTGTAAAGGACTTCATTCCATAGAGTTTGCAAAACAGGGATAATTGGTAACAGGCATCCTTGATTTTCCTGATATTGCATGCTCATTAAGATGCCTTCGGCGAAATCTTATTTTGCCTCTTACTGTTAGCAGGCTAATAAATTAGGAGGCATTTTTATTGAATCAATTTTGTTTCTAATTTGGCTGCCAGATGCTATAATGCTCATCAACAACCAAAATTGAACCTATGGAATCTACCTTTCTCACCGAAGTATTTCTTCCGCTGGCGCTTGGTTTCATTATGCTGGGAATGGGTCTGGCCCTCACGCCTGACGATTTCCGTCGGGTTGCCCGATTTCCGAAGGCAGTATCCATTGGCATCCTGAATCAGATTGTGGTGTTGCCGCTGGTAAGTTTTCTGCTGCTGCTTGTCTTTCCCATGAGTCTTCCCGAACTCGCCGTGGGTATCATGGTGTTGGCAGCCTGTCCGGGCGGCCCCACTTCGAACCTCATCACCCACTTGTCGAAGGGCGACACTGCTTTATCGATTTCACTCACAGCCATTTCGAGCATCATTGTGGTATTTACCATACCCGTGATTGTCAATTTCTCGCTTCAGTATTTCATGCAACATGGCGAGTATGTGCCTCTGCCTGTGTTACGTACAATGCTTTCGGTAATAATTATCACATTGGTGCCGGTGGCCATCGGCATGATCATTCGCAGCAAATCGCCCGAGTTTGCTGCACGTATGGACAAGCCGGTCAAAATAATGTCTGGTATCTTGCTCATTCTTGTTATTCTGGCCGCTGTGCTCAACGACAAGGAAATCCTGGGCAGTTCGTTCCGGCAAGCCGGCCCTGTGGCTCTGGCATTAAACGTGAGTATGCTGCTCATTGGATATTTTTCGCCCCGCATGCTCGGCCTGAACAAAGCCCAGCGAATTACCATCTCCGTGGAGTCAGGCATTCAGAACGGAACTTTGGGCATTGCCATCTGCACCACCTTGCTGCACAATCCCACCATGACCATCAGTCCGGCCATATACAGCCTCATTATGTTTATGACTGCCGGACTCATCATTGGTTGGATGAATCTTGTTCCTGGGCCGCAACTCATACAGAAATGAGCCTGTTTTTTCTGTAAAAGTCTGAGGGAGTTCTGGGAGGCCATCTAATTTTGGGTATCACTCAGAAGAATTGTCAAAAGCTCGATACACATAAAAAGATAACTGTTTATGGAATTCAAAGTTACAGTTGTAACTACATTTCCTTGTAGCCTCGACAGGGCGTTCAAAGCCCCTTTGTTGAGTGATGTGTCCAAAGTGCACACAGGCTATGGTCTTATGCCCCGCATTACACATGCCACCGATGATGCCAGCTGGGGACAGCCTGGTTCAACAAAGAAAGTATATGCTACACCATCCCTTACTCAAAAAGGTGGGTTTGTTTCGATGGACAGAGTGTTGGAGCGTATTGAAAATAAATACTGGAAGATTGAAGTATATGATTTTCAGTCGTGGATGCTGGGCTTTTACAAATTCTTCGGCGAGTGGGAAGTGCAACCCAACCGAAAGGATGAAACCACCATAATTTACACCTACAGTCTTTATGCAAAGGGCGTTTTATTTTACCCGCTCAATTGGCTGCTTGCCCATCTTTTCTATAAGCGGTATATGAAAAAGGTTCTTAATAATGTCAGGAATCTGGCTTGCAGCGGTAAGGAGTATATGTATCGCTGAACACTTAGCCCCGGTCCATTGCATGCCATCGAAATGTATCGGTTGAGCATTGGATTGAGGATTAAATGAGTTGTGTGAAACGGGAAATCGCTTGAAAATTAATTTTTTTCTCGGAGACAAAATGAACTGACTGCGATCAGATTACCCCAAAGCATCTATCCGTGTTATTATCTGATTCATTAGCCGTTAATTTTTGTTAAGCCCGTATGCAGCTGAGCGAGATGTCAATCAGCTCCTGAACACCCGCTTAGGGATTAATTCGTACATTTGCGCACCTCAAAACGATGCAATCATGGCCTTCGATCCAGAAAAACTCATCAACGATGGACTCACATACGACGATGTCCTATTGGTGCCGGCCCGCAGCACGGTGCTTCCCCGCGAGGTGAGCATCGCCACCCGTTTTTCACGCAACATAAGTCTGAAAATACCAATCGTTACGGCAGCAATGGACACCGTTACCGATAGCACTATGGCCATAGCCATTGCACAGGAAGGGGGCATAGGTGTGCTGCACAAAAACATGAGTATCGAAAAGCAGGTTGCCGAGGTGAAACGGGTTAAGAGAGCCGAAAACGGTATGATCATCAATCCCATCACCGTTCAGGTCGAAGCCACCGTGCGCGACGTCCTCAAAATCATGCATGAATACCGAATCGGAGGCATCCCGGTAGTGGATAAGAGCAACAGGTTGGTAGGTATCGTAACCAACCGCGACCTGCGTTTTGAGCGTCAGGTGAACAGGCCCATACACGAGGTGATGACCAAAGACAACCTGATCACCACTACCGAATTCACCGATTTCGAAAAGGCCGCTGACATTCTTCAGGAGTACCGCATCGAAAAGCTGCCGGTGGTGGACAAGGATTTCCGGCTAGTTGGTCTCATCACCTACAAAGATATCATCAAGATCAAGGAACGCCCTAATGCATGCAAGGACGAGCTTGGCCGCCTCAGGGTGGCTGCCGCGGTGGGCATTGCCGCCAACACCCTCGAGCGCGTGACCGCCCTGATCGATGCCGGAGTGGATGCCGTGGTGGTCGACACGGCACACGGCCATTCCCAGGGAGTGATCGATATGTCGAAGCGCATCAAAAAACAGTTTCCAAACATTGAGCTGGTGGTTGGTAATATAGCCACCCCAGAGGCTGCGCTTGCACTGGCTGATGCAGGAGCCGACGCCATTAAGGTGGGCATTGGACCAGGTTCGATCTGCACCACACGCGTGATTGCCGGTGTGGGTGTGCCGCAGCTCACAGCCGTTCACGATGTGGCCTGTGCGGTCAAGCACTTTGGTATACCAGTGATAGCTGATGGCGGCATTCGTTACACCGGCGATATCGTCAAGGCACTTGCTGCCGGAGCCTCCTCCATCATGGCAGGATCGCTCTTTGCCGGTGTGGAGGAAGCCCCCGGCGAAACCATCATTTTCGACGGCCGCAAATACAAGACCTACCGTGGCATGGGCTCGCTGGAAGCCATGCAGGAAGGCTCGAAAGACCGCTATTTCCAGGATGCCGAAGACGACGTAAAAAAATTAGTGCCCGAAGGCATCGTAGGACGCGTACCCTACAAAGGAACTTTATCCGAAGTTGTTCATCAGATGATTGGTGGACTTCGGGCAGGAATGGGCTATACCGGGTCAGCCACCATTGCTGACTTATGGAACGCAAAATTTATCCGCATCACCCCGGCTGGTGTTTATGAAAGTCACCCTCACGACATCACCATCACCAGCGAGGCCCCCAACTACAGCAGAAAATCCTGAAAACCAAGTATCGATATGAAGAAGTCATTCAGTCTTGTTCTTTTGCTTTGCTTTTTAGCCCTGCACAGCTTTATTCTCGGGCAGCCGTCGCTCGATAAAAAAGTGCTTTTAAACCTAGGTAGTGAGAAGGTAACCGTGAAAGAGTTCATGGACGTTTTCACCAAAAACAATGTGCAGAACGAACTGATCGATAAAAAGTCGATCGACGAATACCTTGAGCTTTTCATCAACTATAAGCTCAAAGTTCAGGAAGCCCGTGCACTAAAACTCGATACGGCTTCCTCGTTCGTCAACGAACTTGCCGGATACCGCAAGCAATTGGCCAAACCTTATTTTACAGATCCTGCGGTAACTGAGCAATTGGTACGCGAGGCCTACGAACGTATTCAATGGGACATCCGCGCCAGTCATATCCTGATTATGGTAGACAAGAATGCGCCTGCCGAGGACACACTCAAGGCATGGAACAAGGTAATGGACCTTCGCAATAAGGTGTTGCAGGGTGTCGACTTTGGCCAGATTGCAGCAGAATATTCCGACGACCCCTCAGCCCGCGACCGCGAAGCCATCCCCAACCAGCGCAGCTTCAGGCCCGGCAATAAAGGCGATCTGGGATTTTTCAATGTTTTCGATATGGTCTATCCTTTCGAATCGGGAGCTTACAACACCAAGCCCGGTGAGGTTTCGATGCCTTTGCGCAGCGATTTCGGATATCACCTCATCAAAGTTACTGGTCGCACACCAGCCAGTGGCCAGATCGAAGCTGCACACATCTACTTCAGCGTGAATCCGGATGCAGGTGAAGAAGAAGTTTCCGACAAGAAGGAAAAGGCCGATTATGTTTACAAAAAGATTCTCGAGGGCATGACCTTTGAGGAAGCTGTAAAAGAATACAGCGAGGACCGTGGTTCGGCCATGCGCGATGGAATGTTGTCGAAGTTTGCAGTCAACCGCATCGTGCCCGAGTTTGTTGCAGCGGTAAAAACCATGCAACCCGGTCAGGTTTCCGCTCCGGTGCGCACCATTTACGGATGGCACATCATCAAGCTGCATGGCATGGAAAAGCCGGGCACTTATGTAGATGAAGCACCACGGCTGCGCGAACGTGTGAGCCGCGACAACCGCGCCCAGCTGAGCGAAGAAGCAGTGATCAAACGAATCAAAACCGAAGCTGGCTTCAAAATCAACGACAAAAACCTCAACCATTTCATCAGCTCACTCGACAGCACACTTACCCTGGGCAGCTTCAGTTCAAAACCATTTATCGGAAACAAAAACCCCTTGTTCCGGCTTGGAAAAAAACAATTTACCATAGCACAGTTTGCTGCTCATATCGAAAATGCTCAGGTTCCGCAGCAGGGGGTAAGGCCTGAAGTCTATGGCACACAGCTCTTTAATGAGTTTGTAACCAAAACTGTTCTGGATTACGAAGATGCCCGGCTCGAGAAACGTTATCCCGAATTTGCCGCACTGATGAAGGAATACCACGATGGCATTCTGTTGTTTGAGCTTAAGGACCGGATGGTGTGGACGAAAGCAGTGAAGGATACTCTTGGTCTTCATTCATTTTTCGATGAGAACAAGCATAATTATATGTGGAAGGATCGCGTAGCAGCAACCCTCATCACTGTGAGCTCGGCCGACGAAGTTGCAGCCGTGGAGAAGATAGTGCGTGAAGCCGGCAGCGAAGAACAACTTAGGCTGGCTATTCAGGAGAGTGAGCTGAAAAGTGTTCGCATACAGCCCGGTAGGTTTGAAAACGGCGACAACCGTCATGTGGACCAAATGGAATGGGTTGTTGGTGTTATAGCTCGATTTGACAGCGAAGCAGACCGTCATACTGTTTTTGTGAGAATCAATGAATTACTGCCTGCACAGCCCAAAGCGCTCGACGAGGCACGTGGAATCATCACTTCCGATTATCAAAACCACCTCGAGAAGATTTGGGTGGCTGAACTCAGGAGCAAATTCCCCGTCAAGGTTAATAATAAGGTGCTAAGTAAGCTCAAAGCCCGCTTTTGATGAAGGTTCAGCTTGCTGCATATTCCCTGCTGGCGCTTTTTTTGGCCACTTCCTGCGGTCCGTTAGCCGACCCGACCAAAGGGATAGTCGTGGCCAGGGTGCACAACAAGTACCTGTACGAATCGGATATTCGCGGAGTTGTGCCAGCCGGAACAGCACGCAAGGACAGCGTGGTGCTGGTGCAAAGCTATATTCACAGTTGGGTGCGCAAGCAATTGGTTATTCGTCAGGCCGAACGTAACCTTACACAGAAACAGCAGGATTTCAGCAAGGCACTCGAGGAATACCGCAGCTCGCTGCTTGTTTTTGCTTACGAATCTGCATTGGTCAACCAGAAACTGGATACACTGGTAACCGAGCGCGAAATTGAACAGTATTATAACCTGAACCGGCGAAGCTTCGTGCTGAAGCACAACATTGTCAAGGTGGTTTATGTGGTCTTACCGATCGATTCCAGAGAGATCCCCAGATTCAGAAAGCTGCTCTCAGACAAGGATACCGTCGTTTCGGCCAATGTAGAATCTTTAGCCCGGCAGCATGCCTATTCTTACTTTATCGGAGATGAGACCTGGGTGCGTTTTGACGATTTGTTGGCACAGCTGCCCATCGAGACCTATAACCAGGAGCTTTTTCTGCGCAATAACCGCTACATCGAAATCAATGACGACCCTTTCATCTATCTCATTCGTTTCAAGGACTTTCTGATCACCGAAAGCATCCCGCCTCTTGAGGTGGAATACGACAATATTCGTAACATCATTCTGAACCTTCGCCGGCAGGATCTCATCCGAAGCATGCATCAGCAAATTTACGAGCAGGCCCTGCGCGACAAATCTTTCGAGGTTTATTAAGTGGTGAAAGACAATAAGCACGACAACTGACGTTAAAAAACAGAAAACATTAAGCGATGACCAAGGCTATCAAAATTTTTGTGGTAACGATGTTTCTGGGGCTCGGTCTGAGCGCGCAGGAGATAGCGGTGATTGATCAGGTGGTGGCCGTGGTTGGTCGCAACGTGGTGTTGCAGTCAGATATTGAAAACCAGTATCTTCAGATGCGCATGCAACGGGGCATAACAGGTTCGGCCGAAAGTATGCGTTGTCAGATTCTCGAAGACCTGCTATTTCAGAAACTATTACTCAATCAGGCCGAACTTGACAGCATAACGGTTACGGATGATCAGGTGGAGCAGGAGATGGAGCGCCGCCTGCGTTATTTCATCAGCGAACTGGGTTCGCAGGAAAAGCTGGAAGCATTTTACAACAAAACCGTGGTTGAAATCAAAAACGAGTTGCGCCGGCTTGTTAAGGACCAGATGGTCGTGGAAAAGGTCCAGGCCGAGATCATGCGCAAAGTGGTGGTTACTCCTCAGGAAGTCCGTCGTTTTTTCAACAATACTCCCAAGGACAGTATCCCGATGGTGCCCTCAGAGTTTGAGATTGCCCAGATTGTGAAAAAACCCCCCATTACGGTGGAAGAAAAGATGGCGATCAAGGAACGCCTGAATGAATACCGCAGGCGCATCCTGAATGGAGAGCGCTTCAGTACGCTGGCCTTGCTCTACAGCGAAGACCCCGGCTCGGCGCGCAAGGGAGGTGAGTTGGGATTATATGGCAGGGGGGAGCTGTATCCTGAGTTTGAGGCTGTTGCTTTCCGACTCCGGGATGGCGAGGTGTCGGAAATCGTGGAAACCGAAGCCGGATTCCATATCCTGCAGCTTATTGAGCGCCGTGGGGATTTTGTGAATGTTCGCCATATCCTGCTTATGACCAAGGTATCGGTTGAAGCCCTTGAGAAAGCAAAGAATCAGCTCGACTCCCTTTCAGCTGAGCTGAGGGCCGGTAATATTAGCTGGGATGATGCTGTGGATAAATTCTCGGAAGATCCAAAAAAAACACAGGGAGGCAAACTCATCAACATGCAGACCGGAGGCACACGCTTCGATGCCGAAATCATTGACCAGCAGCTTTCGTTCGTCATCGACAGGCTGCAGCCCGGCGAGATCAGCAATCCGGTCCCCATGAAAACCGAGGACAACAAAGACGCCTACAGACTGCTGAAGCTGCTCGAACGAACACCTGCGCACAAAGCCAACCTCCACGACGATTACAACCGCATACAGCAATGGGCGTTGCAGGACAAACAGCAAAAAATGCTGCAGCAGTGGGTGGCTAACAAACTTAAAAATGCCTACATCGACATTCACCCCCGGTTTGGCAATTGCGATTTTGAATTCAGCTGGCAGGCCAGAAAAAACTAAACCAACTTTTTAAGCTTTTGTAATGAACACTTTCAGCAATGATGCCGAAGCCGCACGGGCGCTTGTGGAAAAATATAACCTGCTGCGCTCCGAAGTAGCAAAGGTTATTATTGGGCAGGAAGAGATTGTGCATCAAACAATTATGGCCATCTTCAGCAGAGGACATGTGCTTCTGGTTGGTGTGCCCGGCCTGGCCAAAACGCTTTTGGTCAATACCATCAGCAAAGTATTGGGTCTCAGCTATTCGCGCATTCAGTTCACCCCCGACCTCATGCCTTCAGACATCTTGGGAACGGAGATACTTGACGAAAACCGTAAATTCAGGTTTATTAAAGGACCTGTCTTTGCCAACATCATATTGGCCGACGAGATCAACCGAACACCCCCTAAAACTCAGAGTGCCCTGCTCGAGGCCATGCAGGAACGCAGCGTTACAGTTGCCGGACAATCGCACCGCCTGCAGGATCCTTTTTTTGTTCTCGCCACGCAAAATCCTATTGAACAAGAGGGAACCTATCCGCTGCCCGAAGCACAGCTCGATCGATTTATGTTCAACCTCTGGCTCAACTACCCAAGCTTTGACGAAGAGGTGCAGGTGGTAAAAAATACAACTGCCGGACGTTTTGCTGAACCACAAGTGGTGATGACAGCTGAGGAAATCGATTATTTCCAGCAGCTAGTTCGACGTGTTCCCGTGCCGGACAATGTGTATGAGTATGCAGTGAATCTGGTTTCCCGAACCCGTCCGAATACTCCCATGGCGCACCGGCTCACGAATTTGTATATCAGCTGGGGAGCTGGGCCAAGAGCATCGCAATACCTCATCATTGGGGCCAAATGCAATGCACTCCTCAACGGCAAGTTCTCGCCGGATATCGAGGACGTCAGGGCCGTGGCTCTTCCCATCCTGAGGCATCGTATTGTTCGTAATTATTCGGCCGAAGCCGAAGGATACAGCATGGATCAACTCATCACCCAACTCCTCTGAGTAATGAAAAAGGGAACTTCCCGTGCTCTTGCTATAGTCACTTCAGCACTGGCAATAGTGGTTATCTGGATCATGTTCAAGCCGGGCAAGGCCGACGACAGCAGCGTGGAAGTGGCTGTGCAAAGGGGAGGTTTTATCATTCGTGTTACAACCACTGGCGAGCTTGAAGCAAAGAGCTCCGAAAAAATATACGGCCCCTCGCAATCTGCCCTTCGCGATGCGAGAATCTGGCAACTCAAGATCGATGATATCATTCCCGATGGCACGGTGGTGAATGAGGGTGATTATGTGGCTCAGCTCGACAGAACTGAACTGACAAATAAAATTAAAGACCAGCAACTGGAAATCGACCAGTACGAGAATAATTTTATTAAAACGCAGCTCGACACCACCATGGATCTGATGGCTGCCCGTAATGAGCTTGCCAATCTTAAATATGCCCTGGAGGAAGCACAAATTGCTGTTGATCAGTCCATATACGAACCTCCGGCTACACAGAGACAAACCCGAATTGAATTGGAAAGGGCCGAGAGGGCCTACCATCAGGCCGTGAAAAATTACCGCCTGCGACACGAGAAGGCTGTTGCCAATATGACCGAAGTGAGTAATGCCCTACGCAAACGGCGCTCCGATCTTGATAAATTGCTGGCACTTAGCATGGAGTTTACTGTGAAGGCGCCAAAATCGGGCATGGTGGTGTATCAGCGCGACTGGGAAGGAAAACGTCGAGGCGCCGGCAGTACCATCAGTACATGGGAAAATGTGGTAGCCACTTTGCCCAATCTTCGCGAGATGATCAGCAAGACGTATGTTAACGAAGTGGATATCAGTAAAGTAAGGATCGGTCAGATAGCCAATATCGGGGTGGATGCATTCCCGGATAAACAGTTTACGGGCAAGGTGACTGAAGTGGCCAACATTGGTGAGCAGCTGAAAAACTCCAATGCCAAGGTTTTTGAAGTCAAGCTCATCGTCAACGAATTCGACAGCATCCTTCGTCCGGCCATGACAACTAAGAATGTCATTATTACCGATGAGATTTCGGATGCAATCTTCATTCCACTTGAAGCCCTGTTCACCACCGATAGCATTCAGTATGTTTACACATCTGGCAGACGGCAACAGGTGATCGCCGGCAGGTCGAACGAAAATGAAATCATAATACTTGCCGGCCTGAAGGAAGGCGATAAGGTAAGATTGAACCAACCAACCCGGCCCGAAAATTGGCGGCTTTCCACTTTGGGTCGCGATGTGATTGAGAAGGCGCTGGCCGGAACAAACTGACACCTGGCATCGCTATGGAACGCTATACCCAATTGCTCAGGGAAGCGCTGGATGCAGTGTTTGCCAACAAGGCACGCTCTATACTCACAGCCTTAGGCATAATATTTGGCGTAGCCGCCGTCATTGCCATGCTGGCCATCGGCAGGGGCGCCCGGCAGGAAATCCTCGACCAGATGAAGCTTGTGGGGGTCAACAACATCGTCATCAAGTCGAAGACAGAACGAAAGAATCAAACCCATGGAGAGCAAGGCAAGCAGGAACGCAAGCCCTATTCACCCGGACTCACCTTGCAGGATGCTTTAGCCATTCGCAGCATCATTCCGGGTGTGGTGCATGTGAGTCCTGAAGTTAGCTACGAAACCATGCTTATCTGGGACGGAACCAGTCTTCCTGCCCGGCTCAATGGCGTAAACCCCGAGTACTTTGAGGTTTTCGGTGTCAGGTTGATCAAGGGTAATATGTTCAGCAACAGTCAGATTATCGGAGGCGAACCGGTTTGCCTGATAGGATATGGCATCAGTGCACGCTTGTTTGCGCGTCAGGATCCCATTGGACAATACATCAAATGTGGGAATATCTGGCTGCGTATCATCGGGGTTCTCGAAAAAAGGTCGGCTGGTCAGGCCAGTAGCACCGATCCAAATAATGAGGTTTTTGCACCGCTAAGCACTGTATTAATGCGCTATCGCGACCGCTCATTGGCTAATCTGAAGCCCGGAGGTTCGGGCGAGTTATTTTTCTCTGGTGGTGATGTGGTCATTTTTTCCAACGAAGAAGATAGCCCTTCCGAGAGCTCCCAGAACAATCATCAGCTCGACCGTATTGTTGTGCATATGGCCGAAAGCTCAGGTTTGGGTGCGGTATCCGAAATCATTGACCGCATGCTCAGGCGAAGACACAACAATGTAGAGGATTTTGAAGTGAATGTTCCGGAGTTGTTGCTGAAACAGGAGCAGCGAACGCGCGACATTTTCAATATTGTTCTCGGGGCCATTGCGGGCATATCGCTCCTTGTTGGTGGTATAGGCATTATGAATATCATGCTGGCCTCGGTGATGGAACGCATACGCGAAATTGGCGTTCGCCGCGCTGTGGGTGCCACCCGACGCGACACCGTGTTTCAGTTTTTAAGCGAGGCCACCCTGATCAGCATCAGCGGAGGATTTGCCGGTATATTCCTAGGGCTTATTATGTCGCGGATTATTATGCAGACAACAGGAATCCTGACCATCATCAGCCCCTGGTCAATTCTGATTTCTTTTGGAGTAGCTGCTACCGTTGGCATTGTTTTTGGCTACCTTCCGGCCCGACGCGCTGCAATGCAAGACCCGGTAGAATCGCTTCGTCACGATTAAAAAATATCCAATGCGCAAACGTCGTCGGCCATTTCAACCCCAAACCCTGACCAACATCACCATCCTTGATGCAGGTGCTGAGGGTAAAGCTATTGCAAAAATCGATGGACAGGTCCTGTTCGTTCCTTATGCAGCCCCTGGTGATGTAGTTGATGTCCAGGTTACAGCAAAGAAGAAGCAATACCTCGAAGGGCGTGTTGTCAGCATTGTACAACCCTCAACACACCGTACCATGCCTGTGTGCAGGCATTTTACGCTTTGTGGGGGCTGCAGGTGGCAACATCTGAGCTACCAGGAGCAGCTTGCCCTGAAACAACAGCAAGTGGAAGACGCCTTTTCTCGCATCGGGAAGTTTCCTTATCCTGAAGTGCGTCCAATAAAAGGAACAACAGAGATTTATCACTACCGCAATAAACTCGAATTTACTTTCTCAGCACGTAAATGGTTCACCGAGCCACCCCGCGAGGGTATAACAGAAGATCCGCGTGGATTGGGATTTCATCTGCCGGGCATGTTCGACCGCATCATCGACCTTGAGGAATGCCACCTGCAGGCCCATCCGTCGGATGCCATCAGGCTTTTTGTACATCGAAAGGCAATGGCGCTTAATCTGAGCTATTACAACAACAAACGCCACGAAGGATTGCTCCGCAACCTCATCATACGAAATACTACCACCGGAGGGCTGATGGTCATCCTGGTCAGTACAGCCGAAGACGAAACGCTGCGCAATGATTTATTTCCCAGTATAATAGAATCTTTTCCCCACATCACCTCACTGCTGTGGGTGGTCAATCCCAAAGTCAGCGAGACCATCGCCGGGCTTGAGATCAGGGTGATGCATGGGGAAGCCTGGCTGAACGAGGAAATGGAAGCGGCCAAGCCTGATGAGGCTCCGCTCCGGTTTCGCCTCGCTGCGGCTTCGTTTTTTCAGACCAATCCCCGTCAGGCAGGGGTGCTGTACCGAACGGCCTTCGATCTGGCCCTGCTTAAAGGCGATGAGCTGGTATATGACCTCTATAGCGGAACCGGAACCATCTCATGTTATGTGGCCCGACATTGCAGACAAGTAGTGGGCGTGGAATATGTGGAGGAAGCCGTTGCCGACGCCTGCCTCAATGCAGAGCTGAATGGCCTCACCAATACCGAGTTTGTTGCCGGCGACCTCGGCAAGATGTTCGATGAAGCTTTTGTGTCGCAATTCGGGAAGCCGGAGGTGGTCATAACCGATCCTCCTCGTGCCGGCATGCATCCAAAAGTGGTTGACCAGCTTCTCAGGCTGAATCCGGAGAAGATTGTATATGTGAGCTGCAATCCTGCCACTCAGGCCCGCGATATTGCCCTGCTGAGCGAGCAATATGCAGTTGCGGCAGTGCAGCCGGTGGATATGTTTCCTCAGACTCACCATGTGGAAAATGTGGCACTTTTGCTGAAAAAGGAGTCGGTGGACAGGTAACCGGCCTATTGGAACAAAGCAGTAAACGCCAATCAGCAACGACTTTCCGACCTTCCGACCTTCGACTTCCGACCCGAAACCCCAATGTGAGGCTCAAAATTTTGAAATATTCAAATCTTATTATACTTTTACCCCGAAAAACCTAATCCAGCCTTATGAAAAAAACAATTATCACACTGATTTTCAGCGCCATGGCCGGTGTAGTGCTGGCCGGCGGCATTGTTACCAACACCAACCAGAGTGCCAGCTTCCTGCGCAATCCAGCCCGGGGTGGCCTGCTGGGCATCGAAGCTGCGTACTACAATCCAGCTGGACTGACAAAACTCAATAATGGGTTTCACCTTTCACTGAGCAACCAGTTCATCACGCAGGACCGCCACATCAAGACTTCCCGTACTGGTTTGAACCTCAATGATTTTGCCGGAGAGGTAAAAGCGCCGATCTTCCCCTCGGCTTATGCTGTATTCAAAAAAAACAAGTTTGCAGTGTCCTTAGGCTTCAACCCTATTGGTGGCGGTGGCGGTGCCTATTATCCCGATGGTCTGCCTTCGTTCGAATATCAGGTAGCAGGGCTTAAGTCCTCGCTCAATGCCTCAGGAATCCCGACTACACAGTACAGCTACGACACCGAATTCGAAGGTAAGTCAGTTTACTTTGGTTATCAGGCCAATGTCGCTTATCAAATCAATGATATGTTTTCTGCAAGCCTTGGTGTTCGTTACGTCACCATCGACAACAGCTATCATGGTCATCTGAAGGACATCAGCATCAATCCCAATTTCCCGGCTGCAGGATTCACGGGCACCATGGTCAAGGCTCCTGTATTCTTTGAAGCCATGGCTGGTTTATTTACGAACCTGGCCGGTGTAGCTACCAGCATTGCACCCCTGGCTTCCAACGCTCAAACCCAGGGTCTCACCCTGCCCCAACTGGTCGGTGCAGGTTTGCTCACCCAGGCTCAGGCTGCAAGCATTGCCGGCGGTTTTGCCTTTATCAATCCCAATGTGAACGCAAATACCATTCCTATTGCTGCTATCCATCAGGGATATGTGGCCGCAACCCCTACCTTCACGGCCAACGCCAATGCCATGAATGCCAACAAGGCTGCCACGGCCGATAAGTTTGTTGATGCCATGCAGAAAGGCTCGGGTATCGTTCCAATTGTTGGTCTGAACTTCAATTTCGATAAAGTGAATATAGGATTTAAGTATGAGCACCATGCTGCTATCAAGGTGAAGAACGAAACCACCAAGGACGATGTGGGCATGTTTCCTGATGGTGCCGAAGTACCCAGCGATATGCCCTCGATGATTTCCATCGGAATCGGCTACGAGCCCTCGAAGCGTGTTGGACTTGCTGTTACATACCATACTTATATGGACAAGGGTGCAGAATATGGCAAGATGCTCAATGGACAGTACGTTAAGAACGACCAGCTTATGGATCGTAACCTTTGGGAGTTTGCATTCGGAGTTCATTACAAAGCCACTGAAAAGCTCATGCTCAGCTCAGGGTATCTCGTGACGAATTCCGGAGTTAAGCCTGAATATCAGAGCGATCTGAGCCATAGCCTCAGTACCTTCAGCTTCGGCGCAGGAGCCAAGTATTGCATCACCGATAAGATTGGTGTCAATGCCGGTGTAATGCGCACATACTACAATACTTATGTTAAAAACTTTGCTCCTCAGAATCAACCTCAGTTCGGCGAAACCTACAGCCGCAAGAACCTGGCATTTGGCCTCGGTCTGGACTTCAGTTTCTAACACTGGCTTCAAATGATAAAAAAGCCTGACTTCTGCGGAAGTCAGGCTTTTTGATTTTTACCTGATTTTCAGCACAGGGCACTCATGCTTCCTTTTTGCAAGTGTTTATACCCAGCAGGGAGTAAGCAAAACAAGTTCCCATCAGCGCGGTGGCGATGGGAAGCAGGCCAATGAGACCCCACCAGCTCTGGTATGCGATTCCAAGACCTCCGATGGCGAGGCCAAGAACAATGCGAATAATCTTGTCGATGTTTCCTACATTCTTTTTCATGGTTCTTTTTTTTTGATCAGTGTTCGTTTTGTGCCGGGCAAAGGTAAGTTTTCATAAAGGTGAAGTCAAGTATTTAAAAATATAGATATGTTACTGACCATATCTGGATCAGCTTGCTGGTTAATATGACCTGCGTTATTTTCAAATGCGTCAATGTGTGTGATTCATGGTAAAATGAAGCGGTTTTGAGAGAAAGCTGATTATTTCTGGAATTTTCCTCCAGGAAAATTTACAAACAGATGTTTTAGCAAATCGAGGTCTTCTTTTGCAGGCAGCCATTCTCTAAGCCATGTTTTATTCATCCGGGTAAAAACTATCGCCTGATAAGCTGCCGAAGCCATATAAGCCAGCGAAGCGGCTAAAGCCGCTCCAAAGATTCCGAAAAGCGGGATGAGGAGAATCAGCGATGGTACGACAACGACAAAACCGGTCAATGATGCGAACAGATTATACTTTGGTCTTCCTGTGCCGGAAAAATAATGGCTGAATATGACATTGGCCGACAACGCAAGCACACCCGGCGCAAGGCCTGCCACAACAATGCGAATATCGCCAAACTCCTGGCTGAAAATCAGACCAAAGACCCGCGAAGGGATGACAAGCAGGACTGACAGTGCCAAGAAGGTAAGAACCAGCGATAGTTTTATCAGCTTGATGCTGAGCTGTCGTGCATACACAGGATCATTGCTGTTGCTGATGCTCGAAAACTGAACCAAAGCAATGCTGTGGCCAATTAGCCGGAAGCCTTCGGTAAGCTGAACACCTGAATTGAAGACGCCCAGAGCAGCGTTGCCTGTGAAATACCTGATCACGTAAAAACTGAGGCGCCGGTTGAGCATATGCACAAAACTTGAGGTTTGGGTCATACTGCCAAATGCAATCATTTCGCGAAGATTTGCCCCAGGAAGATCAGAAGCTTCGTTGAGCATCGGGCGGATATGGACCGCATAGGCCACAATGAGTGGTACGACGTAGGCGGCATAAAGCGATAGAACAAAAGCAAATTCATTGCGTATTCCGACGATATGCAAGGCAATAGCCATCGCCATGAGTTGCGATAGAAACTGAAGCATGAAAAGGGTGTTGAACGCCCCGATGCGTTCGCGACCCAGCAGCAGGTAAAGGTTTATGTTGTGCAGACTGCCTGCCCACACTAAAATCAGGATGTGCACAGCATATCCCTGAGGTACCAGCACGTGAAAAATATCTGGAAAAAAGCTCATCAGGTAGAAGATCAGGCCGAATGCAGCAATAAGTATGACAGTAAAACCTGTTGAAAGCCTGATCAGGCTCATTGTATTGCGGCGCGAACTGTAGTAAACAACCGCATTCGATACCATCTCGGCCAGCATGATAAGCAGGGTAACATTGAGCAGAATCACCCCCGAGACTCCCCATGCCGCAGCGCCCATGCCGTTGGTTGCCAGCCATAGCAGCACAAAGCCAGAAACTGCATTAAGCATACGCACAGCACCGGTGGAAATTATATTTCGAAGTATCATCTTGTTTTTCTGGTTTTTAGTTTCCATGTATGCCACAGACCAGCCCAACTGAAGCGGTAGGTTTTGGCATCGACCAGCAATAGACCGCTGATTGCATTGAGTGTATGCAAACCACTGTTATATGTCCATTGTTTTTCGGGAACAATACGACCAATTTCGGTTTCATGGAAGTCGTCGGGAGTTAGTTTATCAATGCGACAGAGCACAACAGTCCTGCCGTAGGCCCCTGAGCAGTCCTGTGCCGGCCTGATCAGTTTTCCCTCATGTAAGTATGGTGAACCGGCGTTGCGGGCCGACTGCGGATCAGTCTTGAGCGGATTAAGCGGATGGGGCATGTATGGTCCGAATGGGCTTTCAGCATACCACGCAAAGAGTTGAACGCCAGGCATATTCTTTTGACTAAAAAGCAGCCACCATAAACCATGATGCTCAATCAGTACAGGATCGAGCGCTTCCACATCAGAAAGCAGCACCACCGGATTATCCAGCCAGTTCTGCTCAGGATCAAATTCGTAAATAGTCAGCCTGCCCGAGGTGTGGCACTCGGGGAGGCAATAAACTTTCGCCTTGTATTCAAGAAGATAGGGAAATGACCAGTGGTAGTTGCCCGGACAATGCACAGGCATTGCTCGAAAACCTTCCTCGGGTAACAGCCTGACCAGTTGGCCTTTGCCGGTTTTATAATTAAAATGCTCAGCCAGGATGATGTTTTGATTACGAAAACTCAGAACGAAAGGGTCCGCATAATAATGGGCCGGATCGGGGTGGATTACCCAATGCATTTCTCCTGACAGAAACGGGGGCTCAGCACCTAAATGGCTGAGACTTGTGTTCGAAACACCAATTCGCCAGCTTTCCTGACGTAAAAGCTGGTGCAGATGGAAATATATTCTCCTGAGCGGCATTGCTAAGAAAAGACGCAACATCTGCTCATTATGTGGGTTGCGATATAATTTGCCTTTCTTTGAACATGTTTCGGCCTTCATCCCATGTCTGATTATGCTGCGGCATGCTTTGGCGGGCAAAAAAGCGCTTTCGCTAAGTATCTGATTGAAATGTGCCTTATAGGAATGCTTTATGACCGGCAGCCAGATTTTCCCGATCACCGGGCCGGCATCAAGCTTATCCGTAAGTCGCTGAAGAATAACGCCATTGACGTCGTGATTGAGATAGACCTCCCAGAAACCGGGCGGACCACCGCGAATGAGCTGCTCATCATCGTGATGAAACGACCAGATGCCATAGGTTGGTGCATCGAGTATGGTCCCACGGACAATATTGAAACCAAAGCGCAGCATGAAATCCAGCTTCAATTCCCTGACGATTGTAGCAGCCTCTTCAGGTATCCACTCGGTTGTGCCTCTCACCTCAGGAGTACACTCGATGACCTTCATCTTATCGAGTAAGTCGCTGATATCCAATTCTTTCTTTGCAACTGGCCGAAAAATATACCGTTGCCAGAGTCGGTAAAGCAAATTCTTGTAAGGATATCTGTAAAGCTTTCCAAAAAGTGAAGCCCTGCTCTTGGGCGCATGGCGCATCAGTGCCAGCACAGGCTCATGACCATCGTCAATCAGCCGCTGCACGGCATAGTATTGCCATTGCTGAAGTTTCGGACCGTTGACCATCAGGCCAAAGCGCATCGTGCGTCAGTTTTGGTGAGTTGAAGGCTAAACGGCAAAAGTCGTTAAAAATGACCAACTATTTCAATTATTGCGGCACATCAGCTCAAACATATCCTCAAGTCATCCAGATGCCTGACAGATGTATTGGCAATAATTAAAAGCAATGTTGAAAAAAGGGAGGAGCAATCAAACAGTTTGGTCAATCACACTCCACCAAACAAATCAAGTTGCTTTTCGAGTACGGCGATGCGGGCAATAGCATCCGATTTTTTTTTCCGCTCGTTTTCGATCACTTTGGCTGGTGCGCTCGTCACAAAGCGCTCATTGCCCAGCTTGGCCTCCACCGATTTCAGGAAGCCTCGTGTATATTCAAGCTCCGACAGGATTTTGCTGCGTTCTTCCTCTATGTTGACCGATTCGAGGGCAGGTACGAAACACTCGGTGCTTCGCACCACAAAGCTTAGAGCTCCCTGAGGTGCTTCGCTCACCTGAGTCAGGACGGATAAGTTACCCAGCTTGATGACAACTGCATCGGAGCTGTGCGAATAATCCTGAGGGATTTCCTTGACCATCAGGCTCAGTTTTTCGCGCATGGGGATATTCTTTTCGGCCCTGAACTTCCGGATGGCATTTACCAATTCGGCAGCAAATTCGAACTGCTTCAGCACATTGGTGTCAAAGTCTTCAGCATCAGGCAATCGCGAAATAATAATATCACCATGTGCATCTGACTTTTTCAAATGACTCCAAACTTCTTCGGTGATGAACGGCATGAAAGGATGAAGCAGTTGCATCAATTTCATGAAGAAGCAGTTTGTAACTTCAAGTGTTTCAGGGTCAATTGGTTTGCCATATTCCGGCTTCACCATTTCGAGGTACCAGGAGCAGAAGTCGTCCCAGATCAGCTTGTATATACCCATGAGGGCATCGGAGAGGCGGAATTTACCGAAATCTTCATTGGTTTGCCTCAGCACCTGATTGAAACGGGCTTCGAACCATTGGTCGGCTGCTTTTGCTGATTCAGTCTGCCTTGCAGCGGGGTCAATGGTCCAGCCTTTTACCAGTCGGAGGGCATTCCATATTTTATTGCTGAAGTTGCGACCTTGCTCGCACAAAGCCTCATCAAATGGCAGATCATTGCCTGCAGGTGCGGTGAGCAGCATACCCATGCGAACGCCATCTGCGCCATATTTTGCAATGAGGTCGAGGGGGTCGGGCGAGTTGCCCAAAGTCTTCGACATTTTCCGGCCGTGCTTATCACGAACAATGCCCGTGAAATAAACATTGCGGAATGGAATTTTTCCTGGATACTCCAGGCCGGCCATGATCATGCGGGCAACCCAGAAGAAGATGATGTCGGGTGCAGTAACCAGATCGTTGGTAGGGTAGTAATACTTAATGTCGGGATTGTCCGGATGTCGTATGCCATCGAAAACCGAGATAGGCCAGAGCCACGAGGAGAACCAGGTGTCCACCACATCTTCGTCCTGACGCAGGTCGGACAGGGTGAAACCGGCTTCGGGCCAGCGCGAACAGGCTTCTTCAAGGGCAGCTTCGGCACTTTTGGCTACCACCATATTGCCATCGGGAAGGTAATACACCGGGATACGCTGTCCCCACCACAGCTGACGCGAAATGCACCAGTCCTTGACATTTTCCATCCAGTGACGGTAGATGTTTTTGAATTTCTGGGGGTGAAACTGTATGGTGTCATTTTCAACCACTTCGAGGGCGTCGTGCGCAATCGCCTGCATGCGCATGAACCACTGAAGCGAGATACGTGGCTCGATTACAGCATCGGTGCGTTCCGAAAAACCTACTTTATTAACATAATCTTCTGTTTTCGAGAGCAGGCCGGCCTCTTCGAGCAAGGGAATGATGGCTTTGCGGGCTTCGAAACGATCAATGCCCACGAGCAAACCAGCGGCTTCGCTCAGCGTGCCAGTATCGTTGAAAATGTCGATGGATGGCAGCTTATGTTTCAAGCCCAGGTTGTAGTCGTTGATGTCGTGTGCAGGAGTAATCTTGAGTGCACCGGTACCAAATTCGCGGTCAACATATTCATCCACAATGATGGGCACGGGACGATTGACCAGAGGCACAATAACTTTTTTTCCATGAAATCTTGTAAAACGCTCATCTTCAGGATGAACACAAACGGCAGTGTCGCCCAAAATGGTTTCGGGGCGGGTGGTGGCTATGGTGGTAAAGTCGTCCTCGCCTTCCACCTGATATTTCACGTAATACAGTTTTGACTGCACTTCCTTGTAATACACTTCTTCATCCGAAACGGCAGTCAGCGCCTGCGGGTCCCAGTTGATCATACGCACACCCCTGTATATCAGTCCTTTGTTGTAAAGGTCGATGAACACATCAATCACCGAATCATACAAGCTTTCGTCCATGGTAAAGGCGGTACGTTTCCAGTCGCACGAGGCGCCGAGCTTTTTAAGCTGCTCGAGGATAATACCCCCGTGTTTATGCGTCCATTCCCAGGCGTGTTCGAGGAATTCCTCGCGTGTGATCTGCGATTTTTCGATACCCTGGCTTTTGAGTTTATTCACCACCTTGGCTTCGGTGGCAATGCTGGCATGGTCGGTGCCGGGTACCCAGCAGGCGTTGTAGCCCAGCATGCGTGCACGGCGGATGAGCACATCCTGAATGGTGTTGTTGAGCATATGGCCCATATGCAGCACTCCCGTAACGTTCGGTGGAGGGATGACGATGGTATATGGTTCGCGCTCGTCGGGCTCGGAGTGAAAATATCCTTTGGACATCCAGTGGGCATACCAGCGTTCTTCCAGTTCGGCGGGATTGTATTTGCTGCTGAGTTCCATGCAATTGAAATAGTAGGGTTTCAGGGGCGCAAAAGTAGTAATTTATAGCGAATTGAGGATTGAATGCTTCTACCTTGTCGTGGGTGGTTGGCCGTTGTTAATTCGCCTGACGATTATCAGATTTTTTTCAGATGCTGAAAAGATGACTGAGAGCCGTTTGGGTAGCTTGAATAATGAACTTTACAGGTTTTTGGTGTTAAGTGATTAACAATTAAAAAACTTGATTTTCAGCTATTTATTTCGTATCTTTCGACCAGTTTATTTATTATTCACCACCAAACACCTGAAGTTATGACAAAGAAAGTTTCACTTTCGGTTAAATGCATCCACTGCGATGCTTCGCTGATAGACGAGAAGGTTAAGTTTGATGGTTACCCATCAGTTAAGGTGAATGTGGAAACCAGCCACGATCGCGGTGTATTGTGGTTGAGCAGTGTGTATGGCGACCACGACAAGAAACTGAGTATCTTGTTGGAAGATGGCGAGGTGGTGGGTATGTTTTGCCCACATTGCAACAAGGAGTTATCGTCAGTGGAACAGTGCCGGTTTTGTGAGGCTCCGATGGTAGAGTTCGTCATTCGTGCTGGAGGTGTTGTGTTGGTCTGTTCGCGAAACGGTTGCACGAACCACCATATTGAGTTTCAGGATGTGAGCAGCGAGATGTCGAAGTTTTATTATGAATATGGCTTTTAGACAAATCGGGGCCAGACATGGCTGTTATTTTTGTTATTTCCGATGGAACGGGGCGCACGGCCAGCCAGGCGCTCAGTGCGGCACTAACGCAGTTTCCGGCTCAGCAGGAGAGCATTGAGGTTTATAAGGAGATTCGCACCAGACAAAGGATTCGGGATCTTGTGAAGGAAGCGGCGGCGAAGGAGGCTTTCATTGTTCACACGCTGGTTTCGAATCAGTTGAGGGAGTTTATGATCACCTGCAGCCGGGACTTTAACGTAGAAACTATCGACCTCATGGGTCCTTTGCTGGCCAGGCTGTCAGATGTGCTCATCAGCAGTCCGACCGAAAAGCCCGGGCTTTTCAGCGAGATCAACAAGGAGTATTTCAAGCGCATCGATGCCGTGCAGTTTGCTTTTCAGCACGACGATGGCCAGCGGCCCGAAGGCCTGCACAAAGCTGAGATTGTACTGGTGGGCGTGTCGCGCACTTTCAAGACGCCACTGAGCATTTATCTGGCATTCAAAGGCTGGTTGGTGGCTAATGTGCCTATTGTTCTGGGTATCGATCCTCCGGATGAACTTTCGAAAATTCCTCAAGAGAGGGTGATAGGCTTGTCGAACAATGCCCACAATCTTGCAAAACTGCGCCATTCGCGGCAAGAACGATTCGGCATGGGCATGATGGATTATTCCACGCCGGTTTTTGTGGAGCGCGAGTTAAACTACGCGGAAACCATCTTCAGGCAGCATCCGGGATGGAGGATTGTGAGGGTAACCAACAAACCAATTGAGGAAATTGCCAGCGAAATATTGGCACTGATTGGTTCGCAGCAAGCCGAGGATAAGTTCGTGGTTTAGCGTTTTTTATTTCCTCTGGGAGGATACTGACCCCAGAAGCCCTCGCCTTTCTCCACTTGAATATCACCCATTACTTTCACCTGACAGGCCAGTCGCAATCCATTCTCGGGCCGGTGTGGAGGAAGCGAAAGACGAATGCGCTCAGCAGGGGTCATTTCACTTACCTGACCTTCAAGCTTTACGGCACATGTTCCGCAGGTTCCCAATCCACAGCAGTTCAGCATTCGTGAGGTGCCATTGTGCAGGCTCATTCCCTGCATAATCAGCGCTTCGCGGAGGTTGGCCCCTTGCGAACAATGCATTATTTTTTCTCTGAACTTTAACTTAGGCATCTTTTTTCGTGTCCGATAACCAACAACCCAGACCCCTGAATGTTTAACTGCGGGTATAAAATGACCTGATTCATTGCGTCGAACGTCAAACCATTCTTCTGTTACTTAATTATTTCCAGTGGCTGGGTTCGGTCCGTAGTGGGCGTTTTGCAGTATATTTGCTCCCGCACATTAAAAAATTTATGAAACTAAAGTATCTCGTTTACAGTCTGTTGTGTATCGGCATACTGGTTTTTAATCGCCCAAACCTACAGGCGCAGCCACCCTCAGGCTATTATTCCACTGCAACCGGAACTGGCGCTACCCTGAAAACACAGCTCTATAATATCATCAAGGGGCATACGATAAGAAGTTACGACCAGCTGTGGACGGATTTTCAGACTACCGATGCCAAATCCAACGGCAAGGTGTGGGATATGTACAGCAATACTAACTACACTTTTGTGAGCAATCAATGCGGAACATACAACAGTGAGGGAGACTGTTACAACCGCGAACACAGTTTTCCGGCCAGTTGGTTTAATGATGCCAGCCCGATGTTCACCGACCTGCATCATTTGTATCCCACAGATGGTTATGTGAACGGCATTCGTTCCAACTACATCTATGCCAAAGTAGGCACTGCCACCTATACATCCGGAAATGGGTCAAAAAGAGGCAATTGTATCACCCCAGGCTATTCAGGAACGGTATTTGAGCCCATTGACGAATATAAGGGCGATTTTGTCCGGATGCTGTTTTACATGGCTACCCGTTACGAAAATATCATTCATACATGGTATGCCAACGCAGCCAACGCCAACATCATCCTTCAGAACAATAGTTTTCCTGTTTACGAGAGCTGGTACCTCGATATGCTGGGAGAGTGGCACGTAAATGATCCTGTTTCGCAGAAGGAAATAGACCGTAACAATGCGGTGTATGCCCGTCAGGGAAATAGAAATCCGTTTATTGACAGGCCTGACTTTGTGTTCAAAATATGGGGCGTTGGCTCCACTTCGGGTCCTGCCAGTGAACCAATCACCCATGTGAGCGATTTTTCTGGCAAGTCGGTACTTTTGCAATGGACCGATGCTACAGGAACGGTACCCCCCGTCGGGTATCTGATACGTTGGAGCCAGACCGCTTATGTCGATATTCCTGTTCCTGCCGATGGGGTGGTCTATAACGGACAAAACGACCGCTATGTGCTTCAGGGCGTGCAGCAGCTGCGATTGAACCTGACGGCCGGCACGTATTATTTTAAGCTGTACCCATACACCGGCAGTGGTTCGGAAATCAATTACAAAACCGATGGCGCCGTGCCGGAGCTGTTGCGGGTGGTCGAATGAAATATTACGGTCATAATCTCGTCTGTTTTTGCCAAAATTTGGACTGCCAGCTTAATGAGCAAACAAGCTTAATGATCCTCACTTTCTCATGACGAAACCCGAGGTGGGAATGACAGTTATTTATTTGGCGGTATTGCTTCGAAACCATTTGGTTTGAAACATTGGAAAGCGGATTAAATTTGTGTAAATAAGTAGCTTTTTATGAAATTTATATAGATTTGCAAGGGTCATCATGCAGGGTTTTCTGCCTCAACTTATGGCCGGCGTTTGGCCCTAACTCATGACATCAAACGAATACAAACCGACCAATATTAACCCATGAAAAAGTTTTTTACAATTTTTATTTTAAGCGCCCTGATGAGCGTAAAAGGGTGGGGGCAGCAAGTGATTGGATCTTTCCCTTATATGGATGGAGGATTTGAAAATCAATCAACTGGAAACCTAGGTACAACCTTAAGTAGTACAGCTTGGTCAAGACAAAATCAATCAGGCGCTTCAACTTCAATTATTACTTCAAATCCCAGAAGTGGATCAAAGTACGCTTCGGTTACGAGTGTAAGTACCGCAAGCAGAAACCTTCAAAGTCCTCAAAGTTCAACGGCAAGTGATGGCCCTGCGCCTAATACATCCTATGTTGTCCAGTTTTTTGTAAGCAACACAGCACAAGTTAATTCATTTCAAGCTGGAGTAACTGTTAATGGAACCGCCAACCCAACATATTCAACCGCTGCTAATCTTTCTGCAAATACTGAGTGGGCAAAACAAACATACATTTTAAGCACACCAAATAATGCCTTAACTTCATGCGGAATTGGTTTGCCAGGAAGAGCTCAGGCTGGGTCATTTAATATAGACGACTTTGTAATTTATTCAGGTAACAGCGTTGATAACACAGCACCCAATCCACCAGGCTCGGTTACAGTTTCCAATCCAACTACAAGTTCACTAGATATAAGCTGGGAAGCCGCATCTGGTGGTGTAGATGGTGGTGGATATGTGGTCGTACGGTATTCAAGCAACCCCAATGCAGACAATGATCCCAACCAGAATGGAATTTATGCTGTTGGTAACACCATCACCAATGGAACAGGCTCGTTGACAGGTGCAGTGCGTTACATAGGAACAGGAACCTCGTTTACGGATAATGTTGACCTTAGCAGTAGCACCCAATATTGGTACAAAGTTTACACTGTTGACAAGGCGTTTAATTATTCTGTCGAAAATACAGGAACAGGAACTACACAATCACTACAGCCCTCCATTTCCATCATCAGCCCCACCCTCACAGGTTTTTCCTATACCGTGGGTAGCGGTCCTTCGGCTGAGCAGTCGTTTACGGTTTCAGGTAATAACCTCTCCACGGATATTACCATCACTCCGCCAACGAATTATGAAATATCTACAGGAACTGGTATCTCGTTCTCAGCTACGAATCCCATTACTTTAAGTCCAACCAACGGCACAGTAAGTCAAACCGTTGTTTATGTGCGCCTGAAAGCCGGGCTCAGCGCCGGGGCGTATTACAGCGAAACCATCAACATCACCAGCACAGGTGCCGACCCGAAAACCGTTACATGCAGCGGTGATGTGTGGCCACAGATCGAATGGGCAAACCTTCAATGGCCTACAAGCGGCACCATTTCTCAGGGCGGCAATTTCACGGTTTATGCACAAGTGTATAAAAGCGGTGTAACCGAACCTGCAGGACAGGGTACAAACATTCAGGCCTGGATTGGCTTTTCGACCAGCAATACCAATCCCAATACCTGGACTAACTGGGTTTTAGCCTCATACAATGCCGATGTTGGTAACAATGATGAGTACATGGCCAATATTGGCGCTACCATCACATCGTCAGGAACATACTACTACGCCAGTCGCTTTAAATACGGGAATGCCGATTATGTTTACGGGGGTACTGATGGATTCTGGAACGGCACAGGGAGCATTTCCGGAACATTAAATGTTACATCTGCTCCATTGCTGAACTGGGTAAACTTGCAATGGCCCGGCAGCGGCAGCATCACCACCGGACAAGAGTATTTTGTTTACGCTCAGGCCTATCATCCCGGTGTTACGCCCGGTGCAGGCGCAGGGGCTGGTATTTCGGCCTGGATTGGTTACAGCACCGATGATACCGACCCATCCACCTGGACCAACTGGTATGTAGCGCCCTATTTTGGTGAGGTTGGTAACAATGATGAATACAGGTTCGACCTAGGTTCGGTGATCATTGCTCCGGGTACATATTATTATGCAAGCCGGTTTAAGTTTGGCGCAGCTGATTATCAATATGGAGGATACAGCTCAGGAGAAGGCGGTTTCTGGGATGGGACCACCTATGTGAGTGGTGTGCTTGCCGTCCAGACGCCCGAGCCCAGCAATCACGCAAGCGGTTTCACGGCCTCACAGACCCCGCCAACCACCACCACCATCACGCTCAACTGGACCGATTCCACTCCGGCAGCAGAAGCCTACCTCATCAAGGGGAGTAGTGTGGGTTATGGCAGCATCACAGCACCGGTCGACGGAACCGCCGAATCGGATGGCACATTGGTGAAAAATGTGCTGGCCGGAGTGCAGACGCATACCTTTACGGGCCTCACTCCTTCAACCACTTATTATTTCAAAATATGGCCTTACAACGGAACGGGTTCCAATATCAATTACAAAACCGACGGAAACGTTCCCGAGGCAAGTGTTCAGACACAAGCGCCTACAGTAAACACTTACACATGGATAGGTGCAAATAATGCTTCGTGGGACACTCCAACCAACTGGAATCCCACTAGAACTGACCCACAGAACTCAGATCAATTGTTGTTTAACGATGGGTCAACAAAGACAATAACAGGAGTAGCCACAGGCACAATTGGAAAGTTAACAGTAACAAACAGCACTAAAATAACTCTACAGGCCGGAACTGCCAATCAAGTCCTCAGTATCGGAAACAACATAGGTCATGATTTGGTAGTTGACGCCGGTTCCGAGCTAAATATTTCAGGGTCAAATACACTTTCCCTGAATGTTGTTGAAGGAGCAACAGGATCGATTTCAGGTTCCATAACGTTGTCAGGTGCCGGACACAAGCTTCTGGCAAATGATGCCAATGCAATTACTTTCAACAGCGGATCGCTTTTTGTGTCTGGAACTGGTTTTACAGGTAACCCTTTTGGCACAACCAATCTAAACAGCATTATTTTTTCTTCAGGTTCTGTCTTTGAGTTAATTGCTGGTGGGAATCCTTTCGGGGCAAGCGCGCCAAATAGCGTAGTTGTATTTCAGGCAGGCAGTCTTTTTCGATTGAAATCAGCATCGGCACCAGCCTTTTCTGGCAGAACCTATGCGAATTTTGAATATGACAACAGCGGGACTGCTACTTCCAGTGGTTCAAGCGCGTTAAGTGTTGATAACCTAACAATAAAACAGGGTACTTTCAATATGAATATGACTGGAACCCCAGGTCACTCGATCAAAGGAAACATTCATGTGCATTCAGGAGCCACTTTTACCTTTAGTCCTTTTAGCACTGGTACTATCAATCTTAATGGAACCGGGCAGCAGCTTCTTTCTGGAGGTGGAACAATCACATCAAGCGCCAATGCTACTTTGTCCATAAATAATTCAGCAGGGATAATTCTTAATAACAACGCGGTTTTCGCTGGTTCTCTGCAGATTGGCTCCGGCTCAACGCTTACAATAAACCCAGGCAGGACGTTAACAGTTACCGGTAACCTTTCTAACTCTGGTAGCCTCAGTCTTAAGAGCGATGCCACAGGTACAGCCAGCCTGCTGCACAACACCGACAACGTTCCGGCCACCATCGAACGCTACATCACAGGCAGCACCAACCTTAGCTCGAGCCATTACCACCTTGTTTCGGTGCCTTTGAATTCCAGTGTAACCGCTGCTCAGTTTTTAGGCTCTTACCTCTACAGTTTCAATTTGGCAACGCAGCAATGGGTGGGATTGGGCACCTCGCTCACCACCCCTATGCCCAGCGATCAGGGCTACATGATCTTCTACCCCAATTCCAGCACTACATACAACTTTGTGGGTCAGATGAACAACGGCCCGTTCACTCCGGCCATCATGACCGGTGCCAATCAGTTTGCCCTGGTGCCCAATCCTTATCCTTCGGCCATCGACTGGGATGCAGCTTCGGGCTGGACAAAGACCAACATCAATGATGCCATCTGGATATGGAATCCGGCAGGTCCGAATTATGCTTCCTACAGTGGCGGTGTCGGGGTGAATGGTGGAACAAAATTCATCCCCGTAGGGCAGGCATTTTTTGTGAAAAGCAATGCCTCATCGCCTGCACTGAGCATGAACAACAACGTGCGTGTGCACAACAGTCAGGCTTTCTGGAAATCGGGCAGTGCCAATGGCGTGCTTCGTGTAAAAAGTGCTGGCAATGGAAGGCTTGATGAGATTGCCTTGCGGATGCGTACAGAAAGCGCTGCTGGCCTTGACAATGTTGATGTGGACAAGCTTTTTGGAGCAGATATAGTGCCCCAGATTTATTTCGTTGTCGAAAACAAGGATATAGCCATCAACAGCATACCACCCGATGCCCTGCCGATATTCATTCCGGTAGCCTTCAAAATGAATACTTCGGGGCAGGCCAGTCTGCACTTCGAAGGCTTGGAATCCTTCGAGAGCGAAGTGCAGTTTTTGTTCGAAGACCTGCTCACCGGAAGCATCATCAACCTGCGCGAAATCAGCTCATACAGCTTCAGTCACCAGCCCAGCAACAACGCCCAACGCTTTGTGTTGCACCTGACCTCCATCACCGGCAACCCTGCGATGGGAGAAGGGGAGGGCTTCAGGGCCTGGTTTGACGGGCGCGACATCTGCCTGAGCCTGCCCGGAGCGCAGCAGGGCGTAACCATCGAAGTGTTTGATGCCTTAGGTCGCAGCCTGGCAGTGGGCCGGCGCGATGCTGCACCAATACTTCGCATACCGGCACCTTCAGCAGGAGTTCTGCTTTTGCGCGCCACCACCGGCAACAAAGTGTATTCGTTCAAAGTAATCACCCGCTAAACAACTGAAAACCATGAAAAAGCATCATATCACCCTACTGATTTTATTGGCCTTGCTCTTTGTTGCTCAACTGGCATTCAGTCAGGGGCCTCCCGATCCTCCCGGCGATCCCGGTTCGGGCGGTGGCCCGGTAGGCGGAGGCGCTTCCATCGATGGGGGCATAGGCTTTCTCCTCGGGCTGGCCGCAGCCTGGGGTGGACGAAAGCTTTATCTGATGTGGAAAAAAAGTCGGAAACCGAAGAACAATACGAATGACCTTTAGCCAATAGGCTTAGAAATAAACCCGACCATATTTGGCCGAGTTTATTTTTACTTCAACGAAATGACAAGGTTGTGCTAATCTTCAGAGCCTAACCGGTTCCACTGTGCCCCTGGAGCGGCTGTGCTCGGCTGCAAAGGCCATGATATGGCTTTCGATGCTTTGTTCGATGGTGCTGGTGAGTAGCTTAGGCTTTTGTTGCGCAACTGCCTGAACAAAATCAGATACCAGCCGCCAGTCGCCGCCTCCATGGCCGGAATGCTTATATTCTTCTATTTCAATGGCTTTGCTTTCTACCGTGAACTTTTCGCCGGTTCGGAAATCCCATAGGATATATTGATTCATATCGCCTTCGATGAATCCCATGCTGCCCATGACACGGGTGCGCCGGCCACCGTAAGGGGTAAAAGCATCCATGCTGAAACTCGCTGTGATGCCATCTTCGAATTCGATATTGCTGACGTAATGATCGCACTGGTCGTTGTCCATCCGGTACACACACCGTCCATAGTTGGTGGTCTTGAGGTAATCGAGGATGGCTTCGCCATGTTTTTCCTTTTCGTCGGGCAGGTCAAAAACATAAAGCCAGCTACGGTTGCGGTGATAGATGCGCAAGGCTGAATACGGGCAGCTGGCTTCGGCGGGGCAGCCATCGGTGCAGCGGGCGGGTGCACCGCATGGGGCATTTTCGGGCCTGAACCAGCTGAGCTGGCCAAAGGCCTGGATGCGCCGGGAGGGCTTACCTACCAACCAGCGTAGCATATCGAGGTCATGGCACGATTTAGCCAGAATGATCGGGGCGGTTTGTTTGGAATTGTGCCAGTTGCCGCGCACGAAAGAGTGACTCATATGTACATGTTCGATGGGTTCCATATGCTGGATGCTGACCAATTGCCCGATAGCACCCGATTGGATCAGGTTGCGTAACCTGATAAAATAGGGTGCATAGCGCAGCACATGGCAAACAGCCACGATGCGTCCGGTTTTCTGAGCCAATCCAAGAATATCGCGGCACTCCTGCTCGGTAGGGGCTATGGGTTTTTCGAGCAGCAGATCGTACCCCATGGCAAGGGCAGCCATGGCCGGTCCATGATGAAGGTCATCGGGTGTGGTAATGATGACGGCATCAGCAAACTTTGGTCTTTCGAACACGTGTTCCCATGTAACAAAACGATTTGCGGGTTCAATTTTATGCTTCTTCGCATATCGCTCGTTGCGGATGGGGATGGGTTCGGCTACCCCGACAATCCTGAGCTGGTCAGGATACTGTAAGGCATAATTGCCGTAGGTATTGCCACGGGCACCGGCGCCAAGGGTGATGGCCATTACAGGCTTTTCAGGCATGAAAGCCGGAAACTCGGGCGGGATGATGGGTTCGTGACCAAAGGGATTGGATACCAGAGCGGAAGGAAGCATGGCTCCGGCAGCGGTGAGCCCCAGCAGCCGGATCATATCCCGCCTTGTGAAAGCATTTACCATGGCAGACAGGTTTGGTTTTGGTTGGTTCAAATTTCAGCAATTTTTGTGATGGTAATTGATGGCTTCATTATTTTGTAACGCCAAGGCATCGCAGGATCCGAAGGCTTGATTGTTAGACTGGTTGGTTGGCTTTGGGTCGATTGATTTTGCAAATTTGTATTGGTTTACAATTAGTAAAAAATGAAAAACACAGCTCAATCTGGTCGTCTGGCTTCTTTGGATGCCCTCAGGGGATTCGATATGTTCTGGATTATGGGCGGGGATGGCCTTTTCATCGCCCTTGCATTTGTCACCGGATGGCCTGTACTCAGATGGTGGGCTGTGCAGATGGAACATGTGCCCTGGCATGGCTTTCATTTTTTCGATATGATCTTTCCGCTTTTCCTGTTTATTGCAGGCATTTCATTCCCTTATTCCGCGCGGCACCGGGCGTCCGATCCGTATTCACTGCTCTGGCACATTGTGCGCAGAGGCTTGAGTCTGGTGTTGCTTGGAATAATTTATAATAATGCTATACGATTCAATATCAGTGAAATGCGGTTTGCAAGTGTGCTTGGTCGCATTGGATTGGCGTGGATGTTGGCAGGTATGCTGTGGCTTTATCTGCCCCGTCGGTGGAGAATCCCGGCCGTAGTGGCGATACTCCTGGGCTATTTGGGTCTGATGGAACTTTTTCATGTACAGGGGCTTGACCCTTACAGCATGGAAGGAAGCATGGCCGGATTGGTGGACAGGGCATTGCTCCCGGGTAAACTTTATCTGGGTGTGCATGATCCGGAAGGATTGGCGGGTATTATTCCGGCAGTTGCCACCGCCATGTTGGGCATGATTACAGGACAGGCGGTGATGCAGACCGAAAGAAAAAACTTTACAGGGCTAAGCCTGAAACTGATCATATGGGGCGTTGCGCTGTTTGCTTTTGGCTGGATATGGCATCTGGTCATGCCAGTAAATAAAAATTTATGGACAAGTTCGTTTGTTTTAGTTGCCGGCGGACTGAGTATGATCTTATTTTCAGTTTTTTTCTAGCTCATCGATGTGAAAGGCCTTCATGCATGGGCTTTTTTTCCGCATGGTCGGGATGAATGCGATAGCTATATATCTAGTGCAGCGCCTTTGCAGCCTGGGCTACACCAGCGATTTTCTTTTTGGTGGAATAACCGCAATTGCCGGGGATTTGTGGAAGCCTTTGTTTAGTGCAATATTCTACGTATTAACCTGCTGGCTGTTGCTTTATTTCTTTTATAGGAAAAAGTTGTTCTTTAAAGTCTGAATAGCTGTGACATTCAGGGCGTTGTATCTGGAATTAACGAAAGATTTTCCGGATTCAGCCTCATTCGAAAAACAATCATCGTTTGATTTATATTTTCGTTAAAACTTACTACTGATTCCGAAAGCGTTTGCATTTTTTAAGAGGTTGATTTTTAGATTTTCTTGCATTCATATATAATTGTATAAATATTTTTGTAAAGAGAGTATCACGCATTCCTTTAACCAACAATATCTTTTTGAAATGACGTACTTTACGCCGGGTCATCGCTGCGCTGGTTCGCAAGAACCTTCACTTATTTTACAATGGACATTTTTCCTGCTGTTTTTCCTTGCCGGAAGCCTGATTCCTTTTGCAAATAAAACGGCAGAACTTCATGCTCAGATTTTTGCGCCTGAGGGGCTCAATATGCCAGGCACCTGGAACGGATGGACCAATCCTCCGACCAACAATATAGCCTTAGCCAGCTCGACGCAGGTGACTGGCGGCCGCATCGCTAAAATCACCTCTGGCACTGTGCGCTGGCAAACATGGTTCAGCGTGGCTGCCAGCGGTGCGGACCTGACGGGTGGAACGCACACATGGTTGTTTACCAGTGGCCCGACGGGTAATCCCTGGGCCAATAAATGGGCAGGTGTGAATGTGGGCCTGAACAATCTTCAAAATTACACCTTCAATAGTGGATCAGACAATACGGTGACATTGGCCAACGGAAAATTTTATACGGTGAACTGGCGCGACAATGGTTATTCAGGCACTCAGGCTATCTTTATGGAAACCAGCTCGGCACCGGTCAATCTGGTCAGCCTTTCAACCCCATCAGGGGTATTGGCTGGTCAGCAGGCAAATGTTACACTCCAGGTGGATGCCACCCCTTCGCCCGAAGAAATATTCTACCTCCGCTATACCACCAATGCATGGAACAGCTCTTCGGTCGTTGCATTCAATATGTCGGGCCTCAGTGGCACAGCAATTATACCCGGTCAGAGTGCCGGAGCCATGGTGGAATACTATGCCTTCAGCTCAACTGTGACAGGTGTCGGCAGCGATTTCGATATGCTCACGCTTAAGCTGAACAACAATGGCGGGAGCAATTTCTCATACACGGTCAGCGGGCTAAGCACACAAGCCGAAATACTCAGCTTCAGTCTGCCCGAGCAAACCGGCCCGGCCACCATCAACAGCGCTGCTGCCACGGTGAGCATTGAAGTGGCCCATGGCACGACCCTGACCAACCTCACGCCCACCATTACGGTTTCTGGCGGAGCTACCATCAGCCCGGCCAGTGGGGTGGCACAAAACTTTACCAACCCTGTCATTTACACCGTCACCGCCCAGGACGGCATCACCACCAAACAGTGGACGGTCACCCTCACTGTGGCGTCCCCACCGCCACCCAACTACGGTTTGCGCGATGATGTAGGTCTCAACCTCCCAACGCTTACTTACTGGTATTCAGGTCAAAGCAACGACATCACCCAGCAAGGCAGCGCTTTCGACGGACAAAACTTCGGAAACATCAGCAGCTTTCTCGTCAAAGGCGCCAGCATCAAAACCTGGAAATCAGGCACGGGCGATGTAACCGGAGCACAGTTCAGCTACAAGGTTTGGAGCACGCTGGAATCCGAACCCGCTTCCTACAATGTCCGCAATGTAGGCTGGACCAGTAACGACGGCGGAGGCGACCAAACCTGGTCGGCCTTTGGCACGGCCATCGACCTCAGCAGCGGGCTGAACCCTGGCACTTACAATGTGAAGATCTTGTTTTCCATCACCGGTACAGGCATCCCGGGAATCACCGAAAACGGCCCCTTCAGTGCTCAGTTCACTTTTGTGGTGCTGAGCACCGCTGCCGAGATCACCAGCTTCAGTCTGCCCGAGCAAACCGGCCCGGCCACCATCAACAGCGCTGCTGCC
>CAYWLJ010000014.1:4508-9682 GCA_964459375.1 uncultured Lentimicrobiaceae bacterium | reverse complement strand
CATTTACACCGTCACCGCCCAGGACGGCATCACCACCAAACAGTGGACGGTCACCGTCACTGTTGCTCCGCCAACCCCTATTGGCTGGGCGAACCTGCAATGGCCACCCACAGGCAATATCCAGCTGGGACAAGAATTCATTGTTTATGCGCAGGTTTATGCCGATGGCATTACCAACACGCCGGGACAGGCATCGGGGATGCAGGCATGGATTGGATATAGTAACAACAATACCGATCCCTCAGGATGGACCAACTGGCACCAGGCCTCCTATCTGGGCGATGTTGGAAACAATGATGAATTCAGCTTCAATTTGGGTGGGGCAATAAATACCGAAGGTACATTCTATTACGCTTCACGATTCAGACTGAATGGCCAGCCTTACGTTTACGGAGGTTACAGCCCAGGGGGCGGAGGTTTTTGGAACGGAACCACCAATACGAGCGGAGTACTGGCAGTTGCACAGACTCCACAGACATATCCGGTAACATTCACTGTGGTAGATGGCACACTCTCCTACACTGACATCCGTTTAAAGGGCCAGATGACCAGCTGGAATACCGTGCCCATGATACAGGGGCCGCAAAATACCTGGACACTTACCCTTAACCTCAGTCCCGGAACGTATGAATGGGGTGCTATACAGCACGATGGTAGTCCTGAAGGCGTGTGGCTGATCCAGGGTCCAAACCTTGTGGTGAATGTTGCTGCCAACGGAACTGTCACGGGTACATTCACATACAATATTCCCGCTCCACCACCATCCGGCATCGTCTGGGCCAATCTGCAATGGCCTGCCAATGCAACAATCGAACCGTCGCAGACACTGAACGTTTATGGAAAGGTTTATATTCCCGGCTTAACCGGGCTTCCGGTGGCCCCGGCAGGACTTCAGGCATGGGTAGGCTACAGCACTTCAAATACCGACCCATCGGGTTGGACTAACTGGATTCCGGCCGATTTTAACGGTCCAGCCGGAAACGACACTGAGTTCAGGGCCGATCTGGGTTCACAGATTGGCGCGAACGGCACCTACTATTACGCCATGCGTTATCAGTATCAGAGCCAGAACTTCGTTTACGGCGGATACAGTGGCAGCGGGGGCGGGTTCTGGAACGGTACCACCAACATGAGTGGTGTTCTGACTGTGGGCATAAATATCGATTGTGAGCAGTTTCGCGGCCTTGTTTACACAACGCCTTCATTTCCTGTACAAAACCAAACGCTGACACTCTATTTTGATGCCACAAAAGGGAATGGCGCCTTGCTGAATTATGAAGGAAACGTTTATATCCACACAGGTGTAATCACCAACCTCAGCAGCAGCGATGCGGACTGGCGCTATACCAAAACAGCCTGGGGCGAGAACAGCCCTTCGACCCTGCTCACCCGCATCAGCGCCAACCTTTACAGCCTGACCATCCCAAACCCCAGGACCTATTACGGCGTTCCGGGCAATGAGAACATCCTCAAAATGGTACTTGTATTCCGCTCAGCATCGGCAAATGTCCAAAACAAATGGCTGGTTCATAAAAACAGTGATGGTTCGGACATCTATGTAAAGTTCTATCAGCACGGCCTGAATGTGAAGTTTAATAATCCCCTGACCCGTCAGACCTTACTCACAAGTTCATCCACCCTACCTGTTTGCATCGAAGCCAGCGGACATACCCAACTCAGCTTTTACATCAACAGCACCCTCGTTCGACAGACTGCCAGCTCAGGTCTGAGCTATCAGCTTTCGTATCAGCAGATGCCTGCCGGCACCAACTGGATCAAGGCTGTGGCCACCCACGGCAGTGTGAGTCTGCGCGATTCGGTGGAGGTTTATGTGCGTGGTGCGGTGAATGTGGCACCGCTACCCGCGGGAGTAAAAAGGGGAATCAACTATGTGAACAACAGCACCGTAACCATTGTCCTTCATGATCCCATCGCCCAGAAACAGTTCAGCTACGCCATCGGCGACTTCAACAACTGGACGGTGAGCGATGCTGGTTACATGAACCGCACCCCTGATGGGACACACTACTGGATCACGATTTCCGGACTCACACCAGGCGAGGAATATGGATTTCAGTATCTGGTCGATGGCACGCTCAGGTTGGCTGATCCTTACTCCGAACTCGTCCTCGACCAGTGGAATGACGCCTGGATTTCGCTCGACAAATACCCGAACCTCAAGCCATACCCGACCGGAAAGACCGATGGTATCGTCACCCTCATCCAGCCGGGCAGGGCACCTTTCAACTGGCAGGTAACAAACTTTACGCCTCCGGCGCTCAACAACACCCAGTCGGATTTGTTAATTTATGAGTTGCTTATCCGCGACTTCAACGACACCCGTTCCATTGTGGATGCTATGGATAAGCTCGACTATCTGAAAAGCGTCGGAGTGAATGCCATTCAACTGATGCCCATCATGGAGTTTGATGGCAACAACAGCTGGGGCTATTCGACCAACTTTTTCTTCGCCACCGACAAGTATTATGGCACTCGTGAGGCGTATAAGCAGTTCATCGATGCTGCACACGCCAAAGGCATGGCCGTGATTCTCGACATCGTTGTCAATCATGCTTTTGGGCTGAATCCTTTTGTAAAGATGTATTTTGATCCTAATTATGGTGGCTATGGCGCACCGGCTGTCAACAACCCCTGGCTCAATCAGCAGTCGCCACACCCCTACAGTGTGGGATACGACTTCAACCACGAAAGCCCTCATACAAGACAGTTTTTCAAAGATGTTTTCCAATACTGGCTCACTGAGTTTAAGGTGGATGGTTTTCGCATCGACCTTTCCAAGGGTTTGACGCAGAACTGGTCCGGTGGCGATGTTGGGGCATGGAATGCCTATGACCAGAGCCGCATCAACATCATTATGGATTATTTCGCTCACATCAAATGGGTAAACCCCAACGCCTATGTAATACTCGAACACTTTGCCAACAACGATGAGGAAACTGTGCTGGCCAATGCAGGCATGATGCTTTGGAGTGCCATGCACTACAGCTACAAGCAGGTTGCCATGGGATGGGAAAACAACAGCAATGTACAATGGGCATTCCATGGCACCCGTGGCTGGAATTACCCGAACCTGATCGATTATATGGAAAGCCATGATGAAGAGCGTATGGTGTACGAAGCCTTGGCCTATGGAAATCAGTCACAGTGGTACAACCTTCGCGACAGCCTCACGGCCATACGCCATCAGGAGCAGGCCATCGTACTGTTTATGGGTATTCCCGGACCCAAGATGTTGTGGCAGTTTCAGGAAATGGGCTATGACTACAGTATCTGGTTTGGAGGTGATCGCACAGCTGCCAAGCCTCCTCGTTGGGATTATCTGGATAATCCTGTCCGCGAACGCCTTGCAAGGGTGGTGAAAGGCATGGCCGACCTGCGAAAAAGCGATGCCTTCCGCTTTGGCAATTTTGCCCATGACCTTGGCGGGCTGGGCAAACGCATGTGGATCACCCATCCAAGCATGGATGTGGTAATGTGTGTTAACATGGGAGTATTCGGGTTCGATATGATTCCCAACTTCACAAAAGCTGGCACCTGGTATGACTATTTTACGGGCGAAACCATCAATGTCACCAATCCGGCCACGCATTCCTTCTTCTTCGGCCCAGGCGATTACAGGGTGTTTACCAGTGTGCCGCGCTCAAAACCCTGGCATAACCTCACTGTAATTGTCCGCGATGCCACTAACAACCAGCCCATTGCCAACGCACGCGTGAAGCTGGCCGATGCCGGCACCCGGACCACCGCCGCCAACGGACAAGTTCAATTTCTTGTGTTGCCCGGAGAAAATAGCGTTGCGGCCTCAAAATTCGGATATCTCAATGGAAGTCAATCTTTCGTTGTCAACTCACCCACCGAAATCACCCTTTTGCTCACTCCCGGTTGGGACCCTTCAGCGAATTTTGCCAATCTGCAATGGCCCTCCTCAGCCAATATCACCCTGGGTCAGGCTGTGAATATTTATGCCCAGGTACTGGTTCCAGAAGTGCCTCTGACCAGTAATGGATACGAGAACATGAATGTGTGGATCGGATACAACAGCAACAACACTCAACCCAATAACTGGACAAATTGGATTCCGGCCACTTACAACGGCCTCAGCGCATTGACTGACCGACAGGAATATGCAGCAAGCATTGGAAGCAACCTGCCCGAAGGTACATATTACTATGCCAGCCGGTTCCAGTTACCAGGTCAACCTTTCATCTTTGGTGGATGGTCGGCTGATGGAGGTGGGTTTTGGGATGGGACCACAAACATCAGTGGAATCCTTACAGTCAGTGCACTTCCTCCTTCCGAGATCACCTTTGCCAACCTGCAGTGGCCGCCCACGGCCACCATCCTCACCGGAGGCAGTGTGACGGTTTATGCGCAGGTACAGGCCACGGGTGTGAACCTTGGCAGCAATGGCTACGAAGGTTTGACTGCATGGGTTGGTTATGGCTCACCCGGCACTGCCCCCAATACTTGGACCAGCTGGATTCCGGCATCCTTCAACGGCATCTCCGGCTTCACCGGAAGACCGGAGTATAAAGCCGATATAGGCAGCATCCTTCCCGAGGGCACGTATGACTACGCCACGCGTTTCCAGCTGCCCGATCAGTCCCATGTTTACGGCGGCTACTCGGCAGAAGGTGGCGGCATATGGAACGGCACCACCCACGTATCAGGACAACTCACCATCAGTGGCAGCCCCCCTCCGGCCAGCATCGGCTGGGCCAATCTGCAGGGACCCGCTTCGGGCATCATCACTCCGGGACAAAACTTCTCCGTTTTTGGACAGGTATGGATAGACAACACCACCGGCACAGGAAGCCAGACCCCCGGTTTGCAGGCCTGGGTTGGTTACTCCTCGGACAACACCCACCCCAACACCTGGACAACATGGATTGCGGCCACTTATGACGGAGTCGTAGGCAACAACGACCGTTTCACGGCCAACATCGGCAATTTTATCGTCACTCCCGGCACATATTACTACGCCACCCGTTACCAGTACCTCAGTCAGTCCTTCGTCTATGGCGGTCTGAACGGTCCATGGGAGGCCAACACAAGTGCTTCGGGCGAGCTCACGGTGACCACCACGCCACCGGTGCCTGAGATCACCTTTGCCAACCTGCAGTGGCCGCCCACGGCCACCATCCTCACCGGAG
>CAYWLJ010000014.1:0-4408 GCA_964459375.1 uncultured Lentimicrobiaceae bacterium | reverse complement strand
CATCCTTCAACGGCATCTCCGGCTTCACCGGAAGACCGGAGTATAAAGCCGATATCGGAAATACACTACCATCAGGCAATTATCATTATGCTACCCGTTTCCAACTCGTGGGACAACCCTATGTATTTGGCGGTTATTCCTTAACAGGGGGAGGTTTCTGGAATGGCAGCTCCAATGTATCCGGTGCGCTGACAGTCAGTGGCGCACCTCCGGAGCCTTTCATCGGCTGGGCCAACCTGCAATGGCCTGGCTCGGCACAGATACAGCTGGGCGAGAGCCTGATGGTATATGCACAGGCGTGGATTGAGAATATCACCGGACAAGGTACGGCCACATCAGGCCTGCAGGCATGGATTGGTTTCAGCACCAGCAATTCCGACCCCGCCACCTGGACCAGCTGGATTCCTGCCGGTTTCAATGTGGCAGTGGGTAATAACGATGAATTCCTCGCTGATCTGGGCAATTTCATTCCCGGAGCAGGAACCTATTATTACGCTTCACGTTTCCGCTACTTGCAGCAACCCTATGTTTACGGAGGTTTCTCCACTGCAAACGGAGGTTTCTGGAACGGCACAAGCTATGTTTCTGGTGTGGTAACCGTGAGTGGTCAATCCACCTCCTATCCCGTGCTCTTTACCGTGACCGACCTGACAGGACTTTACCAGAACATCAAGCTGAAGGGTAGCATGACCAACTGGCAGCCTGTATCCATGCAACGCAATGGCAGCACATGGACGCTTACCCTTGATCTGCTTCCCGGCGTGTATGAATGGGGTGTAATCGAAGACGATGGCAGTCCCGAAGGCATCTGGCTTGTCGAAGGTCCCAACCTCGTGCTGGCTCTGGACATCAACGGCAACATCAGCGGAACCACCGCCTACAACATCACTTATGTGGGACTGCCTGAAAACGATTTGCATGTGCGATTATTCCCTAATCCGAACCATGGCCGTTTCAGGCTCGAACTGCAGCAGGCCGAAGGCATAAAAGCCTTATGGATAACCGACATTGCCGGAAACAAGGTGCTGGAACAGAATTTTATGGAAAAAAATATGCATTTCGACCTCAGCCCCTTGCATTCAGGCGTTTACTTTTTATATTTGCAAACAGGTAAGGTTTTGCATGTTCGAAGAATCATCATAGTCCGATGAGAGCCCAAAAGCTGAATATGCAATCACTTAACCTGCCAGCACTAACTGACCACTCCTTTGCCATGAAACTCCGGTTTGCCTTGCTTTTCTTTTGGTTGTTTTCCTTCGGCAATTTACCGGCCCAAATCTGGGAACCCGAAGGGCTTAACCTGCCCGGGCAATGGAACGGCTGGCAAAATCCGCCGGTGAACAACCTTGCCCTGGCCAGCAGCACCCAGGTGCAGGGTGGCAGGGTTGTCAAGATCAATCAGGGCACTGTGCGCTGGCAAACCATATTCAGCGTGGCTGCTACGGGCGGTGATGTGGTTGGAGGAACACATAACTGGCTGTTTACCAGCGGCCCTGTTAACAATCCCTGGGGCAACAAATGGGCCGGTGTAAATGTGCAGATGAATACACTGCAGAACTACACTTTTAACACCGGCGCTGACAACAGCGTAACTCTGACCAATGGCCGTTGGTACACCGTAAACTGGGAGGACAAAGGCTATATGAACAGCCGCGCCATTTTCATGGAAACCGAAGCGCAGCCGGTGCAACTGCTTGCTGTTTCGGTACCGGCGGGGATTACTGCCGGACAAAGCGCCACGGTGGATGTGATGCTCAGCGCAACCCCCTCTGCATCAGAGAAAATTTACTTACGCTACAGCAACAATGCCTGGGCAACATCGGCCCTGTTGCCTGTGCAACTGAACGGAAGCATGGGCACTGCCATGATTCCCGGTCAGGCTGAAGGTGTTACCGTCCGCTACTATGCCTTCAGCACCACCGTTGCCAATCTGCAAACCGATTTCGACCTCTATACCATCCGCCTCAACGACAACAATGGCAGCTTCTACAGCTACACCGTGGGAGGAACACCCCAGCCCGAAATCACTTTCGCCAACCTGCAGTGGCCTCCATCGGGCATCATCAATCCCGGTAACCCTTTTGTGGTGTATGGCCGTGTCTTTGCCGATGGGGTGACCAACCTGCCCGGTGCCGGAGCGAACCTGCAGGCCGAGCTGGGCATCAACAGCTCTAATACCGACCCTTCGGGATTGACCAACTGGCTGCCCATGAACTACCATTTAGATGTGGAAGGGCAGGACGAATACCTGCTCGACCTGGGTGCCGCATGGCAAAGCACAGGAACATGGCACTATGCCACCCGATACCGCATCGGCAACCAGGCGTGGGTGTACGGCGGCTTTAGTCCGGCCGGAGGAGGATTCTGGAATGGCACGTCCAACATCTCAGGTCAGCTCATTATCACCAACAATCCTACCTCCTGGCCCGTGAACTTCACCATTGTAGATGGAACCGGTACACTGAGTAATGTCAAATTCAAAGGCAGCATGAACAATTGGGAAACTTTGCCCATGACGCAAAACGGTAATCAGTGGACCTTGTCGCTCAACATCAGCCCGGGCAGCTATGAATGGGGCGCCATAGAAGACAACGGCACCCTGTATGGCACATGGCTAATTGAAGGCCCCAACCTGCAGGTTAGTGTGGACTTAAATGGCAATATAAGCGGCACGACGAGTTATACGAGTATGGTGGTTGGACTGCCGAAAAACGAAAAACACGGGATAAGGATATATCCGAATCCGGCGAAGGATTATGTGGTGATTGAGGGGGCGAGGTCATGCAAATTACAAGTATTTGACTCAAAAGGGCAAACTATTCATCGTGAGGTTCTACTGCCAATAATTTATAACTTAAATGCTAACGAGATGCATGCAGGTCTATATTCCTTAATAATTGACTGTAATGGGTTAATGATTATAAAAAAGCTAATTTTGTTTTACTAATAATGAGCGTGTTAATGTCGTATTCATTTATTTGAACTAATCTTATTAACTATGAAAAGTAAAATTATATTTTCTCTGTTCCTTTTGCTGTCAGGTCTGACAATTAAATTGCTTTCCCAAACGACTGTCACCATTGATCAAAGATCTGATTATTATTATGCGAGTTTTTTTGATGGTGGAGGTTATTTTAATCAAGGTAGCGATGAAGTAGGTATGTGGGCCAATTCAGGCAGCACAAATAAAAGGGCGGTTTTATGGAGGAAACTTAAAATTAACGGCAATAATACTGGTAGTGACAGGTCAATGCAGATTGGTGATAAATTTACTATTACCGTTTCTGCCAGAAGAGCTTATGGTAGAATTGGTTGTGCCTTACTAGCATCGCCAACAGTTGGAAGCAATTGGGATAATCGGGAGAGTAACTATGCCATTTCAGTAAACCTGGATGGGCCGGCCTACACAGGTTCATTTTGGGGAACATGGTATTTGAAATACAAGGACGGAGCAACTAGTTCCACTACTTTTGGGGGTGATGAAAACACTTACTATGACTACATATTTGAGTTTGTATTGACGGCTCCAGGACGCATGAATGTTACTATTTCAGATAGTCGTCCATCGCCGAATTCCATTACCTTTTATGATGTCGAATTAAATACAAGTAATCCTATCACTGATTTTTCGATTTATTTGCAAGACGACTGGACAAACAACTCTAATGCGAATGTCTATTGGAAACCAATAACCTCGATGCAAAATACAGGAGCTTCTGCTATTGGAGCAAGCGACAACGATTTTTCAATCACTAATGCTATCACAAACGGTTTAGAAGCTAATAGCACATCAACTTCATACCCAAATGCGCTTACCAAATCTGGAACAGGCACAATCACTTTGACCGGAGCAAATACCTACACTGGCAATACAACAGTCTCGAATGGAACATTGCAGTTAAACCGACCAGGAGGTGCTACGCTGGCCAGCACAAGCACTGTTACGGTCAATTCTGGTGGAACTTTGCAGGTAAGCAGCAATCAGACATTGGGTAATCTAACCATTGCATCGGGTGGCGGACTTATGGTTGATAACGGTGTAACACTTACAATAACTGGTATTGCCGACTTCTTTGAATCGGCAAGTCTTGACGGTTCTCTGGTAATTTCAGGCAGCGGAACTCTTACTGTGGCAACCGGCAAGAACTTAACCATTAATGGTACCCTTGATCTTTCTCCTGGTCAAACGATTGCTGGCACGCTCACCATTGCTTCCGGAGGAAACCTTATTCTTGCCTCATCGCAAACACTTACCATCGATGGTAGTCTGGCACTTAACGAGAGTGTAATCCTCGACGGAAACCTATCTATTGGATCTGGTGGCGCTGCAACAGTTGCAGTAAACAAAGGTCTCACCGTTTCCGGCACCCTCTCCAATTCCGGCACCTTCACCATTAAGAGCGATGCC
>CAYWLJ010000013.1:0-95478 GCA_964459375.1 uncultured Lentimicrobiaceae bacterium | reverse complement strand
TTAAGTTTTCAAATTTAACACTTAAGCAGTGGTCTAAAAATTGGGGAGTATTATAAGGGGTCTATTTTCTTGCGTGGAAATTTTCCCGCGGGAATAACCATTCAGGAAAATGCTAAGTATGCACCGAAAATCAGAAACATTATTTCTAAATATCCTCAAGTTGATTTTGTCCTTACACAAACCGGACGAAATGATGATGGAACAGACCCTTTCCCTGCCAATCGGAATGAAATTTTAATTGGGTTGAAAGATTATCATTTGTGGAGTGATACTATTTCAAAAAAGGAATTGGTAAAACAAATACGAACAGAATTAGAAAATGAATTGCCAAGTGTAAAATTTACATCGGGGCAACCCATCATTGACCAGGTTATGGAAATCGTAACAGGAAGTGCTGCCGATTTAGCCGTTTCTATTGTAGGTAATGATTTGGTAATGATGCGTAACAAGGCAGACAGTATAGCCAGCATTGTAAAATCAATGCAGGGAAGCGAAGGCGTAAATATTGAACAGGAAGGAACACAGGAACAACTTGCTATTAAAATAAACCGTGAATATGCAGCCCGTTACGGCATAAATGTTTCTGACATTCAAAATATGATTGAAGCAGCCATAGGCGGAAAGTACATTTCTGTTCTATATGATGGAACAAAACGCTATGATATTGTTATTCGCTACTTACCGCAGTTTAGAGATAATATTGACGAAATAAAAAAACTGCTTGTGCCTTCTGCCAACGGTTCACTTATTCCAATGGAACAATTAGCGGAAATCAATTTTGTGGAAGGACAAACTAATATTTACCGATACAACAACAAAAGAATGGTAACGGTAAGAACAAACATAAGAGGCAGAGACCAAGGCGGTTTTGTGAAAGAATTGCAAAAGAAAATTGAAAATAACATCGACATTCCGAAAGGTTATGAAATAGTATATGGCGGACAATATGAAAATTTGGAAAGAGCTGGAAAGCAATTGGCACTAACAATTCCGCTGACTTTGATAATGGTTTTTGTTTTTCTCTTTATGCTTTACAAAAATTTCAGACATACATTGATAACAACAAGCTGTGTATTGTTTGCACTTGCAGGTGGAATTATCGCTTTACTCATTCGCGGATATTATTTCAATGTTTCCGCAGGAGTTGGCTTCGTTTCCATTTTTGGAATTTCAGTAATGGCAGGTGTGCTATTAGTTTCTGCATTGAACAGGGCGACATTTAACAATTTAATTTCACAGACGCTCATCAACCAGACATCTAAGGAACAATTACGGGCAATACTTTCTATCCTTGTTTTAGCCATTTTAGGGCTTGTTCCCGCTGCTATTTCGAGTGGTATTGGTTCGGACGTTCAAAGACCATTGGCAACTGTTATTATTGGCGGACTGACAAGCACATTAATTTTTGCACCGATTCTGATACCGCCACTATATTGGTGGACAAATAAAAATGGAAATAATCATAGGAAAAAAGAATAGCAACCGCACAGGGTCAAGCACATCCCGCAAACCGCTCATAGCCATCACACTTACCTAAGTTTGCGGGAAGAGCTTGCCCCTTTTCCTCCCTGACAAAAACTTCATTTTTTCTCCCTTCCCTTCTAAAGATTTATAAAACCGCAAACGCACAGCCGACACATAAAAACACAACCTAACAACGACAGCGAAACCCTTTACAGAATTAACTTCCAAGACACGGACGACAGAACGCCAGCTGGTAACAGCGGTAGCCGTTGCACAACTTGTCATTTCGGTAAATGGTTGAATTAAGTATATATCAATATTGAAATTTAGTATTTCAATAAGCCGGGGAGGGTATTGTCAGTCAGTTTCTTTGCAGAATCTTGATCTTGAAAACATGGTATTAGCGGGGCAAATAAAGTTTCTTCAATAGAGGGCTGATGTTTGCTGACAATTCGGCCTGGAAAAATTGTTATTAAGCAGGCCCTTATTCAGCTCAGTCATTGTGGTCTGGCTTATATCACACTGATTGCGGGAACATCAATTTGCATGCGGAAGGCTTACTAATCCCGGCGTGCATTCAATAACTGATTTCGGCTGTTTCTCCAGCTGGCAGGTCAAACCACAAATAAGTGGCGCCATTGTGCCTTCGCCGACTGAATTCGCGCCCTGTAAGCTCCACATCAGACGAGCTGGTCGAAAAGCTCAGCTTTGCGATGGTAAAGGGGTTGTGGTTGATCACCCTGAGCACATTACCGTCGAGCGGAACGAGCTCCACCTTTTCGAGGGCTTCGTGATAGGCGGCCAGTACAACAAGGGTGGTATTGAGCAACCTTCCGGTTTTGCCCAGTGCGGAAAGGCGTTCCAACGCCCTGTTGAATCCAGGCATGACCACCAAATTGCTGTCGGCGTCAAAAATCCAAAAGCCTTTTCCGGGCAGTGTCCATGCCGGATACACATGGTTGATCCAGATGCTGTGGTAGCTCATAAGGCGCTCAAGACGTGAAGGCGAAAAGGTGTAATCCCACAGGCCATCCTCAGGCATCTCGAGCGTGCCGGTGGTGTTCCAGAGCAGGAAATCCCATACATGGTGGTGTTTGCTGAACACAGGGGCTGGAAGTACGGGCCCGAATCCAGGATAAGGGATGATAAAGTTGCCATCGAAACCGTATTGTTCATAGGGCCGAAGCTCTTCGAGGGCGGGGTTCCATAGGTAGCGGATTCCCGATTTACGCCAGATGTTGACCGAGTAATGCTTGCTCTTTTTGTTCAGTCCGTCACCAACCAGGTTCTCGCGGTTCGACTGGCTGCTGTTGTTATATCCGTGGTCGATCCAGGTGATTGAACCAAACAGCTGATGGGTGTAGCTCAGGGCCTTTCGCATCCAGGCGCGGCGGCTGGTGTATTGCTCGGGCGTGTGCAGACAGATCTCGTGGCCCCTTTGGTGCAATTGCTCAGCCAATTGTCTGAAATCATAGTCGGCCAGAGTAGCCTGCTGGCCTTTGAACAATCCTCTGCTGGCATCACCGTTGCTGGTGGATGCGGGGTTATGAAAGAAAACACTCTTGGTGACAGGAATTCCAAATTTGTCGAAGCCCCCGATCGCTTCATTGGCACGCAGTATGGTGTCGCAGCCAAAGTGTACGGCTCGGTGGGTTCGGATGTCGGTCCAGTCGGCGTGTTCGGTCCACACCACTGCCGCTTCAGCTCCGCCGGGCATGGGCATGAGTCGGGGCATTGCTGGGCTTCCCCGACCCGGCCACAGGTCGAAATGCCCCGTCAGCTTGTTTCCGCGACGCAATGCCGGTGCACTGAGGTCGTCGAAGAAGCCGGTGCGACAATCATCCAGCGGATAACGGATCAGTGGATGTGAAGGGGCGTAGGTCAGATTGACCACAAGGCGCTGCTGCTGCGAATCAAGCTGAACAGCAGCCATCTGAGGGCTATGAAGAAGAGCCAGACGCTTTTCTTCCTTGCCTATGAGGCAGCCTCCGCCTCCGAGATAAACAGAATACAGCCCTTCGGGATCATAGGATAAAGCCCTTTCATCGAACACCATCACCGGTTTTTCGACAAAGGGGATCACCAGCGCCTGTCGTATGGGGCTGATTTTCTTTCCTGCTCTGCTCTTGAGCGAAACCCTCAGTCCGTGTTTTTCATCGGTGGTCAGCCATATCCTGACCCGCTCAAAACCATTGCTCACCGAGAGCACCGCTGTTGTCTGGCTGTCAGAAAAAAACCTTCCTTTAAGTTTCCATCCATCGGTGATGCGCCTTAGGGTGTCGGCGGCATCTTTCATTTCGAGGTGCCACTGCCATGGACCTGTCAGTGGCCGACCGCGACCATCGGCAAGCAGCAGATGTCCGGTCTCGGGGTGAAAATGCAATTCGAAACGTGGGGTTTGATACAGCAGCATGACCGGTCCGGAAGCCTCGTAAAGCCTGTTTACGGGCAACAGATCGGGGAATTTGTGCAGCCTGAGCTGAACTGTGGCGCTTGTGATGGTGAATGTTGCGCTGTCGGGATTCCAGAAATAAACGCGCATCGTGCCCTCATGGAGGTAATCGGGTGGCAACAGCAGCTGTTTTCGAGTAGATGCAAGGCCCTCGCTGTCGTTTGGGTTCAGCGGAAGCGCATCCCAATACCGGAGGGTATCAGCAGCCATTATCGAGAAGACCAACATTGCGCGGCTTCCTTCTTCGAAACGGATTGTTGCCTCCAGTGCGGCTTCGAGCGTCGCGCCGGCCATTCGTTCAGGCAGGACGATATCCACCGCATTGACATAGGTTTGTGCGCTGCCCACCTGCCGCATTGTCGGGTCGTTTGCAAGCAAATCGATGAAGATGGTGTCGCCCGATGCGGGCGAAGCAATGGCTGCTGCAACCAGAGAGCACGGAAGCAGCAAAATCAGGATGAGGATGCGCCGCCGTACATCATGCATAATCAACCACTTCCACCTCGCCTTTGATTACCCTCATGGCGTTGTAGGCATGGGCTTCGAGGTCGTTCACCGTCGGATACAGGGCTAAGGGCGCCAGCTTGCCCACGCGTTTTTTTACATTGTCGAGAAACAGCTCGCTGTTAAAAATCTGTCCCGAGAGGATGATGGCATCCACTTCGCCTTCGAGGGTGGCAAAGTGCGAGGCGATCTCCTTGCTCACCTGATATGCACAGGCTTCGGAAACGAATAGGGCCTTGGGGTCTTTGGCCGCAATCATGGCATTGATCTGCTGTATGTTGTCAGTGCCCAGATATGCCGTATAGCCACCCCGGACGTTGACCATCTCGCGCACATCCTTTTCGGTGTACTGCCCGCTGAAGCACAGGCTGATGAGCTGACCTACAGGCAGGGTGCCTGCGCGGGTGATGCTGAACGGACCGCTGCTGTCGAAGGCCTGATTGACATCCACCACACGCCCTTTCTGGTGAGCACCAACCGAGATGCCGCCCAGCCCCACATGGCAGACAATCAGGTTGAGGTCTTCATACTGCCTGTTGATGCTTTTGGCGTATTTGCGTGCAAAAAACTTATGACTCAGGGCATGGAAGATTGACTTGTGCTCAAACAAAGGGTGCCCCGTCATTCTGGCGAGGTCCGAAAGCTCGTCCACCACCACAGGGTCGGCCATATAGGCCTGCTTTCCAATCATGGCGGCCAGGTCGAAGGCGATAAGCCCTCCGAGATTGGTTTCGTGCATGCCCGAAACCCCCTTGCGGAGATCCTCAACCATGCGGGCATTAACCCTGTATATTCCTGATTTCAATGGCTTTATCAGGCCGCTGCGCGCCATAATGATATCCACCTTCTGCACATCGTAGTCATTGCGCCTAAGCTCGGCAATGATGGCATCGCGCCGATAAGCGGTCTGGTCGGGGATGAAATCAAAACGGGCCAGATCCGCCTGCGGATGCTTGATACTCTTGAGAAACATAGGCTCTGTGTTGAAGTACACGGCAATGCGTGTGGCCCACTTTTCAGGATAGATGATGAGGATCTTCTTTTGAAGCATATGGGATTGCGTTGAGGATACAGGCAAAGGTATGAAAGCTTTTGTTTAACGCACTGTCGAAGGTGTCGCGAAACTACAGATGTTGTGTTCCGGAGAGGCTACATATTCCTGCGATACTGCCCACCAACCTCAAAAAGGGTATGGGTGATCTGCCCCAGCGAAGCATACTTGGCAGATTCCATCAGCGCTTCGAACACATTCTTGTTGTGCAGGGCAGCCTGATGAAGGTTTTCGAGGGCTTCAGCGGCCTCCTTTCTCCAGGTAGTATGCAGGGTTTCGAGCATAGCTATCTGGTATTTCTTTTCTGTTTCGGTGGCGCGGATCACCTCGGCAGGAATAATGGTAGGCGAACCCTTTGATGACAGAAATGTATTCACCCCCATGATGGGGAGTTCGCCTGTATGCTTCAGGGTTTCGTAATAAAGTGATTCTTCCTGGATTTTGCTTCGCTGATACATGGTTTCCATGGCGCCCAGCACTCCTCCTCTTTCTGTGAGGCGGTCAAATTCGGCCAGCACAGCCTCCTCGACCAATTGTGTAAGCTCTTCGATGATGAATGAACCCTGCAGCGGGTTCTGGTTCTTTGCCAGTCCCAGCTCGTGGTTGATGATCATCTGTATAGCCATGGCACGGCGCACACTTTCTTCGGTGGGTGTGGTAATGGCTTCGTCGTAGGCATTGGTATGCAACGAGTTGCAGTTGTCGTAGAGGGCGTAGAGGGCCTGAAGTGTCGTGCGGATGTCGTTGAAATCAATTTCCTGGGCGTGTAGCGAGCGTCCGGAGGTCTGGATATGGTACTTTAGTTTTTGTGAGCGTTCGTTGGCTCCATAGAGGTTTTTCATGGCTTTGGCCCAGATGAGGCGGGCCACCCTCCCTACGACCGAAAACTCGGGATCGACGCCGTTGGAGAAGAAAAAGCTCAGGTTGGGGGCAAAATCATCGATGTGCATTCCCCTTGAAAGGTAATATTCCACGTAGGTAAATCCATTGGCCAGCGTGAATGCCAGCTGCGAAATTGGGTTAGCTCCTGCTTCGGCGATGTGGTAGCCCGAAATGGACACTGAATAGAAGTTCTGCACATTGTGCCGGATGAAGTATTCCTGCACATCACCCATGAGCTTGAGCGAGAAATCGGTGGAAAAGATACAGGTATTCTGTGCCTGGTCTTCCTTGAGGATATCGGCCTGCACGGTGCCCCGCACGCGACAGAGGGTGTCGGCCTTAATGCGTTCGTACACTTCGCGTGGCAACACCTGATCGCCGGTGATGCCTAGCAGCATGAGGCCAAGACCATCGTTGCCCTGCGGCAGCTCTCCCTGATAGGTTGGCCGGGGTTGTCCTTTTTCGCGGTAAATGCGGTCGATGGCGGCGTTTACTTCGCTTTCCAGACCATTCTGGCGGATATAAATCTCGCATTGCTGATCGATGGCGGCATTCATGAAAAAACCTACCAGCGTAGGTGCCGGTCCGTTAATGGTCATGCTGACGCTGGTTTTGGGGTCGGCCAGGTTGAAACCCGAATAGAGTTTTTTGGCATCATCCAGGCAGGCTACCGATACCCCTGCATTGCCAATCTTGCCGTAGATGTCGGGGCGGCGGCCCGGGTCTTCACCGTAGAGCGTAACCGAGTCGAAGGCGGTAGAAAGCCTGCGGGCGGGTAGCCCGTAACTCAAATAATGAAAGCGCTTGTTGGTGCGCTCGGGGCCACCCTCGCCGGCAAACATGCGCGTGGGGTCTTCCTCCTCGCGTTTGAAAGGGAAGACGCCCGCAGCATATGGAAACTCTCCGGGCACATTTTCGCTCAGGCTCCAACGAACAATCTCGCCCCAGGCCCTGAACGGCGGCATGGCCACCTTGGGAATCTCAAGGTGCGACAGGCTTCGGGTGTGTGTGGTCACCCTGATCTCCTTTCCACGCACCTTATAAACGTACTCCGGGTTGGTGTAGTTGGCCTTTTTCTCGTCCCAGCCCTCAATCACTGCTTTGGTTTGCGGGTCTAGCTTTCTCTGGCTCTCAACGATCAGCTCATTGAGGCTTGCAGTATCCTTTCCGAGAGTGCGAAGTATTTCGGTGGATTGTGTCAGCGACTGCAGGCGGGCTGCTGCTTCGCTCTGCTCGCTCACCCATCGGTTGTATTTGCGCACTGTTTCGGCTACCTCGCTCAGGTAACGCACGCGCCGTGGCGGGATAATGAAAAGCTTTTCCGACATTACCTCCGACGCCCTGACCGAGGTGTCGAAAGCAGCTCCGGTTTTTTGGTTAACGACCTTGAGCAGGGCCAGATAAAGCGTGTTTACGCCCGGGTCGTTAAACTGTGAGGCGATGGTACCAAAAACTGGCATCTCGTCGAGGTTTTGGTCAAAGAGCCTGTGGTTGCGCTGGTATTGTTTTTTTACGTCGCGCAGTGCATCGAGCGCTCCCCGCTTGTCGAACTTGTTGATGGCCACCAAATCGGCAAAATCGAGCATATCGATCTTTTCGAGCTGACTGGCAGCGCCATACTCCGGCGTCATCACATAGAGCGAAACATCGCTGTGATCCACAATTTCGGTGTCGCTCTGACCTATACCGCTGGTTTCGACAATAATAAGATCGAAGCCCGCTGCCTGAAGTATAGTTTCGGCATCGCGCACATATTTCGACATAGCCAAGTTCGACTGGCGTGTGGCCAGCGAACGCATGAATACGTTCGGGTGATCGATGGCATTCATGCGGATACGGTCGCCAAGCAAGGCTCCGCCGCTTTTTCGCTTTGACGGGTCAACTGAGATGATGCCCAGGGTCTTACCCGGCTGGTCGTGCACAAAACGCCGTACCAGCTCGTCCACCAGGCTCGACTTGCCTGCACCGCCCGTGCCTGTGATACCAAGCGCCGGAGCGCGATGTTTTGTGCCTTCCATGAGCTGTCGCACCATTGGTGCTGCTTCGCTGGGGTAATTTTCCGCTGCAGAGATCAGTGTGGCAATCAATCTATGATTTGCGCTGTTCAAAGCGGCAAAGTCGGGGTCGAAAAGCTGTCCTGTTGCGAAATCGCATTGTTCCAGCAAATGGTTTATCATTCCTTGGAGCCCCATGGTCCGGCCATCGTCGGGCGAGTAAATGCGTGTGATGCCGTAGGCATGCAGTTCATCGATCTCGGTGGGCAATATCACACCGCCACCGCCTCCAAAAATGCGAATGTGACCGCAACCCTGCTCGTGCAGCAGGTCGTACATGTATTTAAAAAACTCCATGTGTCCGCCCTGATAGGAGGTGATGGCTATGGCCTGAACGTCTTCCTGAATGGCGGCCCGCACAATTTCGTGCACCGAGCGGTTGTGACCCAGATGAATCACCTCGGCGCCGCTGGCCTGCAAAATGCGCCGCATGATGTTGATGGCGGCATCGTGACCATCAAAAAGCGAGGCCGCCGTAACAATTCTGATGTGGTTTGTTGGTTTATAAACTTCGTCTTGCTGTTTTAGAGTAGTATGGGAAGCCTGATTTTGCATTACAGAAGTGGTGTTTTCTGCAAATATAGTTTTTCAGTTGGAAACGATGCAGACGATTGCAGAAGCTGAGGGATCGAATGATCAGATGCTGTAGTGCTTACGGCGTTCAATGAAATAGGAAAGGCCCTCGGGAGTAGCTATGCTGCGGATGAGGCTTTCGAAAGCTTGTGCAAAGAGTACTTCGAAAGAAAAATTTTGTGGCGGAAAAAGCTCAGGATTATGGATGTCGATAATGCGTGCCAGATAGAGGCGGGCGATAAGCTCGGTGCTCAGGTCGCTCCGATACATTCCCTGAGCAATACCACTGTTGAGGTTGCGGCGGATGCTATCTGAAATAAATTCGAGTCGCTTTTCGAATTGGCGCTGCCATGCCTGGGGATATAGTACCTTGAGTTGGGGTGAGACTGAAGGGAAAATCTCATTAAACCGATCGGCTATGCGCTTTGAAACCAGCAACATGGTGTCGATGGCATTTGTGTTACCATTGGTGCCAGATATGATGTCGCTGAATTTTTCGAGTTCATAATCGAGTAATCGTTCCACCAGCTCATCAGGGGTACTGATGTGCGACCTGAGCAGGTGCATATCCACTGATGCAATTTGCGAAAGGCGGTCGAAAGTGAGATCTACATGACCATTACGGATCACCTGATGCCTGATGAATTCGAGGATTGCCCTCAATTGGGGTTCAACCATAATATAGTTGTTTGGCGCTTAGCAATACAGCAAAAGGCAGCGTGTTCTGCTGCTGCCATCAATGACGTATCTGAAGTGATAAGGGTTGCAATAATCAGTAGGTAAGAATGACTTATTGTTTTTTTGTACCTGCGCACTTTTCAGGCTGAAGAAATAAACGCCCGGTGAGAGGTTGTGTTCAACATTATCGAAAACCACTTCATATTTAACGGGTTGCATGAATTCGTCGCGCAGACGGGCCACTTCGTTGCCACGTGCATCCACCATGGAGAACAGGACTTTTTTAGGCTTTGTAATCCGGAACGAGCAAATAGCGTATTGATTGAAGGGGTTTGGCGAAGTAGGTTCAAGGTGCAGCATCCCCTCATCGCTTTCGGGTAAAAAAGTGGTCATATCCACAATAGCGGTATAGATGGCCAGGCTTCCATTGCTTTCGCGCCTTGTCCAGATGGGCCTTACATGACCGTTGACAGCAGAAATATTGTTGTAATCGCCGAAAAACTGTCCTCCGGACGGTGTAAAGGGGCTTTCGCTCACCTTGAAGTTGGTAAAGGTTTCGCCTCCATCGTACAATACGGCCATATACACATCGGTGGCATTGTTGCTATGGTTGCGGCGGTCGTAGAAAGCAAAGTTCAGATAGCCGGTTGACTGGTCGATGGTCATCCAGGTGAAAAACTTATGCTTTCCGGGCTGATCGTCGTTCACGCGTATGGGAGCGGTCTAGGTGTTGCCCCCATCAGTTGATCTGGTGAGCCAAACGTCAGTATCGTTGGAGCCATTTCGCTGATCGGCCCAATTGATGTAAATGGTTCCACGGCGGGGGCTTTTGCTAAGGTCGCAAACGGTAACCGACATGCCATTGCATCGGTATAAGCCGGGAATGCTAATGTCCCAGCCACCTGGCTGGTTGCTGACGAAGATATCATTGTCCAGCCATGTTTGTCCGCCATCGAGCGATCGGTCGAATACAATTCCCTGGAGACCAGACCATGATACGTACACTTCACCATTCGGTCCCACGGCAGGCACAGCGCCTTCAACAGTGTTATCGCTGTCGATGCAGTCGCCCGGCACCTGATTGATGGTGATGGCATTGCTCCAGTTCTGGCCGGCATCCACCGATTTGCTGTAGCAAATGTTGCTCTGGTAGTCGGGGTTGCTGCTTCCATAGGTGTCGAACTGTGTCTAGGTGACGTGGATGGTGTTGTTGGCCGGGTCAACCACGGCCCAATGTTTGTCCTGTGCCTTGCTACCGTTCAGTCCCATGTAGGTGCCTGCACTCCTTGTGCCTGTGGCTTTGTTGAACTTCTGACAGACAATGCGATCAATCCAGCTGCCGTTAACGGGGTTTGACAGGTGGAAATAATAGAAGTCGCCCCAGAGTATCGGTGATGATCACCGGGTCGCCCCAGACGCCCAGGGTGGGTTCGGTGAGGATGCCCGATGACCAGTTATAGCCGCCATCCTGCGAGTAGTACCAAAAGTTGAGATTAGATCCGGCCATGATCTGGCTGGGGGTTTTCGGGTGGATCCAGATGCTGGGTTCGTTGGGGCCGCTGAAGTTGCCTAGTCTGATGTTCTGATATTGCGTCAGCTGGGCCTGAAGCGAAGTTATCCCAGCTAATAGGAGCATGAGGGCTAAAGCTTTTTTCATGGTTCGGCGGGTTCGAGTTTCATATTGTTTTCGGTTGTGGCTACTATGCAGGCCACGCAAGCATCGCCGGTGATGTTAACGACTGTGCGTAGCATGTCGAGGGGTCGGTCCACAGCAAAGATCAATGCTATTCCTTCGGCCGGGATGCCCACGGCTCCCAGCACAATAACCAGCATGATCATGCCTGCGCCGGGCACCGCCGCTGAGCCGACGCTGGCCAGAGTGGCGGTGAGTATGATGGTAAGCTGCTGCGCCAAAGTGAGGTCCATACCATAAATCTGCGCCAGAAACACAGCGGCAACAGCCTGATAAAGGCTGGTGCCATCCATATTTACTGTGGCCCCAAGAGGCAGCACAAAGCTGGCAACCTCGTTTTTCACTTTGAGGTTTTCCTCGCAGCATTCCATGGTCATGGGCAGGGTGGCTGCGCTCGAACTCGTGCTGAAAGCCAAAAGCTGCGCAGGGGCAATTCCGCGAAGAAATTCTCTGTATTTCAACTTTGTAAGAAAGTGAATAAACACCGGATAAAATGCGAATATGAGCAAAAAGAGTCCAGTAACCACAGTGAGTGCATACATGCCAAGCGATGCAAACAAGGTAAGGGTGTCGGAAGGATTGCTGCCTGCCACATCGGTGATAATGCCGGCCATAAGGGCAAAAACTCCCAGTGGCGCCACATACATGATCATATGGATCATCTGCATGACCACATGATTCAGACTGGCAAACAGCTCCTTCAGCATGGCAGCCTTGCCATTCCCAAGCCTGATCAGCGCCACACCAAAAAGGAGCGAAAAAAAGATCACCTGCAGCATGCGGGAATTTTGCGACAGTGCCAAAAAAATATTCTCCGGAACCAGATCCACCACAAATTGCAGAGGCCCCCGCTGCACATCGGGTTGAACTGAGGCTGAGGCCTCAAATCGCGCCTGAAACTCGGCCGACTTTTCGGGACTGAGGAAATGACCGGGAGTAATGATGTTGGCAACCAGCAGTCCAAGACTAACAGCCACAACCGTGGTGACCAGATAGAGTGAAATGGTTTTCAGACCAATACGCGACAGACTGCCCACATCTCCAAGGCCGGAAATACCGCTGATCAGCGAGACCACGATGAGCGGAATGGCAATGAGTTTGAGCAGGTTGATGAAAATTGTGCCCCAGGGCTTTACCCAGTCCGAAGTGAATTGATGCCATCCCAGAACCACGGCAACTATGCCAAAAACAATCCCGGCGAGCATCCCAAGGATGATAAGCCAGTGCAAGGGTAATGAGGATATTCTTTTCATATCAGGCTTTGTGCGCACTCTTCGGTTCAAAGGTATGAAAAGCCGGCAAAGCCAATGCAATACCCGTAGCGCTGATATGGCTGAAAAAATAGCTTTTGGAAGAAAAACAAGTCAGGTGAGCAAAAGCAGACTGATGGCCATCACCGCCATACCGCCGATAAGGCCATAGATGGCCAAATGGTGCTCGCCAAACGTTTCGGCAGCAGGAAGAAGCTCATCCAGCGATATAAAGACCATGATGCCGGCAATCAACGCAAACAGCAATCCGAAGGTGAGTGGGCTCATGAAGGGCATGAGCAGGAGAAAACCGGCAATGGCTCCCACCGGCTCGGCCAACCCACTGCTGAAGGATAAATAGAATGCCTTTTTACGGCTGTTTGTTGCGTAATAGACCGGAACGGCCACGGCAATGCCTTCAGGGATATTGTGTATGGCAATGGCCACTGCAATGGCTACGCCTAGAGCGGGTTCGTTGAGCGCTGCCGTAAAGGTGGCCAGACCCTCGGGGAAGTTGTGTATGCCAATGACTAAGGCGGTAAAGAGTCCAACCCTGCCCATTCGTCGTTTCTGGCTGGCTTCGTCCATTTCCTCCACCCTGCGTACTTCGTGGGGATTATCGGGGATCAGCTTATCGATGAGGGCTATGAGTGCGATGCCGGCAAAAAAACCACCAATGGCATACCAGTCGCCGGTGCCGGAACCATACGCTTCAATGAGCAGCTGGCGCGACTTCTGAAGGATCTCGACAAAAGAGACATAAATCATCACACCGGCAGAAAAACCCAGCGCCACCGTCAGAAAGCGGGTATTGGTACGTTTCGACAACAGGGCAATGGCACTGCCGATACCCGTTGATAGTCCGGCAAACAAGGTCAGACCGAAAGCAAAGGCAAGTTGTTCAAAACTAATCTCCATTTTCCTTATCGATTTGCGGCCTTGCCTTCCATTGGGCATATGCCGCCCTTGTTTTCATCTTCAGCAGTTCCCGATCCACCACAAGGCGCGCTATTTCCTGCGCACGTTGCTCATCATCGGGCATTTGAAGGGCAGCATTAAACTTTCGCTCATCCACATCGTGCCTGTACATGAGCTGGCACAAATGACCAAAATCGTTCCTGAGAAGGCCGGCCACAAACACAGCGATCATTTCCTCCATGGTCTGGCGGTCCATTTCGGGGCTGAGCACGGGCATTGCATCGGAGGAAGATTGGGGAATCATGGCTTAAGTTTTGGCAAAGTTAACCAATGATGGATATAGATACTTTTCAGAAGAGCAGGAAAATACTCAGGGCAAACCAGAAAAGAAACAAAGGCGACAAAGCCATCTTATCGAGGCGCGAAAAAGGGTCGGAAGTACGCGGAGCAAAAACTCCCAGATATTTAAAGTCGCCTATCACCCTGAAAAACAACAAGCTGCTTATGCCATAGGTAATGTTATCCATCACATTATCGCGGTGGCCCTGCCTGAGTTGTTCAACGCGAATATAAACGAGCAAGGCGGCAATAAGCAGGAGGGCAGCCTGAACGGCAAACCAGCGCCAGCTGAGGGCCTGGCTGAGGCCTGCCTTTTCGGGCAGCAGCATGGTTGACCTGAAACGGCCGCTAAGTAATAATATCCAGGAGAACAGACCGGCCAAAGCCATCATGGAAGCAAGGATGCTGCCTGCAAGGGGTGCAAAAGCGTTCATGGATTTTTTTTTGCAAGTTCACGAAAAATGGCATTCATCGCCCATACAAATATCAAGAGTGCGAGCTTTATTGATTAGGCTGTGTTTTTTTGGCACCAGATTAAGCTTGCCGGCAACATCGCTGAGCGGGATGCTGTCGGTGCTGTTGTTGATGATGTTGACCATACGGCCGAATTTCTCCTGTGCAATCAGGTCAACGGCCTTGGTGCCGAAACGGGTAGCCAGGATGCGATCCATTGGCGAGGGTGAGCCTCCGCGCTGAACATAGCCCAGAATTGTTGTCCGCGTTTCGATGCGGGTGCCTTTCTCTATCATCCTGGCCACATAAGCTCCAGCCGAGGGTTCGGTTTCGGGCTTTTCGATGCCTTCGGCCACCACAACAATCGAATATAGCTTTTTCTTGTAGGCGCGGTCGAGCAGGTAGCGATTGACAACCTGTGGGTCGAAGCCCAGCTCGGGTAGCAATATCACGTCGCCACCCCCGGCCATACCGGCATAAAGCGCCAGCCAGCCTGCAGTATGGCCCATCAACTCGATAACCATGATGCGCTTGTGCGAGTTGGCGGTAGTGTGCAGACGGTCGATGGCTTCGGTGGCAATCCACACAGCCGAGTCGAAACCAAATGTAAAGTCGGTACCATAAACGTCGTTGTCGATGGTTTTCGGAATGCCTACCACATTGAGCCCTTCGTCGGCCAGCAGCGCGGCAGTTTTCTGTGTGCCATTGCCTCCTATGCAAACCAGACAATCGAGACCAAGCTCCTTGTAATGCTTTTTAATGCGATCGGGTTTGTCGGTGCCCTTATTGCCATTCTTTTTGAATGGTTTTTCGCGCGAGGTGCCCAGAATGGTACCGCCAAGTGTCAGTATGCCCGAAAGCCTGGCTTCGTCGAGCACTTCGTATTCCTTGTTGATGATGCCCGAAAAACCAGAAGAAAATCCGATAACCTCCATGCCATACTTGGTGATGGCAGTTTTGCCCACGCCACGAATTGCGGCGTTAATACCGGGGCAATCGCCTCCGGCTGTAAGAATTCCGATGCGCTGGGGGTTTCCCATCCTTTGTTGATTTTGTGCAAAGTAAAGCACATTTTACTAGTTGTTTACAGGTAGTTGTCAACATATAATGAACATTATCAGGATTTTGCGATAAATTACGAAATGAAGAAATACAAAATACGCGTTCTCAAACGTTTGCAGTCCAGACCATGCTAAAAGCGCTGAATTGCGTTGCCAGTAAAACATTAATTGCTTTTCTTTGTTTCAGCTTTCGCAGAAACGTATAAACCAAAAGGTTACAACCATGAAAAGAAAGCGGGATCGAATCATCAGTGGTTTTTCGAAGCTCCTGAAAGAGGAGAAGCTGAAATTGGTGGCTGAGTATTTCGAAAATCCGGGTGAGGTGATCAGCCTGCTCAAGAGCTTCTGGCACTCCGATCAGGAGCAGCAAAAGCTTTTTGACGAATTCAGCGAGAATACGTTAACCAATTTTGTTGTTCCCTATGGTGTAGCTCCCAATGTGATCATCAACGGACAGACCTATCTGGTTCCCATGGTGATAGAGGAGAGCTCGGTAGTGGCTGCTGCTTCGGCCGCCTCCAAGTTCTGGAGTGAGCGCGGAGGATTCCACTCGGAAGTGATCGACACCAAAAAGGTTGGTCAGGTTCACTTCAGCTGGACAGGTCAATCCGCCATTATGCATGGCTTGATGCCCGAATTGCGCGGACACCTCAATACATCGGTAAAGCACATCACCGCCAATATGGAAAAACGCGGAGGAGGTGTATTGGATATTGAGCTGAAGGATTTCACGGGAGAACTTGAGCATTACTACCAGCTTCTTGTCACTTTTGAAACCAGGGACAGCATGGGAGCCAACTTCATCAATTCAGTACTGGAGGAGTTTGCACAAGCGTTAAAGGTTTTCATGTCCGGCAGGCTGGAGCTATCCGACGAGGATCGTCAGGTGGAAATCATCATGTCCATTCTTTCGAACTTTACGCCGGAATGTGTAGTGCGCACATGGGTGGAATGTCCGCTGGGTCAGCTAGACAATGTTGATGAAAGTTTGGATGGTGAGGCTTTTGCCCACAAGTTCGAGAAAGCAGTTCGCATTGCGCAGGTGGACATATATCGTGCCACCACACACAACAAAGGCATCTACAATGGGATTGATGCTGTGGCTATAGCCACCGGCAACGATTTCCGCGCCATCGAGGCAGCCGGGCATGCCTATGCCAGCCGCGACGGACAGTACCGCAGTCTTTCGCGTGTGGAGATCGTCGATGGCATGTTTCGCTTCATCCTCGAGGTGCCGATGGCCGTTGGAACAGTGGGCGGTCTGACCAGCCTGCATCCGCTGGCCAAATATTCGCTCGATATGCTGGGCAACCCTTCGGCCCGCGAACTAATGATGATTGCTTCGGCCATGGGTCTTGCCAACAACTGGTCGGCTGTTCGTTCGCTCACCACCAAAGGTATTCAGGCAGGACATATGAAAATGCACCTCTTCAACATCCTGAACCACTTTAAAGCCACAGATGATGAAAAGGCTGCCGCAGCAGAATATTTCAAAGTCCAGAAAGTATCGTTTGCCGGCGTTGCCCACTACCTGACCTCCATACGCAAATAATATCGCATGTCCAGTGTTTTCCGTTCAAACGGTAAACTGCTCATTTCGGGTGAATACCTGGTGCTCCGCGGAGCGCTGTCGCTGGCACTGCCGCTTCGCATGGGACAGACCCTCGAGATAAAACGCGAGGAGGCCTACGGCCACCCCCATTTGCTATGGACAGCACTGGCCCCCGAAGGAAAACCCTGGTTCAGGACCAGCTTCGAACTGCCTTCGTTCGACATCATTGGCAGCGATGACCGTGAAAAGAGCGCCAGACTGCAAACCATATTGCTCACCCTCAGCAGTTTAAAACCCGAAGCCTTCGACCCGCAATACAGCTACAGAGCGATTACCCGGCTCGACTTTCAACCCCAGTGGGGATTCGGTACGAGCAGTACCTTGCTATCAGCTCTGGCACGCTGGGCCAAATGTGACCCCTATACCCTGCTTAACCTCTCTCTTGGAGGTTCGGGCTATGATATTGCCTGTGCTTCTTCGTCGAAACCAATACTTTACAAAAGAGACGGCCTCAAACCCATCGTGCAGCAAATCTCCTTTTATCCTCCCTTCCATGAACAACTTTTTTTTGTTTATCAGGGACAGAAGCAGGATTCAAGCCATGAGATCGTCAATTTCAACCGCCTGACTGAGCACCTCGACATGGCCGACTATATCAGGAATGTGAGCGAGATAAGTCAGAAAATGACCGAAACAAGCGATCCCACAACATTTGGCGCACTCATGCGCCAACATGAACAAATCCTTTCGGGATTGCTGAAGGTGCCTACCGTAAAAGCTTTTTTTTCCGACTTTGAGGGTGAACTCAAGTCGCTAGGCGCCTGGGGAGGCGACTTCATGCTTGCTTTGAGCGGCAGAGGCGAAACCTATGTCCGGGAGTATTTCGCCAGTCAGCAACTCGATACTATCTTTACTTACAAGGAATTAGTCATCAATGGATAAACACCCCGATCGCCTGTGGCAGCATTATTCCCAGGCAGCCCACAGTACCTCTCTTGAAACCGGAGCACAAGGCCATACGGCATGGCGCAGCCCGTCGAACATTGCCATCGTGAAGTATTGGGGCAAGCATGGTTATCAGCTTCCAAACAACCCATCGTTGAGCTTTACACTGCATAATGCCCACACCGAAACGCACATCGACTATGCGTTTGCCGAATCAGGTCCAGAAGTTGATTTTTTATTCGAAGGTGCTGCAATCAAGCCGTTTGGTGATAAAATCCTGAAACTCCTACATACTTTTCAACCGGCTTTCCCTTTTCTGAAAAACCTGAGGCTGAACATAATCAGCCACAACAGTTTCCCGCACTCATCGGGCATTGCCTCCTCAGCCTCATCGATGAGTGCACTGGTGATGTGCCTGCTCGACATCGAAAAGCAGCTTTCAGGGCGAGAGATGTCCGAAAATGAGTGGTTTCGCAAGGCTTCCTACTTTTCGCGTCTGGCTTCGGGCAGTGCTGCACGGTCAGTTTTTCCGTCGGCAGCGCTCTGGGGCAGGACGCCCTTTCACGACCTGAGCCACGATGAATATGCTATTGCTGTGGATAGCATTCATCTAGTTTATAATACCTTTCACGATACCATACTAATCATCAGTGCGGGCATAAAAGCCGTTTCGAGCCGGGCCGGCCACGCCCTGATGGATACCAATCCTTTTGCCGACGAACGCTACCGGCAGGCCAACAAAAACACAGGCGAGCTGCTACATGCCCTGCACACCGCTGACCTTGACGCCTTTGTGAGAATCACCGAGGCCGAAGCCCTTCAGCTTCATGCCCTGATGATGACTTCGGAGCCTTCGTATATTCTCATGCAGCCCAACACGCTGGAGGCCATCGCACGCATACGGGCTTTCCGGCACGACACCGGCATCCCGGTATGCTTTACGCTCGATGCCGGTCCCAATGTGCATCTGCTCTATCCCGGGGAATACTCAGAGGCTGTGTGTGACTTTGTTGCTCAAAGTCTGAAACCTCTGTGTCAGGATGGCCGCATCATCGAAGACCATGTGGGCAGAGGCCCGGAACGGATTCGGAAATGAGTGCGTTCAGGTCATTTCATGGCAAGCTGCTGCTCTTTGGCGAATATACCGTAGTAGTTGGAGCGCCAGCACTTGTGATTCCCTTTACCGAAGCTTATGGGCAATGGGCTTTTGCAAACCAAATGGACGACCAAGCCAGAGCCGCCCACAGCAATCAGGCGTTGGGGCATTATCTCGCCTGGCTCAGGCAATCGAAGGAATCGCATATAGTTGACATAGCGCGCTTAACGAATGATATTGAAGATGGCCTGGTTTTCGACTCCAATATTCCCAACGGGTATGGTGTAGGTAGCTCAGGCGCGCTCGTTGCCGCCCTTTTAGACCACTACCGGCTGCTTCCGGTGCCCGATGACCTTTCCGAACTCCGTAGCCTGCTCGGCCGCCTCGAAAACTATTTTCACGGAAGCAGTTCCGGACTCGACCCTCTGGCTTGCTTTGTCGGAAAACCATTGCTAATTAATGATAAAGAAGTAAATGTGCTGTCACAATGTCCGGCGCCCGAAGGCATCCGCCTCCGCCTGCTGGATACAGGTATTGTTTCGCCAACAGGTCCCCTGGTCGAATATTTCGCAGAGCAGTTAAAGACATACCCGTTTTTCAGGAAGATCGACCAGCAACTGATTCCTGCAACCGAGCAGGCCATAAATAGCTGGATGACAAGCAAAAAAGAATTACTATGGGAAGCTCTCAGGGAAATATCGTTATTTCAACTGGCGCATTTCCAGCCAATGATACCCGAAAGCATCAGGCCCATGTGGAAGCAAGGCCTCAATGATGGCAACCTTTGTATAAAGCTATGTGGCTCGGGTGGCGGGGGCTATGTGATGGTGTTCGAAAAAGCACCGGGCTGGTATTCGGATTGAGTCTTACCAAAAAGACTGTTCTTCCATAGCCGACTGAAATACGGGTTAATTTTCCGGTGTGTGTAGCCTGCATGGAAAAGGCGGGCCAATCGGCTATTTTTGCAAAAACCTACACATGAGCAGAAAGATCATTAGCGGGGGCCGCATACCAATTCGTCTTTGGCTCGATGCGATGGAAGAAGGAGCGTTGAAACAAGCGCGTAATCTGGCCAACCTTCCTTTTGCATTCCGTCATGTGGCCATTATGCCCGATTGCCACGAAGGCTATGGTATGCCTATAGGCGGTGTGCTGGCCACAACTGGAGTCATCATACCCAATGCTGTGGGTGTGGACATCGGTTGTGGCATGTGCGCTGTAAAAACCAGCCTCAACAACTTTGGTCGTGAGGTGCTGCATCAAGTGGTGGGAACCCTCAGGCAAGTAATTCCACTGGGCTTTGCTCATCATAAAAGTGCTCAGGACGAGCGCTTTATGCCTCATCATCACGATCTAGGCAACATCCCAGTTTCCGCCCGCGAATATTTCAGCGCCCTGCATCAGGTGGGCACCCTGGGCGGAGGCAACCATTTCATCGAGTTTCAGCAAGGCAGCGACGGTCATATCTGGATCATGATCCATTCCGGTAGCCGTAATATCGGCAAACAGGTGGCCGATCATTACAATCGTCTGGCAGGCAAGCTCAACGAGCAATGGGGATTTCCCCAGTTCAAACAACAGCAACTGGCTTATCTTCCAGTGGATTCGGATGAAGGTCAGACCTATATACACGAGATGAACTACTGCATCGATTTTGCCTTTGCCAACCGTCGCCTGATGATGCAGCGCAGCCTCGAAGTACTGAACGCGCTAACTGGTTCTGAAGCTGTTGATTTCGAAGGCAATGCAATGATCAATATTGCGCACAATTACGCTGCCAGCGAAACACATTTTGGAAAGGAGGTCTGGGTGCATCGCAAGGGTGCCACCCGGGCCGGACTTGATCAGCTGGGCATTATCCCGGGTAGTCAGGGAACAAAAAGCTACATAGTTCGAGGCAAGGGCAATAGCGAAAGTTTTGAGAGCTGCAGCCATGGGGCAGGCAGGGTGATGGGGCGCAATGAGGCAGTGCGCAGGCTGAACCTGGACGAAGAACGCCGTAAGCTCGAAGCCAAAGGCATCGTGCACAGCCTGAAATCGCAACGCGACCTTGACGAAGCTTCCAGCTGCTACAAGGACATTGATAAGGTGATGGAACTACAAAAAGACCTGGTGGGAGCTGTGGTTATACTGGAGCCCCTGGCAGTGATCAAAGGATGAGGTCTTTTTGCAACTCAGTTAATGAGCTGTTATCCAAAACATTTCACATGGAGGTTTGATCCAGCAACCTGCGTATGTCCTGCCTGGCCGGTTCGAGCTTCAAGGCCCTGAGCAGCAGTGGACGGGCAAGACGGGGCATGCCGGTGGTGAGGTGATATCCGGCCAGGTTGAGCAGGGCCTGCAGATTGTCGGGGTTGAGCTGCAAGGCCCGGAAGTAGCTTTCGTGCGCAGCAAAAAGCCGTCCCTGCTGCTGTAGACACCATCCAAGGTTGACGTGAGCCATGTCGTTGAGCGGATTTTCGGTTATGATCTTACGGAACACCTGCTCAGCCTCAACGAAGCGTTGTTCCTGCGCCAACAGGCTACCGTAGCGGTTAGAGAAATCGAGCAGGTAAGGCGCCAGTTGAACCGATTTTTCAAAAAACATCAGGGCTTCGGGGCGTCTGCCATCGTTTTCGTAGGATTGTCCGATACGGTAAGCTGTCCAGGCATGCAGATTATCGTAGGATTGTCTGCTCAACAGGCCTTTCACCATGGCAGGACCCCCGTTGCGTTCCACCAGCCTGATCACGTTTTTGTGCTCATTGCGTAGGAAGAAGTATTGCACATAAGCCATCAGGTAGGCGGTGTCGGTCTTTTTTGGGGCCGGACGAAGCAATCTGGCTGCCGAGTCGAGGTAGGCCGGATTGGCGTGGTAGGTTTCGTATTCGCGCAGATAGCCCAGACCTTTGGTAAATGGGTCGATCGCCGGGTTGTTGATGGCTTTCAGGCCTTTGAACGCTCTGGGCCGCTTGTCCTCTCGGGCAGGATTAATAATCTTGTGATCGGTGATCATCACATGGGGTATGTCGCGGCTCTTGCGAACAGGCATATGGCACAAGGCACAATCGTTGTTGTTCAACATTCGCAAGGGCTCGTCCAGGGTGCATTCCTTTTGTCCGGGAACAGTATGACAGCCCATACAGGTATTGTTGAAACGGCTGCGGGGCGTTTCTTTCACCGTGAAATGCGGGTTGTGACATTGAAGGCACGACAGTTGTCCGCCCGACCCGACGAAGCATCGGCTCTCCATCATACGCTCCACATGCGAGGCCATGATGAGATCTTCGGTGCCTCCCACGAATACAGGCAGGAAAATATCCATTACAGTAGTTAGGGGAATGCCCGGCTTAAAATCGAAGAACGACTTGTTGTTTTTGAGCACCATCGTACCCTGAAGATGGCAGCGGGCACACACATCGTTTTGCAATTGCACGGGAAGTCGTTTGGGGTTTACAATGGAATAATCGGTAAAACGCGCTGTATCAATCAGAACACCTTTTTTCTTCAGCGCCACATGAATGCTGCCCGGGCCGTGGCAGCGCTCACAGTCGATGCCTTCGGGCATGCTTAAGTATTTATTTTCGGAGCCCGGCACAAGCTGCGGCAAACCATTGTGGCACGAGATGCACTCTAGGCCAAGGCTTCGACCAAAGCGGCTGTTGTGACCTCCATCGTAACCCGGTGGTAAATCGAACTTTTGCACCTGAGTATAATAGGTAAACGGTATTTGATACGCGTAACCATTCAGCATGAACAAGTGCGAATTGGTATGATTTCCGGAGCCAACGATGTAATCCACCTGCTGAGTGCGCTGATGCACGGTATCGCCTTCCTGAAGCCTGAACTCCATGATCATCAGCTTTTCGCCCTTCCAGAATGGTTTGTACCACAAGTCTTTATGACTATCATATATAAGGGTGTCGGGGCCGATGATGCTTGCGCTTTTTGCGGGAGTGGCCCTGCCAAACGACCGCCCCATGCCGGTGCGCACATAGCTCTCGAAAATGAGCGGGTGGCATTCGCGGCACACCTGCATACCCACATATTGTGCGCTATCGTGATGGTTGAGAAATGATTTCCAGGTGATGGCAGGTTGTACGGCCTGAGGATGGCGTGATGTGCAGGCTATGCCCCAAACAACTGTGGTGAGCAGCAGCAATTTGCGAAGATTTGGGCGGAAAATCATTTCAGTTGTTTTTCGGCTTCTTCGAGTTTGATGAGCGCCTTGGTTGCAAACGATGCCAGCCAGTGTGCCCCGGCATATTCGCCCGAATCCATTTTATCGAATGAAAAGTAAAAATGTCGCCTGGCCAGCTCCAATAATTGATGGTTGCCGGTGGCTTGGGCCAGTTCGGCCAGGCACCAGGCCCTGTTGAAGTTAAGCCCGTCGAGGTGGGCCATCTTGCCATCGCTGCGGTCGGGCGAATCGGCGGGTGCGATCCGTTTTTCAGGGTTTTGCTTTAATTCCGGCAGAAAACGATACAACCATTGATTAAACGATTTACTGTCCAACACTTTGGCCATGAGCGCTGCTTCCTGCAGGCAGGGCGAGACGAAATCGAAACCTCCCGGCTCCCAGCTTAATGGGCAGTTTTTGTCATTCAGAAAGTAATCCGATGTGCGCTTTCGTATGGTAGCGGCCAGCTGGGCATCGTACTTATCGGCCCAGTCGAGCGAAAGCGACATGGCAAAGGCGATGTTGGTGTGCTCGCCCACCCTGATCGGATGGTTGAGCTTGAGCAGGAATTCGTTCAACTTTCCTGCAATAAACCGGGTCAGCGGCTGCAGGTTACGGTGCAATGGTTCAGCCCACGGCTGGCGGCTTTCGGCCAGTGCCTCGTCGCGCTTGAGCAGCCATGCCCAGCCATAGGGACGTTCAAAATCGCGGTTGTTCGGGTCGTCGAAATAAGTGAGCTCCCGAAGGATGTTTTCATGCGTGATGAGGGTTTGCAGCATGACGAGAATTTCGTTGTTCCTGTCGAGTTCATCGAATCGGCTGAGCAGGATAACCAGCGTCCAATGGCCATGCACGGCCGAATGCCAGTCGAAGCAGCCATAAAATGCAGGATGCATCTGCCGTGGCGGCAAAAGCGAACTGTCGCTGCCCAGCACATGACCGGGTTTGTTGGGGTATTCGCGGGTGATGCACGAAGCGGCAAAACTGCTTAAAAAGTTGGCCTGCTTCAACTGCAACCGCTGCTGGGCCGAAAGAGAGGTGGAGCACAGAACGAACAACAGGAAAATGAGCTTCAGGTTGGACATACCATTTCTTTGGGTCGAAAATAATGCATTTAAGGCTTCGCAAAAAAATATCCGACTCTTCAAAGTTTGCGGGAGATTGCCGACAATTTTGCCTGAAGCATTTCATAAAAAAATGAAAAAACGCCCAAAATTGCACGCCAAATGCACGCCAAACTGTTTCTCAGCTTGCTGTTAAGCAGGAAATACGGAATTTTGCCCCGCATGCTGAAAAAGTGGATTTACATCGTTATTGGATTCGTTTCTTTGGCTTTGGGAATATTGGGAATTTTTGTGCCCGGATTGCCCACAACCATCTTCCTCATCATCACTGCCTTTTTCTGGCTAAGGAGTTCTCCGGGCCTGCATAGCCGGCTTCTTGAGCATAAAATTCTTGGTGGCTACCTCAAGCAGGTACAAAACGGGATGAGCCGCCGACTGAAAATCAAGGCCATCAGCACCATGTGGACGATGATCTTCATTTCATCCTATTTTTTTATTGAGGGTTGGATATGGCGGGGTGTGCTTATTGTTGTCGGCATCATAGGCACCATCAGCATGGGTATGCAGCCCGAGCCGGAGGAATAACGACTTGAAGATTCAAAGTGTTTTAGAACCAGACTCTCTAGGATTCGGAGATCTCACATAAAATATGCTGCCAGCCAAATTGGCATGTCATTTTCCATGCATTCCATAAACAAAACCCCTGGCCCGGAATAACCGCTTTCAGCATTTTAATGCCATAGCGCCAATATCGAAAAATAAATCTTTCCGATTTCGCCCGATCATGATATCGCATTCCTGAGCGTAAATTGGTGATATTTGTTTAGAATCCAAATACCACAAACATCAACCCATGACCCCCTTCGCTGATTGGCGCAATTGCCGGAGATGTATGCGGTTCAGTCTACGAATTCAACAACCATTGCTCCATACAGGTGAACCCGTTCCACCCGGAAAGCACCATTACCGAAGACACCGTACTCACCATGGCAGTAGCCGATGCCCTGCTGCATGGAAAAGATTTAGCCCGCACAATATGGTAATATGGCCGAACTTTCCGAAACGTGGCTATGGCATGCGGTTCTTACGCTAGCTGCTTGATGATGCTTTGCAGCCTTACACCAGTTTCGGCAATGGCTCGGCCATGAGGGTAAGCCCTGTAGGATTTGCCTTCGACGACCTGGATAAGGTGTTGAAAATGGCCAAAGCAACGGCCGAAGTAACCCACAACCATCCCTAAGGCATCTAGGGGGCACAAGCCACGGCAACAGCCATTTTTCTGGCGCGGACAGGCAGCAGCAAAGAAGATATCAGGCTGCAGATGGTCAAAAAATTTGGTTATAACCTGAGTTTCACCACTGATGAAATCAGGGAGACCAACAAGTTTAACGAGACTTGCCAGATTACTGTGCCTCAGGCTATTGTATCGTTTCTTGAAAGCACGGATTATGAAGATGCCATCCGGAGGGCCATCTCCATCGGGGGCGACAGCGATACTATTGCCTGCATCACAGGCGGTAATGCCATAGCTTTCTATAAAGAGATGCCCGAAACCATTAAAACCTTTGTGCTCGAAAAACTTCCCACTGAGTTTAAAGAAACCATCGAACACTTTGACGAGAAATTCCGGAAATTATAGGTAAACACTCAAAAAACCTCATGATTGCGAATACTTTCAACCAAGGTGTTTGGGGTGGTTGACAGCAGGTTATGCTTGCATTGATCGCTGCAACATGCCTGATATGTCGAATGGCATTCGTCGCACTGAATAAATAACTTACGACATGGATCCCAGGCACAGTTGACATGCGTATCGGCAGCTTGTCCACACTGGTGACACTTGGCGATCACATGAGGCGTTATGCGCTCGCCCATGCGTTCGTCGAACACAAAGTTCTTCCCGATAAATTTGCTTTCAAGGCCTTTTTCCCTCACCTGTCGGACATAGTTGATCACACCGCCTTTGAGCTGAAACACATTTTTGAAGCCCCTGTGCCTTAGGTAAGCTGAGAATTTCTCGCACCTGATGCCACCTGTGCAATAGAGCATAATTTTATAGGGGTTTTGATGCTCGATCAACTCCATAATCAGGGGTATCGATTCTTTATAAGTCTCAACCACAGGCAACTCAGCGCCCACAAAACGACCCACCTCGTGCTCGTAGCAGTTGCGCAGATCAATCACCATGGTGCCGGGCTCATCGAGCTTTTGGTTGTATTGTTCGGCATCGAGGTGCTGCCCCACATTGTGAATGTCGAAGGTGCTGTTGTCCAACCCGTCGGAAAGAATTTTAAGTTTAACCATTACTTTCAGGACGAAAAACGACTTGCCGTTGTCGTCTATGGCACAGTTAATTAAAACATTGCCAATGCACGGGTGGCTGCGCACGAAAGGCTCGAACTCGTCATAACGTTGCTCTGGCACACTCAGCTGAGCGTTGATCCCCTCGTGTGCCACATAAATGCGTCCCAGCACCTACATGCCATGAAAACGCTGGAAAAGCTTATCGCGAAACGATCGCGGATCAGTAATATATACATAACGAAAAAATGACAAAGTGACCCGTTTGAAATTCTCCTTCCAGAGCTTCTGTCGCACCTCTTTACGGTTGATGCTATTATGTAGAATCACTCTAAACAATTTTGGGCTGCAAATATAGAAAAAGCCTGATGGAACAATTGGCAAGCCTTGGCACGGAAGTGATTTGCAGCACATGACACGGTTGAATAATTTGCAGCGGCCAGTGATGATCAATGCATCGGTGAACAAATAAACGCGTTGCGCTGATTATCGGTGTGCAGAGGCCAGCATTATCTCTGCAATTTCGCCACACCAATAATCCTCGATAGTATAACTTTGCACACCCTTATGAATTCGCAGGAATTTTCACCACTGCTCAAGCTTTACCGGGAGCTGCCGGCCAACCGACAGCTTGCCCGGGAGCTGTCAATGCACAGGAATGTGTGCCTGCATGGCCTTCACGGCTCGGCGGCATCCCTGTACTTGGCAAGCCTGGCCGATTTAATGAGCGGACAACACCTGGTGATTTGTCCTGACAAGGAATCGGCTGCTTATTTTTACAACGATCTTGAGAACCTATACACCGATCGCGAGAAAGACTACAGCCGCAAGTTGGTGCTGTTTTATCCCACTTCGTACAAGCGACCATATCAGCCCGAAAAAGCCGACAACGCCTATATCTTATCGCGTGCCGAAGTGTTGGGCCGCATGAGCAATAGTAGCCGCAAAACCCTTGTGGTCACTTATCCCGAAGCGCTGGCCGAGAGGGTTGTTACGCGTAAATTTCTTAAAACCAATACCCTAAGCCTTAAAACAGGCGAAAAGGTTTCGCTCGACTTTGTGGCCGACGTCTTGAGCACCTATAACTTCGAGCGGGTGGAGTTTGTGGTCGAGCCGGGACAGTTTACCATACGCGGCGGCATCGTGGATGTGTTTTCCTATGCCAACGACCTGCCCTACCGCATCGAGTTTTTTGGGGACGAAGTGGAAAGCATCCGCAGCTTCGATCCGGCCACTCAGCGCTCGGTGCAAAAGCTCAGCCAGCTCAACATACTGCCTAATGTGCAGGACCGGAGCAGCCAGACCGAACGCGAAAACTTTATCGCTTATCTGCCTCAGGGCGTTATAGTCTGGCTTCACGAAGCCGACATCCTGCACGAACGCATCACAGCCGAATACGAAAGAGCCTCGGAAATCTTCGGCCGGATGGACGAACAGCACGAAAACCAACGACCTGAAATGCTCTTTGCCGGTGGAACCGAAATCATGCGCTCGCTCGAAAAACATCCATTGGTAGTTTTTGGAAAATCAAACACCATTGTCTGCAAGTACGAGGAGTTTTTCGACATTTCGCCCCAACCCTCGTTCAACAAGAACTTCGAATTGCTGATCAGGCAGTGGCGCGAAAACCAGATAAAAAACATCCACAATTTGCTTTGCGCCGATCAGCCCAGGCAAATCGAGCGCATCCAGACCATTCTGCGCGACCTTCAGGCCGCTCAGCACGATAAGATAAGGGTGGGCTTCTCCCCCGTTTATCACAGCCTTCATGCCGGATTTACCGACCATCAGGCTCAGGTTAGTATTTTTACCGACCACCAGATTTTTGAGCGCTATCATAAGTTTCAGCTGCGCGAAGGCTATACAGCCACCGAGTCGCTCACCCTAAAAGAACTGTATACCCTTAAACCTGGCGACTATGTTACACACATCAATCATGGCATCGGCCGTTTCGATGGGCTTGAGATCATCGACAACAACGGGAAACAGCAGGAAGCTATCAGGCTCATCTACAAAAACGACGACATCCTTTACGTCAGCATCCATTCGCTGCACCGCATTGCCAAATACACCGGCCGCGATGGCGCCAAACCAGTGCTGAACAAGCTTGGCAGCAACGCCTGGAACAAACTGAAAAACAAGACCAAAGGCAAGGTTAAGGACATTGCCCGCGACCTCATCCGCCTTTACGCCAAACGCAAGGCCAGCAAAGGTTTTGCCTTTTTGCCCGACACCTACCTGCAAACCGAGCTCGAGGCCTCGTTCATTTACGAAGACACCCCCGACCAGCTCAAGGCCACTCAGGATGTGAAAGCCGATATGGAACAGGAAGCTCCCATGGACCGCCTAATATGCGGCGATGTTGGCTTTGGCAAAACCGAGGTAGCCATACGGGCCGCCTTCAAGGCTGCTGCCGATGATAAGCAGTCGGCGGTGCTCGTACCCACCACCATCCTGGCCATGCAGCACTACAAAACCTTCAGCAGCAGGCTCAGCGATTTTCCAGTCAAGGTGGATTACCTCAACCGCTTTCGCTCGGCGGCCGACCAGAAACGCATCCTCGAAGCAGTGAAGGAAGGCAAAGTGGACATCCTTATCGGGACGCACCGTATCATCAGTAAAGATGTGGAATTCAAGGATCTGGGACTCATCATAGTGGACGAAGAACAAAAATTTGGGGTATCGGCCAAAGAACGGCTGAAAGAGCTGAAAGCCAATGTCGATACCCTGACCCTGACCGCCACTCCCATTCCACGCACCCTGCAGTTTTCGATGATGGGCGCCCGCGACCTGAGCATCATCAATACCCCGCCGCCCAATCGTTATCCGGTGCAGACAGAGATCAGGCCGTTTTCGGAAGAGGTGATCCGCGAGGCAATCAAGTTTGAAGTAGCCCGTGGCGGACAGGTGTTTTTTGTCCACAACAGGGTTCAGAACATCCTCGATGTGCTTGAGATGCTCAGGCGTTATGTGCCCGGCGTGCTCATAGGTGTGGGCCATGGTCAGATGGAAGGGCATAAACTGGAAGAAGTGATGCTCGACTTCATCGAAGGCGATTACGATGTGCTGCTCTCGACCACCATCATCGAGTCGGGACTCGATATCCCCAACGCCAACACCATCATCATCAACGACGCCCATCATTTCGGCCTGAGCGACCTGCACCAGTTGCGCGGACGTGTCGGAAGGTCGAACAAGAAAGCTTTTTGCTATCTGCTCACCCCACCCACCTCCACCCTCACCACCGAAGCCCGCAAGCGTCTCAAATCGCTGGAAGAATTCTCCGAACTGGGCAGCGGGTTCAATATCGCCCTGCGCGACCTCGACATACGGGGCGCCGGCAACCTTCTGGGCGCAGAGCAAAGCGGATTCATCAGCGACATAGGCTTCGAAATGTTTCATAAAATACTCGACGAAGCCATTGAGGAACTAAAGGAAGAAGAATTTGCCGAGGTATTCAGAAAACCCGACGAAAACAAACCCTTTGTGCGCGATTGCGTGATCGAATCGGACCTCGAACTGCTGATCCCTCCCTATTATGTGGATTCGTCCGCCGAACGCATTGCCCTCTATAACCAGCTCGACAATGCTTCGTCCGAAGAGCAGCTTGATGCCTTTACCGAACAACTCATCGACCGTTTCGGCCCCATCCCGCCCCAAACCACCGAGCTTATCAATACCATCCGCATGCGCTGGCAGGCCCGAAACCTTGGTTTTGAAAAGATTGTGTTGCGCAACAAAACCCTTATTGCCTATTTTGTCAGCAATCCCGAATCAGGCTTTTATCAAAGCGAGCGCTTCGGGCAGCTCATTCAATATATTCAGGCCAACCCGGGAAAATACCGCATGAAACAGACCGGCGATAAGCTCATGCTCTACATCAGCCCTGTGGCCACAGTGCAGCAAGCTCTCGAAGTCCTGAGGGAGATGGAGTAAAATACAATTCCAGACTTAAGGTTAACTTCGTGAATCGAAGAACACGTAATTTCGACAACCCGCTAATCATTTATGAAAAAAGCCGGTAATATGAAAGAGGATGAATTATCTAATAAAATTATAGGGATTGCCTTGGAGTTGCATAAAACCCTGGGTCCCGGGTTATTGGAATCTGTACATGAAACTGCTTTGGCTTTTGATTTAAGGAAGGCTGGGTTGGAGGTAATATGCTAGGTTCCAATGCCTCTGATTTATAAAGAGGTGAAATTGGATATTGGATACAGAATAGATATGCTCGTTGAAAACAAAGTTATTATCGAAATTAAGTCGGTTGAGCAGCTTGCACCGGTCCATTTTGCACAGACGCTTACCTACCTGAAGCTGGCAGATAAAAAACTGGCGCTGTTGATGAATTTCAATACAATACTGCTTAAAGACGGAATTCATCGAATCGTCAACAAGCTGTGAAATTTTCACGCAAAGAAACCAAATGAAAACACCTTCAGGGCCTTGGCGTGAAAACCTAATTTCTCGCAAAGCACGCAAAGAAAAGCGCAAAGCACGCAAAGAAACCAAATGAAAATCTTTCGCGGCCTTTGCGTGATAAGCCCTGGCGCCAGCTTTTTGCTCACCTTTTTCCTATCTTTACCCCCAAAGCCTTTAGTATGAAACGATTCCTGCTATTTCTGTCAATAGTCCTGAAGATTAGCGCGCTCACGGCCGGCGAAGGCATGTGGATACCCATGCTGCTCAGCCAGAACGAAGCCGAGATGAAAGCCATGGGCATGCGCATCAGCGCCGTAGACATTTACTCAATAAACAAAGGCAGCCTGAAGGATGCCATCGTGCAATTCGGTCGGGGATGCACTGCCAGCCTTATCTCGTCGCAAGGCCTCATCCTCACCAACCACCACTGCGGTTATGGCGAAATACAAAAACACAGCAGCCTGCAAAACGACTACCTTACCACCGGATTCTGGGCCGGAAACCTGAAAGAAGAACTCCCGAATCCTGGATTAACAGCCACTTTGCTGGTGAAGATGGAGGACGTAACCGAAGCTATTTTACAGGGAATAACGCATGACATGACCGAAGCCCGAAGGGCAGAGATCATCCGCAACAACAGCCGGAAACTTCTGGAAGAAGCCCGCAAGGCCAGTCGCCTCGAAGTATCGATAAGACCGTTCTATCACGGCAATCAGTACATTATGATGTACAACATGGTGTTCAAAGACGTGCGCCTGGTTGGTGCACCTCCTTCAAACATTGGCAAGTTTGGAGGCGATACCGACAACTGGATGTGGCCACGGCACACAGGCGATTTTTCCTTGTTCAGAATCTATGTGAATGCCAATGGCGAACCGGCTGAATACCATCCTGACAATAAACCTTATCAGCCAGCAAAATGGTTGCCTGTTTCGCTCAGGGGTGTCGAAGAAGGCAACTTCACTTTTGTGTTCGGCTATCCCGGGCGCACTAGCCAATACCTGCCTTCGGCTGCGGTGAGGTTGATTACCGAGCAATCGAATCCTCAACGCGTGATGCTGCGCGGAAAAAGACTTGAGATTTTCAAGCGCCACAGCCAGACTGACCCCCTTGTGCGTATCCAGTATGCGGTGAAAGACGCCCGTGTGGCCAACACCTGGAAAAAAATGGCAGGCGAAACCAAAGGAATCCGCCGGCTGAACGGTATTGATCGCAAGCAGCAACTCGAGCAGCAGTTTGTTCAGTGGGCGTCTGCCTCACCCGAACTTCAGGCACGGTATGGTGGTATTGTCGATGCATTTAACCAGAATTACAAGCTACTTGAACCCCTCACCTTAGCCTCTGATTACCTGAGCGAAGCCGGCATGGGCATCGAAATCCTTCAGTTGGCCTCGCGTTTTATCCCCCTCGCCGAAGAAGTGATCAAACCTAAACCCGACACCGCACGCATGGTAGCGTTGAAAAAAACACTGGTCGCTGCAACAAACGAATTTTTTAAAGACTACCACCAGCCCATCGACCGCGAAGTGGCCATTGCCCTGCTTTCCTATTATCTAAATAATCAACCTGCTGACTTTCGTCCTGATTTTCTCGGTCAGGTCAACAGCCGATTTAAAGGCAATGTTGAAGCCTATGTGCAGCACCTTTTTGCAGGAAGTTTGTTTTTAAATCAGCCACAACTCCTGCACTGGCTTGATGGTTTTGGTCCTAAAAACCTGAAAAAACTGGAAAAAGACCCCGCATTTCAGGCCGCTTTGAGCATGCGGAAATTCAACAATCAAAAAATCGAGCCTGCGATGCGGCCATTGCAGCAGGCCAACGATAGCCTAATGAGGCTGTTTATGACCGGATTGATGCAGATGCAACCCGACCGCCGCTTCTATCCCGATGCCAACAGCACACTCCGCGTGACTTACGGCAAAGTAGAAGGCTACAGCCCGGCCGATGCCGTTATCTATCACTATTTCACCACCCTGGTAGGCATTTTGGAAAAAGAAAACCCTGAAGTATATGACTATGTGGTCGAACCTCGCCTGAAAGCCCTTCATCAGTCGGGCGATTATGGCCCCTATGCTGCCCCTGATGGCCGTATGCGAGTGGCTTTTGTGGCTTCGAACCACACCACCGGAGGCAACTCGGGTAGCCCTGTGCTTGATGCCGATGGTTATCTGGTGGGTCTCAACTTCGACCGCTGCTGGGAAGGAACCATGAGCGACCTGATGTACGATCCGGCCATGAGTCGCAACATCTCGGCCGACATACGGTACATCCTGTTTATCGTGGACAAGTTTGCCGGCGCACGTCGCCTGATTGATGAAATGACCCTCATCCGCTGATTGCCGTGGCCAGAACAAAAACCCTCTTCTTCTGCCGCAACTGTGGTCACGAATCGCCAAAATGGCTCGGCAAATGCCCGGGCTGCGGCGAGTGGAACACCTTTGCCGAAGAAACAGTCGTAACCGGTAAAACAGGCAACCCCCCCCCCACAGGGATCGTGCATCGCATGGATGTGCCCACACCCGTGAAGGACATTGAAAGCAGCAACGAAAAACGCCTCGACACCGGGATGGACGAGCTGAACCGGGTGCTTGGCGGCGGTTTGGTTCCCGGATCGCTTGTGCTCATCGGGGGCGAACCTGGCATAGGCAAGTCGACCCTCATGTTGCAGGTTTCGCTCCAATTGGTGGGAAAAAAAGTGTTGTATGTGTCGGGCGAAGAAAGTCGGCACCAGATCCGAATGCGTGCCGATCGCATCGGCATCAAAAACGATAACTGCCTCATTTATACCGAAGTATCCACGTCCTCCATTGTCCAGCAGGCTTTGGCTGTTCAGCCGGAAGTACTGGTGGTAGATTCTATTCAGACGTTGCATTCGGAGCAGTTCGATGCCACTGCAGGCAGCATCACTCAGATCCGCGAGAGTGCAGCCGAGCTGAACCGTCTGGCCAAAAGCAGCCAGATTCCGGTAGTACTGATCGGCCATATCACCAAAGACGGTGTGATAGCCGGGCCAAAAATTCTGGAGCATATGGTGGACACAGTGATCCAGTTCGAGGGCGATCGTCATTATGGTTTTCGTATCCTCAGGGCCATCAAAAACCGCTTTGGTCCGGCCTCGGAGCTGGGCATCTTCGAGATACTGCACAACGGACTGCGCCAGGTGACCAACCCCAGCGAGCTGCTGCTTTCGCAACGCGAAAAACCTGTAAGCGGCACTTCGATTGCCGCCATGATCGAGGGTCTGCGTCCCATGATGGTCGAGACGCAGGCATTGGTCGGACAGGCCGCATATGGTACCCCTCAGCGCTCAGTGACCGGATACGACCTGCGTCGCCTCAACATGATGCTCGCTGTGCTCGAAAAAAGGGCCGGTCTGCGGGTAGGAAGCAAGGATGTTTTTCTCAACATTGCCGGAGGCTTGCGGGTGGACGACCCGGCCATCGATATTGCCGTTGTGGCGGCGTTGGTGTCGTCGGCCAACGACATTCCGCTGCCCGAAAAAACCGCCTTTGCTGCCGAAGTAGGCCTTTCGGGCGAGGTGCGCGCCGTGAACCGCGTGGAAGCCCGCATCAGCGAAGCCGCCCGGCTGGGTTTCGACGAAATCTTTGTTTCGCGCTTCAACCAGCGTGGCCCGGCAAAGCACGAAAACATCCGCGTTGTGACCGTGGGCGAGGTGAATGAGTTAATAGAAAGACTTTTCGGCTGATTTGGTGCACTATCCATCAATAACCGGGTTATACAAGGCAGCGGGATAAACTATTAAAAATTAAGCTACATGAGTCATCACACCTTATTGCGCTCTATTTTTCCGCCTGTTGTTTTGATTCTTGTTTTGTTGTGGGCTGGTTGTTCCTCTCACAAACATGAGCATCAGCTGCATCAACTGCTGGAGAATGAACTGTCGCCTGATATGCCCGGAATAGCTGCCGCCGTGTTTGGTTCAGGTGGTAAACTGTTGTGGACGGGTGCAGCACGCTTTGCCGACACGCTTACCAGTGAACCCCTGAGCCCGCAGCACACCTTCCGTATTGCCAGCATTACGAAAACGTTTGAGGCCGCAGCAATCTTGAGGCTTTGGGAGCTAAAGAAACTGGGCCTCGACGACAACATTGCCATGCAAATCAGCACGCAACATGCCGAGATCCTCCAAAGTGGCGGCTACGAGCCCGAAGCAATAACCATCAGGCAACTACTCAGCCATACTTCCGGCATGGCTGATCACACCCATTCGCCCCGCTATGCAACCGACACGTTTTTGCAACGCCCTATTTGGACACGCACAATGCAGCTCGAAGAGCTGGTGGCCACCTACAGGCCTGTTGACCTGCCCGGAGCAAGGTTCAGCTATTCCGATACCGGCTACATCCTGCTTGGCGAAATCATCGAAAACCTCAGCGGACAGCCAATGGGCTAGGCCATCCAACAATTGCTTCGTTTTGTTGAATTAGGCTTATTCAGCACACGCATGGAAATGCCTGACGGGAATTATTCAGGCCGCAGAGCACACCAATACCTCAACAAGGTGGACACCTACAACTTTCACCCTTCGCTCGACTATTTTTGGGGTGGCGGTCACCTTTCCACAACATCCGAGCTGGCTAAGTTCTATTACCAGCTTTTCAACCATAAAGTTTTTGAATACCATACCACTCTCGACACCATGTTGCAGCCCTTTGTCGGACGGACGGACGATGCCCTCAACTACCGCTACGGCATCTGGAAAACACAAATCGGCGGTGCTGAAGCATACACCCATACAGGTTTTTGGGGCACCCAGGTGGCATGGCTTCCGGAGCATAAGATTGCCATAGCTGTCAACTACAGCCAGCGTTGGACAAACAAAGGGACGGCACCGGTGTTGGAAAAGATCTATGGCTTGGTATCGAACCGCAATTAAGGTTCGTATTACTTCAGGCCGCGTTCTTTAATCAAGGCTTTTACGGCTTTATACCTTTTGTCGCGCGGATCAATCACAAATGCTTTGATCAAAAACACAGGAATCAACATGTAAAAGCCATATGCACTGTGAAAAATTACGTACAATAGTATTCCGACAACAAAGCCAATCAAAAAGTTATTGAACATAGCGAAAGACTTCAGTTTTTTGGCCTCGGCCAGCAGTCCCTGATCATTTAGGTGCAGCATATCATCGTTCTTCATGACATTTGTTTTTTGAGTGGTGTTTGAGCATATTCAGCTCCAGACAACAAATCGTCCGGGCGGCTGAGTTTTACGAAAGAAGAAGCCTGCTGCAATTATAGACAGAAACACGGGGATTGAACCAAACTGAATGGCAATCAAAACAACATTTAATGAAATTTAGGCGGAATTTTACAAAAACCCCAGCTCCAGCTTTGCTTCGTCCGATAGCATACTCTGGTCCCACGGGGGTTCAAAGGTGAGCTCCACCTCGCAGCTGCGCACATCCTTCACCATTTCGACGCGCATTTTTACGTCGCCGGGCATGGTTTCGGCCACAGGGCAGCTTGGCGAGGTGAGCGTCATCAGCACCCTGACATCTGCTTCCTCGCTCACCCCGATTTCATAAATCAAGCCCAGATCATAGATGTTCACCGGGATTTCAGGGTCGAACACCGTGCGCAGCACAATAACCACATTCTCTTCTATCTCACGTTTTTTTTCAGGTGTCATAAGTTGTCAGTTTTTGCTTTAAGCTGAAAGACCTGCGCGTAGAGTTTCATCTGTTTAATCATCGAAACCAGGCCGTTCGACCGGGTGGGCGAAAGATGCTCTGTCAAGCCGATTGATTGAATAAAATGCAGATCAGTATTCAAAATTTCATCCGGGGTTCGGCCCGAAAAAACCCTGATGAGCAGATTGACCATACCTTTGGTGATCACGGCATCGCTGTCGGCTGTAAAATATATCCTGCCATCGTCGCGAAGTTCGACATGCAGCCACACTCGGCTCTGGCAGCCATTGATCAGATGGTTGTTGGTTTTGTAACGAGCGTCGATAAGCGGCGTGTCCTTACCCAATTCGATGAGCAGGTTGTATTTGTCGAGCCAGTCGTCGTAGGCCGAAAACTCCTCTATGATCTGCTGCTGTACTTCTTCGGTGGTCATGGTCGTGGATTTTGAAACAAAATTACCCATTCATTGCCATACCCCGCTGATGGGTCAGGACAATATGGCAACGGCTCGTCTGACGGCTTGCGCCAGCGCTTCGATTTCGGCTTCGGTGTTGTAAAGCGCCATGGAAGCCCGGACGGTTCCGGGTACGCCGAGTACTTCCATCAAAGGCTGGGCACAATGATGGCCGGTGCGCACGGCAATACCCAACTTGTCGAGCAAAGTTCCGAGGTCGTAGGGATGGACACCCCTGATGTTGAACGACACCACAGCTTCTTTGTTGAGTGTCGTGCCATAGAATTCGATGCCGGGCACCTCGTTCAGCAATTCGTGTGCCAACCAGGTTAGTCTGTGCTCATGTGCTTCAATGGCCTCGTAACCGGTCTTTTGTATAAAACATAAGGCTGTTTCTAAGGCAAGCACTGCGCCCACATTGGGTGTTCCCGCCTCGAATTTGAAAGGCAGTTCGTTGAAGGTGGTATTCCCGAAGCTCACACGGTCCACCATTTCGCCGCCAAATTGGTAGGGAGGCAGGCGCAGCAGCCATTCCTCGCGGCCGTAAAGCACTCCCACGCCCATAGGGGCATAGGCTTTATGGCCAGAAAACACATAAAAATCGCAGCCAATATCCTGCACATCCACCGGCATGTGTGCAATGGCCTGGGCACCGTCCACTAGCACCGGAATACCCTGGCTGTGGGCCATGGCGGTCATCTCTTTCACCGGATTCACCGTGCCAAGTACATTAGACACATGGGCAAAGGCAGCTATGTCGGGTTGCTGTTCTAGCAATGCTGAAAAGTGGTCTATGTCGAGGCTACCATCAGGCAGTATATTGACCACCAGCAGCTTGCCACCTTTCTGCTGCACCCATTGCTGCCAAGGAACGAGGTTGCTATGGTGCTCCAAAGCTGTGATCAAAACCTTGGGAGCAGTCTTTTGATGAAGTCTATCCCATGAGCTGGCTATCAGATTAATAGCCTCGGTGGTTCCGCGTGTGAAAATCACCTCGTGCCGGTATATGGCGTTAATATGGGCAGCCACCGAAGCCCGTGCATGTTCAAAGGCTTCGGTCGAAAGTTGGCTCAGGTAATGCACCCCCCGGTGGATGTTGGCGTTTTCGGCCTCGTAATACTGCTTCAGGCGGCTGATGACCGACAGGGGGTTCTGTGTTGTTGCAGCATTGTCGAGGTATATCAGTGGTTTGCCGTACACATGCTGTTGCAGCGCAGGAAACGATAGCCTTAGGGCTTCCACATCCAGGGTTTTGACCATTAGTCTCAGATTTTGCTGTAATCGATGTTGAAATGCATTTCCTTTTCAGGCGTGCTGCAATGGAGGATGCAGTTTTCGCAAACCGAAAGCTCACCACGCAGGCGTTTCTTCACCATATCGTCGATGCGTACCCGCAAAGGATCAATCTCAATTTCGTTCACGATATCGGCGGCAAAAGCGTACATGAGCAGGAGTCGGGCATTGGCCTTGCTTATGCCTCGCGAGCGCAGGTAAAACATGGCATCCTCATCGAGCTGACCGATGGTGGCACCGTGCGAACATTTTACGTCGTCGGCGTAGATCTCGAGGAAAGGCATGGTATCTACAACGGCCGTGGGTTTGAGCAGGATGTTGCGGTTGTTCTGATAAGCGTTGGTCTTCTGGGCATCTCGGGCCACGTAGATGTAACCATTGAAAACCGCGGTAGCCTGATCGTCGAGTATGCCCTTGAAGAGCTCGTTGCTGGTGCAGTGCGGTTGGTTGTGCATCACACGGACCTGATTATCCACATGCTGGTCCTTGTCCATCAGATAAAGCCCCAGCACATCGGCATGAGCGCCGCGGCCGTCGAGCGACACCTGCACATTGTTGCGGATAAATCCGCCATTGAACGTGAGGGATACCGTCTTTATATTGCTGTCGGACAGCTGCCTGACGAAGGTGCTGTTGACCAGACCTGAGTTGTCGTTGAGGTTTTGCAGCTTGTATATTTCGAGGCGCGCGTTTTCGTGCACCAATACCTCGGTAACGGTGTTGATCAGGCTGGTGTGGTGACTGATGGAGTCGTCGCAGTGCATCAGACTCAAGTGGCTGTTGCGACCGACGATGATGAGGTTGCGGTTTTGTACAAAATGCGCTCCGACTTTGTCGATCAGTTTGAGAATCTGCAATGTCTTCGGAACTTCAACATTATCAGGCACATAAATAAAAACACCGTCCTGCATTATTGCAGTGTTGATGCTCACAAAGGTGTTGTGCTCGCTGTGGGCTATTGCACCGAAGTGTTTGGATATCAGATCAGGAAACTGTTTCATGGCCGTTCGAAGACCGGAAACTATAACACCCTGGGGGCTGATGTGATAACCGCCATTGGAGTCAAAATACCAGCCGTTGAGCACCGAAATGATTTCGGTGTTGAAGTTGTGCACCTCGCAACGGAACATCTCGTTGAGGTTTTTGTTGCGAAAGTCGTCGGGTTGCAGCTGGTGGTCAAAGTTTTCGTCAAGCAGGTCGGTAATGCGCGAGAATCGCCATTTCTCGAGCTGGTTGTGTGGAAAACCCTTCTGCACAAAATCGCCAAAATGCTGATCGCGCAGGGCCGTCACTTCCGGAATATCATGCGCGGTGATCATGCTGCGCTGCTCCCTGAACTGCTGCATCAGCAGCTCATCGAGGGGCAGGGTATGTTGTTCAATTGTTTGAGTCATGGGGTTGATCATTGGTTGTTTCAGACAAGGCTGTACTCCCTGAGCCACTCGTAACCCTTTTCTTCAAGTTCGATGGCCAGATTCCTGCTCCCCGATTTCACTATGCGTCCATCATAAAGAACATGCACAAAGTCGGGCACAATGTAGTCAAGCAGGCGCTGGTAGTGGGTAATGATGAGGAAAGCATTCTTGTCGGTGCGCAGCTGGTTAACCCCGCGAGCCACAATTTTCAGGGCGTCAATATCAAGGCCCGAGTCGGTTTCGTCGAGTATCGCTAATGTGGGTTCGAGCATGGCCATCTGAAAAATCTCATTACGCTTCTTCTCGCCTCCGGAAAAACCTTCGTTCACCGAACGGTTGGTGAGTTTGGCGTGCATCTCCACGAATTTCTTTTTTTCCTCCATCAACTTGAGAAATTCTGCTCCGGTCAATGGCGGCTGACCATTGAATTCGCGCCTGGCATTGAGGGCCGTGCGCATGAAGTTGGTCATGCTCACGCCGGGTATTTCCACAGGGTATTGAAAGCTCAGGAAAATACCCTTGTTGGCACGCTCGTCGGGTTCAAGCTCAATGATGTTTTCGCCCTTGTACCAAATCTCGCCTGCGGTAATTTCGTAACCCTCGCGGCCGGTGATGGCTGCAGCAAGGGTGCTTTTGCCAGTGCCGTTCGGCCCCATGATGGCGTGCACTTCGCCGTAGTTGATGCCCAGATTCAGCCCCTTGATGATCTCTTTGCCATCGATGGATACATGCAGGTTTTTTATGTTAAGCAGCATTGTTATTGTGTTTATTTTTATTTTACAATTACTTATCTATAAATTGAGGGCTATCCCACACTACCCTCCAGCGAAATGCTGAGCAGCTTCTGGGCCTCCATGGCAAACTCCATGGGCAGCTTGTTGAGCACCTCTTTGGCGTAGCCGTTCACAATGAGGCCGATGGCCCTTTCGGTGTCGATGCCGCGCTGGTTGCAATAGAAGAGCTGGTCTTCGCTGATCTTAGAAGTGGTGGCTTCGTGCTCCACGATGCTTGATTCGTTTTTGGCTTCGATGTACGGGAAAGTGTGCGCACCACATTGGTCGCCCAGCAGCAGCGAGTCGCACTGCGAAAAGTTTCGGGCATTGGTGGCCCCGGGCAATATCTTTACCATGCCACGGTAGCTGTTGTTGCTTTTTCCGGCCGAGATGCCCTTGCTTATGATGGTGCTTCGGGTGTTTTTGCCGATGTGAATCATCTTGGTACCGGTATCAGCCTGCTGGAAGTGGTTGGTGACGGCCACGGAATAGAACTCGCCAATCGAATGGTCGCCCATCAGCACACAGCTGGGGTATTTCCAGGTGATGGCCGAGCCGGTTTCCACCTGTGTCCACGAGATTTTGGAGTGACGGCCCTTGCAGAGGCCACGTTTGGTTACGAAGTTGTAGATGCCTCCGTTTCCGACCTTGTCGCCCGGATACCAGTTCTGTACGGTGCTGTACTTCACTTCGGCGCCATCAAGCGTTATAATTTCGACTATGGCGGCATGAAGCTGGTTTTCGTCGCGCATGGGGGCGGTGCAGCCTTCCATATAACTCACATAGCTCCCTTCGTCGGCCACAATCAGGGTGCGTTCAAACTGCCCTGTATTGGCCGCATTGATGCGGAAATAGGTGCTTAGTTCAAGTGGACAGCGAACACCCTTCGGGATGTAAACAAATGAACCATCGGAGAACACAGCCGAATTGAGTGCGGCATAAAAGTTATCGGTGTAGGGCACCACTGTCCCCATGTATTTGCGCACCAGCTCGGGGTGATTGCGCACCGCCCCGCTGAAGCTGCAGAAGATGATGCCATGCCTGGCCAGGGTGTCCTGAAAGGTGGTTTTAACCGAAACGCTGTCGATGACTGCATCGACGGCCACACCGGTCAGGCGCTTCTGCTCTTCGAGCGAAATGCCCAGTTTGTTGAAGGTTTCGAGCAATTCGGGATCGACTTCATCCAGGCTCTGCAATTCCTTTTTTGGTTTGGGTGCGGCATAGTAGTATGCATCCTGAAAGTCGATTTTTGGGTAGTGCAGGTGTGCCCATTCGGGTTCGGGCATCTGCTGCCAGTGACGGAAAGCCTTCAGACGAAACTCGAGCATCCATTCCGGTTCTTCTTTTTTGGCCGAAATGTGGCGGATGGTTTGCTCGTTGAGGCCTTTAGGCGCAAACTCGGTTTCGATATCAGTGTAAAAGCCGTATTTATATTCGCTTTGTGTAACTTGTTCCAGAATTTCGTTGCTGTCGGTAGCCATGGGTCAGCTTATTTAGATTATTTTTAAATAAGGTTGCAAATATAGCGTTTTCAGCGCTTCAGGGCTGTTAACTTGTGCTAAAACGAATGATCAGGAATTTAGGTTCATCTGATGCACGCTTCGGGATAACAGGCTTAATCGTTTGCTTTGTTCCGGGCTGACGACAGCTCATTTGAAGTTTTTACCACCTTATACACTTTATCGCCTGTGCGTATCACCTCTCCCACAGGCACCGAACAATGTTCGCCTTTGACCGTTTTTTCAACAGGTTTCAAATCAACCCTGATTTCGTGTATTGTGGTTTCGACAACACCCGTAGTTGGTCCAATCACGTACACCTTATCGCCTATACAAAGGTCATGGCTGTCCATGCGCACCTCGGCCACGCCTATGCGCGAGAAATAGTTTTCCACACGTCCCACGTAGATTTTGCGTTCGGTAGCTTCGCTGCCATGGGTGTTCGACCATTCACCGGTTTTACGTCCCAGGTAATAGCCATCCCAGAAACCGCGGTTATACACCGAAGCAAGTCGTTCGTTCCATTGCGCAACACGCCCGGGATGGTAATCGCCCTGCTGTATGGCCGCCACGGCCTCGCGATACACCTCGGTAACCACCTTCACGTATTCGGGCGAGCGGCCACGACCTTCGATCTTGAGCACCTGCACCCCGGCATCCAGTATATTGTCGAGAAAGGCCAGTGTATTCAAGTCTTTGGGCGACATGATGTATTCGTTGTCCACTTCGAGTTCCACTTCGTTGTCTCGGTCGCGCACGGTATATGCCCGGCGGCAGGGCTGCAGACATGCCCCGCGGTTGGCCGATGAGCCCAGGGTGTCGAGGCTGAGGTAGCACTTGCCCGAAATGGCCATGCACAGCGCGCCGTGCACAAAAATTTCGATCCGTACCAGATCGCCCGACGGACCTTTGATCTGCTCCTGTTCAATGCTTTGGGTGATTCGTTTCACCTGCTCCAGGTTCAGCTCGCGGGCGGTGACCATCACATCGGCAAATTGCGACCAGAACCTTACTGATTCGGTGTTGGTGATGTTGGTTTGGGTGGACATATGCACCGGCATGCCAATGCTGTGCACGTATTGGATGACTGCCAGGTCGGAAGCAATGATGGCACTGAGGCCGGCGTCTTTTGCCCTGTGGGCCAGCTCGCGCATTTCGGACAATTCCTCGTCGAAGACCACTGTGTTCAGGGTCAGATAAGTGCGCACACTCCTTTCGCCGCATAAGCCCGCAATTTCGTCCAGGTCGTCCAGCCCGAAGTTTTGCGTGGAACGCGAACGCATGTTCAGCTTGCCCACCCCAAAATATACCGATCCGGCACCCGCCTGTAAAGCCGCCATGAGCGACTCGCGCGAGCCCACAGGCGACATGATTTCGATGGCTTTCATGCCGCAAAGGTACAATTTACGGCCTTTTCGAAGGATACCACCATGACCCCCCCAAAGATTGTGCTGAATGCATAGGTTTAACCCAAAATTAAGCATGGATTTTTCGGGTTAACCTTAAATCTTGACGTGAATTTTTTGGGTGAATTTAGTAACACCGCGCTTCATCAGGGAATTTTGGCGTTTTTCCGTGGTGATGCATTCTTGTTTACAGGATTGAACCTTGTTGGCATATGATAATCTTGCCAGGTTTTGTATCAGCAATACAATGAGGCGATGTATCTTATTTACCCCTGCTACTTCACACTGCAGGCACCAGCCTGCCGCATATAACGGTTTGGATAAACTGGTTCTCAGACATAGCGGCAGGAGTGCTATTCACAATCTAATCGTTGAGCGATTGGGTGGAACACAAATGCTCACACAAAGTCATAAATTTTCGGTTTCAACTAACATGTTTGCAGGGCTTCGGTCAGTGGCCATCAAGGTTAGGCAGCCAAACGGATGAAACCTGCATGGTATCAAATCATACTCCTGAATAACGGTTGAACGAAACTACCTCCTCAAAGCTTTTCCGGACTTTCTGCCGCAGAGGATAACCCTCAGGCGCCCAGCCCAGGGTGATGATTAGGCCAACCGTTTTATCTTGAGGGATGTGCAGGAGTTGTTTCACCTTTGGCTCATCGAACCAGCCAATCATGCAGGTGCCCAGCCCGAGTGCTTCGGCCTGCAAGCAGATGTGTTCGGCAGCAATGCCGATGTCGATCAGTGAATATTCCTTCTGTTTGATACGGCCACCCAGTTCGGTGATGGTTTTAGGTTTTTCGAGCACCAGGGTGATGATTACAGGGGCTTGTGTTGCAAATCGATTGAATGTACCCAGCGGGCCACGGCAGGCTTCGCCAAGGGTTTTAATCAGGTCAGGATCGGTGGCCACGACAAAGGTCCAGGGTTGGGAATTGCTTGCTGATGGAGCCAATCGTGCAGCTTCTAAACATTGATGCAGCAGGCTTTCTTCCACAGGACGATCGTCATAGCGCCTCACGCTCTGGCGCCGTCTTACAAGCTCAAGAAATCTAAATTCATTTGTGGCCATCAACCGTTTTTTATTGGGGCATTAAAGCCGTGCACAACCTATCTTTCTGAAGCTGAAGGTTTTGGTCTTGTTACCTGCCATGTTTTCGATGCGGGTGTTGAGCAAGGTATCGGCAGCAAGCTTGTAAATGATGCGGTTGGGGTAGTCGTGCTTCGGATTTTCGAACACCAGGGCATCGGTTGTTTCGGTCAGCGCGAATGGCACAGCGCGTCCGCTGTTTTGGTTCACCGGACTTGCCCAATACGTCCACTTTCCGCTTCGGTAGCTCAATTCCATTTGCTCGATGAGAAGGGTATCGGTGCCGTTCACGCTGAACGAGCGCCCGGTGAGGGTGCTGTCGTCGGGCATCCACCATTCTTCGTAAAGCCTGATGTTTCCGGTCGATTCCCACAAGCCAGGCAAAAAGTGCGGATGTTGCACCAAAGGCGTATGCGCTGGTTTACACGAGGTAAGTGCCCATATGGCCAGGAAAGAAAGGCCGTGAAGTTTTAGTTTGTTTACACTACAGGCCAGCGACCTCATATGCCGAGACGTTTCCGCAATTCAGCCGTTTGCTCCTCGAATCCCTTTTTGCCCAAGAGGGCAAACATATTCTTTTTATAGGCTTCCACCCCGGGCTGATCAAATGGATTCACACCCAGCATATAGCCGCTGAGGGCACAACCCATTTCGAAAAAGTAGATGAGCTGACCCAGGTTGTAGGCATTGATTTCGGGAATTCTGATGCGGATGTTGGGCACGCCTCCGTCCACATGGGCTAAAATGGTGCCCAGTTCGGCCATGCGGTTTACTTCGTGCAGGCGCTTGCCGGCAATGTAGTTCAGCTGATCGAGGTCGGTGGCTGCATCGGGCACGGCCAGTTCCCTGCGAGGCTTATCCACCGTGATGATGGTTTCGAACATCATACGCAGCCCCTCCTGGATGTACTGCCCCAGCGAGTGCAGGTCGGTGGTGAAACCCACCCCTGCCGGGAAGATGCCTTTGTTCTCCTTTCCTTCACTTTCGCCATATAGCTGCTTGAACCACTCGGTGAAATAGAACAGACGTGGTTCGTAGTTGACCATCACTTCTACAGTTTTCCCAGCCTGATAAAGGGCCTGACGTGCAGCGGCATACATGGCTATGGGGTTGCCGTGGATATTACTTGCTGCGCGGCTGTAATTCTCGACCATGCGGGCACCTTCGACCAGCGCCCTGATATCGGCTCCGGCTACCGAAATGGGCAACAGTCCTACCGGTGTGAGCACCGAATAACGTCCGCCCACATCATCCGGCACCACATAGCTTGTATAGCCTTCGCTGTCGGCCAGCTGCTTGAGTGCCCCGCGGCTTTTGTCGGTGATGGCTACAATGCGTTTGCGTGCTTCAGTCACCCCATATTTCTTTTCAATGTGGGCTTTCAGGATGCGGAATGCAATGGCAGGTTCGGTGGTGGTTCCACTTTTCGAAATCACCGCCATACTGTATTCTTTCCTGTCGAGCAGGTCAAGCAAATCGGCCAGATAATCCTCGCTGATATTTTGCCCGGCATACACCACCAAAGGCTTTCCATTGGTGAAGCCCATCGGTCCAAAATGATGTTGCAACGCTTCGATGACTGCCCGGGCACCTAGATACGATCCCCCGATACCAACCACCACGAACACCTCCGATTTGGTCTGAAGCTCTGCCGCATGGGCATTCAGTTGATTCAGAAATTCATCGCTGATGGCCGTGGGAAAATCAACCCAGCCAAGAAAATCGTTTCCGGCGCCCGTTTTATGATAGATGTGCCTGTAGGCGCTTGCTACAGGTTTTTCAAATGACAAAATCTTATCTTTTGGGACGAACCCATACACCTGTTCGAGATCGAGCTTGATTTGCAGCATGTTAAATATGTTTTGGAATTGCAGCAAAAGTATTGGAAATTTGTCTGTCCGCCAAAGTAGCCTTGCTGACTGAATAAAAAAAGAAACAGCCGCGGGGTGCGACTGTTTCTCCGAACCAAAAACCAAAATTTACGAAAACCTTCATCGCACAACGATAGTGACATGTTTACTGCAACTATCTTTTTGTTATGATGAGCTACACTGCAAAAATATACCTGAAAAGATGCAGGGCTTGTTAAGGAACGCTAATCCTTGTTAAGATATGTTAACCATCTGTTATTCAGATAATAGATGGGTATTTTTGCATCGTGAACCGTAAGCTTATCGTCTTTATCATTGTGTCAATGTCGGCGGCCTTGCTGGGCATGTTGGGCATTCAGCTTTATCTGGTGGGCGAGGCCATCAAGGTGAAGGAGGCCACTTTTGTGCGCGATGTGAATCAGGTGATGCAGCAGGTGGTTATGCGTCTCGAAAAGGATGAGCTGAAACGCCAGTACGAGCATCATATGAGCATAATGAGTAAAAGATCGGGTATTGTTTCGGCCTACGACTCCATAAGCAAAAGCATGATTGACGAGTTCCAGCACCCCATGAGTCCCGAAGAGTACAGCAATTTCATGCGTCGCCTGCTTATTGCTCAGGAGATGCTGCAGGACATGATGCTGGGGCTGACGGAAGAAAAAAGCAACCGTTCAGCCGAACCTATCCGCATCGATTCGTTGGTCAGGGTCGAACTTCGACGCAGTGGCATCGACACTGAATACGAACTGGGCATTTTCAGTCCCACCCGAAATGCACTGCTCTTTCAGAAAACCGGTCGGTACCCGCAGAAATTGCTCGAAGAGGCATTTTCTTTCGATATGTACCCTACGCTCACCCCCGGTCAGTTTGCCGACAAACTTTTAATATTTTTTCCCTACGAAAAGCGCTTCATCATCGGTCAGCTCAGTGATCTTTTTGTGCTTTCGGGCCTGTTTGTAGCCATCATCATTCTAGCATTTGCAGCTACAATTCTGACCATTTTCAGGCAAAAACAACTTTCGGAGATGAAGAACGACTTTGTAAACAATATGACGCATGAGTTCAAGACCCCCATTTCCACAATAGCACTGGCCTGTGAGGCGCTCCGCGATAATGACATCCAAAAGTCCGAAGCCCTCATCAACACCTACATCAACATGATTGATGAGGAGAACAAACGCCTCGGCGCAATGGCTGAGCAGGTGCTTCAGTCGGCGGTGCTCGAAAAGGGAGAGCTTACCCTGCGTAAAGAACGCATTGACCTGCACGAAGTTCTTCGTCAGGCAGTGGCCAGCAAACAGCTGATGGCAAAATCGCGCAACGGCCATATTTTTATTGAGCTCAAGGCCGACAATGCCGAGGTGCTGGGCGACAGGGTTCACCTGACCAATTTGATGCTCAACCTGATCGACAACGCGCTCAAGTACACCGAGGAAGCTCCTCAGGTGGTAGTGCGCAGCCGCAACATTCCCAACGCCATCGAAATCAGTGTGCAGGACAACGGCATTGGTATCAGCAAAGCGAATCAAAAAAGGATCTTCGAAAAGCTTTATCGCGTGCCCACCGGCAATGTGCACAATGTGAAGGGCTTTGGACTCGGCCTCAGTTATGTAAAAGCCGTGGCGGAAAAACTGGGCGGAATGGTGGGTGTGAACAGCGAATTAAAAAAAGGATCAACATTCTTTATCCGATTACCTTTGTACAACTAATAAACGCGAATACATGGAAAACCAGATTAAAGTGCTTCTGGCCGAAGACGACAAGAACCTCGGGACAATTCTGAAAGCCTATCTCGATGCCAAAGGCCTGCCCACCACCCTGTGCAGCGACGGCAGCGAAGCCCTGGAGAAATTCAAGCGCGACGATTTCAACTTTTGCATCCTCGATGTGATGATGCCTGTGATGGACGGTTTTGCTCTGGCTACCGAAATCAGGAAAATGGACAAAAAAGTACCGATGCTTTTTCTCACCGCAAAAGCCCTTCAGGAAGACAAGCTGAAAGGATTTGAGCTGGGTGCCGACGATTACATAACCAAGCCCTTCAGCATGGAAGAATTGCTATTGCGCATCAAAGCCATCATCCGTCGCTCGGCCGAAGATACCATAAAGCCTACGGTATTCAAGGTTGGCCGTTTCACTTTCGATTATAACCGCCAACTGCTTTCGCTCGATAATGGTGAAGAAAACAAGCTCACCTCCAAGGAGTCTGAGCTCTTGCGTCTGCTTTGCGAAAACATGAACCGGGTGCTCGATCGCTCGGTGGCGCTCAACAAGATATGGTACGACGACAGCTACTTCAATGCCCGTTCCATGGACGTTTATATCACCAAGCTGCGTAAGTATTTCAAGCCCGACCCCAACGTGGAACTCATGAACGTGCATGGTGTTGGCTTTAAACTTGTAGTGAACGAATAGCAAGGTTCGGCAGGATCCCGACTTGCGAAATGTGGCAAGTACTACCGCCACTCGCGCCAAAACTGGCTGTGGTTGGCGCTGGCATCGGGAAACACCACGCGCATATCTTCGAGCACCCTCCAATAGTGCGACGAGCCCGGGCCTGAAGACTTATTGGTGAGTACAACGATCACCCGGTCGTTTTTGAGATCGCGGAGAAAATAGGTTCTGAATCCTTTCCACCAGCCGTAATGATAAACGGTACTATCGGCACCTGCCTTGATGCGCCAGCCAAATCCATAATTATCACTGATCCGGCGGCGAGGGCTACCCGGGCTGTAGGCCTCATGCAAGGTTGAATTGCTGAGCAGCAAACCGTTGCCCAGGGCGATATGAAAATAATATAGGTCGTGGACAGTGGCATGCATGATCTTATCGCCCATTACACCGTTGAGGAAGTCGTCGGGAACACGTTGCAGCCCGCGCCGGCGTAAATCGTAACCCGGCACAACATCCTCCCTGAATTCTGCCAGTTGCTCAGACGATGGCATGCGATAGATTCCTGCCTTGTACATATGTGCAGGGCCAAACAATCGTTCCTTCATATACACATCAAAGTGCAATCCGCTCACATTTTCGACAATGCTGGCCAGCAGCGCATAATTAGTATTGCAGTAGTTGAACCCATTGCCGGGAGCAAAGTAAGGCTCAGGACGGTGATCCGCAAACAGCCTGATCATCCTTTTGTTGGTCAGGGGTTTTTGTTTGTCGGGCCAAAACTCATCTGCCACATACTCATAGCGAGGCATTCCCGACCGATGGGTGAGCAGGTGGCGAACGGTAACACCAGCATAGGGCCATTCGCGGATATACTGCCGGATATCGGCATCCAGATTCACCAGCCCCTGCTCATAAAGCATGAGCACTGCTGTGGCCGTGAACATTTTTGAAACCGAAGCCAGTTCGAACAGGCTTCCTGTTGTCAGTGGACCACGCTTGCGCTGAGGGTCTTCGTAACCAAATGCCTTTTCGTAGATTATTCTTCCCTTTTCAGCGTAAAGCACCACCCCATTAAAGCCTTCGTTGTGGTGAAGTTTTACGAAGAGGCTGTCCAGCTGTCGATAGCGTTCCCTGATCAGGCGCTGTTCATGATTACGATAAATAACCTCTGCCGGTATGATGCGATATTTCTGCAAGCTTTCCACCGGAGGCTCGGAACGATTACAACCCAATAACAACAAAGCAGGCAGGGCAATTAGAGCAAGTAACAGGCGATTCATCAAAATGGTATTGGCCGGCAAAAGTAAGGCTTATGCAGGGGTGGGCAAAGGTCATATGTACTAAAAAAAATGAAAAAGCGCCTTCAGAATTGCTTGTGCACAGTGTTTCAAAATAAAGTTGCAGCTACGGTGCAAAGTTCATTTCTGCCTCATTGCTTCCCGCCAGCTTCGCCTCATGGCGTAAACAAGCTCGTCAATGAGCTGGCCATTTTTTATAAGCACGTCGTTAAAACGGGCTTCGAGCAAAAAGCTGTTTTTTTTCAAGCACCCGCTGCGAAGCCTGATTGATACCGAACGGACGGGCAAAGATGCGTTCAATCGCAAAATTGCAGAAAGCATAATCGACCACCATCCGCACTGCATCGGTGACGATTCCCCTGCCCCAGAATGGCTCGCCCAACCAGTACCCCATTTCGGCGTTCAACCTGTGAACATCGCATTGAGGAAAAATTCCGATAGATCCTATTGTTTCTCCATCTAAATCAATAGCCAGAATTTTTAACGGATCACTTTCCAAGGCCCTGCCAATGAATGCTATACCATCGGCTTCGCGATACAGATGCGGAAACTGATCTGTCAGATTGGCTGCCACACGCGGATTGTTGGCATAGCGGACAAGGCTTGAAATATCAGATTGCTGCCAGGGTCTGAGCCTGCATTTGTATGCTTCCATGTGTTTTCGATGCGATTAATAAAGGGCTGCTATTGAAGTGCTTTCATATAAGTAGTGGAGGCAAAGGTTCGATGGATACCTTTGGAATATCGCACGGCGGGATAGCCAAAAGCTACGAACAGTCCTTCCGTGCTTTTATACCTGATGTTGTGTCTTTTGCGGAATGCTGCGGCTTTGCGTCCTTGCTGAATAAAGGGATGAACAGCTCCCAGCATGCAGGTTCCCAGTCCCAGTGCCTCTCCGGCAAGCATGGCATAAGTGGCCGCCACAATCGGATCGGCAGGATCGGCATAGGGTGAACCGTAAAAGTACATCAGCAGTGGGGCATCGTAATTGATGTAGTTGTTTCCTTTGTCGAACTCTATGGTATAGGCTTCAAACAACGGGCCGATAAAGCCCCGGAACATTTCATAGTTGGCCCGGCCCCAGAAGGGGCGCATAGCCGCGAGAAACCATGGTGAGGTCATGAATTTCATGCCTTTCAGGTAGGCCGAAAAATCGGCAGCAAATGCTCTTGACTTTTCTTTGCCAAGCCATATCGCAACGTTGACATCCGACGGAGGAAGTCCCATAGGCGCTGTATATGCTGCTTTTAAGATCTTCTCCACTACATCCATCTCTACCCTTTTGTCGGCAAACTCCCTTACGCTTCGACGCTTTTGCAGCAGCGCCAGTAAATGCTCATAATCAGTTGTATGCGATAATCCGGGCAAATCGAAAAGATCGCCCTTGCTCAACATTCTGCCATCAACGCTGATGGCTCCGTGCGGGCAAACCGCCATGCAATGCCCACAGCCGATGCAGCCAAACATGGGATGACTGCTCAGGACTGCTTTGCCGTTTTTCAATTCAAGCCCAAAATCCTTGCACACTTCTGCACAGCAGCCGCAACCGGTACACAATTCGCTGTCGATGCTGACAAGGGAGCTTTCTCTGGTTCTGGATGTCGGGATGGCCATGGTTCAGGGTTTATTTTGAAGGACACTCGAAAATAACAAACGTTTACAAACATGAAAAGGCCTTTGCCTAGAGGCATTCTTTATTTCCCCAAAACCCGCGCTTCTACCAAAAACATCGTTTCAACCCCGAGGCGGTGTTCCGAGGCGATCAGCCTATCCGGTACAATGTTCACCCTGAAAGTTATCTTTTCCTTAATGAGATAGGCCATCATGTTGGCATTGGTGGGTTGCAGTTCAAGTTCGTTCCCAGTATTGTCAGGAATATCCTCGCGCCAGGCCATCAGTGTTTCGGGCAGACCGTCGGCAGCAAGATATACTCTGACCGAACGCAAAAAAGCAAGGTTAGACGCTGTGGGTGAAATTAGTTTTAGCCGGAGCCTTCGGAGCACAATCTGCTCCACAAAACTTGCGTTGGTGTTATTTCGTTCGAATTCAGCAAACGAATTGGTTGGTAATGGGGTAGTTGACACGTTGAAGGGCAGGTTGACCCCAACGGTTGACGGAATCACGATCTCGTAGTTGTATTGGAGGGCGAAACTGTCGAGTTTTTTTGCGGCCTTGCAACCAGGCAGCACCATCCATCCGATGATCAGAAGCAAGCACTGTCCGGTTACCAAAAAATTTTTCGCACCACACAGTTCAAAACAATCTATTGAAGTCTCATCTGCCGGCTGAGGCGTCCTGCGGCTTCCACAATTCCGTTTACGTCTTCAGCGGTTGTGTCGAACGAGCACATCAGGCGCACCTCGCCCGCGGCTTCGTCCCATACGTGAAAGAAAAACTCTTGCTGTAGCCTTGGAATAAGCGCCTTGGGCATGACTGCAAAAACTCCGTTAGCCATCACGGGCCTGCTCAGACTGATGCCCTGAACTGTTGCGATTTTCTCGCCCAGCAGCTTTGCCATCTGGTTGGCACAACGGGCATTGCGCTCCCATAAATCGGTGCCAAGATATACCAAAAACTGGGCAAGAATAAACCGCATCTTGCTGGCGAGCTGCATGCCTTGTTTGCGGCTGTATTCAAATCCATGAGCAAGCTCCCGGTTTAAGAAAACCACAGCTTCGCCAAACATCAATCCATTTTTGGTTCCGCCGAAAGAGAGCACATCCACACCTGTTTCCACGATCATTTCGCGGAAACTTACCCCTAAAGCCACCGAAGCATTGGCAATGCGTGCTCCATCCACATGAAGGTACATATTGTTGTCGTGGGCAAAGGTGGCCAATGCTATAATTTCATCGCAGCTATAAAGTGTTCCCTTTTCGGTGGCCTGCGAAATACTGATCAGCCGCGGCTGCACATGGTGCTGAAAACCAATGCTGTTTAGGAATGGTTTTACTTCCTCCGGCCGGATTTTTCCACCGTCGGAGTGAATGGTGAGGATTTTTCCGCCGGTGAATTTTTCCGGTGCACCGCCCTCATCTTCGTTCAGATGGGCTGAATGCGGCGTTACGACAGCTTCCCATGAACGCAGCAATTGCTGCACCGCCAGCACATTGGCTCCCGTTCCGTTATAAACAAAAAAGATCTGACTATCAGCCCCGAAATGTTGCCTGAAAACCTCCTGCACCTGTGCGAGCAAGGGATCATTTTCGCCGTATGCGGGATGATGCGCTGAGTTTACTTTGGCAAGTGCCTCCATCACTTCAGGCGATACGCCCGACCAGTTGTCGCTGGCAAAGCCTTTTCGATTGTGAACCTTGAATTCCATTTATCTTAGAGTTATACGAGCAAAGTTAGCAATCCAATATTATCGGGCTGAGCGCAGTAATTTCTAAAAATCTGGTGCCTGAATTTTGACCAATTCCTTAGTGCTCAACAATCCGCAGGCCGCAAAAATATCCTGCCCACGCGAGGCTCGCACTGTGGTGCGGATGCCCTTTTTCAGCAAGCCTTGCCTGAACAGCTCAATGGCCTCTTCGGTTGAGCTTTCCAATGGGGTGTTTGGGATGGGATGAAACCGGATCATGTTGATGCGGCAACGCAATCCGTTGAGTAACCGGCTCAGCCCTTTTACATGACGAGGGGTATCGTTCAATCCCCTGAACATGATGTACTCGAACGAAACGCGGCGCTGACGCCCAAGTTCATAGGTTCGTAGCTCTTCGAGCACTTCTTCAACACGATATACATTCTCAATGGGCATGAGCTTTCGGCGCTCTTCATGAAACGGACTGTGCAAGCTAATGGCCAGATGACATTCGGAATGCTGAAGAAAATGTTTCATAGCCGGTATCATGCCGATGGTTGACACCGTTATTCGTCGCGGACTCATGGCAAAGCCCCATGGAGCTGTGAGTATTTCCAGGCTTCGCATCACTTCCTCCAGGTTGTCGAGCGGCTCACCCATGCCCATATAAACAATGTTGGTGAGCTTGTCGCGTTCGGGCAGACTGGAAATCTGATTGAGGATTTCTCCGGCCGATAGCTGCGACTGAAACCCTTGCTTCCCGGTCATGCAGAAAAGGCATCCCATTTTGCAGCCAACCTGCGATGATACACAGAGCGTGGCACGGTCGCTGTCAGGAATAAAGGCTGCCTCCACAAAACGATTTGATCCACTTCGGAAAAGGTACTTCTTTGTGCCATCGGCCGACACCTGCACAGTTGAAGGGGCGCTTTTGCCCAGCACAAAATGCTCGCTCAGCATGCTACGCGATTGCTTTGACAAATTGCTCATCTGGTCAATGCTATCAACATGCTTCTTGTAAAGCCAGTCAGTAATTTGTGTGGCAGCAAAAGGAGGAAGACCCAAGTGCTTCACCAATTCGACAATCTCAGCAGCAGTTTTGCCAAACAATGAAGGTTTCTGCGGTTCCATGATCTTTTCCTTAAAAATAAATTTCTGACATGATGCGGTCTATTGGCACACCTCCTCCAATTAATATATCCCGCACATCAACCACCATTTCGGCACTTCCGCAAAGGTAGTACTGCAATGCAGGGTCGAACCTCTTTTGTTCAGCCAACCATTGGGTAAGCCTGCCGGGATACAAACCCGGGCCGTATTCCTGAGAGCAACAACGTATGTAGCCCGAACCAAAAGCCTGCAACATTTCGTCTTCGAAATAAAACGACTGAGCAGACCGGCCGCCGTGGATCAACATTTTATTCCGGCCCAGTCCGGCACACAGCATCGAACGGTAAGGCGCAATTCCCGTTCCGGCCGCAATCCACCATGCAGGCTTCGCGTCGCCCAGAAATGCACCAAAAGGGGCCGACACCTGCACCATGTCACCGGAATGTAGTGTTGCAAGCCGTGGTGTAAGTTGCCCGTCGGTTTTCACATTGAACAACACCTCCAGAAAAGGATCATCGGGTCCGCTGGCAATGCTGTATAGGCGTGGAGGCAACCCGTGGAGGGTCATGCCCACCACCTGTCCGGGCAGAAATCTGCCCTGCGACGGAAATCTTAGCACAAATACACCAGAACTTATTTCAGTTTTCTGTTCCACGAAAACCGGCCGAAGTTCAAGGTTTTTCAGAAAGGCAGAGAGTCCGCTGTCCATGAATCATTTTAGCATTACAAAATTAATGCTTTGAAGTTGAGTAGGGCACCCAAAAAAGCACGTCATTTGAGTCATAAGCCATAAATGACTTACTTTTGTTGTTAATTAATAAACAATAGATGGATCCGGTGATCAGGGTGACTGTGGTTGACGACCACGAAATCTTTATCAATGGCCTTCGAATGGTCATCAACAAGATGGGGTATGCCAAGGTGGTTGCGGAAGCCGGTGATGGGGAGGATTTTTTGCGGCAACTGCCTGAACTTGAAACCGATATTGTGCTGATGGACATCGAAATGCCGGGGTTGAACGGAGTCGAGGCCACAAAGAAAGCCCTTGAAGAGCGACCCGAGCTGAAAATCATCGCCCTCACCATGTTCAAGGATGATGCCTATATCCAGAGCATGATTGAGGCCGGGGTGAAAGGCTTTCTCATAAAAAACATCCGTAAGGAAGTGCTCGAACGGGCACTGCAGGCCGTATTCAATGGCAAGACCTACTACAGCGAAGAGCTTTGGGATTATTTCACCCGCACTGTGGTGAAAGAGGATAAAAAAGACGAAAAACCCTCGGCCGAAGGCATGGCCCTCACGCGCCGCGAAATCGAGGTGTTGCAGCTAATGGCCGAAGGACTGAGCAACAAAGAAATCGCCGACCGTCTTTTCGTCAGCGAACGCACCGTGGTTGGTCATAAATCGAACCTCATGGCGAAGAGCAACACCAAGAATACGGTGAGCCTTCTGGCTTATGCCATCCGCAATGGCTTAATTGATATCTGATTATCTTTATTTTTTGGTGATTTGCGTATTTACGCAATTTCTCTGCACAACAGCGCAAAATCCACTTCCTTCTTGTGAAGTTCTTGTATTGTGAAAACAGTAACAATCTACCTTTTCCACACCCAATATTGGGTATATTTTTGTGTCGTGATTGTTAGAAAATTCACATAAAAACCAAAAAGATAAACCATGAAAAAAGCAAAGATTCTTGTAGTGGACGATGACATCGATGTGATCAACGTCCTTGAGCCCATGCTCAGCCACGAAGGTTATGAAGTGCTGACTGCCTATAACAAGCAGGAAGGCCTCGAAATTGCCCGTCGCGAAAAACCCGATCTGGCCATCCTCGACGTGATGATGACCACACAATACGAGGGCTTCGAACTCGCAAAGGAGTTTGTTGACGACCCTGAGCTCAGGGGAATAGCCACGCTCATGGAAACCTCCATCGAGGTGCTTATGACCACCAAACCCAGTGTGCAGGCTATGGCACGCGAATTTCGCAACGACCCCAACTATAAGGAGCTTCAGGTAATCCTCATCCGGGATATCGTAACAGGCAATGCCGGCATCGACTATAGGGCTGAAGACGGCCGCTCGTTGTGGGTTCCCGTGGATGGGTTTATCCGCAAACCAGTGGATCGCACGCGACTGTTGCCCGAAATCGAACGTATCCTGACGAAAAAGGCCGAGGCAGCCAATGCCTGAATCGCTTTCGGAAATCAAATTCAACATCCAACGCTAACCTAGCCATGAGCGAAGCAGTAAAAGAAATTCTTGAACAATATCCCGGCGCCGGACACGACAGCCTGATCCCTATCCTTCAGCAAGTGCAGGAAAAGATGGGGTACCTATCGGAAGAATCGGTGATTGAGGTGGGAAAACACCTTAACATGCCAGCCAGCAAAATTTTTGGTGTGGCCACTTTCTACAACCAGTTCAGGTTTACCCAACCCGGCAAATATCATATACAGGTATGCCGTGGAACGGCCTGCCATGTGCTTGGATCGGCTACCGTGCTTGATGAGCTTGAGAAACTACTCAAAATCAAGTCGGGACAAACTTCCCGCGACAAGATGTTCAGCATGGAGGTGGTGGCCTGTATCGGCGCGTGCGGATTGGCTCCGGTGATTAGTATTAACGGCGAATTTCATGCTAAGGTAACCACCGATTCGCTGAAGAACATCATTGAAAATTATCGCAACAGAGAGGCCTGACCATGACTGCAGACAAAACATACCTTATCGAAAACGCCCTCAAAGTGAGCGAGCGTTCGAAGCTAACTCCCGAGACCGAACAAAAACTCCGCTACATTCGTCACGAAGAGAATATCCATCCGGTGATCTTTGTTGGTGCCGGTACCTGCGGTCTTGGCGCGGGAGCTGCCGAAACGATCGCCAAAACCACGGAGTGGCTCAATGAAAATAACATCGAAGCCCAGGTAGTGCCGGTGGGTTGCATTGGACTCTGTTCGAGCGAACCCCTGCTCGATGTGAAACTGCCGGGCAAAAAACGCATCTCTTTCGAGCGGGTTACAGCCGACAAAGTGGGCAACCTCCTTGCCCCGATATTCGAACAACGCCTGCCGGAGCATCCGGTGCTTGGCCAATTTGCTGCTCAGGAAGGCAATGAAGCCTGGCAGGGTATGGACGACATTAACAACCACTCCTTCTTTAAACCACAGGTTCGCATCGTGCTCGAGAACTGCGGAATTATTGACCCGGTGAGCATCGAAGAATACATTGCAAGGGGTGGTTATAAAGCTTATCTCAATGCCCTTAAGGTATTCACCCGCAGCGAGTTGTGCGACTTTGTAGAAAAAAGCGGATTGCGTGGTCGCGGAGGCGGAGGTTTCCCCACAGGTAAAAAATGGAAATTTTCCCTTGGCACTGAAGCCGACCAGAAGTACCTGATCTGCAATGCAGATGAGGGCGATCCGGGTGCTTTCATGGATCGCGCCGTGATCGAAGGCGACCCGCACAGGCTGCTCGAAGGCATGATGATTGCCGCCTATGCCATAGGCGCTACCAAGGCCTACATCTACATTAGGGCCGAATATCCCCTGGCCATCGAACGATTGGTCATTGCCATCGACAAGGCCAAAGAATATGGCCTGCTTGGTAAAAACATCTTCGGCACCGGCATCAACCTCGACATCATTATCAAGAAAGGTGCAGGGGCTTTTGTGTGCGGCGAAGAAACAGCCCTCATCCACAGCATCGAAGGAAAAAGGGGCATGCCCCGGCCACGGCCGCCATTTCCGGCTGTGAGCGGACTATTTGGCAAACCCACCATCATCAACAACGTGGAAACCCTGGCCAACTTGCCCACCATCATCAACAAGGGGGCCGACTGGTTTGCAGCCATGGGTACCTCCACCAGCAAAGGCACCAAGGTATTTGCCCTGTCGGGAAAGATAGCCACCACCGGACTGGTCGAAATTCCAATGGGAACATCCATTCGCGACATCATCTACAAGATTGCAGGCGGTATTGCTAATGGCAAGCGTTTCAAAGCCGTTCAGATGGGCGGACCTTCGGGTGGCTGTGTTACAGAAACCAACCTCGATATTCCGGTGGACTACGAAAGCCTGATCAACGTTGGAGCTATGATGGGTTCAGGTGGTATGGTCGTTATGGACGAAGACACCTGCATGGTGGATATTGCACGTTTTTTCATGGACTTCATCCAGCGCGAAAGTTGTGGCAAGTGTATCCCCTGCCGCGAAGGCACACGCCGCATGCTCGAAATCATCGACAGCATTACGACCAAGCCTAAAAACCGGGAAATACATGAGCCACTGGCACGTTTCAAAGGCGTGATGCAACTTGAGCAGCTAGGAAGGGTGATTAAAGATACCTCCCTCTGCGGATTGGGTCAAACAGCGCCAAATCCTGTGCTGAGCACACTGCAATGGTTTCGCGAGGAATACGAAGAGCATGTATTCGACAAGAAATGCCGTGCCGGCGTATGCCAGAACCTGCGTGAATACAGCATCGATGTTGATAAGTGCACAGGTTGCACAGTTTGTGCCAAAAAATGCCCAACCAACGCCATCATCGGAAGCCGCAAAAACCCGCACTACATCATACCCGATAAGTGCATTAGCTGCGGCGCATGTTTGGAAGCCTGCAACTTCGATGCCGTCAAGGTAAGCTAATCCGACCATTTGAAACTATAAAAGCCAAGCAATGATGAACCTCACTATAGAAGTTAACAACAACACCCTTGCAGCCCAACAGGGCGACACCATACTCGATGCACTCAACCGGCATGGTATGAACGTGCCTACCCTTTGTCACATGAAAGGTCTGATACCTACAGGCTCGTGCCGCATGTGTGTGGTGGAAGTAGAAGGTAGGCGCAATCTGGTTCCTGCCTGCTCCGAACCCATTACCGATGGCATGCGCATAAAAACGCACTCAAATCGTGTGGTGGAATCGCGCAAAACCATTGTGGAGCTATTGCTTTCCAATCACCCCGATGATTGCCTGTATTGCGAGCGCAATGGAAGCTGCGAGCTTCAGAAACTATCGGAAGACCTCCACGTGCGCGAGCGCCGCATCAGCGGAAACAAGAACAATTATAAACTAGACGTTTCAAGTGCCAGTTTGGTGCGCGACCCAGCCAAATGTATCCTTTGTGGCCGTTGTGTGCGCGTTTGCGAAGAAATTGAAGGGGTATCTGCCATCGACTTCGTAGGTCGCGGCAACAAAACGCTTATCAACACATCCTTCAATCATGGCCTCAACCTGAGCACCTGCGTCAACTGCGGCCAATGTATCATGGTGTGCCCCACCGGCGCACTGAAGGAAAAGCCCCATATCACCGAGATTAAGGAAAATCTGGGTAATCCGAAGAAAACCGTGGTTGTGCAGTATGCCCCCAGCATCACTGTTTCGTTTGCTGAGGAATTTGGCATGAAACCCGGCCAGAATGTGATTGGCCTGCTTAATGCTGCCCTTAGGCGCATTGGCTTCGACTTTGTCTTCGACACCTCGTTTTCGGCCGACCTTACCATCATGGAAGAAGCATCCGAGCTCGTGCATCGCATTACTACGGGCGGAACACTGCCTATGATTACGAGCTGCTGCCCCGGATGGGTAAAATATGCAGAAGAATTCGGTCACGACATCATTCCCAACCTCTCGAGCTGCAAATCACCTCAGCAGATGATGGGCGCCATCATCAAGAGCTATTTTGCTCAGGTCGAAGGCCTTGCGCCCGAAGACATCTACTCTGTATCCATCATGCCTTGCACCGCCAAGAAATTTGAGCAACAGCGTGAAGAGATGACACAGAACGGTATATCGGATGTGGATGCGGTGCTTACAACGCGTGAGCTAGTCAGACTCATCCGCCTTTTTGGTATCGATATCAACAAACTGGAGCCCGAGATTGCCGATTCACCTCTGGGCACGCGCTCTTCGGCTGGAAAAATCTTTGGTGCTTCGGGTGGCGTGATGGAAGCTGCTATCCGCACTGCTCACTTCCTGATCACAGGAAAGGAAATGGTGAAGTTTCAGGTGAAAGGTGTCCGCGGCCTTGAAGGACGCAAGGAAGCCAGCGTAAAAATTGGCGATCTCATAGTTGGTGTGGCTGTGGTAAGCGGATTGAAAAACGCTTCCGTTTTACTTGAGGAAATCCGCAACGGTCGTAACGACATCCATTTTATCGAAGTGATGGCCTGTCCGGGCGGTTGCATCAATGGTGGAGGACAACCCATTGGCACCGACGAGGAAGCTATTAAGGCCCGTATGGCCACCCTTTACGATATCGACGAAAAGGATGCCATCAAAGTTTCGCACAAAAACCCTTATATCGTCGAACTGTACGATAAATTTCTGGGCAAGCCGCTGGGCCACAAGAGCCATCAACTGCTTCACACCCACTATCAGAAGCGTGAAGTATTCTAAATAGCCGAAGGCCAAAACCGGACACTCATGGCACACAACAGCGAAATAAAGCAGCTTGTATTCACAGTGAAAGACCTGTGCAGGATGTGCTTTACCTGTGTGCGCGAGTGTCCGGTAAAGGCTATACGCATCGTCAACGGTCAGGCCGAAGTTGTGAGCGAACGCTGTATCGGCTGTGGCAACTGCGTGCGTGTATGCCGGCAGGGAGCCAAGAATTTTGTCCGTAGTACGCACCAGCTGCTCGAAATGCTGGACAGCGGAAAGCGGATGGTGGCTATGGTCGCTCCAAGTTTCCCGGCCGAGTTTGCTGAGCTCGACAATCCGGGCCGACTGGTAGGAATGTTGAGGAATCTTGGTTTTGAAAAAGTAACCGAAGTGGCCTTCGGGGCCGATTTGGTAGCACAGAGCTACCGCTCACTGTTCCTCAGCGAGCAGCAGAGAGCCGTAATATCCTCCGACTGTCCGGCTATAGTCTATTATGTTGAACATTACCACCCTGAGCTTACTCAGTACCTGGCCAGGGTAGTCTCGCCCATGGTGGCTGCAGCACGAAACCTGCGACGAAAATATGGAGACGATATCACTATCGTGTTTATAGGTCCCTGCATTGCCAAGAAAGCCGAATCTGACGAGGTGCGTCACGCGTTGACATTTACCGAGCTACGCGAGATGTTTGCAATGAAAGGGATCAATCCGGCGGATTGCGAAGTGTTGGAGTTCGACCCTCCTCTGGCCGGAAAAGGATCTGTTTTTCCCATCAGTCATGGTTTGCTCCAGAACATGGGCGTAATGGCCGACCTCACCCGTGGCGACGTGGTTGTGGCCGAAGGCAGGGTGAACATCAAGGATGCCATCAACGAGTTTGCCAACGGAGCACTCAATGCGCGCCACCTCGAGCTGCTATGCTGCGAAGGATGCATCATGGGGCCGGGAATGAGCCAAAAAGGCAACAAATATGAGCGGCGCAGCCAGGTGTCGGCCTATGTTTCGGATAAACTTGCCAACTTTGATCAGCAGGCTTGGGAAGCCGAAATGGCAGAAGCCACCGGCCTTGACCTCAGCACCACTTTTACCGCGCGCGACAGGAGAACACAACGACCTGACAGTAGCGCGATTAGTGAAATGCTTTCCAAGCTAGGTAAGACAAAACCCACCGACCTGCTCGACTGTGGCGCCTGCGGCTATGACAGCTGCATTGAGCATGCCGTGGCAGTGATTCAGGGTCTGGCCGAAGACGAAATGTGTCTGCCTTATACCATCGAAAAACTGCATCAGAGCATCGAACAACTCAATTTGTCGAATGCCGAGCTGGCTAATGCCCGCGAAGCACTCCGGCAACAAGAAAAACTGGCCCATATGGGACAGCTTTCGGCCGGCATCGCGCACGAGCTCAACAATCCGCTTGGGGTGATTACCATGTACAGCAACCTGCTGCTCGACGATGCCCCCGACGATCAAATGCGCAATGATCTGCAACTGATTGTGGAACAAGCCGAACGATGCAGAAAAATTGTTGGCGGGCTACTCAACTTTGCCCGAAAAAACCAACTTCGACTAATAGAGACTGATGTGGAAGCATTGGTCAACCGAAGCCTGCAATCGGTGGTGATTCCGGCAGGAATTCATGTGGAAGTGGAAGTAGAGCTTTCCGACCCGTATGCATTTCTTGATGGTGATCAGATGATGCAGGTGCTCACCAATCTAGAAAAAAATGCCGTTGAGGCTATGCCCGCTGGCGGCACACTGCGCCTGGTGCTCAAGGAAAGAAATGATGAAATCTGCATCAGCATCTGCGACAGCGGAACTGGAATTTCTGCCGACAATATGGATCGCATTTTCACCCCTTTCTTTACAACAAAGGAAGTGGGCAAAGGCACCGGTCTTGGATTGCCATTGTGCTATGGTATAGTGAAAATGCACAAAGGACAAATCAGTGTAACATCGAACAACCAACCCGAAAAAGGGCCTACCGGAACAACATTTACCATTTCATTACCCAGAAAACCCGTATCGTAACATAAGTCAAAAACATACAAGATTATGAGCAACGAAAACAAACTGATACTGATCGCCGACGATGATGCCGACTACCTCTATCAGATCGAGATGATGGTTAAAAGCTTCGGATTCAGGGTCAAGACAGCCGAAGGACAGGCCGAAGCTGAGAAGATTCTCGAAACCACCAGACCCGATCTGGCCATCTTCGACCTGATGATGGAACAGGAAGACAGCGGTTTCATCCTCTCGTACAAAGCCCGCAGGAAATATCCCGAAATGCCCATCATCATTGCCTCGGCCGCAACCGCCGAAACCGGTTATAGCTTCGACCTGTACGACGAAGGCAATAAAAACTGGATCAAGGCGGATCTGTATCTCGAAAAGGGCATCCGTCCCGATCAGCTGCACCGCGAGATCAATAAACTGCTCAAAATCTGAGCTCGCAAAATATCGGCCTTGGCAATGATTAACTTTGTCGTGGCAACCATCAAACGAAAAATATCTTAACATGGCTACACTGCAGGTGCTTGTGGTGGACGATGAGCCCGGAATCCGTTCGGGTGTGGTGCGCATTCTGCAAAACTTCACCGTGGGCTACCCATTTATGGACGAAGATTTTGACTTTGCCGTTATCGAAGCTGGCACTGGTGAGGATGCCATTGAGGTTCTCAATGCCCAGCATGTGGACGTGGTATTGCTCGACAACAAGCTGCCCGGCATGGACGGCATCGAAGTGCTCGAATACATCAACAAGCAGAAATTCGATCTGGCGGTGATGATGATAACCTCGTATGCCTCGCTTGATCTGGCCATACGCGCTACAAAAAGCGGAGCATACAACTTTATGCCCAAACCATTTACGCCTCAGGAGCTCAGGGCAACCATCGAAAATGTGGCCAAGCACCTCTTTTTGAAGCGCATGACCCGTAAAATGCAGATCGAGGGCAAGCAGGTACGTTTTCAATTCCTTTCGGTACTCTCGCACGAGCTCAAATCGCCCCTCAATGCAGTGGAAGGCTATCTTAAAATGATGCAGGAAAAACAACTGGGCGACAATATTGACAGCTACACCACCATGATCGATCGATCGCTGGCCCGCTTAAAGGGCATGCGCAACCTGATCATGGACTTGCTCGACCTTACACGCATCGAATCGGGGAAAAAAGAACGCCGTCTGCGCGAAACAGATTTGCCGGCCATAGCACGCCAGGCCATGGACACTATGGAGCCATATGCCATCCAGAAAAACGTGAAAATGACCCTTTCCAGCAAAGGAAACACCTCCCTTCTGGCCGATGCGGACGAAATGGAAATCATTTTCAATAATTTGGTTTCCAATGCAGTGAAATACAATAAAGACAATGGCACGGTAAGAGTGCAGATTGAGGATGCCGGCAAGGAAATAGTATTCAGCGTGAGCGATACCGGCATTGGAATGAGCAAGGAAGATGCTGAAAAGATCTTTGAAGACTTTGTCCGGATTAAAAATCAAAAAACGAAAGAAATTACAGGCAGCGGCTTAGGTCTTTCCATCCTGAAACGGATGGTTGAACTTTATAATGGCACTATTGAGCTGGAAAGCGAACCTGATGTCGGCTCAGTATTCACAGTGCGCATTCCCAAACATTAGCTGCAACCTTGCAATGCTTCGTCATCATCTGCGTATGAAATGAACATTGGATTAATTAAGCATTAAAGAACCTGATTCCACATTAGAAATACATTCATGAACTTTTATCCCGAAACATATCGAATCCCTGATGTATCGATGAAGCCTTTCATCGACGACAGCGAAATCTGGGAATTTTTGAATCAGGCCGATCCCACTCCCGAAAACGTAAGGAGGGTGATCGAAAAATCACTTTCGAAGCAACGTCTCAGCCTGTCCGATACCGCTGTCTTGCTTAGCGCCAAAGATCCCGCCCTTGTAGAAGAAATCAAACAAGGTGCACGCACCCTCAAAGAGAAGGTTTATGGCAAGCGCATCGTATTGTTTGCCCCTCTGTATGTTGGCAACTACTGCTCGAACAACTGCCGCTATTGTGGTTTCAAGGCGTCTAATAAGGAAGCGGTGCGCAAAACCCTGACCCGCAAAGAGCTGATAGCTAATGTGCAAGCGCTGGAGGAGCATGGCCAGAAGCGCCTTATATTAGTGTTCGGAGAGCACCCCACCTATTCTCCGGAGTTCATAGCCGAAACGGTGCGTGAGGTTTACAAAGTGAAAAAAGACCTCGGCGAGATCCGGCGGGTAAACATCAATGCTGCTCCTTTCGACATCGAAGGATTCCGGACGATCGGCGAATCAGGCATTGGGACCTATCAGGTTTTTCAGGAGACCTATCACCACGAAACATATGCCAAATGCCACGTTTCGGGCAAAAAGTCCGACTATGAATGGCGCCTCACCGCCCTCGATAGGGCCATGGAAGCCGGTATTGATGATGTGGGCATCGGCGCCCTGTTCGGGTTGTACGACTGGCGTTTCGAGGTGCTGGCTCTGCTGAGGCATGTGAATCATCTTGAGGCCTGCTATAATGTAGGGCCACATACCATATCGTTTCCACGCATTCAGGATGCCCTTGAGTACGATCTTGATAAGCAATATGAAGTGTCGGACGATGAATTCACGCGGCTGGTAGCCATCCTTCGCCTCGCTGTACCCTACACCGGCCTGATACTTACAGCCCGCGAACCTGAAACCGTCAGACGTGAGGTAATGGTATTTGGCTGCTCGCAGATTGATGCGGGCACCAAGCTCGAAATCGGTGCCTATGCCGAGAATCCGGAGGTGGACCAAAACCTCACCAAAGAGCAATTCAAAATTAACGACGACCGCACGCTCAACGAGGTAATTGATGAACTACTCGAAGCCGACTACATCCCTTCCTTTTGCACTGCATGCTACCGCAAAGGACGTACTGGTCAGCATTTCATGGAGTTCAGTGTGCCCGGATTCATCAAGCACTTCTGCACTCCGAACGCCTTGCTGACACTGGCCGAATATATTGAGGATTATGCCAGCGATACCACCGCCGAAAAAGGTTGGCGTGTGATTGAGCGCAACCTTGCCTCGCTTGACGACCCACGCTATGAGCAACAGGTGCGCCAGCGCATCGAACGCATACGGCAGGGCGAACGCGATCTGTATTTTTAGCGATAACCAGCCTCAGCCCCAAACATTTCATCCAACTCATCACAACTATGGCAAAAGGTAGAGATCTCAAACCTCAAATAGGCATCTTCGGCAGGCGCAACAATGGCAAAAGCTCCATCATCAATCTGATGGTCAATCAGGATGTGGCCATTGTGTCGCCCGAACCCGGAACCACAACCGACCCTGTAAAAAAATCGATCGAAATTTTTGGTATAGGGCCGGCCATCATCATCGATACAGCTGGTATTGACGATACAGGGGAACTGGGTGAGAAACGGGTAGAAAAAAGCCTGATGACCATAAAATCAATCGACTGCGCCATCCTGGTGATCACCGAAAATCAATTCGGTTTTTACGAAAAGGAACTGATCAAGCAATTCCGTGAGCATCAGGTTCCTTATCTGATTGTCCACAACAAGTGCGATCAGCAACCCCTCGAATCCATCACACTCGAAAAAATCAGCGAATTCAGCAAAGCCAAGGTCATCGACTTCACCACCCTCAATCGCGACCATCTGGAAACCTTGATCGAGACCCTCAAAAATACCATCCCCGAAACGGTTTATCAAAAACCTTCTTTATTGGGTGGCATTGTTGAGCCCAACGGAGTGGTGCTGCTGGTGACGCCCATCGACTCCGAAGCGCCCGATGGACGCATGATCCTGCCACAGGTAATGGCCATACGCGATGTGCTTGATAACGACTGCATCTGTGTTGTGCTCAAAGAAACCCATCTTGAACAGTACTTCAGGGAGGGTATGCCAAGGCCACAACTTGTGATAACCGATAGTCAGGCATTCGGATTTGTCAGCAAGGTGGTACCCGAAGATGTTCCACTTACGAGTTTCAGCATAGTATTTGCAAGGCTTCGGGGCGACTTTGAACACTATCTGCAAGGAACGCCAAGCATTTCGCAACTGCGCGATGGCGATAAGGTGCTCATCCTCGAGTCGTGCACCCACCAGGTAAGCTGCGAAGACATTGGACGGCATAAACTACCCCGCTGGATCAACGAGTTTACTGGTAAGCGTGTGCAATGCGACATTGTTGCCGGCCTTGCACAGGTGAACAATGTGCATCAGTACAAATTAGTGATTCAGTGCGGAGGATGTGTGGTTACGCGTAAACAGCTCATCAGCAGGCTTAAGCCGGCTGTGAATGCCGGCATAGCCGTAAGCAACTATGGGATGGCCATAGCCTGGATGAACGGCATATTCGGACGGGTAACCCAACCATTTCAAAAACTTTATCAATGACCCAAATCGAGCCGATACTAAAACAAAAGACACATGGCAAAGCTGAGCTTGCTCGATTGTTATCAGCTGCTCCGGGCCACGAAACTGACCTCATTCTCGATCGTGGGCTTGCAGTTAAGGCCAACACCGTGGGTCGCAAGGTTTACCTCAGGGGACTGATAGAACTTACCAACCGCTGCAGGAAAAACTGCTATTATTGTGGCATCAGAGCTGGTAATCAGCATGCCGAACGTTATACACTCACCGATGACGAAGTGCTCGTATGTGCCCGTTTTGCCTGGGAGCAGGGATTTGGTTCGCTCGTAATACAAACAGGTGAGCGTTCGGGCGAATCTTTTGCAGGCCTTATCGAAAAGCTACTGCAGCGCATACATAGCGAAACACGATCGGAACTTACTATCACCCTCTCGTGCGGCGAGCAACCTGCCGAAGTGTATCGCCGTTGGTTCGATGCCGGAGCCAGCCGTTACCTGCTGCGCATCGAAACAACCAATCGTAAACTCTTCGAAACCATCCATCCAAACGACCGCGACCACCGGTGGGACGATCGCATCGAGGCCCTGCAAAACCTACGGCTGGCCGGGTTTCAGGTGGGCACAGGGGTGATGATCGGCCTGCCCGGACAAACCATCGACGATCTGGCGGACGACCTGATGTTTTTCAAAAGCATGGATGTTGATATGGTGGGCATGGGGCCCTATATCGAACATGCAGACACCCCGCTCTATGCAAGAGCCTCGGAGTTATGGCCGCCGCAGGAACGATTTCGTATCGCCCTGCTGATGATTGCGCTGCTACGTATTAATATGCCATGGATAAATATTGCGGCGTCCACGGCCCTCGAAACCCTCGACCCTTTAGGACGTCAGAAAGGTCTGCTGGCAGGCGCCAACGTGGTGATGCCCAACCTGACCCCGGTTAAAAACAGAAAAAAATACCTGCTTTACAACAACAAGCCAAACCTCGATAAAGATGCCGCACTCAGCGCCCAAAGCCTAAGCGCAGCGATTGGTGCCATCGGCGAGGAAATTTGCTATCACCAGGCAGGCAATTCGCAACATTTTGTGCGAAGAAACATCATTGCCTGATAATCCCTGAAAACATGATAAAAAAACCCCGCCCGAAGGCAGGGTTGCTCATATTGGTGAATATTGGTAAGGAATCAGAGAGGAATGTTGCCGTGCTTTTTTGAAGGATTGTTGAGCACTTTGTTCTGCGTCATCTCAAGCGCTTCGATCAGCTTGCGGCGCGTCTGACGGGGATAAATAATTTCATCAATATAGCCCAAAGCGGCAGCTTTGTAAGGGCTGGCAAAGCGTTTGCGGTAATCATCGATGGCCGCCTTGCGTTCTTCCTCCGAGTTGAGCTTGTTCTTGTAAATAATGTTTACGGCACCTTCGGGTCCCATCACGGCAATTTCAGCTGTGGGGTAGGCAAGGTTGACATCGGCGCCAATGTGTTTGCTCGACATCACATCGTATGCCCCACCATAGGCTTTGCGGGTGATCACGGTTATCTTTGGCACGGTGGCTTCGGCAAAAGCATACAGCAGTTTGGCGCCATGCTTGATGATACCTCCGAATTCCTGTACCGTACCCGGGAGAAAACCTGGCACATCCTCAAAAGTAATCAACGGAATATTGAAGGCATCGCAGAAGCGAACAAAGCGGGCAGCCTTAATTGAGCTATCAATATCCAATACCCCTGCAAGCACCGAAGGCTGATTGGCCACTATGCCTACCGGACGACCGCCAAGGCGGGCAAAGCCAATGATGATGTTTTTGGCATAATAAGGCTGGATTTCAAAGAAGTTTTTGTCGTCGATGACCCTACTGATAATTTCGTGCATATCGTAGGGTTTGTTGGGATCGTCAGGTACAATGGTGTCGAGGCTTTCATCCTCGCGCAACGGGTTGTCAGTGCAGGCCTTCACCGGCGGGTCTTCCATATTATTAGATGGCAGAAATCCCAGCAATTCGCGCAGCATCATCATGGCCTGTGTATCGTCGTCGGCCATCAGATGCGCCACGCCGCTCTTGCTGTTGTGGGTCATGGCACCCCCCAGCTCTTCTTTGGTCACCTCTTCATGCGTGACGGCTTTGATGACATCAGGACCGGTAACAAACATATAGGAGGTTTCCTTAACCATCATGATAAAGTCGGTAATGGCGGGTGAGTAAACCGCACCTCCGGCGCAGGGGCCGAGAATGGCACTGATCTGGGGTATTACACCCGACGACATGACGTTGCGGTAAAAAATGTCGGCATAGCCGGCCAGACTTTCCACTCCCTCCTGAATGCGTGCCCCTCCGCTATCGTTGAGTCCGATGACAGGAGCCCCCATCTTCATGGCCAGATCCATAATCTTGACAATCTTATCGGCGTTTGCCCTGCTGAGCGAACCGCCAAAGACAGTGAAGTCCTGGGCAAATACATAGACCAGTCTTCCGTCGATCTTGCCGTAACCAGTTACAACCCCATCGCCCAGAAACTTCTGTTTGTCCATGTCGAAGTCGGTTGTGCGGTGCGTCATAAACTTGTCCACCTCAACAAAGGTGTTGGGGTCGAGCAATTCGAGCAGGCGTTCTCTGGCCGTTTTGCGCCCGGCTTCGTGTTGCTTCCTGATGCGGTCTTCGCCTCCGCCAAGCTCGGCCAGACGGTTGTATTCCTCGAGTTGTCTGATTTTTTCTTCCAATGCCATATTGTTGTGATTTAATTATTCCAGAATAACCATGGGCTGGTCTCCGCTAACGGTATCACCCTCTTTAACTAATATGCGCTTGATGGTCCGATCCTGCTTCACCTTGTATTCGCTGTCCATCTTCATGGCCGAAACCACCACTACTGTCTGTCCGGCCAATACTGCATCACCCTCGTTGAAGAGCACTTTGACTACCTTGCCGGGCATGGGCGACACAATCATGTGGCCATCGTCGGCATCGTCGCGGCGTCGGTTGAGCTGGTATTTGGCTTCGGCATCAATAATATCAACCTCAAAGGAGGAGAAGAAGGTGTTTACGACGTATGATTTACTTCCCCGGTTTTCGACCAGCTCCACGTTGAAGGAACTGTTGTCGTGCAGCACGCTGTAAACCCCTTGTTCCACTTCGAGGATATCCAGTTCATAAACCTTATTGTCAATGGCAATCTGGTAAAAGCTGCCCTCGCGGCTCAGGATTTCTATGTTCCTGATTTTGTCTTCAATTTTTATCTCGTAGGCCATAATTTCTTTTCGTTTTAGAATCGTAACACGCCGCGCTTGCGTCCGAAATCCTTCCAGTTGTTGGCAAGCTGCTTTTCATTAGCTGGTGGCTGGAGACGTTCCAGCTTATTGATGTAATCGACAAAGGCTGTGATGGCAGCAATGTCCACGGCTCTGTCGGAACATGAACGCTTTGGCTGGAGATGCTCCTGATTTTCTTCGATAAAATGGGTGTTATAGCGCCCTTCGATAAATGCAGGCACATCGAGGATGCGGCGAAGATAAGGAATGGATGTTTTTACCCCTGTAATCTTGTAAACAAAGAGCGCCCGTTTTAGCCGTGCTATGGCTTCTCGTCTGGTTTCGGCCCATACAATCAGTTTTGAGATCATGGGGTCGTAATACATTGGTATTTCGTATCCTTCGTATGCGTAGCCATCGTGCCTGACACCGATTCCGAGCGGATGGGTGATGTGTTTGATGAGTCCGGGCGAGGGCATAAAGTTGTTATCCGGGTCTTCAGCATAGATTCGTACCTCAATGGCGTGACCGTGTTGCCTGAGGTCATCCTGCCGGTAGCTCAGCGGAAGCCCGTTGGCAATATTGATTTGCTGTTTTACCAGATCCACGCCAACCACACGCTCGGTAATGGGGTGCTCCACCTGCAGACGTGTGTTCATTTCGAGGAAATAGTAATTGAGGTTGTCGTCCACGATAAACTCAATGGTGCCGGCACCGTAATAATTAACCGCGCGGGCAGCAGCAACGGCGGCCTCACCCATTTTGGCCCGCACCTCGGGGGTCATAATGGGCGAAGGGGTTTCTTCGACCACTTTTTGGTGGCGTCGTTGCACCGAGCATTCGCGTTCAAAGAGATGGATGATGTTGCCATGCTTATCGCCCAACACCTGAAACTCAATGTGGTGGGGCGAGCTGATGTATTTTTCGATATAAACGGCATCATCCCCAAAAGCAGCTTTGGCTTCGGAGCGCGCGGCGCTCACTGCATTGACCACGTCTTCCTCGCGTTTTACCAGCCGCATGCCCTTTCCACCCCCGCCTGCACTGGCTTTTATCATGACAGGGAGGCCAATTTTGCGTATCACCTCAAGGGCAGTCTTAATGTCGCGAACAGGTTCGGTAGTGCCAGGAACCACGGGCACCCCGGCAGCAATCATGGTTTTTCGGGCAGTAATCTTGTCGCCCATGGTTTCGATGGCAAAGGGCGAAGGGCCGATAAAGATAATCCCCTCCTTTTCGCAAAGGGCTGAAAAAGCAGCATTCTCCGACAAAAAACCATAGCCAGGATGAATGGCATCGGCACCCGATTTTTTTGCCGCTTCAATGATCCTGTCCATCCTGAGATAACTCTCGGCCGATGGTGCAGGACCAATGTGATAGGCCTCATCGGCATACCTGACATGCATCGATTTTCGGTCAATATCCGAGTAAACAGCAACCGTTTCAATACCCATCTCACGACAGGAACGCATCACCCTGATAGCTATCTCACCACGGTTGGCAACCAGTACCTTTTTTATCATAAATATTGGTTTTGAGGCTGTTGTGTGCAATAGTAAGCTTAAAAAAGCCTGTAAATATATGCAAAAACTTAAATGTGCTTATTCAGACCAAATAAACTGAACCATTAAAAGAACACATTTCACAGCCGTTGCGACCTGAAGTAGATTCGGCTTATCTAGTGAACTGCCATCAAAGTGCATTACATTTGTTTATGTGAAAATTCTAATGATGAGCCGACACAACACAATTATCTGTGGCCTGATCACAGTGATGATGACCACAATACTTACCCCTGTCCAAACCCAGTCGTTTCAGACGATAATGCTGATTGATAGCCTGAGCAGCCGGCTGCAATTTGAAACCGGCAGAAAAAAAGCCGCTTTGTTACTGGAGCTGGCATCCCTTTCGGGCGAGATTGCGCCCGAAGAGAAAATCTCACACCTGCGCGAACTAACAGCCATGGATCAGGATTGTGTTTTTTATGAACGCACACAGGCCTGGATTCTGCTTGGTGAAGCGTATGCAGAAGAGGGCGATACCATCCAAGCCGCAACGGCCTTTCGCGAAGCAGCTTTATTGCTCAGTGTGGGCAAACCAGACATGGCAACAGTTTCATTCGCTTCAGACACAAAAATGCAGGGTCATAACGACTTTTTAATCAACTTCTGGTCTGTCGGCAAATCGCTACTGGTGGGCCTTGCAGCAATGTCAGTATTTGTTCTGCTGATCATTCTGAATGCACGCCGAAACCGGATGAAGCGATATGTGCTGCAGCTGTCTGATGAGGTTAACCGTCTTAGCTTGCTTCTTGAAAGACAGGAAAGTATTGTAGATCAGAAAGTAAAGGAAAGAACAGGCGATCTCGAGGCGCAGCTTCGCGAAATCAGGGCTAAGGATCTTGAGCTTAAAAAAGCACTCAAGAAAGCCGAAGAGGCCAACTACCTAAAAAATGCTTTCCTTTCAAACATGAGCCATGAAATCAGAACCCCGCTTAATGGCATCATCGGGTTTTCGAGCCTCCTTCAAACCGAGCTCTCACTCATGGAAAATAAGGAACTCTACGAGTTTGCCACCGGGATACAACAAAGTGGCGACAGACTTCTCAACCTCCTTACCAACATTATCGACATCAGCCGCATCGAAGCAAACGACCTCGAAGTTGCCATCCATCCCTGCAACCTTAACCAGATCATCGAAAACGTTTGCACCCTACACACCTTCGCTGCCAACGAAAAAGGCCTTGCATTCCGCTGGAAACTTGGTGAAGTACCTGAAGTGCTGGCCGACAATACCAGGCTGATGCAGGTTATCAATATTGTTGTTGAAAATGCGATTAAATACACAACAACCGGCTTTGTCAACATCACTTCTGAGTTCATACCTCAAGCGGATGAAGCGTTGATCAGGGTCAAAGACACAGGCAAGGGCATGACCGAAGAATTCAAAGCCCACCTTTTTGAGGCTTTTAGCCAGGAAAGTCTGGGTTATGGACGACAATTCGAAGGGGCAGGGCTGGGTTTACCCCTGGCAAAGCGTCTGCTCGACCTGATGGACGGCCGCATCACCATCGAATCGCTTCCCAAAGTGGGTACAACGGTGGAAATTTACATCAGATCAAAAGAACATGTCAATACGTCATTGGCTGATAGTGAGGCTAATATGATTCAGCAAGCCCAGACAGGATTTGATATTTTTATCGTCGAAGACGATCGCATGAATCGTATGGTACTTCAGAAAATGTTGTCAAGATCTGGCCAGCTTACCCTTGCAGTTGACGGAGATGAAGCACTGCGCATAGTGCGCGAAAGGTATAAACACCATCATATTTTTCAGGTTATGCTCTTCGACATCAATCTCCCTGCACCTTGGGATGGACTTAAACTGATGCAACACATTCGGAAAGAGATGCCCGAATACAATCAACAACCCTTTATTGCCCAGACTGCTTATGCCATGGCTGGCGATCGGGAACGTTTTCTGGAAGCAGGCTTTGATGACTATATTGCCAAACCTGTGAATAAGAATGAGCTGATTACCATAATAAAGCGTCAGGTTCTGCGCTTTTCTTCGGCCAAACGAGCCAATAACTGATCGGCTCAAATTCATTACATTTGTGTGCCTGATTTCATTTATTTCAGGCTAGTTAAGTACATTAAATCCTGAAACATATGTCAGAAAAACTATCTAGTCTGGTTGGTGCAGGTGTTGCCAGCGGCGATGACCTGCAAACCATTTTCAAAGCTGCGAAGGCCGGGCGCTTTGCCATGCCGGCCGTGAACGTTGTTGGCACCAATTCGATTAATGGTGTACTTGAAGCCGCAGCTGCTGTCAATTCGCCTGTCATCATTCAGTTTTCCAATGGTGGGGCTGCCTTTTATGCAGGAAAAGGGCTTGCGAACGATGGCGAAAAAGCTGCGATAGCCGGGGCCATTTCCGGCGCATTGCATGTGCATCAGATTGCTGCCATGTATGGCATTCCGGTAATAACGCACACCGACCATGCTGCCCTGAAACTGCTGCCTTGGGTGGATGGATTGCTCGATGCAGGAGAAAAATTCTTCAAACAGCATGGCAAGCCGCTTTTCAGCAGCCATATGCTCGACCTGTCGGAAGAACCACTCCACGAAAACCTTGAAATTTGCAAGCGCTATCTCGAGCGCATGTCGAAAATGGGAATGACCCTTGAAATTGAACTTGGAATAACTGGTGGAGAAGAAGACGGGGTGGATAATACAGGCGTGGATAATTCGCGCCTTTATACGCAGCCTGAGGAGGTGGCCGAAGCCTATGAAGTTCTCAGCACCATTAGCGATCGATTCACCATAGCTGCAGCATTCGGCAATGTGCATGGTGTTTACAAGCCCGGAAACGTGAAACTTCAACCCAAGATTCTCCTCAATTCACAGAATTACATTCAGGAAAAGTTCGGAACTGGCCCCAACCCTGTAAACTTTGTATTCCATGGTGGCTCAGGATCAGAACCCGAACTGATCAGCGAATCATTGAATTATGGTGTTGTTAAGATGAACATCGATACCGACACTCAGTGGGCTTTCTGGGATGGTATCCGCCGCTTCGAAATGAAATACCACGACTATCTGCAAGGTCAGATTGGCAATCCTGAAGGTGAGGATGTACCCAACAAAAAGCACTACGACCCCCGCAAATGGCTCCGCGAAGGCGAAAAGGCACTCATCGACAGGTTAAAGGTTGCCTTTGCCGACCTCAATTGCATTAACAGGTATTAAAAACAACTGCAGCAAATAACCTTAAACAAAAAAATCCGGTTTCAGGGCCGGATTTTTTTACTTTCTATTGATAACTATTGTAGTGTAAACCTTACGGGAAGGTTAAAGGAGACCCTTACGGCTTTTCCACGCTGACGGCCTGGTGTCCACTTGGGCATTGACTGAATAACACGTACGGCTTCCTCGTCGCAGCCGCCGCCGATGCCACGGATTACCTTGACATTGCTTACCGATCCATCAGGCTCAACCACGAAATTCACGAATACGCGCCCCTGAATACCGCTCTCGCGGGCCAAAGGAGGATATTTGATGTTTCGGGCAATATATTCGAGCATAGCCTGCTGACCTCCCGGAAAGTCGGGCATAGACTCAACGATGGTGAATATCTCCTGTTCAACAATTTCTTCTTCTTCTCTTACGGGCGGCACATACACTTCGATAACCGTCTTCTGGTCAACATCAACGTCAATCTTAACATCCTGCACCTCAGTATTATCATCAACCACAGTCAACACTGTGACCTGCTGCGGTGGCGGTGGTGGTGGTGGCTTGACGTTCTGTTCGGTGATGGGAATAATTTCCTCGGGCACATCTTCGGCAGCCCGCTGTTGCAGGTTGATCTGGCGCTTGTCGTAGCTTTTGTATTCGAAAGCTCCAAAAACAATCAGCAGCGCAAGTACCAAGCCGATCTGGCGGAACAGGATCTTTTTGCTTTCAAGATCCGCTTTGGGTGATTTCTTGAGTTCCATAATTCTGGTCGTTAGGCCTGAACCTGTTTTTTATCAGGGGGCTAAATTAGTAATTAATTATCTTTCTGTCATGGCTCATCGCTTTTTTTATGGTGAGCCGCCAAATAAATTATTATCCCAAAGATCATACCAGCAACATTTGCCAGACCATCGAACAGGTTGCCGCTTCTGTTTGTAAAAACAAAGTGCTGGAGCGTTTCGGTTAATGCAGAAAAAACGGTTCCCGTAAGTAAGACAGTTAGTAAAAAACGTTGAGGATTATAATTTAATTGTTTGCAGTTCTGACGCAACGCGAAATAGGCCCAGACACCAAAAAGGAAAATATGAATTAATTTGTCCGGCTTTAATCGATCCCAGAAACTGGTAACCTCCGGGAAACGGTTACCGGGAATTCCCATGAGCAGCACGATCAATGCAGTCCAGAGAATTCCCGGCAAGTTTCTTCGCAAAAACGGCAAGCCTTTCAAGCGGCTGCTTTTCTAACCCTGAATGTGTGCACTGTATTCGGCTGCATCAAGCAGCTTGCTCAGGTCGGCATCGGCTGCAAAGTTCACTTTCACAATCCATCCCTCTCCGTAAGGGTCGCGGTTGATGAGTTCGGGTGTTTGGGTGAGTTTGTCGTTAAAGGCTTCAATAGTGGCGTCCAATGGCATAAAGAGGTCCGAAACGGTTTTTACCGCTTCGATGGTGCCAAAAGTTTCGCCATGTTCAAGCGCTTCGCCAACTGTTTCCACTTCAACAAAAACGATGTCGCCGAGTTCTTTCTGAGCAAATTCGGTAATGCCCACAATTCCTGTGTTTCCTTCGATGCGGACCCATTCGTGATCCTGGGTGTACTTGAGGTCAGAAGGGATATTCATGATAGAGTGCTATGTTTTGGTTTTCTAATCAAATGTATGGCATTTTTCGGCTGTAAGCATATTAACCTGAAAAATTAGAACCATTACAGATTACTGTGCAAGGTTGAAGCGCATGGTCACTCCGGCAAAGGTGTTCACATTCCTGAATTGCGAGGCCACAAATTCGGCCATGTCGCGCTTGAAAAAGGCCTGCATGTTCAGGCGGTTGTTGATGGTATAGTCGGCAGTAAAATAGATGTTCGTTTTGAACTGACCGGCTGAAATCTGATTGTCGCCAAGGTCAAGGCGGCGGAGGGTTGTTTTGTCGGTGCGGAAACCCAGATCGAGCTTAAGCACAAGGTCGTTGGCCGAACGTGTGCCGGCGCCCCCGCCAATGGCCGAGAAAACGAGGGCTAAGTTGCGGAAGCGATAGCCGGTCCCTATAACCACCTCGTCGCCTGCCACTTCGGTCAGCTGGTTATTGATAAAGCTCAGGGTAATGTTGCGCTGCTTCTTGTATTCTACTCTTGCAGTCATGCTGTTGTGCAAGCCCACATCCACACCGAGCAAGGGAGAGAACTGCTCGGTAACGCTAATCTGTCCAAAGTCGTATTGACTGACGAACAGGTTGCTGTTGGGATAGGTCTTAGTAGTATTACGGGGATCATAGTCCACATTGGTGCGCCAGGCATTGACCGAATAGGTCGACCTGTAGGCGTGATTGATGTTTACCGTACGGAAAATCTTTTGCACTGCCGGTATATTACTCAGGCCATTGTAGTTGAGTGTCCAGTTTGGATAAGGAATTCGGGGGAATGTGGCCAGGCCGATTGTTTTTGCATCGGTGCCCCGGTAAGCAGCCATAAAGGAATGCAACACCACCTCCTGCGAGACGGCTCCATATCCGAATGGAAACATATCGCGTCCGATACTGTCATATACATATCGTTCACCTTCGGCCACCCATTTCGCATTGTTGTATGCCAGACGTTGGGCCACTTCCTTTCGGTTGGCAAGCAGTTGGTTGAACAAGGCCGAGCTTTCGTCGCTGCGCGATTTGCTAAAAGCTGTTTTCCACAGCAAGTACGACATGCTGAAGCTTCCAGATTCAGAGGGGGTGAAAGCGCGGAATACTCCATCGGCTCCGGCCCTGAAATACTCACTGAAATTGGATGCTGCCGTGAGGTCGCTGTTGATGTCGAGGCGCATGCCCGGCACAGGCTCGAGGTTAAAGCGATAGCCGTAGTTTTCGGTGTATCTACGCATAAACGCCTGATTGACAAGTGTATCGGCTGAAAGCCATCCATTGCTGACGGCCGAATTGCGGATATCGTTGCCGCTCCCCAGTATGAAGCCCCATCCAGGTGCATAGGCGTTGGCAAAGCTAAGCCCAAGCAGGTCGGGTTCAGGCACAAAGCCAGGTATAAAAAGTCCATTGTTGCGGGTATAGTTAACACTTCCCCGCTTAACACTCATGGCCAGCTTCAGCACCTCATCGGCCACCCTCTTTGCCACTACAAGGGCCTGACTGCGTTGGGTGGTATCTTTGGGCTTTTCCTCCTGAGGTTTCACTTCGGTGCCCGGACGTGGCATGGTGCCGGGGCGTGGCATGGCTTCACCGCCAAAGCCTTGTCGGGCTGGTGTGTTGAGCTTTTGCAGATAACCAATTTTTCCGTACAACCTTACCAGGTCGAAACTGCCGTTCAGCTGCTGCGAACTCTGGTTTTCTATAGTGTTGCCCACACGCTGCTTTACGCTCAGTGGGGAGCTTTGCCAGGTGTACATGGCCTGATAGCCTGCGCTCACAGTTACCCAGTTGAACAAGGGTATCTTGCTGATGGGCAGGTTATAGTTGAGTCTTACGTTGTGGTTGAACCTGTTTTTCGTGCCTAGGCGCATGATATCGTTCCAGATGGTGTCGCGGTGTTTTTCGTAAAGGTCGGTTCCCCGGTCGGGGTTGCCGGCAGGCTCATACACAAAGGCATTCACCCCTGCTGTGTAGTCGAGGGTGATGCTGCGGGTGAGGTCGAACCGGAAATCGTAATTACGGTTCCAGTCCCACTGCCTGGCAAGAATAGGGTATGTAATGATATCGCCTTCGCTCTTGTTGCGGAACTTCTTTTCGTTGTTCATGCGGTTCATCTCGGTGCGGAAGGCCAGATTACGCGGCAGGTAATAAAAGTTGAAGTCTTTGATCAGCTGCAAAACAGGGCTTTTTGCCCAACGGGCCATCGCAAAGGGCTGTACGTTTTTGGGGTTGGTGGTGTAGTTGTATCCCAAACCTCCTCGGTAGAGCAAACGGCGATCGTATTCGAGGTCGATATTGCGCTGATAGATTTCGCTGTAAGCATACGATACGTTCCAGTTTTCGATGTCGTAGATACGGGATTTCACCAGATTGCCGCGTCGTTCCTTTCGCACATTGATCATGTTGAAATTGCGCCGCATGGTAAAGTCGTTGATGATATTTTTTATGGAATCCTTTTCAGCATTGGTCTCAAAAGTCTGCAGGAAGTCACGCTGCTTGATATCAGGTTCAAGCGGGTTATATTCGGGCCTCAGGTGCGATTCACCGTAGTCGAAATGCAGGGGCAGGCGCAGCCCGACTTTTTCCGGAAAAAATTTTCCAAGGTCGATGTCGGTAGCCACATCGAAGCTGGTAGCCCTTTCAAGCGATGTTTCGTTTACTTTCATCTCGAGGCTGCCAAAGCCGGCTGTTGTATGCGAGCCTGTGAACACCACGCGCCCCAGATCGGCCAGTGTGGTTTCGATGCGGGCATTGGCTGCCCAGCCACCACTGTTGTCGAAGTCGGTCACACGCAGTTCGTTCACCCACAAAACAGCGCTTCTCGGCCCGCCATCATCGGTGGTATTGGTGCCGGGTCTTCGTTTGGGGTTGCACACCCCGATCATGATCCCCTTTACGTCGCTGATGTTGGGGTTCCCGATTACCCTGACAGCATGATCGCCATTGAATTCGACATAAGCATAGTTGAGCCTGATGTCGCTGTTGGGGTTGCGCATGGCGATGTTACGGTTTTGCTTCACTTTGACCAGCTCGTCAAAATCAATGACAAACTGATTGGCTTCGGGCCAGATGAGGTCAGGGCGTGTAAAGGCAGTAAACCAAGGCGTGAAAGTGAGCGGTATTTCGTATTCGTAATAGTTTTCGGTGAAGTCGGCTCCAAGTCGGATAAACACAGTCAGATCGCCATATTGCAGTTCCTGGTCTTCAAAAAACTTTTCTGCATGAACAAACATCCGCAGCTTCTTGTAGCGTCGGAAATCAAAATCGGTGGTCTTGAAGGCTGCGCGAGCGTCGCCATCGAGCAGGTTGGTAACGCTGATCTGCATGGCCTGCTCGTTGAGGCGCACCAGGCTAGTTGTGCCATAGTTGATTTCGCGTTCGATACCCGGAGGTACAACATAAGGAATGGGCTCGCGTCGTCCATTTTCCTCTATGTTGACCGCTGAAATCTCGAAGGTGGTGTTGTTGCCCTGATCACCCGATACGTACTCGCCCGGCGCAAGCAGGTTGTTGTGGTATTTACGCCACTCACCGCGCACGAGCTGAAGGGTGGCAAAACGGGCAACCACAGGCTGCTCGAAACCACGCAAAAACATACGCATGAAACGCACCGAACGGAAATCTTCGATGTTTCCGACCACCCTTTCGGGCTGGCTAACCGGTATGCGAAACTGATACCATTTTACTTCGCCTACGGTACCATTGGCCAACGGAATACCCTTTGCCTCACGGATATCGGCAATGAAGTTTTCCCCAACACGCATGTTCTGTGGGTCGAGCCTTATCCTGTACTGAAAATAGCGTTCGGCCTCGCTCAGGGTGTTGTCGCGGTTGATGTCTTCTACATGAGGCATGGTGCTGTTGCTGATAGGGTAGTTTTCCGGGTTCATGTCATCTGTGGGTGAGTTGCCATCCGGACCATTAAACCGCTTATAGCGCTCGAGTACACTGCCGTATTTAGGATCGCTATCAAGTCGCGAACCTCTGAAATACTGATAGTTATCTGCCGATGGGTCGGCCAGCGCCTGCTGATAGACATCCGAGTTTTCGCCATAGGCAATACGTATGGCATTGAGATAGTCCTCTCGGAAGGAGCGTTCATCAACATCGTTGAGACCATCGTAGCCAACATCCTGATACTTGCGCGAACCGGTAATATTGCTGAATGATTCCACCAGTGCCTGCAGGCGTGGAACACGACCCCATATGGTGGTATCCACATTTTCAACCTTTTCTGAAACGGGCAGGCCATGCTCGAAAAAGCGCCGGCCATCACGTAGAATATCTTCCGAAATATCGCCGAGATTGATGAACAGATCACCCTTGTTATTTGGGTTTTCTGCAAAGGGATCCATCATCCAGAACTCGATGTATTCAATGTTTGTTGCCTCAAAATCAGTTGTTTCGACACGCCGCATAATGCCTCCCCATCGACTGCGCGGGTCTTCGAGGCGTCCTTCGGGTCGCAAACCACGGCTGAATTCACTGGGGATCACATCGTAGTTGTACGGCCCCCTTTCATTAGGATAGTATGCCAGGTTGAGCACGGCAATATTGGTGGGGGTTCCCGATGGGATTTCCTTATTGGGAAACACTTCTGTTTCGAGCACTTGCCTAACGCTGTGCCTGCTCAGCTCGTCCTTGTCAACGTTTTGCGGCCTGAGCGAACCAAAGCGATCGTAAAACATGGGGTCGATGATGTACCATACCAACTTAGCCCTGTTGAAGCCATAGGCGAGCCCTGTGCCGGGAGCAGCCTCCGGAAAAAAGTCGGGCTGGCCCTGAGGCGTACTGGCCATGTGCCAGCTGCTCACCTGGCGAAGGTCGATGGTGGACTTGGCGCCTTCAAAGTCGTCAATGTAGGAGGTGCCTGTTTTGCCCACAGCACGGGAATGCCCTGGAAGAAAATGGGCAAACTCAGCGTCTATATTAATGCGCGAAGCCTGTTTTGTATTGTAAAACGGAAGTTTATCAATCATCCGGCTAAGCCACAGCGATTCCTTACGCCAGCTCAGGTCGAGACCGTAGATGGTGTTCGAGATGGGGTCGTCGCCATAGTTCACCTTGCGCGTGAGCGGGCGCTCGTGAAGGTTCAGCAGGGTAGCTCCTGCACGAAAATCCTTGTTGAAATCGTGGTCAAGTCGCAATCCCATCATCCGCTTCTGCTGCAGGCTGAACAGCGAATTGCTTTCGAGCGAGATGTTGATGGGCGTGCCCGAGCTCATGATGCCTTCGTTGATGATACGCACACGTCCAAGGGTGTAGTCAACTGTGTAATCGACATTTTCCACCAGGGGAACACCACCAGCCGTAACGCGAACCGAGCCCTGGGGCACATTAAGCGCATTGAGGCTGATCTCGCTGCCGGTTTGCGACTTGTAATAGCCTTCGAGAATGAACTTGTTCTTCTCAGGAAACTGTTCTGCCCCTGTTTTGGTCATGGTGTAGAGCGAATCGTAGGCATAACGGTTAGCCAGCTCGGAATTGTTGGGGAAGATTTTTTGCCTGACATGCCTGCCAAACGGTTCAAGTACGGGAAAATAAATTCGTCCGTTGCTGGAGTTTATGGTTCCCCCTGCAGTTGCTGCATTGTCCATAAAGTCGAACACACCATCGCCTCCGGCCACCGGGTTGCCCTGCATGTTTAGAAAATCGAGATTCATCAGGTGAATCAGCGGAATACCCCTGACACTTTCATCACCTTCGGTAAAATAACCGGTAGGAACGCCGTTTTGATTGCCTGAATAGAGGATGTTGAGCGTGAAATCGTCGCGGTTGAGCTGGAAAGCCTTGAGCGAGTAAACGTTTTTCATCATCAGGTTCCACATGGGCATGCGCGTGTTCAGGGAGGTGCTTTTGAGCAGCTTCACCATGAGGGCATTGGGCGAATTGATGCCCTGATCGGAAAATTCGCCAACCTGAAAAATGCTGTCATAGCCAATGATGGTATATTGGTATGCCACGGCCAGTGTCTGGTCGGGGCCAAGGTTTGTATTCAGCGAAATAAAACCAAGTTTTGGGTTAAAGGTATATTCGGTGGTGCTGAGCTTGCGTGCGTTCTCAATTTTCTCGAAATCCTGTCCTGCCACAAAATATCCATTGCGGCCGATGCGCAGAGGGTCGCCAAGCAGATAATTGGAAGCCGTGTTGATGTTGCGTACACTGGCCGTATCGAGGCGTTCTTTCAGGTTGTTCACCCTGTTCGATGGCAATGGTGGCCCCGGATTGGGATGTATCTCGCGGTTGAAGAGCCATTCGTGGCGGCCTTCGCCAAGGTCGGTAAAGGCTACTAAGTTGCGGTTGTCCTGCACAGCCGGCCCGATGTTGGTTATCCAAACCTCGATACGGGTGATGTTGACGTCGGAAGTGATGATGGGAAGCGACTGCAGTGCACGCTCATAGTTGCTACGGAAATAGTGACTCAGAAAAAAATGCCTGTTTTCTTCATAGTCAAGGCTGGTTAGTCTGAAGCGGTTGGCCTGTGCGCCGCCCTGAACGGTGATGTTGCGCGTTTCGCTTTCCTGCTGCGAAAACACAGTTGTCACCGATGTGCGCCCGAACTGCATCTTAGTCTTTATCCCAAAAAGCGCCTGACTACCCCGGATAAGGGTGGTGTTGAGCGGCAAGCTAACATTGCCGGCTTCTACAAGCTTTAGGATTTCATCCTCCTTGCCTTCGTATTTGAGGGCAAGACGGTTCTCGAACTGAAAGACGGCATCGGTGTTGTAGTTGGTCCGAAACTCAATCTTGTCACCAATCTTGGCCACCACGTTCATCTGAATGCGCTGGTCAAAATCAAAATTGGTAGTACGGCGCTGGCGGATGTTGAGCTGCGGGTCGTCGCGCAACATACTGCGCAACCCGAAGGTTACTTCGGCTGTTCCCTGAGGACGTATGTCGATGGTGTTGCTACCGAAGATCTGGTCGAAAACCTTGCCGCCCACGTAAATGGCCGGAATGATGGAAGCACTGCTTGGGGCAACGGTTTGACCTGAGCGTTGTTTCCAGTAGTCCTGCTGGCTTTTACGGCCCTGGTATTCAAGGTATTGCTCTTGTGTGAGCACCGATGGGGTCCGGTAGCTGAAATCGCCTATACGTTCATAGAAAACATACCGGCGTGTGATGGGGTCGTAAACAACTTCACGACGAATGTTGGGCGGGTCTTTCAGGTATAGTGGTGATTGGTTTTGTAGTTGGTTGAGGGGATTGCCATCATTCACAGGCACTGGAAAGCGGGGCCTTGCAGCGCTGTCGGGCTCAGAGGCATCAGGCTCAGGCATTGCTACGGAGGTGCTCACATAGGCATCTGTTTCACGGGGCAGCGGTTTTGCAGCAAAGATGCTCCCCAGCAACAGCAGTCCGGCTAAGATGAGAAATATGAGGCGTGCGATGTATGTATTCAGGAGTTTCAAGTATTTGGTCGGGTTCGTTAATCTCCCAATTATTTCATTTAGAAAATTTTAAAGCTGCCGCAAGGCTTCTCGGATGAGTTTATCAACCGCCATTTCAGGATCATTCCGCAACAAATTGGCAACCGCCTTTTCGGCCACTGAACGCTGAAAGCCGAGCACCAGCAGTGCAGATAACGCTTCCTCCCATGCTCTATTGTACATTTCAGGGCTTTTTTCGGGCAAGTTAGAAGCCGCTTTCCCCACTTTATCGCGCAAATCAACCACAATGCGTTGTGCCGTTTTGGCTCCAATCCCCTTGATGCGTTGCAACATCTGGACATTTCCGCGGGCTATCGCCTCTATGGTTTCGCGCGTGCTGAGGGAGGAGAGTATCATACGCGCCGTGCCTGCCCCAACACCCGAAACCGAAAGGAGCAACTGGAATACCATACGCTCCTCCTGATCGAAAAAACCATACAGCACATGAGCATCTTCGCGAATGGCAAGGTGCGTGAAAAGCTTGACCTGCTGGGCTTCGGCAATCGCCGAATAGGTGTTCAGCGTAATCTGAAGCATATAGCCGATGCCGTTGGCCTCGACCACAGCCCAGGCAGGATTGATGCCTGCCACCTTGCCTGATATGTATTCGTACATAATATAGCTTGTGTCCGGTCTGTGACGACGGGCAAAAATACGAAAATCACCCCTCTTGCCAGCACCTGCTTTTCATTGAACCATAAAGGCAATGCGGCGCCAGATATATTGTCTGTAATAATAATTTTTATAGGGGTTTTGCGCGCTTTTGGACTAACTTTGTTAATTCCAAAACACATGATCATGGATAAACTATTTTTTAAAGATGCCCTGAATTATCATGCGCAAGGACGACCAGGCAAATTGGAAGTAATTCCCACCAAACCGTACGCCACCCAACGCGATCTCTCGCTGGCATACACCCCGGGCGTGGCCGACCCGTGTCTGGCCATCAACAAAAACCCGGACGACGTTTACAAATATACCGCCAAAGGAAACCTTGTTGCCGTAATCAGCAATGGCACCGCGGTGCTGGGTCTGGGCGACATTGGCCCCGAAGCAGGTAAACCGGTGATGGAAGGCAAAGGGCTTTTGTTTAAGGTTTTTGCTGATATCGATGTGTTCGACATCGAAATAAATGAAAAAGATCCCAACAAGTTTATCGAGATCGTGAAAGCCATTGCGCCCACTTTCGGCGGCATTAACCTTGAGGATATCAAGGCTCCCGAATGCTTTTTCATAGAGGAGGAACTGAAAAAACAGCTTGATATTCCCGTGATGCACGACGACCAGCACGGTACGGCCATCATCACTTCGGCAGGCTTGCTCAACGCCCTTGAAATTAATGGGAAGAAGATCGAGGATATAAAAATTGTAGTGAATGGGGCAGGCGCGGCCGCCGTATCATGCACCAAGCTTTATGTTAAGCTTGGCGCCAAACCCGAAAACATCCTGATGTTCGACAGCCGCGGTGTGCTCAATTTGAAGCGCACTGACATCAATGATACAAAACGACTGTTTGCCCGCGATGTGCCTGACATCAGCCTGGCCGAGGCACTGAAGGGCGCTGACATGTTTCTCGGACTGTCGGCGGCCGGTGTTCTGAAAAAAGACATGTTGCTGGCCATGGCACCCAATCCCATCGTATTTGCCCTGGCCAACCCCGTTCCCGAAATCTCATACAACGACGCCATGTCCACGCGCGAGGATATCATCATGGCAACAGGCCGGAGCGACTTCCCCAACCAGATCAACAATGTATTGGGATTTCCCTACATCTTTCGCGGTGCCCTTGATGTTCGTGCCCGCGAAATCAACGACGAAATGAAGCTGGCCGCCTCGCGTGCACTCGCACAACTGGCCAAGGAACCTGTGCCTGAGGAGGTTAACATCGCCTTCAATGTCAACAACCTGCGCTTTGGCCGCGAATACATCATCCCCAAACCATCCGATCCACGCCTGATTGAGCAGGTGGCCCCTGCCGTGGCTAAAGCAGCCATGGAAAGCGGAGTGGCCCGAAAACCCATAGCCAGTTGGGATGCCTACTTGGAAGAGCTTCGCAGGCGCCTTAAAACCAACAACCCCATCAAGAGGCAAATGAAAACAAGGGCCAAACACAACCCCAAACGGGTTATTCTGGCCGATGCCGAACACTATAAAATGCTTAAAGCCGCCGAAATCGTGCTGAATGAGGGTATTGCCGAGCCCATTCTTATGGGTAATGTGCTGAAAATAAAGCAAATAATACAGGAACACGAACTCGAACTCAATGGTGTAGAAATCATTGATCCCCGTTCGAACGAACAAAACGGGCGCCGTAAGCAGTATGCCGAGATGCTCTTTCAGCGCCGTCAGCGCAAGGGGCTGACCTTCAATGCTGCCCGCAGCTACATGATGCACCGTAATTATTTTGCGCCGATGATGCTGGCCACAGGCTATGCCGACGCCATGGTTACCGGACTCACGCGCAATTATCCTGACTCGGTGCGACCTGTGCTGCAGGTCATTGACAAAATCCCCGGAAACCAGATCGTTTCGGGAATGTACATCGTGAACAGCCCTGAAGGACCGGTCTTTTTTGCTGATTGCACTGTGAATATCGACCCGACATGGGAACAGCTTGTCGAGATTACCCTGCAAACCTGCCGTAGTGTCCGCGATTTCAAGATAACGCCACGCGTGGCCCTGGTTTCCTATTCAAGCTTTGGCTCATCCGATGGCGTTGTTCCTCAAAAACAGCGAAAAGCAGTGGAATACCTGCACAAAAATCATCCCGAACTGATTGTTGATGGCGAAATACAGGCCAACGCAGCACTGAATCCTGAGCTGCTGGCCGAAAATTTCTCTTTCAGCAAGTTGACAGGAGGAGCAGCCAATGTGCTGATTTTCCCCAATCTTGAATCGGCCAATATTGCCTACAAACTAATGCAGGAACTGGGCAAGTTCGAGGTTATTGGTCCTATCCTCAACGGTTTGAGCGAGGCAGTTCAGGTATTGCAGATGGGGGCGTCAGTGGCTGAAATTGTCAATATGATCACCATAGCCACCATCGATGCGCAGACAAAGCAGGAAAAACGAAGCAGGGAAATCAGATAAGACAAATCTGCACATATTGTGAAGGATCTTTGGGACGCGCGTTTCTCAGGTTCGGATTATGTGTATGGTACCGAACCCAACAGCTTTTTCAAATCTCAACTTGAATTACTCAAGCCCGGAAGATTGTTGCTGCCAGGCGAGGGCGAGGGACGCAACGCCGTGTGGGCAGCGTCGGAAGGATGGACTGTTGATGCCATCGACTACAGCCACGAAGCCCGGAAGAAAGCCCTGGCTCTGGCCACCCGGCGGCAAGTTAAATTGAACAGCTATACGGTTGCCGACTTAACAGATGTTCACCTGCCCGAAGCATTGTATGATGCGGTGGCCGAGGTGTTTGTGCACCTGCCATCCGAAACTCGGAGACGATGGCACGAAATGATATGTTCGGCCTTGCGTCCGTTAGGCATAATCATTATTGAGGCTTATCACACAAAGCAACTTAACTTCGGCACAGGAGGACCGCAAAACATTGATTTGCTCTACACTGCCGAAATCCTGAAAAACGATTTCGCGGGATTCGACTATGTTTTGCTCAACAACACCGAGGATGTGCTCAATGAGGGTAAGCTGCACAACGGACTATCGGCGCTTGTGCGCATGGTGGCCCAAAAACGCTGATAATCAAATTACTCTCAATAATCGAATTAGTATTTTCTGGGCTTCTTACCGCCAAACTTTCCTGGCTTCGACGATGGTTTTGCTCCGTCTTTCGCATCAGCGGGATTTACCCTAACACCCGAACGGTTGCGCTGTTTGTTGGCAAAGGCCTCAATCACCATTTCCACATGGCGATTGTCCACATCTACAAACGAGAAATTTTCCATCAGGTCAATACGACCAATGTTCACATCGCGCGAACGGGTTATTTCGTTGATTAGCCCAATAATGTTATGTGGTCCTGTGCCATCGCGTTTGCCAATGCTGAAAAACAAGCGGGTAAAGCGGCCCTTGTCGTCCTGACGATCATTGCGTGCTGGTTTTCCTTTGTCGCGATATTCCCGCTCGCCTCCGCGCTCTTCCATATTGAGCTCAGGAGCATTGCGGTAGTATTCAAGAAACCGGTTAAACTCGAGCGACACAAACCGCCGGATAATATCCTCGCGGCTCATCCATTCAAGCTTACGGAAAATGACCGGTAAATAAGCATCGATCTCCTCGTGGTTAACCTCCACCTTTTCCATTCGGTCAACAAGGTGAAACAGTTGCTTTTCGCAAACCTGAACACCCGTAGGCACTTTAGCCAGGGCAAACTCACGGCCCACCTTGCGCTCGATAATGCGCAGCTTGCTTTTCTCCTTTGTGTGAATGATGCTGATGCAAATCCCTGTTTTGTCGGCTCTTCCCGTGCGACCGCTGCGATGGATATACACTTCAGGTTCGTCCGGAAGGTTGTAATTGATCACGTGGGTCAGGTTGTTTACATCCAGACCACGGGCAGCCACATCGGTGGCCACGAGCATCTGCAGTGTTCCCTGCCGGAAACGGTGCATCACGTGGTCGCGCTGCGCCTGCGAAAGGTCGCCGTGCAGCGAATCGGCATTGTATCCGTCGCGGATCAGGTTGTCGGCAATTTCCTGGGTTTCAACCCTAGTACGGCAGAAAACAATGGCATAAATGGCCGGGTTAAAATCGGCAATGCGTTTGAGGGCAGCATACCTATCCCTGGCCTGAACCATGTAATACATATGCTTTACATTGGCTGTTCCGGTGTTTCGTTTGCCCACCGATTTCATCACCGGGCTTGTCATGTATTTGTTCAGGATAGCCTCCACCTCTTCGGGCATAGTGGCCGAAAAAAGCAGGGTGTGGTGTTCCATGGGCATGGTGTGAAGTATGGTGTCCACATCCTCCTGAAATCCCATATCGAGCATTTCGTCGGCTTCGTCGAGCACCACCCACTGCACCTGGCCAAAGTGGGTTTTTCCGCGCCTGATCATATCATTGAGCCTGCCGGGCGTAGCCACAATGATGTGTGGGTTTCGGGACAGCTCGTGCAGTTGCTTTTCGATGGAAGCGCCGCCATACACCGGCGTGATGCTGATGGCAGGCATAAAACGGGCAAAATTGCTCAGGTCGCGCGTAATCTGAAGACACAGCTCGCGTGTGGGGCAAAGCACCACAGCCTGAGTCTGCCTGAGCGAGGGGTCAATGTGATGCAGCACAGGCAAGCCAAATGCGGCTGTTTTGCCAGTACCGGTCTGAGCAAGTCCAACCAGATCGGAAGGTTGGGCAATAAGGGCCGGAATCACTTCGGCCTGAATGGGCATGGGCTCGCTGAAGCCAAGAGCCTCAACAGCCCTTAATAGTTCCTGACGGAGCCCAAGTTCTTGAAAATTAATCATGAAAAGGGTTTAAAAATGGGCTGCAAAGGTAGGCTTTATTTCGGGCTAATCTGTCAAAGAATCATTATTTTTTTGTTATTGAGTCACTTAGGCCTGTTTGCCCTCGGCCTTCAGCGCATTTCATTCATACTTTCTCTATCTTCGTGCATCGTTATAAACTCCCCGAAAATGCACTATTACATCAGCAAAGTCATTCAAGGCGATTTCGACCAAACCATCGAAATGGTGACCCAGGGGTTAAAATCCATTGGTTTCGGTCTGGTTTCTGTCATCAACGTCAGCGCTACCCTTCAAGAAAAAATTAATGACGACTTCAAACCCTACATCATTCTTGGCGCCTGCAATCCGCATTTTGCCAGCAAGGCGCTGCGGATCGAAGACAAGCTGGGGGTACTGCTGCCATGCAACGTGGTGATCATCGACCAGGGCAAAGGCAGGATTGAGGTGGCGGCCATGGAACCTCTCGAAATGATTACAGCTATGGGCAATGAGGAACTCACCGCACTGGCCGGCGAGGTCAGTGCCCGCATGAAAGGCTTCATCGAATCGCTCTGAGCTACAGGTTACAGGCTTGAAGCCGTTGTGCAGAATTAAAACGGAACTTCTGACATTATATCCTCTATCCAATGCAAAGAATCCCCTTGCGAGTAATTGTTGTGTTACTGGTCTTTTTGCTTGCCTATTTTGGTAACAAGCTGATTAGCAACACTTTTTGATTATAGTTTAATAATATTTATTTACGTCTTATTCAAGTCTATGCATGGTGGCTTGTTGCTTTATGGCTTACCACGGGTTTTATTTGTGGCTTTAAAAAAGTTTTATGTGCCCTGGGATTACGTCATGGGTTGCTTACTGCACTGGGTTTTGCGGCACTCACGGTTTCGCCCATGTTCATCAGCTCGGCCATTGCTGGTTCAATTCCTGCCGATCTGTCTGCACTCAGGCTTGTTCAGGATACCCTGCTGGCCGGTTTCATGGAGGAGTTGCTTTTCAGGGGCTTTCTTTTCGGGCTACTGTTCCGCTTCTGCGGCTGGGGCTTTATTCCTGCATCAATGGCCGGAGCGGTTGTGTTTGGGTTGGGGCATCTATACCAGGGATCATCCATCCCTGAAGTTGCCGGAGTTTATCTTGTTACGGCCATGGGAGCGGTTTGGTTTGCTTGGCTATATATCGAATGGAACAACAACCTGTGGCTGCCTGTTTTTCTGCAAATACTAATGAACTTTTCGTGGACGCTTTTCGATATGAGCAGCAATGCCATTGGAGATGTTTTCCCAAATCTCTTCAGGATGATCACTATCGCACTGACATCATATTTACCTTGCGTATCTACAAACGAAGGGGCTTGAAAATCAAAAGCGAAAACCTGTTGAAAAATAAAATCACCGATTATTGCTGATTAAAATCAATTATACCCTTGCCAATGGCTGAAAACAAAACTAAAATTACCGAAGCCAGCGTCGAAGTCTTCATTGAAGCTTTTGCCGACAGCTCGCAAAAAAAGGACGATAGCAGGAAACTGCTCCGCCTGATGCAACAATGGTCAGGTGAGGAGCCCAGGATGTGGGGGACTTCCATCATCGGTTTTGGTATTCACCACTATAAATATACCAGCGGACACGAAGGCGATATGCCTCTGGTGGGCTTTTCGCCCCGGAAAGCGGCTCTTACGCTTTATGTGAACATCCCATACAGCACCCATCAGGACGATTTGCTCCAAAAACTGGGTAAATATAAAATGGGCAAAAGCTGTATCTACGTCAAACGCCTGTCGGACATAGACTTAAATGTTCTAGAAGCGCTGATAAAGTCCACCCTTGCCCACATGCGCGGACATGGCGCTGCCAAATGAGACCGAAACTCAGAGAGCCTGTAACAATTTGTCGATGGCTTCGGCCAGCTTACGGTCTTTCTCGGTGACGATGTTTCCAGCATCGTGCGTGCTCAATCTGATGGTAACCCGATTGTAAACATTTGTCCATTCGGGATGATGATATATTTTCTCATACACGATTGCTACACTGGTCATAAATGAGTAGGCCTGCACAAAATTGTCGAACACAAAAGTGCGTACATTTGGTTGTTTTCGGTTGTCCACATAGGTTCAAAGTTTTATCACTAAACAAGCTGGCCACAGCGGGTGTTCAACATAGCGCTCAAATTCACCCGTTCTGAAGGCACAATTGGTGAGGGCATCATCATCTGAGGCATTAAAGCAGATCCGTCAAACCAATGCACAATGTGCCATTAACTGGCAGGAAAATCATAATGTTTCCTCACAGCCTTCAGGATTTGCCAGCGGCAGTCCAGACCTTTGCAAAATGTAACAAGCTGACCGGGTACAATCTCCACCGGCTGTCCGCCATCGGGTGTGACGATGATGTGACCTTCGAGGATGTAGCAAACTTCCGTTTCGACGTAAAACCAGCCAAAGTCGCTTTCCTCTTTTTCCCAGACAGGCCAATTGTGCACACCTATGGCGTTCAACTTTTCGGCCGTTGGGTTTTAATCACTATTAAACTATTGGTGGTCATAACTTTATCTGTTAATCCTGAGCTGAAAGTTTTCTTCCGATTTCGCGAAGCATGACCTCGTTCATGCTGTCGAGGTTGGAGGAATCCGAAAGGCCCCAGTCGCGGCGCGCCACGCTGTCGTCGATGCTGGCAGGCCAGCTGTCGGCAATGGCCTGACGGAAATCGGGTTCGTAGTTTATTTCGAAATCTGGTTTATGCTTGCGGATGGCGTTGGCCACATCGCGGGGGGCGAAACTCATGCCGCCCACATTGTAGCTCGAGCGGAGCGAGAGCTTTTCGGCTGGGGCATCCATCAGTTTGATGGTGGCATCGATGGCGTCGTCCATAAACATCATGGGCAGTGCAGTGTCCTCGCGCAGGAAGCAAGTATAACGATTATTGCGAATGGCTTCGTAGTAAATCTCAACAGCATAGTCGGTTGTGCCACCACCGGCCTCGGTTTTATAGCTGATGAGTCCAGGATAACGAAGGCTGCGGAAATCGACTCCGTAGCGGTGATGATAATACTCGCCCCAGCGTTCGCCGGCCAATTTGCTGATGCCATACACTGTGTTGGGTTCCATCACTGTTAGTTGTGGGGTGTTGTGCCGCGGGGTGGTGGGCCCAAAAACAGCAATAGAGCTGGGCCAGAACAGTTTTCTGGCATCCGAATCGCGTGCCAGTTCCAGGGTATTCATCAGAGCGCGCATATTGATATCCCATGCCTGCTGTGGAATTTTCTCGGCATTGCCCGACAGCACTGCAGCCAGGTTATATACCTGGGTGATTTTGAACCTTACGGCAAAATGCAGCAAATTGTTGTAATCGAGCACATCCAGCAAATAAAAAGGCCCTGTTTCGAGTATGTCGGCCGGAGGCTGCTTGATGTCGGTGGCAAAAACGTTCTTGTTGCCATAAATCCTCCGCAGGGCAAGCGTAAGCTCCGAGCCAATCTGTCCCGAACAGCCGATAACCAGAATTTTTTCCATTTTGTGAAACAATTAACAGTTCGGCGGCAAAGTTAGCCCAAAAGCCCGAGCCTTACAAGGCAACAGACCTGCCCATAGGCTTTTTTTCGTTTCTTTGCACCGAAAATAAATAAGGGCATGCAAGCCAACGAGATAGCTTTTAAGCTACAGATTTATAACACCTTGAGCAGGCAGAAAGAAGTTTTCGCACCATTTGTTCCAGGCCGGGTAGGGATGTATGTGTGTGGTCCCACCGTGTATGGCGATGCGCATCTGGGTCATGCCCGTCCGGCCATTGCTTTCGATCTTGTGTATCGTTTTCTCACAGCCCTGGGCTACAAGGTGCGTTATGTGCGCAACATCACCGATGTGGGTCATCTGGAAAATGATGCCGACGATGGCGAAGACAAGGTGGCACGTAAGGCCCGCCTCGAGCAGCTCGAGCCTATGGAGGTGGTGCAGCACTACACAGTTCGCTATCACAAAAACATGGAACAACTTAATGTGCTCAGGCCTTCCATCGAGCCCCATGCTTCAGGGCACATCATCGAACAGATCGGGATGATTCAACGCATACTGGAAAAGGGCTTTGCCTACGAGGCCAACGGCTCGGTGTATTTCGACGTGGAGCGCTACAACAAAATCCACAACTATGGCGTGCTTTCAGGACGCAGGGTGGAGGAGTTGCTCAGCAACACCCGCGAGCTGGCGGGTCAGGGCGAAAAGCGCAGCAGTCTAGACTTTGCCCTTTGGAAAAATGCTGGTTCCGAGCACATTATGCGCTGGCCATCGCCCTGGGGCGATGGTTTTCCGGGCTGGCACCTCGAATGCTCGGCCATGGGCTGCAAATATCTTGGTGAACAATTCGACATTCATGGTGGCGGGCTGGATCTGCTTTTTCCACATCACGAGTCGGAAATTGCCCAAAGCACGGTTGCCAATGGCAAAAAACCGGTTCGCTATTGGATGCACAACAATATGATCACCATCAACGGCCAGAAAATGGGCAAATCGCTGGGCAATGCCATGAGCCTCGATGATATTTTTGCTGGCAACCATCCTTTGCTTGCACAGGCCTATAGCCCCATGACTATCCGTTTTTTCATATTGCAAGCCCACTACCGAAGCACCCTCGACTTCGGCAACGAAGCGCTTCAGGCCGCCGAAAAGGGTCTGGCAAGGCTCAGCGAAGCCCGAAAAGCACTGGCAAAACTTCCATCAAGTGCCGATGCTCCCCCGCTCGGTATCGACCGCCTGCAACAGGAAGCATGGGAAGCCATGCTCGACGATTTCAACAGTCCTGTGGCCATTGCACAACTGTTCGAAGCAGTCAGGCTGATCAATGCCGTTGCCGAAGGCCATCTAAAAATCAGTGCTCAGGAACTGGAACTGCTTAAGCGTTTTTTCGAACAGTTTACTAAAGATATCCTTGGCCTCGCCGACGAAACGGCAACAGGTAAGGACGAGAAAATCATCGATGGCCTCATGGATACCATTCTGGAGCTCCGCCAGGAAGCCCGAAATCGCAAAGATTTTGCCACCAGCGACAAGATCCGCGACAGGCTTTCCGCCATCAACATCGTTGTAAAAGATGGAAAGGAAGGGAGTAAATGGCAATACAGATCATCCTGAGAGGAGTCGCTCAGGACTGACAAAATTTGTCATCCGGACATGCTTTGCCTTATATTTTGATGTTCTTTTGAGAATCCTTGCGACAAGGTGCTCATCCCATTTATGAAACAACAAAACAGGATCGACATTGGAAAACGATAAGCAAGACCTCTTTTCCAGACTCAGCGAATTGCAGGACGAATTGTCGAGGCTCAGAGTTGCTGCGGAGCGCGACACCAATCACCTCATGGAGCTTACCATCAACAACATTCCTCTTGCTATAGTGAATGCTGACAGGCATACATCAATGCCGTAAATCCGGCTTTTTTGCGCATTTTTTCAACTACTGCTGGGGAACTCGTTGATAAACAGAACCTGCGCTATTTTGGTCCTTTCATGCAGAATCCGATTCAACCCTATGTGGATGAGCTGGTTGAGAAAGGCATTGAATTTGATCTGGAGATCCCCTTCAGCTTGGCAGACTAGGATGTGTTCTTCAGGTGCAGGGGAATAAAAATCAACAGTCAGCTTTCCGAAGACTCGAGCTTTCTGATCAATATTGGCGATATCACCCGTCGGAAAGCAACCGAACTTGTATAATACTCCCCAATTTTTAGACCACTGCTTAAGTGTTAAATTTGAAAACTT
>CAYWLJ010000012.1:0-102684 GCA_964459375.1 uncultured Lentimicrobiaceae bacterium | reverse complement strand
ATAGGTGGCCTACTTTGCTCCGGAATCGTGGCATACTTTAGTCCGGATTATTCACATTATTTCCATTTTTGGATGTATAGGCGCTATAAAGTAGCGTTCTATGGTTGATAACAAATTTATAGAAAAACCACAGATCATCAAATGGCGATTTGATGTTTTGCAAACTGCTTTCTTTGACTAACATGGGTGTAAATTTCTATCGTCATTGAACTCTTGTGCCCCAATAATTCCTGAATATACCTTAATTCAGTACCCGCCTCCAATAAATGGGGTCCATAACTATGCCTAAGCCAATGCAGGCTCACTGGTTTCTTAATTCCAGCTTTGGCAACAGCCTGCCTTATGATGCTTTGCAGCCTTTGTTCGCTGCGCTGCGTGTGGATTTCCTGCCCCTCAAATAAGCAGATTGTTGTCTTGTAATGTTTTTGGTATTCCCTGAGCATTTCAATAATCCTATCCGAAATGGGTGCCACCCTGTCCATTCTCCCCTTGGCATTCCGGATGATCAGCAAGTGGCTGTTCGGATCACCACCAGCCGTCTTAAAGCACATTCCCTCATTCCCCCACATTCCACTGCCATTCCTCCGCCTCAGTCTGGCATGGCTGGCTCCATTAGCTGTGCCCGAAGGCACCCACTTGTCCGCTTTGATATGCTGTCTGCTCAGCGTTAGCATCGCAGTTCAAAGGTTTTGGTTTCGTTGCATCGGCTGGCTGTGGAAGAAAGGTTATTCACGCGGACAGGCGTTTGCCATTTCTTTGCCCAAACATTGCCCAAAACACAGTGCCATTTCCTGCATTGCCGGTTGTTCAACAGCTTGACCAAAGAAGCCATAAAAGTTGGAAAAACGTTAAAAATGCAAACTAATTCATCATTTTTCCGATCTCCGACCTTCAGACCTTCAGGCCTCCAGTCCTCCAGTCCTCACTGTGAAAACGTCGTTGCAGGTTCTTTTTGCATCGTCGCAGTTATTTTTCGTGTCGTCGCATGTTTGCAAAGTGCCGTTGGGCGCATTTTTTGCGTCGTCGGAGGTTTGCAAAGTGCTATTAAGAGCACTTGAAGCGTTGTCGTGAGTTTGCAAAGCGCTGTTGGGAGCATTTGAAGCGTCGTCGCGGGTTTGCAAAGCGCTGTTATGAGCATTTGAAGCGTCGTCGGAGGATTAAAATGCGCTATAACTGAGTATTTACGTCAGAAGGCTAGCGCAAAAGCACAAAAAAGGCCGCATCGGTGGATGCAGCCTGTACAATCTTATGAGGTTATAACCCGGTGGCGCTACAAATACTTGATCGAATCGAGGTATTTTCCCAAAATAAAGATGAGCTTGCCCTGACAGCTTTGCTCGTCATAAACGCGCACAAAGTCGAGCAAACCATGCTCATCGTACATGGTAGTGAGGGCGGCGTCGAAGTTGTTGTCGTCGATGTTGTGCTTGATGCTCAGGGTGATTTTTTCGAAATCCTTCCATTCGAGCAGCACAGGGATGTGCAGGTAAAACATATTTTTCCAGTTCTGGTCGGCATAAATGCCATCGCAGGCCTGTTGTATCATGAAGTATTTGGTGATCTTGATGATACTGCTGTATTCCTGCACTTTACGATGCTTCATAAAGCTGAGGCCTTCCTTTTCTAAGGCTTTTACCAGACTACCCACATGTTCGTAGGGCAAAAACTTGATGCGGATAACGCCCGCCGGAGTGTTGAAGAGGCCGATTTTGCCGGGTGTGCCATCGAAGTGGTGGGGGAAGTGTTTTTTTACCTTCTGTATCGCCCTGATGATGACGTCGTTGTGCTGCAACTGATCGGTGACTAAAAAGAGAGAGCGGGGGTCGGTGCCATCAGGTACCGTAGTGCCATGGTATCCCGGAAACGGGTAGAGTGATTCAAGAACCAGCGCATTGCTGTTGGTTTCGTGCTCCACCGAGGCAAGGTTCTCCTTTTTGATGATGGTGCCGATTGACTTCAGACTTGTGTGATCCATAGGGTTATTTTTTTGGCATTGGCATTTAGGGGCGAATATACGTTTTTTTCAGGTGTCAGATCTTAGATTAATCCAACCCGCTGAAGCGGGTTGGACTATTCTACAAAAGAAGGCTCAAAATGCATTTCCTCACAACCCGCCCTGTGCGGGTTGGAATATTCTACCATACAAAAGGCCTTCCATACTACCTCCTCACAACCCGCCCTACGCTGGTTGGATTATTCTAAAAAGGCAGCAAATACATACTTATTCCCAACCCGCTTCAGCAGGTTGGATTATTCTTTATCTCTTTCCTTAACTTTACAGAAAAAAGCAGATGAAACCCGGTTCATTCAATCAACTGTATATTCACTTGGTATTTAGTCCTCACAAACAAACCCCAATACAATCTCTTAAACACCAAGAGCTTGTTTTCAATTTTCTTGCCGGACTCATCAATAGCATGGGCAGCAAATCCCTTGCAGTAAATGGCATGCACGACCATGTGCACATATTCTTTGGCTGGAAGCCTAAACCTGGAGTTAGCATACCTGACCTGGTAAAAGAATTGAAAAGGGCCTCCACTAACTTTATCAAACAAAAGAATCTCATGCAGAATTTTCGTTGGTAAGCCGGTTATGGGGCATTCTCTTATTCGCAATCAAGCATCGCTAATGTTATCAAATACACCCTCAATCAGAAAGAGCATCACCAAAAGAGGACCTTCAAAGATGAATATGTAAAGCTCCTTCAGGATTTTCAGGTAGAATACAATCTGGATGGGCTATTTGATTTTCATGAATGATGGGAGAAGGACTTTGCGATCATCATTCTTAATGGGATGAAGATTTTTTTGGCAGAATAGTCCAACCCGCTGAAGCGGGTTGTTTGGAATTGATGGCATGTTTTGCGGGCTTGGATTATGCCATCATCAGCTTCCTTATCCCCCCGAAAGCTTTGCCTTATAGCCTTTGCCGAGCAGAAGCTCAAGCACTTTCTGCCGAAAGTCGCCCTGTATCAGTATTTCCCCGTCTTTGGCTGTGCCGCCTACCCCGCAGGCCGACTTAAGCTGCTTCGCCAACGCGTTCAGGTCCTCTTCGCTGCCCTCAAAGCCGGTCACAAGGGTTACTTTCTTTCCGCCCCGCTGTTTTTTGTCGAGGCTTACCCGCAGTTGCTGCTTCTCAGCCGGTGGTGTCGCGATGGGGGCGGTTTCCTGCAATCGCTTCAAGTAGTCCGGATTGGTGGAGTAAACGATGGGGGAGGTTGAATGCTTTGGTTTCTTCATCGGTGCTGAGTTTTGGAATGACGACATTCAGGTTCGAAGGTACGATCTCGAAGTGCAGGTCGCGGGCAATCTTTTTGGGTTCGCCGTCCACATTTACCACACGGTTCTTGTTGCGATGGACGCTCACCTTACGCGCCTTGATGATCTCCACGTGCCTCGAAAGGTGTATCATGTTCAGGAATAGCAGGTTGAGGATGATTGGCATTTCGAAAAGCATCGGCTTATGCACGATACACACATCCATCAGGCCATCGTTGAGTTTGGCGTTGGGGGCAATGGTGGTATTGTAGCCAAACTGGTTCGAGTTGGCCATGGTGATGAAGAGCGCCTCGGTGTTGATGGTTTGTGTGCCGTCGATGGTCAGGGTGTAGCGCTTGGGTTTGTAGTTGGGATAGCGCTGCGCTACAATGCGGAAATAGCCCAGAAATCCCCTTTGTGGGTCCTTGGCAAACAGCTTGGCCACAAGGGCGTCGAAACCCATGCCTGCCAGACTGACAAACACTTCGTTGTTGTTGATGAGGCCTGTATCGATGCAGGTGCTGTGGCCATTGACCAGCAGTTGCAAGGCCTTTTTGGGATGAATGGGTATCCTCAGGTGGCGGGCCAGTCCGTTGCCCGATCCGGCGGGGATGATGCCCAGGGTCGTTTCTGTGCCGATCAGGCAGCGCGCCACCTCGTTGATGGTTCCATCGCCGCCCACAGCCACCACCATAACATAACCGTGCTGCACAGCCTCGCCGGCTAAGGTGGTGGCATGACCCACACCCAGCGTATAAACCACCTCGCTTTCGAACTCCCTCCCGGGCAGATGTTGCTTCACAAGCGCCGGAAAAGCATCCTTGTTGATGTTGCCGGCAATGGGATTGACGATGAAGCGCACCTTTTTCATTGAAATTGCAGAAGTTGCGGACGTTTGGCAAAGGTAGCGAATAAAGGGCCGGATACAGCCTTATTTGCATGGTGCTGGTTTCTGCTACTTAAGCGCAAAGCTGGCGCTAAGGCATCATAATTTCTTTATACACTTAAATTTTTAAATGCAAAGGCTGGTGTTTTAGTATAGCTGTATGCCATCCGGGGATTGCGAAACCCGCAGGTATGCTCAAAGCGAATCCGCATATATGCAAACAAAGCCGGCTGAAAACATGGTAAAGGGCTTTAACTGATTAAAAATCAAAAAAGGGGATATTGATGATCAGCTTGGCCGTCTGTAATTTTTACCCAAATACATGCAACTTAATTTTAGAACATATATTTTAATAATGATATTATAAAACGTACCCTAACAATAAAACAATTTCTCTATCAAATCGGCCATACTGCACCTGCTGGTTCAGATTATTCCAATAGCAGCAGCTTCTTGCATGTGAGCCTGTCGTTCTTTCCGGACCAACACTTCATCAGTATTATAGGAATAGATTAAAGCATTGCATTGGCATTAATACAGCAAGAATTAAATCATAATCAGCATAAACTATACCGATGAATCAAGACAGAATTTCCAGCGGTTTGCCCGGGCTTGACGAAACCCTGCATGGGGGCTTTATTGAGCATAGTGCCAACTAGCTCAGGGGTGGCCCGGGAGTTGGTAAAACCACTTTCGAATTGCATTTCCTTATTGAGGGAGTCCGTAACAATGAAAAAAGCATGTTCATCACTCTTGGCGAATCTGTGTCGAACATCAGGCAAAATGCTAAGCAGCTAGGGCTTTACTGGCAGGTATTGATTTTCTAGACCTCAGCCCCGATCCTGAGTTTTTCTCGCATATCGAAACTTACGATTTATTCACACCTGCCGAGGGGGAACGCGAACCCATGACAAAAAAAATTGTGGAAGCCATCGAAGCTCTAAAACCTGACCGTATCTTTCTGGATGCCATCACACAGTTCAAGTTTCTATCGGTTGACAATTTCCAGTTCAGGAAGCAAACCTTATCTTTCCTGCAATACGTGAAAACCAGAGGTGCAACGGTGCTGTTCACCACCGAGTCGAGTGCCCTTGCACCTGATGATGATTTGCAGTTTATGGCCGATACGGTGATGAACCTCAATAAAAGGCAGTCTAACTGACAATCGAAATCACCAAGTTCAGGGGTTCAGGTTATCTGGGCGGACCTCATGGTTACAGGATCTCGAAAGGTGGAGTTGTTGTGCGTCCTACAATCATGCCTGATATGGCTATGAAAAAAATAGCCACGAAACCCCTTACTTTTGGTATTCCGGAGTTTGATCAGCAATTGCACGGAGGAATCGAAAGCGCCACCATCAACATCATATCGGGTCATTCAGGAACCGGAAAAACCACCCTCAGCCTGCAATTGGTATCGCAGGCTGCCAAAGATGGGTTTCATACGGTGGTATTCACCATCGAAGAGGAACCATCGATGTTGCTGAAACGTTGCAGCAGCCTGAGAATCGATGCGCAGACAGCCATTGATAATAAAATGTTATCCATTATTAATGTTGAACCTCTATTGTTCTCGGCTGATGAATTTGCTTTTATTGTAAGCAATCATGTACAGGAACAAAACGTCAGCCTGGTAGTTATCGACGATATCTCGGGCTACAAGGTGTCGCTGCACAATGCCGATGTGGAGAGCAAAATGCATGCTTTGTGCAAATACCTTCAGTGCAACGGGGTTACAGTGGTGTTAATCAACGAGATTGATAATATAACCGGAGATTTCAAAATCACCGATCAGGGGCTGAGTTATCTGGCCGACAACATCATTTTCATCCGCTTCCTTGAATATAAGGGCGAGCTGATCAAAGCCATTGGTGTATTCAAAAAACGGACTGGAAGCTTGGAAAGCACCCTGCGCAGGTTGGAGCTCAACCAGGGAGGAATCAGGATAGGTGAGCCCTTACCAATTTGCGCGGCATCCTGAAAGGTATCCCCGATTGGATCAATGAGTAGCGGTATGAACAATAAAAATGTGCTCATTGTTGACACAAATCCGGTCAATATCGCCATGCTTGGCAAGGTATTCAGCAATTACCATTACGCCTGCACTGGCGTTTCGGGCTACGAGGTACTCGACGAAGCACTTGCCGGCGTCGCCTCCTATGACATTGTTTTAATGGATGTGGCAGGCTTCGATCCGGGCATATGGGAGCGTTGCAAAGTAATACATTCAGCCGGTGTGCCATTTTTGATCCTGTAAGTCAATCCTGGTCCCGCTCTGCAAAAATACAGCATCTCATCAGGTGCCTCTGGTGTGGTTAAAAAACCAGTGATAATGAAAGAGTTTCTCGAGATCCTTCATTCAATGGTCGAAAATGGGTGATCAGCGATCAATAATGCTGCTATTCAGTCAGAAGGAAAACATCCGCATTCTGACCGAATTCCTTTCACCAAAATTTTCAGTGGAGGCTTGCGGGGGTGTTGATGAGCTCGGCAGTTGTGCGCCTGACCTCATCATTGCTGATGGCGTGATGATGACAAAATTCAGCAAAGCGCTCGAAAACTACAAAGCAGCCCAAAGCCCGCTTGCCCTGCCCATCTTGCTGGAAACTCCCAGGCACGACATCAATATGGCTACTTCTTTTCTATGGAAAGTAGCCGACAACCTCATTTTCATGCCTATCGAGAAGATCGAGCTACTTGCCCGGATCGAGGTTTTGCTTCGCAACAGGGAGCTGTCCATTTTAGCCAGAAAGCCTACGGCCGATGTGTCCAACCTGAGGCGTGACAAAAAGCTGCTACGTAAAAGCGAAAAAAGATTTCGTACCATCTTCGAGAGCAGCATGGCAATAATGATACCAGTTGATCCGGCATCCCATCATATTGTAGCTTGCAATAAGGCAGCTATAAAATTCTATGGCTGGAAAAGGCATCAATTGGAGCGAATGATCATTGATGAGATCAATGTCTTGTCACAAACTGAGATTAAAGCCGAAATGGAACTGGCCCGCAGGAGCCAGAGGAATTTTTTTCAGTTCATGCACCGCAGAGCCACGGGCGACATCCGCAATGTAGAGGTCTATAGCGGCAAGGTTATCATCGATGGCAAAGAGTTGCTTCATTCGGTGATTCATGACGTGAGCGAAAAGGTTCAGGCCGAAGAACAACTCAGGATCAGTCGCGAAAGGTTTCGTTTAGCACAGGATATATCGCCCGACGGTTTTACCATACTTCACCTTTTCCGGAATGAGGAAGGCAGGGTAGTCGATTTTAGCTGAGTGTACGAAAGCCAAACCATAGCCCGCATCAATGGCACTGACCCTCAGGATGTAGTGGGCAGGCGCTTGCTCGAGCTGTTTCCTGACCATGCCGGAACAGATATCTTCGAGGCTTATGTTCATGCAGCCGAAACAGGGGAGTCACGCATTTTTGATGAGGTTTACATTGGCAAGATTGCAAATTCTGACACCTGGCTTCGATTGGTTATCGTAGCCATGGAGGGCGACATTGCAGTGCTGGCGCAGGACCTGACCAAGCGGAAAATGGCAGAACAGGCACTACGTGAAAGTGAGGCACGCTTCCGGAATATCATGGCTTCGATGAACGATCCGGTGTTTACACTCGACAAACATTAGCGTCATACCGGTGTGTTTGGTCCCTAGGTCGAAAAGCAAGGTCTGAGTCCCGATTTCTTTAAAGGTAAAACCGCCACCGACATCATGGGCGCCGAAAATGCCAGAGTGCACGAGGAAGCCAACCGCAAAGCTCTCAAAGGCGAAGCGGTGACCTATGAGTGGCAGGTGAGTCACAATACGGGCGATAAATATTTTCAAACTACCCTTTCGCCCATCTACAACGAATCCAATGAAGTAGAGGGTTTGATTGGTGTCGGGAGGGATATTACGGATATCAGGATTGCCGATAAAGCCCTGAAGCATTCGCACGAGCTGATGAAGTATATCATCGAACACAACCAGAATACTGTGGCCATTTTCGATCGCAATATGATCTATGTTTATGTGAGTCAGCGATTTTTGAATGAAAACTTTGTTCCTGTCATCGATATCATTGGCCAGAACCACTATGCCTTGTTTCCAGATTTGCCCGAACGATGGAAAACAGCACACCAGGATGCCCTGAACGGGATAGTATCGCGCAACGACGAGGATAATTTAATAAGAGAAAATGGCAAAGTTGATTGGATAAGATGGGAATGCAGGCCCTGGTACGGAGCCGATGGTTCAGTTGGAGGAATTATCTTATACACCGAAGTCATCACCGAAAAAAAGAAGAAAGAGGAAGAAATAAGACGATTAATGAGCAGCTCAAAATTCTGATCAACTCGGTTCAGCAGCTTTCGGTGGCCCAGTCGATGCAAAGTGTCGAAGAAATAGTAGTGCAATCGGCGCGAATGCTGAATGGGGCCGATGGGGCTACATTTATCGTCAGGGAAAACGATCTGTGACACTATGCAACCGAAGATGCCTTAATGCCGCTGTGGAAAGGAATGAAGTTTCCGATGACTGACTGCATCAGCGGATGGGTAATGCTGAACCGAAGCGCATAAGTGATCAGCGATGTATCGCTCGATGACAGAATAAACAAGGCCTACTAAGACTCTACCTGGGTCAAAAGCCTAGTGATGGTGCCGGTGATTACAAGAGAGCCCATTGCCGCCATTGGCAATTACTGGAAACAGGTGTATGTGCCAAGCGAAACCGAGGTGCAGCCGCTTCAAACATTGGCCGACTCAGCTTCCCGTGCCATCGAAAACATCCAGCTCTACAACCAGCCTGAAGAGCGTGTAAGGAATACGCACCGAGCAATTGCGGGCCTTCAACAAGGAGTTGGAAACCTTCACTTATTCGGTTTCGCCCGACCTGAAAGCCCCCTGCGTGGCATCGATGGCTACGGCAAACTGCTTCTGGATGAATATGGCAATAGCCTGAATGAGGAAGCATTGCTTTTCGTTAAAACAATCCGCAAAGCTACCATGCAAATGAGCCAGCTCATCGACGATCTGTTGTGCTATTCCCGACTCGAACGAAGCAGGCTCAAACGCGAACAAATCGATTTCAAGCCTTTTATCGAGTCGATTGTTGAAAGCTACCGCAGCGAATTGTTGAAAAACGGAGCCTGGATTACAGTCAATGTGCCTTCCATTCGAATCATTGCTGAAGCGGCCTGACTCGCTATTGCCTTGCGCAATGTGATTGAAAATGCAATCAAGTTTAGCGCACATGAACCCTCACTATTGATCGATATTGGTTTTCAGGAAACAGCCGATGCATGGACAATAAGCATCAGGGACAATGGAGTGGGCTTTGATGCCAAATACCGGCATCGGATTTTTGAATTTTTTCAGCGTTTGCATCGGGCAGATGATTTTTCTGGCACAGGGATCGGTTTGGCCATGGTAGCCAAAGCAATGCAACGCATGGGAGGAAAAACCTGGGCAGATGGATGGCCCGGCAATGGTGCTGAATTTTTTCTTGAAATTCCAAAAAAAAATGACGCATGACATTTGAAAATCAACACCCAATAATGCTGGTCGAAGATAACCCGATGGATCTTGACCTTACCTTGCGGGCGTTTAAATAGCAGAATCTGGAAAACCCGATTCTGTTTGCCCGCGATGGTGAAGAAGCGCTGGATATCATTAAGAACTGGGAAAACGGGGGAGCCAAGCCTGTGGTTATTCTACTGGATATCAATATGCCCAAAATTAATGGGCTGGAGGTCCTGAAAGTGCTCAAATTACATCCCGATCTCAAATCCATACCGGTTGTTATACTTACCACCTCATCCGAATCATCCGACGTCAGGGAGGCCTACCAATTAGGCGCTAATTCCTAAATCGTTAAGCCGGTTGACTTTGAAAAGTTTCTCGACGTGGCAAAGCAAATCAATATGTACTGGCGTGTTTTGAATAAACTTTCGGATTAAACCTAGAAACCATGAAGATACTATTGCTCGAAGACAACGCTGCCGATGCTGACCTTTCGATCCGGGCATTGTATATGTCATTTCCCGAATGTATTATCCATAATGCTTCAGATATAAGTGAGGCAACAAGGATACTCAACGATATTACTGACTTTGATGTCGCATTGCTCGATTTGCAATTGCCCGATGGAAGTGGTATGGAAGTGCTGGTCGATATCAGGCAAAAAGGCATGGATCTGGCTGTGGTATTGCTCACCGGAACGGGTGACGAAGATGTGGCAGTTGCCGCACTTAAGGCCGGTGCAAACGACTTTGTGATAAAGGACATCGGCTATAATCATAAATTGCCTGGAATTATTAATTACAGCCTGAATAATCACAAAAATGTCAAAGAACTGATCATGAAGGTGATTCCTGTGCTGTATATTGAACATCATGCCTCCGATGTCGATTATACACTCCGGAGCCTGACCCGATACGCACCCTACATCAGTGTGGAAAGTGTGCAAACAGCCGAGGAGGCTTTAAAACTTTTACTTGAAAATTAGAACAATCCGTCTGAATGGAGATTTCAGGTAGTGTTGATGGATTTCAGGCTACCCGGGATGAATGCTCTCGAACTTTTAAAGGAAATCAGGCAGGTAAGGGAGCTTGATATACCCATCATTATCGTTACAGGGCAGGGAAGCGAGGAGGTGGCTGTTCAGGCGCTCAATCTTGCTGCCAACGAATACCTGGTGAAGCGGGATAATTACCTTATGCGGCTTCCATCTATAATTCGAAGCGCATACCAACATGCTGAACTGCAACGAAAGCAGGCCAAACTTGCAGAAAGCGAAGCCAAATAACGTTTGCTTGCCGAAAACTCAGGCGACCTTATCTTTACCCTTGATTTCAATCTGGATTTTACATACGCAAGTCCGGCCATATACGGCCTTATTGGCTACAAACCGGAGGAAATAATAGGCAAACACTACTCGGAAATAATCAGTGCAGCCTCCTGTCAATTAGTATTGAAATTATTTGAGCGATTAATTGCCGAGCTGCGCAAAGGAGAAATTTCACCAGAATTGTTCATGGTTGAAATGGAGTGCATTCGCAAGGATGGATCTTATGTATGGGTCGAAACCAAAGCATCCGTGCTCTACGATCAGGAAAGATATCCCATTGGGATTCTGGGAGCATCGCGCGATATAAGCAAACGTAAGACAGCCCAGGACGAGCTTCGCAAATTGTCGCGCGCTGTTACCCAAAGCCCCGATTTGATCTTCATCACGGATAAATACGGTAAAATTGAGTACGTAAATCCTTCATTTACTAAGCTGACTGGCTACGACAAGGATGAGGTCATTGGCAAAACCCCGGGCATCTTCAACTTTGGCTTTCATCCGAAAGAGTTTTATAGGAATTTGTGGGATACCATTCTTTCGAGAAACGACTGGTATGGCGAGTTTCGTAACAAAAAGAAGGACGGTGAGCTGTATTGGGAAAGTGCCAGCATTTCGCCGATCAAGAACGAAGAGAGCGTGATTACCCATTTTGTCGCAGTAAAAGCGGATATAACGGAGCAAAAAAGAATATTGGAGGATCTGATAAAAGCCAAGGAAAAGGCGGAAGAAAGCGATCGGCTGAAATCGGCCTTTCTTGTTAATATGAGCCACGAAATCCGCACACCCATGAATGGCATCCTGGGCTTTGCCGAACTACTCAAAGAGCCAAACCTGGCAGGTGAAGAGCAAAGTATATATATCGCCATGATCAACAAAAGTGGTCAACGCATGCTAAACCTGATTAACAATATTGTCGATATATCAAAAATTGAGGCCGGCCTGATGCAGGTTCATTACTCCACAACCAATATCAATGACCTGCTCGATGAAATCCGTTCGTTCTTCAAGCCGGAAGCAATGCCCAGAGGCTTGATTTACAAGGTTCATAATAAGCTTTTCACCCAGGAAAGCACAATAAATACAGACAAGGACAAACTTTATGCAATTCTGTCGAACCTTGTTAAAAATGCCATCAAGTTCTCACATGAGGGCACAATCGAAGTGGGTTGTGCTCGATACGAAAACATGATCGAGTTTTACGTAAAGGATACCGGAATTGGCATCCCGACAAACCGCCAAACTGCAATCTTCGAACGATTTGTTAAGGCCGACATCGAAGATCGGATGGCTTATCAGAGTGCAGGGCTTGGATTGACCATTTCGAAAAGCTATGTTGAAATGTTGGGCGGTAAGTTGTGGTTGGAAAGTCAGGAGGGTGCAGGTTCAGTTTTTTATTTTACAATACCCGCGAATACCAGCAAAAGTGATACTGAAGTGTCGCTCACAGATTCTGCGGAAGTGCATATCGACATACCGGCCGGATTGAATGTTCTCATTGTTGAAGATGATGATGCCTTTGAATAGATTTTGCTTAAAGCACTCAATGAGATTTCGGCTTCCCCTGCAACAGCACGTACCGGTGCCGAGGCTGTACAGATTATTCAGTGCAACCCCAATATCGACTTGATTCTGATGGATATACGACTGTTCGGCATAGATGGGTGCGAGACAATAAAGCAGATAAGACAGTTCAATCAGAAGGTGGTTATAGTTGCCCAAACCGCTTTTACAATGCAGGGCGATAAGGAAAAAGCCCTGGCCGCCGGTTGCAACAACTATATCACTAAGCCCCTCCGCCGGCCAGAGCTTTTTCCTGTTTACCTTGGAAGCAAAACTACCCGGAAACAAAAAATTTCGTTCGAACATTTCCGCAGTTTAATGAACTGCAAGGAATATAAAAACGCCCTGTTCATCATGACTTTCATGTCGGCCGGTCATATTGATGCCTACGGAGTTATAAAAGCTAAATCGGAAAAGCTGATTGAACTGATTCAACGCGCATTAAAAAGATAGCACCGCACCTGCCTTAAAATAATTCTTCCTCAGTCAATATGGCAGAATCGAATAATCCTTTCCCTGAGAAGAACTCAACTCCTGACCTCAGGTTATAACGGCTCGCGCATCTTTCGAGGTATTTAGTTTAACTTACCTATTTTTGCCGTTGTCCTGATGGATTTATCACTGAACTCATTCAGGGCTTTAAATTTCATGCATCAAAATGACTGATCAAAGGGCTGTTAATCAGATTAGAGCGTTTGTTTTCGATTGGGGCGACACGGTGATGCGCGATTTTGACCTTCCCGGTCCGATGTCGGCCTGGGACCGGGTGGAGTGGGTGCCCGGAGCAGAGGAAGCGCTTGCCTGGCTATCAGAGCGGTATTGCTGCATCATTGCCACAAGTGCCTCACATTCCGATGTCCCGGAGATGAGGAAAGCACTGTCAAGGGTAGGCGCTGACCGCTATTTCAGGCATTTTTTTCGCGTTTCGAGATTGGTTTCGACAAGCCCGATGTGCAATTTTTTCAGCGTGTGTTTGCGCTGTCCGGCTTTCAGCCGCATGAATGTGTGATGGTGGGCAACCTCTACGAGAAGGACATCATCGGGGCTAAAGCGGCAGGCATGACCACCGTTTGGTTCAATGAGCACGATATTCAGGGCGATTTTCCGCTGGCAGATCATATCATCAATGACATGAGGCAGCTCCTGACACCTGGATACTGATGAAACAATACCTAAAGCTTATTATTCTTATTATCAGCATGAACCGGCTTTCAGGACAGCCGGTCGCGCCGGCTTATCGTATGCCCTTGGACCTTCCCATGCACCTTTCGGGCACTTTTGGCGAGTTTCGCACCGATCACTTTCATTCGGGCATCGACCTGCGCACCAACGGGCGTGAAGGTCATGCCGTTTATGCCATTGCTGACGGTTATGTGAGCCGGGTAATGGTTTCACCGGTAGGATTCGGAAAAGCGGTTTACATCGATCACCCTTCCACCGGACACACCTCTGTTTATGCCCATCTTCAGCGTTTTGCCCCTCCCATCGACAAATACGTGCGCGATGAGCAATACCGTCAGGAGAGCTTTGCAGTCAACCTCAATCCCGAAGCGCGGTCGATTCCGGTGAAAAGGGGGATGATCATAGGTTACAGCGGCAATTCGGGCAGCTCGGGAGGCCCTCACCTGCATTTCGAAATTCGCGACGCAGCCACACAGCATATTCTCAATCCTCTATCCTTTGGCTTCAAGGTTCGCGACACCCAGCCACCGGTCATAACGCGTCTGGCCATTTACCCTGAGGCGGATGTTTCGAGGGTTCAGGGCAAGTCGAAAGCGCTAGTGCTCAATCCGGTCCAGAATGCCAGGATGTATTCCGTACCGGACAATAGGGTGTTGGCTGTAGCCGGTCCTGTTTCCTTTGGACTGGGGGCCTACGATCAGTCGCAGGGTTCCATTGGTCGCAACGGGGTTTATAGCATGGAGTTATTCATCGACAGCCTACTTTTTTTTACGTTCAGAGCCGACCGTTTCTCATTCGACGACACGCGCTATGTGAACAGCCTGACCGACTATGGTTATTTTTTCAGCAACAAAAGCCGCATCCTGCGCACAAAACGCGACCCATACAACCGCCTGCGCTTTTTGGCGAATTTTCATCAGCAGGACGGTGTTTTTACGCCGGAGGCTGGCTGGAGATACGCGCTGCGATGGGTGGTTAGCGATTTTGCCGGAAACCGTGCAGAACTCCGTTTTCAACTGACAGGCGAGGTGCCTGCAGCGAGTTCCGAACCTGATACAACCGGCGAATTACCACTGCTCAGGGCTGGCCGCCAGCACCTGATCAACGGAAGCGGTTTTACATTAGTGATCCCCGAAAACGCCCTGTATCGCAACGAAACCATTGGTGCAACGGTCAGTCCGTCAAAAACCCACCTCAGCGACAAACTGAGTTTAGGGCATGGCGGTATTCCACTTCACACTTCGGCAACCATTGCCATAGAACCTTACAGGACAGGTATTCCAAAGGATAAGTTACTGCTTGTCAGACTCGAAAAAGATAAAGATCCTTTGCCCCTTGTCAGTACCTACGAAAATGGGCGTGTCAAAGCCTCGTCGCGCGTATTGGGCGAATTTGCAGTGATGGCCGACACCGTTGCTCCGGTAATCAAACCGCTCAACTTTGCGGCCGGCCGTCTGCCCGACACACTAAAAACCCTGAGGATAGAGGTGAAGGACGATTTTTCGGGCGTCGCAAACATTCGTCCCACCCTTAACGACCGCTGGATACTCATTGACCACGACCCTAAAAACAACCTGCTGGTTTACGAGATGGACGACCGCCTGCGCAAGGGCAGCAACACCCTTCGTGTGATGGTTGCCGATCATGCCGGAAACAGCACGACACTTCAAATTCAACTCGAAAAGCCCTAGAAATCCATGAATCATTACAACTTCGACTCGCTCCCCAACCGGAGCGGAACAGCCTCCATCAAGCACGACCTTACAGGAAAGTATTTTGGTAAAGAAGACCTCTTGCCTTTTTGGGTGGCTGATATGGATTTCGATACGCCCGATTTTGTCAGAGAGGCAGTGTTGAAGCGCGCGATGCACCCTGTTTATGGTTACACCTTTCGTGATGAGCGCTTCTTCGATGCTATCATTGGCTGGATGCAGCGCCGGCACGGCTGGAAAGTTGAAAAAGAGTGGATCGTATTCACGCCCGGGGTCGTGTCTGCGCTGAATCTGGCAGTGCTGGCCATCACCAATCCGGGTGATGCTGTTATTGTGCAGCCACCGGTATATTTCCCGTTTTTCGGGGCAGTGACCGACCATGGGCGTAAGCTGGTTCACAATAGCTTAAATGTTTCGGGTGAGGTTTGGTCAATGAACTTCGATCAACTTGCATTGCAGGCTGCCGAGGCAAAGGCTTTGATGCTCTGCAATCCGCACAACCCTGTGGGCAGAAGCTGGCATCGGCACGAACTGGAGCAAGTGGCAGCCATCTGCACCAACCATAATCTGATTGTAATCAGCGACGAGATCCATGCCGACCTGGTATTGCCCGGCAACAAGCATACTGTCTTTGCTTCGCTGGATCCCGAAATTGCTTCGCTCACCATCACCCTGCACGCACCGAGTAAGACCTTCAATCTGGCCGGCTTATCCACCTCATTTGCCATCATACCGGACGCGGAATTGCGTAGCAGCTTCGAGGCCTGGATGACCAGGCTGCACCTCGGCTTGGGAAATATCTTCGGTTTTGAGGCCCTGATTGCTGCATTCAATCAAGGCGATGCGTGGCTGGTTGCCCTACTGGACTATATTGATGGAAATATCCGCTATGCAACAGCATTTCTTAAAGAGCACATGCACGGGCTGCATGTATTTCGCACTGAGGCTACCTATATGATGTGGCTCGATTTTTCGGCTTACGACTTACCAGATGGAGCCTTGTACCACAAGCTGGTCGAAAAGGCCGGCATAGCCCTGAGCCGCGGAGCCGATTTCGGTCCCGGTGGCGATTGCTGTATGCGTCTCAACGTGGCCTGTCCGCGCTCAATGCTTCAACAGGGCCTGGAGAGGATGGCCGGACAGTTTGTTGGTCTGTAAACCAATACCTGGCCTTAAATCATCAGCAGTGCAGTGCTGTTTCAACCCAAAGCGCCTTAAGGATTACCAATTTTTCTGATTCGAGGCTAAGCCGTTGGGTGATAATTCAGCTGCAGAATACCATGCGTCGCCCATGATGCTGCACAAGCGTTTGATAATCGCTACATTTGCAGGACAATCAGGTACGCAATATTTTCATTATGAGATTTCTCAAGCTGTTGATTTACGGTTTATTTACGCTGCTGATACTGGTTTTTCTTATTCCGGTCTTTCTGCCTTCATCGGTCGAACTGAGTCAGAGCATCAAGATTGCGACAGAGGCCAGACAGGTTTTTCGTCTGGTTAACGATTTTGAAAACTGGAAGCTCTGGAGTCCTTTTCAGCTCGACAATCCTTATGTGGAGGCCCGCATCAGCGGTCCGGTCTCTGGCAAAGGGAGCAAACTGATCTACAAAAGCAATACAGCTGGCGAGGGAAGCATCACCATCATCGAGAGCAAGCCTTACCGCACCATTAGGATGATGCTGGGTATGCCAAAGGGCGGTATTGCCGTAGATGAATGGAATTTTGAACAAAATGGAGACACCGTGCTGGTAAAGTGGACACTCAGCCTCAGCGAACTCAAGTATCCCTTCCACCGATATTTCGGGTTTTTCAGTCGCAGCCTTATGGCGCCATTTCAGCAAAAGGGCCTCGAAAATCTCAGAGATGTTGCCATGCAGATGCTTCCGTTGTTGCCCACCGATACTATTTATCAGGAAGGATTCGGAGCTGTAGTCATCGATTCGGAAAATGCTGATGACGCCTTAGCACCGGCACTTGAAGCGTCTGGCATGGCGGTACGTAATTATCTTGCGAAGCAAAGGGTAACGGCCGAACAGGGCTTGGTTGCTGTTTTCAGCGATTGGAAATCCTTGCCACCTACCCGGCCAATGGCTGGTTATCCTGTCGCAGAGGAAACCCGTGAGAGTGGCCCATTTCGTTATATCGGGCTTGAGGCAGGCAATGCAATCACAGCTTCCATTGTGGGATCGCTTGATGGCCGAAAACAAGCGTACGATGAGTTGAGGCTGTTCATGCACGAATTTGGCCTCAGGCCCGACAGCACAAAACCGGTGCTGGAATTCTACTCGCCGGCATCATCAGAAGCTTCGGTGACCAGAATTGTCATATTTTTAAAGGACAGAACTATAGCTGATTAAACATGCAATCCTGCCGCTCCGACTCTCTTAACTATTACTGCTAGCACTTCACTATGAGCCAACCCAATAAATCCAATAAAGTCTCAGCAGAAGGCTTCCGTAAACTGTTATCGCTCTTGCGTTTTGTCATGCCGAGGAAGTATGCCTTTGCTGGTGGTCTCATCGCGCTCACCATCTCGAGCCTCACCACTCTGGCATTTCCAATGCTGTTGGGCGACCTGATCAATTTAGCCAATCCTGCTGCCGAGCTCGAAAGAATAAACCATTTAGCGCTTCTATTGCTCGGAGTTTTTGCCTTCAATGCGGTGTTTTCATACCTGCGCATCTATCTTTTTGAGATAGTTACCCAAAACATGCTGGCCAGCCTCCGTCAGCAAACATACAACCACCTGATCCGATTGCCGATGAGTTTCTTTTCCGGTCGGAGGGTAGGGGAGCTCAACAGTAGAATCTCGGCAGATATCGCTATTCTACAGGAGACTTTCACCTTTACGCTCGCGCAGTTTGTCCGACAGGTGATTACCATACTCGGCGGAGTGATTTTGCTTTCCATCATCTCGGTCAAACTCACCCTGTTTATGCTGATGTTTGTGCCGGTGGTGGCCATTGGCGCCCGCTTGTTTGGCAAAAAGATCCGACGCATATCCAAGAATACACAAGATCAGGTAGCTACATCCAACATCATTGTTGAAGAGACCCTTCAGGGTATCAGCAATGTCAAAGCTTATGCCAACGAACGATTCGAGCTGGAGCGTTATAGCAGTTCCACCAATGCCGTCATCAGCATTGCACTGCGCGGTGCCCGTTTCAGGGCCTTGCTCATCTCGCTCATCATCTTTGCTCTGTTTGCCACCATTGTAGGGGTTATCTGGTATGGCGTTTATCTGGTCAATCAGGGCGAAGGATTGCAGGCTGGCGATTTGTTTAAGTTTATTCTCTATACAGTATTTATTGGCGCCTCCATTTCGGGTCTGGCCGACCTTTATTCGCAGGTGCAGAAAGCCATCGGATCCACCGAAAGCCTGATGTCGCTGCTCGACGAAACAGCCGAGTTTGAGCCTATCGACGACGAGTCGTGCAGGCACGAATTAATCGGGCAATTGGAATTCCGCGGGCTGGGGTTTCGTTTTCCCTCAAGAGCGGAGTTATTGGTGTTGCAGGATATCAACCTGCTTATTAAACCTGGAATGCGCGTGGCGCTTGTTGGGCCGTCGGGTGCTGGTAAAACCACGCTCAGCAGCCTGATATTCCGTTTTTACGACCCTACCGAAGGTCAGATATTGTTCGACGGTATCCCATCCACAAGCATTCATCCTGCCTACCTGAGAAGACAGATGGCCATAGTGCCCCAGGAGGTCATGCTTTTTGGTGGAACGATTGCAGAGAATATCGCCTACGGTAAGCCCGGTTCGGGCATGGACGAGATTGCCGAAGCAGCCCGGAAAGCCAATGCACTTGAATTTATCGAAAAATTTCCCGATGGCTTCGATACCATTGTAGGCGAACGCGGGGTGCAGCTTTCGGGTGGACAACGCCAACGTGTGGCCATTGCCAGAGCTATCCTGCGCAACCCCCGCATCCTTATCCTGGACGAGGCCACCTCCTCGCTCGACAACATCGCCGAACGCCAGGTGCAGGAAGCCCTCGAAGGGCTTATGCAGGGGCGAACCTCCATCATCATCGCCCACCGGCTCAGCACCGTTGAGCATGCCGACCTTATCGTGGTGCTCGAAGGTGGAAGAATTGTCGAAACGGGAACCCATGCCGAGCTTCTTTCCCGCAATGGGACTTATTCTGAGCTGGCCATCAGTTTGGGAAAAGGAAACAATGAAACCTGACTGCAGGATAACAGCGGCTTGCTACTGCTGCTTGCGGATCAGAGGTGAGTGTAGGATAACGTATTTGATGAGCATTTAACCCTTTCCCTATTGGTCATGTTATTTTCGCTCATACACCGATCATTTGCAGGAAACTTTCTTCGTCAACAATCGGAACTCCAAGCTGCTGAGCTTTTTCCAGTTTGGACGGTCCCATGTTTTCGCCTGCCAACACAAAGCTGGTCTTTGCTGATATCGACGAAGTATTACGTCCGCCATGCAGTTCGATAAGCTGCTGTATCTCCTCACGGCTGTAACGGACGAAAACACCGCTAACTACTATGTTCTTTCCATTCAGCACATTGCTAACTGTTTGCTGCTGCTTCTCAACCTGCATTTTTAATCCATGTGCACGCAAACGCTCTATTAATTGCCGGTGCTCAGTCTTGGCGAACCATTCGGTTACCGATACAGCGATTTTTTCTCCAATTTCGTCAACGGCTGTCAGCTCGTTAAAATTAGCCACCGATAAACGTTCAATATCGCCGAAAGCTGCCGCCAGTCTTGCGGCAACTGTTTCGCCTACAAAACGGATGCCCAGCGCAAACAACACTTTATTAAATGGTGTTTCCTTTGACTTCTCAATGGCCGCAAGCATGTTTTCAACGGTTTTCTCTCTGAAGCTCACAGTGCGGGGCTTTCCGTCTTCACCCTGAAAAGTCTTCTCCAAACCAAGCAGTTGATTGGTTTTCAGGTCGTACAGATCGGCCGGGTTTCTCACTAATCCGTAGTCGTAGAGCAGTTCGATGCGTCCTTGCCCAAGGCTTTCGATATTCATGGCCTTGCGGTGGATGAAGTGTTCAAGCTTGCCTTTGATCTGCGGGGGGCAATGGTCGGCATTCGGGCAGAACCATGCAGCCTCGCCGGCATTACGCTCGAGGGCGGTGCCACACTCAGGGCAATGGGTGGTGAAGCAGATGGGCTTGCTGGGTGATAAGCGTTCATCAAGTTTCACCGAAGTGATTTTTGGGATGATCTCTCCGCCCTTTTCCACCGCCACCACATCGTTTTCATGCAAACCAAGCTGCGCAATAATGTCGGCATTATGAAGGCTGGCTCTTTTGACAGTAGTTCCGGCAAGCAACACGGGTTCGAGGTTGGCTACCGGAGTCACAGTACCTGTCCGACCCACCTGATAATCAATGCTGAGCAGCCGTGTAGCTACTTCTTCGGCCTTGTATTTATAGGCAATAGCCCAGCGGGGCGATTTGGCCGTAAAGCCGAGCGCTTCCTGCTGACGAAAACTATTTACCTTGATGACGATGCCGTCGATATCGTAGGGCAGCTGGTGGCGGCCGGATTTCCAGTCGTTGATAAACTCAGCGATCTCTTCGGTGCTGCGACACACAGCCATATTGTCCGAAATGCGGAACCCCCAGCTTTTTGCTGCCTGCAGGCTCTGGTAATGGGTATCGAAAGGCAGGTTGTCGCCCATGAGGTAATAAAGCCAGCAGTCGAGCCGGCGACGGGCCACCTCGGCTGAATCCTGCATCTTGAGGGTTCCGGAAGCAGCATTGCGCGGATTGGCGAGCAGAGGAAGACCCTCGGCTTCGCGTTCTTCATTGATCTTGTCAAAACTCGCGCGCGAAAGATAAATTTCGCCCCTGATGTCGAACGAGGACGGAAAATTACCCCTGAGCCTCAGGGGTATGCTGCGGATGGTTTTCACATTGGCAGTAACATCATCGCCTTGCACTCCGTCGCCCCGCGTAACGGCCTGAACCAGCAAACCATTCTCGTACCTGAGGCTGATGGCCACACCGTCGTATTTCAGCTCGCAAACGTATTCCACCGGCTCGTTGAGTAGTTTGATGACCCTCTGGTGAAACTCCGATATCTCGCCTTCGCTGTATGAATTTGAGAGCGAAAGCATGGGATAGCGATGCCTCAACGTGCTGAAAGTCCTGGTGATCGTACCTCCTACGCGTTGGCTGGGCGAATCGGGAAAAGCAAACTCGGGATACTGCTTCTCGAGCCTGATGAGCTCCTCCAGCAGCATATCAAACTCGTAATCAGAGATTAGAGGCTTATCGAGCACATGATACTGGTGGTTGTGATGGTTGATCTGCGCTGTAAGCGCTTCGATGCGGGCTTTCGCTTCCTGCGGCGACATCCGTTATTTTTTTTGGGGAATTCTGGCTGAATTGCGATAAAGGTATATTTCCTCGTTTGCATTGATAGGGTTGAGGCGGTGAACCAGCATATCAACGGTTCCGGGCCTGAAACGCCTTTCGAAGGTTAGTCCCGGGATGTAATGTTTCATGCTGTCGAGCCGTTGCTCAATTTTGTCAGGACGCATAAAGACAACAAAATCAGGTTGGTTTTCTGTTTTATCCCAGCCTCTGGTCCTGGCAAGGTCAGCGTAGGTGTGCCGTGCATGGATGGCATCATAAATGGGCCAGTTGCCTGTGTAGAAAACCGGCGGAAAACGCAGCACGCCGCTGCCGTAATCGTCAACAGCAAAGTAAGTTACTTCCGGATATTTCTTGAGGTACGACATGGCCTCCACCCTGGCCCGCTTGGAATAGGCGGGCGTGAAAATAAACAGTAGAACGATATTGATCGTCCAGAAAAAGCCCCATCCAAATGTGAGCAACCTGCGGCGTTGCTGCCACCATTGGCTGCCCGCCACAAATTCTTCCCAGCCTGCTATGCCCAGTATGATTAAAAATGGAATGATTGGAAGGATAAACCTTTCCTGCTTGTTGGGATAGATTGAGTGGAATATTATGAAAAGCAAGACAGGTAAAAACAGAAGGAAATTTTTCCGCCAGTTGCGCAAATAACCGAAAAGGAGCATCAGGCTTACCGGCGGGATGAGCAAGCCGGCCAGCACCAGAATGTAATTGTACCATGGCAGCACCACATAATACTGTGCATGGCTCATATTGTATTTCGCATAAGCTATGAATTCGGCAAACGGCTTGCCCCAGATCAGCAGGTCGATGAATCCCTGAAATATACTGGCCGAAACGATGAATCCGACCAAAGTCCACAAAGCGCCTTTCCAATTGCGTCCGATGAGCAAAGCAAGGCCCAGCCCGGCGCCGAACACTGCCGTCTGATAACGGACATTGAAGGCAAGGCCCAGGAAGAAGCCGGCCACGAGAAACGAGAATTTATGAAATCCCGGCAGGTCCTGACTCCTGATTTGCTCCTGCCTCAGGATGATGAGTGTTCCATACATCAGAAAGGGCAGGCAGGCCATCTCGACAAGTGTGCGCACACTAAGGAATGGCATAAACCACAGTGCAGCAAGCAGAAGCGCTGCTTTGTAGGGTGTTTTGCCGGGAGTGATCAGACTTGTTATGCGGTAGCCGAAAGAAATGACGAATAGCGAAATGCCTGCATGAAACATGCGGACGAAAAGCATCTTCCATTGTGGATCATAGATTCCGAATAACTCAAGAAACTTGAAAAACAAGTAGTGAAAACCCACATAAAAGAAGCTGTGGCCCTCAGGCCCTTTGTCGCCTCGGCTATCCGGAAGCCACTTCAGGTAATCGGTACCATCCACCCACGACTGGGCCTGTTCCACCACCAGAAAGTGATCGTCATGCATGCCGTATCCACGCGAGAAAATGGTAGCGATGGCCCTGAGGATCATGCCGACAAACAGAATGAACAGAAATGGATGTTTCTGCTGAAATCGGACAATACGTTCAATGTATGGCATTTTGATTTTTTTTGGGCATGAGATTACCAATCAATTTCTTTTCGGTGGATAGGCATCGTCATGCAACGGGCGCCGCCGCCACCCCGCGATAGTTCATCTCCTTCGATGGTAATTACAAATTTTTCGTAAGCCGCGGGATCTGTTTTTCCTTTAAGAACATCTCTCGCCCTGATGATCTCGAATCCGTGGCGGTTAAGCTGTTCCATAGTGTGAACATTGCGGCCATAGCCGATAACTTTGCCCGGCGCCAGGGCAAAAAAGTTTGCTCCGCTTTGCCATTGCTCCCTCTCCATGGTGTATAGGTCGTTGATGCCGCCGCACACGATGGGTTTTAGGTCGAAGCCCAATTGGCTCAGGGCACTCAGCAGGTTGTCTTCCTCTCTGATGTGCGTCACTTTGTCGCCATCCACCACCACATGAATGGTAATGTGACGGCTCGAACGCAGCACCAGCGGCTCAAAAATCATGCATTTATCCCTGTCCAGAAAGGTAAACACCATATCGAGGTGAATAAACGATTCCGGCTTGCCGGGCAATTCCTGCAGCAGCAGGTGCTTCACCCCCGGCTTCTGCCTGAGGTGTTCTATTACGGCGTCAATGCCCTGACTGGTAGTGCGCTTGCTGATGCCACTCAGGAATACATCTTCGCGTGCAACAAGCACATCGCCCCCTTCAATGGAGGCTTTTCCGCTTTTGTCGAATATCCTAACCGGATTTACCGTCTGTGTTTCGAACATGGGGTGAAAGTCGAATATAGCCTCCATAATCAGCGATTCGCGCTCGCGCACCTTGCTGGCCATCTTACTGATGAGTATTTTATCATTGAGCGCAAAAGCGGCATCGCGGGTGAAAAAAAAGTTTGGCAAAGGGTGAAGCGAAAAACGTTCGTTGTCAAGAAACTTGGTGAGGGTGTTTTTTTCCATTTCCACCCCTTCGATCAGTTGTCGGGCCAGCACATCGGAGGGCAACGCAAACAAACTGGAACACACATCATCAACACCTTCGCTCTGACAAATTTTTTTCAGCAGCCCGTTTCTGACCTTGCTGTTATCAAGAATGCCGGACAACAGATCACGCACTTCGAAGACCTGAGCAAATTGCTTCAGCACCTCGTTAAACTCCATGTATTCGGGCAGCGCGACACTCAAGTTAAGGATATCGCTGTATAGGGCACGCTCGGCGTTTTCGGGCGTCATGTTTTCCACCTCTGCACCAGGTGAGTGAGTAATTACACTCTCCAACTCGCCAATTTCGCTGTTGATACTGGTTTTTATGCGGTCTTTTTTCATACTTAAATGTTGCCTTGCTTGCGGGATGCTTTCAGTAGTTTATTTTGATAAAGGGCAAATTTAGTCCTATTGGACTTAACTCCTGCCTGATTACAAATAATTAGACCCCGGAAGGATGACCCTCGTAGAGTTCAAGAAATTCGTGTCCGTTTCCACACGATTGCAGAAATCTGAGAAAATCGTCAGTGGCAATGCTCAGGCTTGCCGTATTGTCGTTGGGATGAAAGCTGAGGCGCGGATATTGTAACAGGTTTTTATCCACAAAAACATAAACATGTTTTTCTTTGTCGTTGAGAAGTCCGAAGGGCGATACGCTGCCCGGTCTGAGTCCGAGATACTTATGCATACGTTCGGGAGAGGCAAAACTGAGTTTGCCTTGCCTGAGCCTTTGCTCAAGGTCGCGTATGTTAAGGTTGTGAAGGCAATGAAAAACAACGAGATAGTGCCTGTTTCCCTTGTGGTTTTTGAAAAACAGATTTTTACAATGCATGGTTTCGTTCAGGTTCCAGAACTGCAGCACATCGTCAATGGTAGGTGTGGGCGGATGATAATGCACCTGGAAGTCGATGCTCAATGCAAGTAGTGCTTCGAAAACCTGTTTATGCTTTTCGATGGATGTGTTCTGGCTCATCTGCTGCATTTTTTCATTAAGCAAAAGCCGGACACTTAGGCCCGGCTTTTACTGTTTTATTTGCACATTAGTGCACCCAGTCGGCAATAAACAAGTTGGTTTCGCGGGTACCGTTGTTGTTGCGGTTGCTCGAGAAAATGAGCTTTTTGCCGTCGAATGTGAACATGGGAAACGAATCAAAGGTATTGTCGTAGGTAATCTGCTTCAGGTTGGTGCCGTCCAGATTGATCATGAAGATATTGAACTGCCAGCCACGCTGTGAATGGTGGTTCGAACTGAAAAGGATTTTATCTCCCGAAGGGTGAAAGTATGGCGCCCAGTTGGCCTTCCCCAGTTGAGTCACCTGCCGGAGGTTGGTTCCATCGGCATTGCAGACAAAGATTTCCATTTCGGTGGGCTTAACAAGTCCCTCGCTGAGCAATTGCTTGTATTCATCAACCTGTTCCTGTGTTTTTGGACGTGAAGCGCGAAAAACAATCATCGAACCATCGGGAGAGAAAAAGGCGCCCCCGTCGTAGCCCAGCTCATTGGTAATTTGCCTGACGTTGCTGCCATCTATGTCCATCACATACAACTCAAGGTCGCCGCTGCGGTCGCTGGTAAATACGATTTTATCGCCTTTGGGCGAAACGGTGGCCTCGGCATCGTAACCTTTGTCGGACGTAAGCTGCCTGACGATATTGCCTTTCAGGTCGGCCACAAAAATATCATAGTCATCATAAATTGGCCAGACATATTTGCCGTCCTCGCGGCGTGGCGGCACATGCGGGCAGCTCTCGCCCCCAAGGTGTGTCGAAGCAAAAAGAATGGTGGTATCACCGGGCATGAAGTAGGAGCAAGTAGTGCGTCCCATACCTGTGCTGATCATCTGCGGACGCTGTTCTTTCATATTGGCATCGTCGAGCCTGACATAAAAAATCTGGTCGCATTCCAGATCCCAGGCAGGATTATTGGACTGAAAAACAATCATCTGGTCGTTAAAGCTGAAATATGCCTCAGCATTATCTCCACCAAAGGTAAGTTGTCTGATGTTGGTCAGGTGTTTTTCCTCTGCGTAATGCACCTCGGTTTTAACAGGCACATCACTCTTGCCTTGATCGTGCTTATGGTCGTGTCGGTGACCACATGATACAATAAATACATTAAGAACTAATAGAAATGGGATAGTCTTCTTCATCATTTGATTCAAGTGGTTAATTAATCATGGTGCAAAATTAGACCGTATGGCTTACTTAACAGGCTTTCGCAGGTCCGGGTAATTGATAATAAATGTTAATCTTCCCCTGAGCCTGTGTTTCAGATAACGCCCCGATGGGATACAAATGGTTAAAAATACAGCTATATCTTTCCTTTCAAGGCTTTAGCCGTGTATGAGCTGCTGCAAGCCACAAATGCTTCCGGGGTGCCCTCAAACACGATATTGCCGCCTTCGCTGCCACCTTCCGGACCAAGATCAATCACCCAGTCGGCACTTTTGATCACCTCGGTGTTGTGCTCAATCACCACCAGACTATGGCCGTTTTCCACAAGCGCGTTCAGGGCATCCATGAGTTTGTTGATGTCGTGAAAATGCAACCCTGTAGTGGGCTCATCAAAAATAAACATAGTGGGCTTTTCGGCCTCACCCTTGGTCAGAAAGAAAGCCAGCTTAATGCGTTGTGCCTCGCCCCCGCTCAGGGTGTTCGACGATTGCCCCATCCTGAGATAGCCAAGCCCTACACTTTGAAGTGGCAATAGCTTCTGATTGATGCGTTTGCAAATGGAATGGCTTTTCTCGTGCTTACTGAAAAAATCGATGGCATCGTCAATGGTCATGTCGAGAATGTCGGCAACGTTGGCATGCTGAAATCTGACATCCAGCACTTCCTCCTTGAACCGTTTTCCATGACACACCTCACATTGCAGAAAAACGTCGGCCATAAATTGCATTTCGATTTTTACAGTCCCTTCGCCCTCACAGGCATCACACCGTCCGCCAGGCACATTGAATGAGAAAAACCCGGGTTTGTACCCTCGCATCTTGGCAGCCTTGGTTTCCGCAAGCAATTGCCTGATGTCATCAAAAGCTTTTACATAGGTGACCGGATTCGATCGCGATGAACGGCCTATTGGATTCTGGTCAATCATTTCAACCGCGGCTATGCGGTTTAACTCGCCACGCAGCTCACCGAAAGCACCGGTGCGATCGGCATGACCGCCTGTGAGCTTCCTCAAGGCAGGATAAAGAATTCCACGCACCAGCGATGATTTTCCCGAGCCGCTCACCCCGCTTACTACCGTCATCACATTGAGGGGGAATCTGACATCAATAGTTTTCAGGTTGTTCTCGCTGGCACCAACAACTTCAATATAGTTGCTCCATCTGCGCCTGATATTGGGCACCGGAATTTGCTGCTTACCACTCAGGTAATTTCCTGTGAGGCTTTTCTCGTTTTGCAGAATGTGGTGATAGTCGCCCTCGGCCACCAGTTCGCCACCCAGCCTGCCGGCAAGTGGTCCGATGTCGATCACATGGTCGGCAGCCTTGATGATGTCTTCGTCGTGTTCCACTACAATCACGGAATTGCCAATGTCGCGAAGGCGTTTGAGCACACTGATGAGCCTTAGCGTATCGCGGGGGTGCAATCCTATGCTGGGCTCATCAAGGATATAGGTTGATCCTACCAGACTGCTCCCCAGCGAGGTAGCTAAATTGATGCGTTGCGACTCGCCACCGCTTAAGCTGTTCGATAAGCGGTTGAGTGTGAGGTAACCCAGCCCAACATCTAATAGGAATTGAAGACGGTTGTGGATTTCCTTGAGCAGACGTTCTGCGATCTTCAACTCCGTCTCGTCCAGCTCGATACCATCAAAGAATAATTCAAGCTTATCCAGGGGCATCAGCACCAGTTCGGAAAGGTTTTTACCGCCAACCTTAACATAGGCCGCATCGGCCATTAGCCTTGTGCCCTGGCAGTCAGGACAGGTTGTTTTGCCGCGGTAACGCGAAAGCATTACCCTATACTGAATCTTATAGCTTTGTTCTTCAAGGTGTTTGAAGAATGCATCCAGACCTTCGAAATAAATATTGCCGGTCCAAAGCAGTTTGCGTTCTTCAGCGCTGAGTTTGTAATAAGGCCGGTGCACCGGAAAACCGAATTTGTATGCTGTTTGCAACAGCTGTGTGAGCCATTCGCCCATTTTTTCGCCCTTCCAGCAGGCAATTGCCCCTTCGTAAACCGAGAGTGCTTTGTTAGGCACTACCAGGTCTTCGTCAATGCCAATCACTGTGCCGAATCCTTCGCAGGTTTTGCAGGCGCCCAGCGGATTGTTGAATGTAAACATATGCACCGAGGGTTCCTGAAATGTGAGGCCGTCCGCCTCAAAGCGGTCCGAAAACCACGACTCCTTCCATTCGCCCTCCAGCTGATATTTCAGCAGGCAGCTTCGCCGCCCTTCATAAAAAGCGGTCTGAACAGAGTCGGCAGCACGTGCGGAAAGGTCCTCAGACGAAGGATCGACTGTAATGCGGTCGATAACAATCTGATATGTGTCAATTGATTCCAAATTGTCTTTTTCAATCAACTCTTCAATCCGAAAAATCGCTCCCAGATGCATCACGCGCCAAAATCCCTGCTGCATCAGCACCGAAAGCTGCTCGCGTGTGCTTCGTCCGTTGATTTGCTGCAGTGGAGCAAGCACATACAACATGGTTCCTGTGGGCAGTGTGGCAATAAACGAAACTACATCGCTCACCTGGTGGCGCTTCACAAGTTGCCCTGAAACAGGAGAATAGGTTTTTCCGATTCGGGCGTAAAGCAGTTTGAGATATTCATAGATTTCGGTGCTTGTGCCAACAGTTGACCGGGGGTTGCGCGAGTTTACCTTCTGCTCGATGGCAATGGCGGGCGACAATCCGTGGATAAAATCGACATCAGGTTTGCTCATTCTACCCAGAAACTGTCTAGCATAGGCACTCAGACTCTCTACGTAACGGCGCTGACCTTCGGCATAAAGCGTATCGAATGCCAGCGACGACTTACCCGAGCCGGATAAGCCTGTGATGACCGTAAGCTTGTTCTTCGGAATACTGACACTCAAATTTTTAAGGTTGTTTACCCTGGCTCTTACAATTGAAATTGAGGTGGCAGCAGATGAGGGAAGCATATCCGGGTGAAAAAAATTTGCGCGAAATTACCATAAAAACTTGCATTGGTGCGATAAGTGATTATTTTTGCAACCTGCGAATGCAATCTTTCATCTGTTAACCACAAAAACAAAAGGACCGCTATAGAGATAACTTCTACCCATTAAACCTTAAATCAAAGGAAGCTCTATGAATGCTATCGAACGTAGCGACAGGGAGCTGGTGGAAAGTTATCTGAGTGGTAATCAAACCAGTTTCGAGATTTTGCTCAATCGTCACCAGTCGCGGGTGTTTTCCTATATTCTTATGCTCGTACGCGACCGACAGCTTGCCGACGATATTTTTCAGGACACATTTATCAAAGTCATTCGCACCCTTCACAGCGGAACCTACAACGAGGAGGGTAAGTTTATCCAGTGGGTAATGCGCATTGCACACAACCTGATCATCGATCATTTCAGAAAAGCCAAACGTTTGCCCACGGTTGACGGCGGAGGCGAAGAAACCAGGCTGATCGACAGGCTGGGGCATAAGGATCCTTCGGTGGAAGAGAAGATGATTAATGAGCAGATCTACGATCATGTGCGCAAAATGATTGAATTCCTGCCCGAAGAGCAACGCGAGGTGCTTTATCTGCGGATGTATGCAGATATGAGTTTCAAAGAGATTGCCGAGCTCACCAATGTCAGTATCAACACCGCTTTGGGTCGCATGCGCTATGCCCTGCTGAACCTGCGCAAAATGGCGCGCGAAAAAAACCTGACCCTCAGCTACTGAAATATTTGCAGACGATAAAATAATTGTGCTAAAACTGCCGTTATTGGGGCACAGTTTAATTATATGGTCTGCTTATGAAGAAATCCTTTACGCTACAACCCTTTTTTCCTGAAGTCCATGAAAAGCCCTGCAAAGAGCCGTTAGGGGGCAAACTCAATCGCCGATTCAGGATTGCCGCCAAAAACAGGCCATCGCAGCTGGCACTGCGAAACATTATGGGTTTTGCTGCAGCATGTAGTTTTCAAAAGACTGAACATCAGGGCACTTTTGAAATTGTGATTAACTGACACGAGCCGGAATTTGAAAACGAAGGATCGGTTCGATCTGTTTGTGCGTCATTTTTCTGTTCACATGCCTGTGGCAGAAACAGAGCTCCTTTATGTCACCCCTTACCAGCTTCTGGTGGCGGTTATCCTTTCAGCTCAATGCACCGATAAGCGGGTAAATATGCTCACCCCCGCTTTTTTTGAACGTTTTCCTGATGCGGAAACGCTGGCTCAGGCTAATGATCCTGAAGTGTTTGAACTTATCAAGAGCTGTTCGTATCCCAACAATAAAACGCGCAACTTGATCGGCATGGCCCGCACCCTCGTCAACGAGTTCAAAGGCCATGTGCCTTCGTCGGTGGATGAATTGCAGAAATTACCGGGAGTGGGTCGAAAAACAGCCAATGTGGTGGCTTCGGTTGTTTTCAATCAACCTGCCATGGCGGTGGATACGCATGTGTTCAGGGTATCCGAGCGCATCGGGCTCACTACAAAGGCAAAAAATCCATTAGACTCCGAAAAACAACTGCTGAAATACCTGCCCGAATCCGTCATTGCCAGTGCGCATCATTGGCTCATCCTGCACGGCCGCTATGTGTGCAAGGCCCGGACTCCGCTTTGCGGAGAGTGCTCTATAACGCACTTTTGCTTTTGGTTTGCCAATCAAAAGCGCGGCTAACAATTTGACCTTTCTGTTGTTTGAGATGCGGTTAATACTTACTTTTGTTTCACTTAAAACATGCATACGATGTTAAAGAAAGGCGATGTTGCTCCTCACTTTTCTGGTATAGACCAGAATGGCAATGAAGTGAATCTGAAGCAATTCTCTGGAAAGAAATTGGTCATTTACTTTTATCCGAAGGATGATACGCCGGGCTGCACCAAGGAAGCATGCAACCTTAGAGACAATCATCAGGCCTTGCTTGATCAGGGATTTGCCGTTGTGGGTGTAAGTCCTGATAATGAAGCTTCTCACAAAAAATTTGCAGGCAAATACAATCTTCCCTTTCCCCTGATTGCCGACCCCGGCCTCGAAATCATCAAGGCTTATGGCGCCTGGGGAAAGAAGTCCATGTACGGTAGAGAATACGAAGGATTGCTGCGCACGACATTTATTATCAACGAGCATGGCATTGTGGATCAGGTAATCGAGAAGGTAAAGACCGACGACCACGCAAACCAGATTTTCAAATTATACCAATAATCATATGACATCCGACAAAGCCAAAGAAAACCTCGACAAACTCAGGCTTGAGAAACTAAAGGCCCTTGAATCCACCCTTGGTTCTATTGAAAAGAATTTCGGTAAGGGCAGTATCATGAAACTTGGCGATCAAGCCATCGAAAAACTGGATGCTATCCCGACAGGTTCCATTGGGCTCGACGCTGCACTTGGTGTTGGTGGACTGCCCAAAGGCCGAATCACGGAAATATATGGTCCCGAAAGCTCCGGAAAAACGACCCTGGCACTGCATGTAATCGCCGAGTCGCAGAAGAAAGGCGGCATCGCGGCATTTATTGACGCCGAGCATGCCTTCGATCGCTTTTATGCCCAAAAACTGGGTATCGATATTGACAATCTGTTGGTTTCGCAACCCGACTATGGCGAGCAAGCCCTTGAAATTTCTGAGAACCTAATTCGATCCGGTGCCATCGACGTGATTGTCATCGACTCGGTAGCAGCACTCACACCCAAGGCTGAAATCGAAGGCGAAATGGGCGACTCTAAGGTTGGCTTGCAAGCCAGACTCATGTCGCAGGCATTGCGCAAGCTCACTGCAACCATCAACAAAACTGGTTCGGTGTGTATCTTCATCAACCAGTTGCGCGAAAAAATCGGGGTGATGTTTGGCAATCCGGAAACCACAACCGGGGGCAATGCGCTCAAGTTTTACAGCTCCGTCAGGCTCGACATCCGCAAGGTGAGCCAGATCAAGGACGGCGAAAATATGATCGGAAACCGGGTGAAGGTCAAAGTGGTGAAGAACAAAGTGGCCCCACCATTCAAAAAGGCCGAGTTCGATATCCTTTATGGTGAAGGCATCTCCCGACTGGGCGAAGTAATTGATCTCGGGGTGGAACTGAACATCATCAAGAAGAGCGGCAGCTGGTTCAGCTATGGCGAAACAAGGCTTGGTCAGGGACGTGATGCGGTGAAAAATACCCTTCGTGATAATCCAGACCTTTCCGAACAGCTTGAAGAACAGATCAAATCAGCCCTGGCTCAAGCCAATATCTGAAACTCATGAGAAACAATTTCCGACCGCCATGCCCCAAGGCAGGGCGGTTTTTTTTCGGAGGCAACATTGGATTCATAACATGGCTCCTCGTATTCATGCTGCTTTCCGGAGCTTGTAAAAACAATCCGGAAAATAAGTCAGACAAGCCGGCTGACACGACCGATCCACTCGAGCTTCTCAGCCAGAGAATCAAAACCGACAGCCTCAATGCCAATCTGTTCAACGAAAGGGCAAGGCTGTATCTTGGCAGAGGCCAGACCGATAAGGCGTTGATCGACCTGAACCGGGCATTGGAACTCAATTCGAAGGAGTCCGCCTTTTTTATGACCCTTGCCGATGTGTATCTGATGATGCAGAAGCCTGATAATGTGAATGCCGCGCTACTGAAAGCAGTTGAGCTGTCGCCCGACGACCCCATGCCTTTGGTTAAACTTGCCGAGCTGAATCTGATGCTTGAGCAATACAACACAGCACTGGCTTTTACCGATCGCTCGCTCGAGATCAATCGCTTCAATCCGGAAGCTTATTTTGTCAGGGGTTCGGTGTTTCTGGCCAGAAATGATACACTTTCTGCACTCCGCAACATCTTGCTCGCCCTCGACCAGAAACAGGACTTTTATGAGGCCATGATTAAGCTTGGGGTCATCTACACCATACAGCGTAATCCGTTGGCTGAGCAATACCTTCAAAGGGCACTCAAATTGTTTCCTGGTTCGATGCAGGCCCGTTACCAGCTTGCGCTCTACCTGCAGGACAACGAACGCGCCACTGAGGCACTGTTGCACTATGATACACTGCTCACTCTGGTTCCCAATCACCCGCTGGTGCTCTACAACAAAGGTTATGTGAACTTGGTTTACCTGAATGATTTTGCAACCGCAATCGACTTCTTCGATCAGGCACTGATCAACGATCCTAATTATGTGGATGCCCTTTACAACAAGGGAAGGGCGCTTGAGGAAATGGGTCGCTTTGTGAATGCCCGGGATGTTTTTAACGAAGTGCTTCGCCGCAGACCAAACTACGAGCTGGCTGTACAGGCACTTAATCGTCTCGACCTCAGACGGTAAAATTACTTTGTGTAAGGAATGAGATTCGAAGTTATCAGCTCCCAGTTATCAATCACCTGCGGTGTGCTGGTGGGCTTGTAGAGCTTATACCTGACCAAGCCATAGTTTCTGGCGATCCAGAAATCGAAATAGGCAGTGTCGGGGGCATTGCGGTAATCAACTACTTTGGTGTGGTAAACTTCGCTGTAATTTTTTCCCTGAATAGTGAGCGTTTGGATTTTCGATACGGTGGTGTAGTTGCCCTCATTGATACCGAGCAACAATTCCTGTCCGGGGGTAGTGTTGGTGATCAGCGCTCTGTAGTAGCGTCCGTTGTTGAAATACATCCTGAAATTGTCGCTGGCCGAGTTAATGCCATAGACCCGACCCACCGTCAGCTCAAACTTTGTAAGCCCGGTATATCTGGAGTTTAGGGTTGATTCAATTGCCTGATAGTAAAAGCCCTGAGGGCTGATATTGTCGGAATGGAAGCGCTTATCCTTGTAGGTTCGCGTTATCCTGACCGTGTCCAAACTGCCAAGGGTACCTGGTGCTGCTGTGGTTTTAATGTAAACCCAATACGATAGCGAGTCGAAGGCAGTGTATTTTCTGAAAACACTGTCAATCTCATAAACAACCGGTGGTTTCAGATCGTCCACCCTGCATGAATGAAAGGCAAAAACGGTAAGAAGTGCGGTAAATATTGTAAAAAAGATGTTTTTCATTAATCCTTTGATAATTTATCTGTGAAAAGAATTCCATTAAGATGGTCAATCTCGTGCTGAAATATTCTGGCAGTAAATCCTTCGATGCTTTCTTCGTGCCACAGGCCACTGCGCTCCTGATATTTCAGCTGGATAGCCCAAGGCCGTTGAACGAGCTCACGTGTGGCGGGAATCGAAAGGCATCCTTCTGCTCTTAGGTGCAGCGAGTCGGAATAGGCTATGATTTCCGGATTAAAGTAAGCCTCAAATGGTTGCCCATCCTTGTCAAATCGCTGGACAAGAATGACCTGACGATTGATCCCGACCTGGGGAGCAGCGATTCCAACCCCTTTATGGTCAGGATGCTGAACGGTAGCCAGCATGCGATCCGTAAGTTGCTGCCATATTCGGTGGCTGGGCTTCTCAACCCTAACCGACATTGAACGAAGTATCTTCAGGTCGTCCGGATGAGTAGTCAGGGTCACACGCATTTTTTCATCGGGCTTTCCATCTCCGATCAGTCTGCGCTCATGACGGGTAACAGGCTGAGCTAATACAGATCCGGTGGTGATCAACAGAAATATAAAAATTGTGAAGTGTTTCATCCCGAATCATTAATGAGGATGTAAAAATAGCCAGATTTTGGCTAATTAACACAGATTTGGCTGCAAAGCAGTTCTTATGTCCGATATTTGCATTTATTAAAACATTGATACGCATGCCTGCCAATACTTTTGGTGAAGTTTTCCGGCTCACGACCTTTGGCGAATCTCACGGCCCTGCAATTGGAGGTGTTATCGACGGATGTCCTCCCGGTATCATCATCGAAGAGGATTTTATTATGACGATGATGCAGCGCAGACGCCCGGGACAATCAAAACTAACCACCCCACGTAATGAGCAGGATTTGCCTGAAATTCTCTCAGGGGTATTCGAGGGCGTTACTACCGGAACCCCGCTTGCTTTTATCATACGCAATAAAGACCAGCGTTCGGGTGATTATGAAAACCTCAGAGAGCTTTACCGTCCTTCGCACGCCGATTTTACCTATGAAGCCAAGTACGGAATTCGGGACTACCGGGGTGGAGGACGATCGTCGGCCCGTGAAACGGCTGTAAGGGTGTTCGCAGGTGCGATAAGCATGCTTTATCTCAATCAATTTGGCATCTCTGTGCGGGCTTGGGTAAGCGCCATCGCTAACATTCAGGCCCCGGAGGCTGTTGGTGTTCCGGATGTGGCAGCCATTGAATCCAATCCTGTTCGCTGCCCCGACCCCGAAACAGCACACGCCATGGAATCTCTGATTCTCGAGACAGCCAAAAAAGGCGATACTTTGGGGGGCATCATCACCGGAAGCATAACAGGCCTTCCATCGGGACTTGGCGCTCCGGTTTTCGATAAGTTTCACGCCGACCTTGGCAAAGCCATGCTGAGCATCAACGCCGTCAAAGGTTTTGAGTATGGAAGTGGTTTTGAGGGTACACGCCTTCGCGGTTCGGAGCATAACGACATCTTCGTTATGGATCAGGGCAAACTTTCCACCACTACCAATCATTCCGGCGGCATCCAGGGAGGCATAACCAATGGCATGGAAGTACGTTTCAAAACCGCATTCAAGCCCGTGGCTACAATCATGCAGACTCAGGAAACACGGAACCGGCTTGGCGAAAAGGTAATGATTAACCCTGGGGGTCGCCATGATGTTTGCGTACTTCCACGGGCTGTTGTTGTGGTTGAGGCGATGGCTGCCCTGGTTTGCACCGACCACTTGTTGAGAAATAAAATGTATCTATAATCATTTGATAATGAAAAAGATATTTAAGGTCCTCATTATTGCAATTTCCGCACTTCTTGTGCTGGTTTTTCTGCTTCCGTTGCTCTTTCAGAAGCGGATTGGCGAGATACTAAAACAGGAAATCAATAAAAGTGTAAATGCAAAAGTTGACTATGGACGTGTCAGCGCAAGCTTTATACGTAATTTTCCCTCTTTCACACTTACCATCAGGGATTTAACGATTGGTGGAAAAGATGCTTTCGAAGATGTGACTCTGCTATCGTCAGGCAGTATAGCGCTGACCATTAGTTTGCCCTCGGTTTTCAGGGGGAGTCCATATGAAATTGAACGTATAAACATTGTAGGGGCTAATCTACACTTGCTCGTTCTGGCCGATGGTGCAGCAAACTGGGATATTGCCATTCCCGATACCACGACTGTACAGACTCAAGAATTGGGTCAGGCATCATCGTTCGCACTTAAGCTTAAAAAAATTAGTATTGAGCGCTCGGAAGTAAATTATGAGGACAAAGAGCTTACATTTTCTACCCGGCTTGCTGATATCGAAGGCAGCCTGAGCGGCGATATGAGTCTTGATCAGGCATTGCTTCAGCTGAAACTTAGGGCCGGAAAGCTCATGGTTGCCTATAATGGGATGACGCTTCTTGATGGTGTAAGTGCAGTTTTTGAAGGTAATGTCGATGCCGGATTGGCTACCGATATCTACAGCATCAGCTCAGACATCCTGAAACTAAACGAACTGGACCTCGGGTTTAATGGGAATTTCGATATCGGAGGTGAAAATATTGTCATGGATTTTATTGCCGAAGCTATGGATGGCAGTTTTAAAAACCTCCTCAGCGTTGTTCCTGCCATTTACAGTAACGAATTCAGGAATCTCACCGCTACAGGACGATTCGATTTCAGTATGGGCATGAAAGGGGAGTATGGCGAGCTTGTTTTTCCGAGCTATTTTGCCAGACTGAACATCAGGGATGGGGGATTAGCCTATCCTTCTCTCCCTTCCCGGCTTGAGCGATTGTTTCTGGATTTTGCGATCGACAATAAAATCGGTGCTGACGATGACCTGCAACTGGATGTCGGCCGATTTTCGATGGCCATCAATGGTCAGCCCATCGAAGGAAGATTGGCACTTCACCGGCCATTTTCCGATCCGCATTTTAATGCCGGATTTAACGGAGCTATTGATTTCGAAGCTGTTAAAGGGCTTCTACCGGCAAATGTTTTGCCTGATATGAAAGGAAAGCTTGAGGTTGCGTTCTCAGCTTCAGCAAAAATGTCGGACATCGAAGCCAAACGCTATCAGAATGTGGAAGCCAAAGGAAACCTAAGGATGTCAGGATTTGTTTTTCCAAACCTGAAGCCTGACGTAGATCTGCAGATTGTTTCCGCTTCAGCTGAACTGAGGCCAGATGCATCAATTGTCGAAGTGCGCGACATGAAGGTCGGGAAAAGCGATTTCAACATTGCAGTTTCCGTTTCCAACTATCTGCCATATTTTCTTTCGGATGGAATATTGATGGGTAGCATGAAGCTCAACTCCGGCCTGATCGATGTCAACGAGCTGATGAAGAGCTTGCTCAGTGCCGGCGATTCAAATGCATCAGCAGACACAACTGCATTTCAACTTGAGCTTCCAGAGCGCTTGAACCTCAGCTTCAGTGCCGAAATAGGCAAGCTTCTTTACGAAAAATATGAGTTGACCGAGGTAAAAGCAGGCCTGAAATATACTGATAAGAAACTGATATTTAATCCCTTGATTGCTAAAATGTTGGGCGGGAGTGTCAATATGAAGGGCAGCTTTGATGGCGCAAATGCTCAGGCTCCGCTGGTTGACCTCAACTTTGATCTGAATAATTTTGATATTCCAATCTCATACAATACGATCGGTTTGTTCAACAAGGCAGCACCGATTGCAGAAAGGACCAAAGGGACTTTTTCGACAGGTTTCAGGCTTAAAGGGCAGCTCGATGAACGTCTCGATCCGGTATTCAGCACGCTGCAGGGGGGAGGCCTTTTACAATCGAGCCGCATCAGCATCGAATCGGTCAACCTTTTCAATATGCTCGCCGACCGGCTTGGTAATGATGATCTTAGGCGCATCGTAACCGACGGGATCAATTTTTCGTTTGAGTTTATCAACGGAAGAGTTTTTCAAAAGCCGTTCAGTTTTGTTCATTCGGGTATTGACGCTACAATAGCCGGCAGCATCGGACTGGACCAGACGCTTGATTACAATCTTGCGCTGAGCATACCTTACGAAAAGTTGGGTGCCGAGGCCAACCGGCAGTTGGAGCAACTCAATGTTAGGGCAGCTGGTGCAGGAATAAAATTTAATCCGGGAACCAGAATCAATGTAAGGGCAAAGGTGGGCGGAACTGCCACTGCTCCGGTTGTCACCCTTGATTATCGCGACTTTGCTGCAAGCTTGCGCAACGAACTGATGCAGGCTGCCACTGCCGAAATGGAAAGGCAAAAGGAGCAATTGCGGGCTCAGGCACGCGACGAAGCCAATAAACTTACCGACGAAGCCAGACGGCAGGGCGAAGAGCTTATTCGTCAGGCCGAGCTTACCGCAGCCCGTATTCGTTCAGAGGCTTCGGCAGCAACAACACGAATACGGCGTGAGGCTGATGCACACGCCGAAAGGCTGGTTAACGAAGCCAAAGGCAAGGGTATGCTGGCCGAAATGGGCGCTCAGGAAGGCGGGCGCAAAATCCGCCAGCAGGCCGATGCAGCAGCTACCCGATTGGAGCAGGAAGCTGAAAAACAGGCCAATGCCGCAATAGCAGAAGCACGTCGCCAGTCGGATAAACTGATCGAAGATGCCAGAGTTAAAGCAGCCCAATTGTGATAATTGAACTTCAAAAACTTAAAAAATGAAGGATTCGGTACAACCCATAAAAGAACAGACCATGAGAAAAGCCCTCTTTTTCTATTGGTTTTTATTTATGTCGGCCATCGTAGCCTTCGTAACCGCAGTGATGCTTGCCCAAACCGGCGACTTTCACTGGTTGCCTGAGCTAACCGGGTTTATTCATCTGGTAGTGTCGGTGGTATTTACAATTGGTTCGGTTATGGGTTCAAGGCTGATTGCTTCCAACATTTTCGTAAGGACCGAAGTAATCGAAAATGAGGAAAAACTGAACGAGGTATATTTTTTGTGGGGGTCAGTGCGACTTTCGATGGCTGTCGTAGCCAGTTTGATTGCCTCAGTTGGTTATCTGATCACTTCCAATTTTTTGCTTCTGATTGTGTCTGCAGTTATGATCGGTTTACTCGCCGGCTTTCGGCCCAGTCAGGCAAAGGTTATCTCTCTGCTTGACAGGGTGCAAAAGTCTCAACTGAAAAAGTAATGCGCTGAAGCTTTTTCGCGCAGGTTGCATTACGACGACATCACTTCGCCATAAGCCCCTGCAGTCCGAATGCCAATAAAGTGACCTCGTTGGGGCGAAGGCAGCTGCAGGGCCTTGCCAAAACAATCGGATGACTCGCATATAGGCCCAACCACGTCGCATGTCATTAGCCTGCCTCCTGAATTGCTCAGGTTTTCTATTTTGTGAAAGGCCTGATAAAGCGCCGGACGTATCAACTCGGTCATGCCCGCATGAAGAATTATAAAATTGGTATTGATGCCTTGTTTTACATATAAGACTTTGGAAATGAGTTTCCCACATTGTGCAACCAGCGCTCGCCCGAGTTCAAAGTGAACCGATTGACCGGGATGCAGTTCAAGGATATCTGCAAACAAACGGAAGAATTTCTCAAAGTTCGGTATGGCCTCTTCATCGGGCTTGTGGTAGTTGACTCCAAGACCGCCGCCAAGGTTGATATGCTGAAGGTAAATGCCCTTTCTGCGGAACCATTCGTTGAACTCTTTTGCCCTGATTGCCAGCGAGCGGAAAGGGTCCTGGCTGGTGATCTGCGAACCGATATGGAAGTGTATCCCGGTAAGCTCAATATGCTTAAGATGCCTTAGTGCTTTGAGTAAGCTTTCAAGTTCTCAGGGGTTTATGCCAAATTTGTTTTCCTCGAGTCCGGTGGTAATGTAGTGATGGGTCTGGGCATTGACACCAGGATTGAGCCGCAGCGCAACCGGGGCTTTTTTTCCTGCCAGAGATGCACGTTGATTAATGACCTCCAGTTCCTGCATCGACTCCACATTGAGGCTGAAGATGTTTTATATAATACGATGTCGATTTCGCGATCGGTTTTTCCAACACCTGCAAAAGCAATCTTACCCGGCTTAAAGCCATACTGCAGTGCTGCAAGCACTTCGTTGCCACTCACACAGTCGGCACCTGAAACAGTATTACTGATGAGCCGCAAAATTTCTGGATTGCTGTTGGCTTTCAGGGCATAATGCAGTTCGAAACCATATCGGGAGGCAGCCCTGCTGGCTTCGGCAATGGTTGATTTCAGCAACTGAAGATCGTAAATGAAAAAGGGTGTTGTGTTGCAGCCGGCGTGTTGTAGGATTGCTCCAATGGGCAGTCTGTACATGATTTAGCTTTGCTGAGTGAGAAACAAATAGTGGTTGGGGCTTTCCAGGGCTTGTCTTTTGTGTTCTGTTGCAACCAGCACTGATATATTGTGCTGACTACCCCCGTATGAAATCATACGCAATGGAACATTGCGCAGGGTCTCGAGTATTTTGAAAGCCAGCTCCTGACATTGCGGACCAAAATCGCCGACAACACAAATGATGGTTTGGTTAGGCTCGGCTTCAGTGGTTCCAAACTGCAGAAGATCAGTCAATATTGAATCAAGGTTATCGTTTTTGTCAATGGTCAGCGGAACGGCCACCTCCGAAGTAGTAATCATACTGATGGGCGTTCGGTATCGCTCAAACACTACGAATACCGAACGCAGAAAACCATAGGCCAGCAACATACGCCCCGACTTGATGTTGATGGCTGTGATCCCGTCCTTGGCGGCAACCGCAGTAAAATCGCGGCCGCTGGATTGTTCAGCGATGATTGTCCCCTGTGCATCAGACTTCATGGTATTGAGCAATCGAATTGGGATACCAGCTTTTTGTGCTGGCAGTACACAGGTTGTATGCAGTATACGTGCCCCAAAATAGGCCAGCTCGGCTGCCTCGTCGTACGAAATTCGGGTAATCGGATGGGTAGGTTGTACCTCCCTGGGATCGTTGTTGTGCATGCCGTCGATGTCGGTCCATATCTGGACTTCCGGACTTTGCAGCACGGCGCCGATAATGGTTGCAGTAAAATCGCTACCGCCACGCTTCAGATTATCCACCTCACCGAAGGCATTCCGGCAGATATATCCCTGCGTGATAAGTAGTTTCTTATTGGGTTGCCTGTCGATAACATGCATGATTTGCTGGCTGATATAGTCATAATCCGGTTCTTCGTCGGCATTCAGACGCATGAAATCGAGCGCCGGCATTAGGGAGGAAGCAATTTCCCGCTCCTCGAGGTATTATTGAAAAAGTGAGGTTGACAGAAGCTCACCCTGAGCAAGTATGGCTTTCTCCTCATGCATGGTGAAAATATCGAGTGTGAAGCTTCGCAGATAATCGAAATGACTGGCGATCATCTGAGAAGCCTTGTTTCTGGCTTGATTACTTTCGTAGAGCTCACTGACAACCTTCTGATACTGAGCTTCGAGATGACCAATAAGATGAATTGCATCTGCATGTCTGCCTTCGTAGAGTGCTTGCCCAATAGCCACCAATGCGTTTGTGGTGCCGGCCATAGCCGAAAGCACAACAATTTTTGGCTAGTCTGTTGCAATGAGCGGCACAACTGCCCTGAATCGTTCGGCATTGCCCACCGAAGTGCCTCCGAATTTATATTCGATATGCTTCATTACTTTTAAATGCGGCTGCATAACTAATCAAAAGTGCATCGTTCCCATTATCTAAACTATTGCACAAAAATGTTGATTTGCAGGCATTCAATTCATATCTTTGAGAGAATTTGTCATATTGCTAGCCAGATCGGTTGATTTATATAAAGCATTCAATATGAAGCGGTTAATTAACTATTATGTTGTAGTGGTGTTATTGGGAAGTCTGCTGGGAATTTCGCTTGTCTATGCCTTTTCATTGACCCAGAGGAATCTTATCAAACCTCCCGAATCGCAAAATCAAATTTACGTAGATCAGGCACGTAGCATCCAGAATGTTTTAATGGGTTCATTGGTACTCAGGAAATATATCAAAAATGAAGCAAACCGCAATGAAGCTGTCAGGCAACGAATTACAAATTACCTGCACGAGATTAGAAAAAGTGAAGGATTAGGCACATTGGGCATTCTCAGGCTGGAGGGCGACTCGCTGATTGTGCAGATGGCTTCCGGCGATTACAGCAATATTGACAATAATTTGGCCACGGCATCAGAAGCATTAAAATATAAGGAGGTAATGTTTGATCCGGGGAGCGGAATGTTTTTTTATCCGTTTTTGACTGGCAATGGCCAAACTGAAAGTTTCATACTTGCATTCAGGCCCCGCCCCTCGCAATCAAGTGAAAAGGCAACGAACAATTTTTTATGGGTTTTTTTATACGCGACGGTAGGATTTCTACTGTTATCCGTTGCTCTGCTCATGGTATTGCACCGTTTAAGATATCGCCGTTTGTTTGTAGTGGAGGCTGTTGTAATTTTCTTTCTCGGCTTTGCTATTGCCTGGTTCGTAAAACTTGCATCCGAAAGCTCAGCGGCGAAGGAGCGCGAAGCAATGTTTCTTAGTTTTATAAACGGGAAGTACCATAGCATGAGAACCGCCTTCACAGAATTACACTCCGACATCACTCTTATAAATAAATATTTTGAATCCAGTGAGGAGGTTACTACTGATGAATTCAGAACTTTCTGCAACGCTTTATTTGAAGGCAACGAAATGCACAAGGCATTTCTGGTAATCAATAAGGAAAATACGCTTGAGGGAGCTGGTACACCAAAATATTCTCTGGCAATGTGTGCAAGGCGAAATCCTGACACTTCCCAATCAGACTTAAACTTAGATCGCCATCCTGAAATTCTTTCGTTGCTTGAGAACTCTTCAAGCACGGGACTTGTATATTGCAGCCTGACAACGCATCAGAGTAATTATTCAGGTGATGGAAATTCCCTTGTTGTTGTTCAACCGCTGCGTAAAACGGCGCAATCGAGGGAAAATTCTAGTTCGAGTTTTATCGTGGCATTTATCGACATTCAGGTATTGCTTAACGACAAGATGAACGATGGCAATCCGATGAATAAAATACTTCCTTTAGGCTTAGCGGTCCGGGATGAGCATTCGCACAACTCATTTATCTGGTTGGCTTCGTTTCCCCCCGAGCACAACAATCTGCATTTGCCTCATAATAATCACAAGCTTATGCAGGATTTTTCCCTTTCGACCATTAAACCTCTTCTGTTTGCAGGAAGGGTTTTTTACATGACCACCCACGATTCTCAGGCGTTCGATGCCATAGCACCCTACCGCAAGGGTTCGTTGTTGTTTATGATCACTTCGCTGGGAACACTACTGCTTGCATTGGTCGTGTATAATATCCGCTCAGGTTGGTTTGGACTTGAGAACGCGGTACACAAAAGAACCTTGCAGCTTCAAAGCAGGGTAAAAGAGCTCGAAATAATCCGCGATTTGAGCCATCAACTCACCGTAACCGGTTCGATGAGCGATGCTTTAGCCTGGCTATGCCGCAGATATAATCAGGATTATCAGCAAAGCTCAGATAGTGTATTGATAATCAAGTACAAGGATTTACCTATTTGCGAGGAATGCAATCTATCTGTTGTTGGTATGCAGTCTATCGTACATTGCGGGATTCTAGATGATAATAGTGTCATAGGCACCATTGAACTTTATGGCCGTGCTGACATTGTCCCTTTAGGTGAATACGCAAAGGAGCAGGAACCTTTTGTGCGGCAGTTGCAATTTGTCATCAATTCGTGGATTGCTTTTAAGAAAGCCCTTCAACAGTTGACTGAAGCTGAGGAACGCTTCAGTAAATTGGTGGAATCGTCTTTTGATGGCATTTTCATGCTTGAAAACGAACGCTTTTTGTGGGTTAATCAAGCATTTGCAGACATGGTGGAGTACACGCGCGAGGAGCTTACATCACCTGATTTCAACATCAGCAGTTTGTACACTCCCAAGAGCCGTGAAATATCAGAGAAAAGGCGGGAGATGCGGAAACGTGGCGATAATCCACCACCGCGTTTCGATTTCCAGCAACTGTCAAAAACGGGAAAGGTCATCGATGTCGAAATCAGCCTTGTTTCAGTGATCTATAATGAACAAAGACTGATTTTTGGTATTGTTCGGGATGTTACTGAACAACGCATGATCGAGAAGGTATTGCGTGATAGTGAGGAAAGGCTGCAGCAGCAAAACGAGGAGTTGCAGTTGATGAACGAAGAGCTATCATCAAGCAATTCGCATATGCGCGAACTGAATCTTGCGCTAAGCGAAGCACACAAACGCTCCGAAGCAGGGGATAAGATCAAAACAGCTTTTCTTAACAATATTTCTCACGAGGTGCGCACCCCGCTCAACGGCATATGCGGTGCCTCCGAAATACTCTCGAATCCCGACCTGGATTTGGATGAGAAGAAGGAAATGATAGAAATCCTTAGCGCAAGTACAAGCAGATTGCTTCGTACCATTACCCAGTACATGGATATCTCCCTGCTCGAGTCGGGGCATATGCCGGTGATATTGAGTGATATCTCCTATGATGATTTGATGAAGCCCATTCTTGATGAATTTGATATCCAATGCAAAAGAAAGGGCCTGACATTTACGGTCAGTAAAAACTTTGAAAACCAAACCCTCAATACCGACAGGTCTTTATTCGAAAAGGTAGTGTCACATCTGCTGGAAAATGCTGTAAAATTTACACAGCAAGGTGGTGTTGCGGTTAATTCTGAACTAAGAGAAGAAAGCATAATAATTGAAATTAAAGACACCGGTCAGGGCATGGATCACCTTTTCCATGATAAAATATTTGATTTATTTGTACAGGAGGATTTCTCCAACAAACGAAAGTTCGATGGGAGTGGTCTGGGTTTGCCCATCGTCAGGCGGATTGTTAGCTTATTAGGCGGAACGATAAGCTTTGAATCGCAAAAGGGAGTAGGCTCAACGTTCAGGGTAGCATTGCCTGTCAAAGAGGTTGAGAAAATTGTGAAAAAAGGCCTTGAAAGTGCGGATCAGCACGACACCCATCCGAATGTTCTTATTGCAGAAGATGAGGATAGTAATTTTTTGGTCTTGAAGTTGTTAATGGAAAGGAAGCTTAAGGCTCAGATCTATAGAGCGACCAATGGAGAGCAAGCAGTGGAGCAAGTCAGGTTGAAAAAAGATTTAAACCTTGTGCTCATGGATATAAAGATGCCTGTAATGGATGGTTATGAAGCCACAAAGCTTATCAAATCGCTGAGGCCGGATATCCCGGTGATAGCAATTACAGCTTATGGTCTGAGTGGCGATGAGCAACGTGCTTACGAGGCAGGTTGTGATGATTATATTGCCAAACCAGTTCAGGCCGGAATCATGTTTCAAAAGATCAATAAACTCACCGGGTTCTGAGCGAATCAGCCTTCCTCCGTTGTCTGATGGCTTCAAAAGTAACAATGGCTGCGGCAGCTGAAACATTGAGCGAGTCTGCAATGCCCTTCATTTCGATTCTAATGCGATGGTGTGCGTTTTCGGTCCAAAAGCGGCTGAGTCCGTCGGCTTCAGTTCCCATCACAATTGCAACGGGACCAGTTAGGTCAGCATCCAGATAATCAGTCGATCCTTCAAGGGTTGTTGATGCAACAGAGATCTTATGATCTTTAAGCCAATCAAAGGCTTCCTGTGATGTGCATGCCCTGACAGGAACTGTAAAAATACATCCCACACTCGACCGGATGGTGTTGGGGTTAAAAAGGTCAGTAGCCGGATCGCAAACCAGAACTGCATTCACACCGGCCGCATCGGCAGTGCGCATGATAGCACCCAGATTGCCAGGCTTTTCAACCGATTCAACGACCAGGATCAATGGGTTGTTGCCCGGCATTAAGGAGCTAAGGCTTAGTTTGGGTTTTCTGGCCAGCGCCAGCAAGCCATCCGAATTCTCGCGATAGGCCACATGCTCAAAAGCCTCAGTGCTAATGCGCTCCGTTTGACACTGTGAAGAAAGTTCATCAATGAAATGCCTGTCGGCAAATTTCACCAGATCTTCACACACAAAGAGTTCACTAAACGTCCAGCCTGAGGCCCATGCACGCCTGATTTCACGGATGCCCTCTATGATAACAAGCCCGGATGCCCGTCGTTCGCGAGGCTTTTGAAGCTTTACAAGCTGTTTGATTTTTGGATTAGAACGGCTGGTTATCATCTCCTAACCTTCATTTTCGGTGTAATGGTAAAATATGCCACGCTGTTCCATGTCAGACAGCATGAAACGTACTGCATGCCCGTCAGCTCCTATTTGCTCAGGCATATGGATTCCAGGCTTATGTACATGACCTGCTGAAAGCAGTCTTGCTGCGGCTGTGGCGGCATATCCTGTGGTGCGTGCCATGGAATGAATGCCTTTCGCATGATCAAAATGGTCAATCAAATCCCATCGCATGTACTTCTGGTTGCCATCGTGTGTTTTCCCTTTCACTTCTATGCGCATCACCGTGATGTCGGCCTCGCCTGGCTGAAGCTTCCACTGGTCAAATAACAGTGCACAGGTCAATTGAATTGGAATCACTTGCTTTCCATCTGTATTTAAGGGCTTTGTGCCGAAGAAACCACTGTCGCGAAGCAGCTTTACCGCATCAATATGGCCCGGATACCGAAGGGTTTTCTCTACCATGTTTTCCGCTTTGATGGTATAAGCTAGCGTTCGAAGCCCATCGCTGTTAAAAGCCTCCAGTGTTCCGATGCCTTCAAAATCAATGAGTTCGGCTTCGCTTAGGGCTTCTTTCACCACAATTTGCCCCTTACGTACCAACCTGGCCGGTCTTGTGTATTCCTCAATCACATCAGAGGGCGAAAACACCGCCTTGTACTGCCAGGGCATCCTGCGCTCAACAGGAAGTCCTCCAACAAGAATTTTGAGCTCCTGAATGAGGCTGAGCTGAGAGGCAGCATAACCGCTCAGAAGATGACTCATCCCCGGAGCTACACCCATATCGCAAATGATGCAACTGCCGTGCATACGTGCTATTTCGTCCAATTGCCTTGGGTCTTCAGCATAGAATGCAATGTCAACAACTTGCTTGCCACTTTTTGCCAGGACCTCGAGGGTTCGGAATCCAAGGCTGCCGGGCACCGCATTTACAAATATTTCATATTTCTGAGCCAATTTCTCCAACAGTTTCATGTCAGACAGGTAAGCTTTAATAGCCTGTATGCCTTCGCCTTGCAGTTTTTTTATGACTAATTCCGAATGATCGGCTACCGTCACATCAAAACCTCCGCTTTCCTTGAGGTCAAGAGCCATAGGCCGGCCAACCAGACCACCACCAAGAATCAAAATGCTTTTCATTATCATTGGGTGCTAAATTTTCGCTTCTGTGCCAAAACTACGCCAACCACTACCAGTGCAATTCCGGCCATTTTGTCTGTCCCTATGGTTTCGCCGAGCATCAGCCAGCTGAAGAATGCTGTAAAAACTGGAATAAGGTTGGCATAGAAGTTGGCTTTGGTGATACCAAATCGTTTCACTGTGGATGCATAAAAGACATAGGCTGCTGAGCTGGCAAAGATGCCAAGCAGCATTAGATTAAGCATCAGTTCACCATTGAGTGGAAGTGCAAATGCCTGACTTCCACCGGAAAAGTAAAGGAACGGGATGAGATATACGGCTCCGAGACTGTTCTCGATGGCAATGATGGAAAGGGGTTCCATGCTGAAAGTGAGCTTTCTGAGGATTATGCCATGCACCAGGGCAGAGGCCACAGCCAGAAAAAGCAACACAATACCGAGTGGCGATGCACTTAGGTTCAGACTTCGGTCAATAACCATTACAAGTACGCCTGCAAACGAAACGAATAAGCCGGCAATATTCAATAAACTTATCCTCTCCTGTAAGGTTAAAAATGCAACCAAAGGCATAAACACCGGAATTGTAGCAATAATAACAGCACTTATTGTTGGCGATACCAACCTCAGGCCGAAGTTCTCCGATAAAAAATATAGGAAGGGATTGAACAGGGCAGCAATGGCCAGAAGTTTGATCTGCTGCATATTAATTCGCGAAAGTTGTTTCCGGACGACCAAAAGCCCCATCAGGAATACCGTTGATATCAGGAGCCTGAAAAAAACCGTTGAGGCAGGGTCGATAAACTCAAAGACTTTTTTGGACCACAGATACGACATGCCCCAGAAAACCATGGCCAATACAGCCTTCAGATGGGTCAACGCGTCTTTGTTCATGTGAGGATATGGGAAAAATTAGATTTTATCGTTTGGCCGACCGGAAGGCTTCGGCTTCGCGCAGGAAAGTTTTACCAATTTCGTTAGATAATGGATCATCGTGATCCATCCATTCAGGATGCCATTGCACCGCCATAATCCATTGCCTGCTATCCTTTACACTTTCAATTGCTTCGATGAGTATATCCGGCGAAGTGGCAGCAACGGTCAAACCGGGGGCCAGTTGTTCGATGCCCTGATGGTGATTGCTGGCAACGACCACAATAGACTTGCTGACAAGCGCAGCAATCCTGCTGCCCGGGATTAGGGTTACGGGGTGCTCCGACCAATCTTCGCTACCCACGCGATGAAGCTCGCCTGTTCCTTTGTCCTGTGGCAAATCTACGAACAAAGTGCCGCCCATGGCAACATTAATCATCTGCAATCCCCGGCAAATGCCGAGCACAGGCAAATTCAGCTCAGTTGCTATGCGAAAGGATTCAAGCTCATAACGATCCCTCATGGTATCGATGGCACCGCAACGAACTGTATCATAAGCTTTTCCATAATTTCCGGGATGAATATCGGCCCCGCCGGTAAAAAGGATGCCGTCAGCAATGGCGAGGCTGTCGGCCAGGTGCTCAATTGCCACTTCGGAAAGGTAAATAAAACGCACGTTGCTATCCTGTCTGTGTAACCACTGCCCGTATTTCTTGCCCTCAATCTTTCGCTCCTTGGTAAGTGCAATGACCAGCGGCTTCTTAAGCCCGACTTCATTAACACAGGAACTAAGCGCGAGTGCTGATAGAAGCAGGGAGATTAAAAATCCGGAAGGCTTCATGGACTAATTTTACAGCAAATATACCAGTGGGGATTCATTTGCCAATACCCAGATAGAAATCTTTAAGCAGCTCATCATATTCTTCAGTGAATCGCATGTCTGCTTTTCGAATAATAAAACTTGATACCACAGGTTTAATATCTGGATTTTTTCGGAGCTCAAGATTCATCCTGTTGGACTCGCGACCTTCAACCGGAATGATGTACTGTATTCTGGCCGGCCACAAATCGAATGAAGGAGCCATGGAAAGCACTTGCTTACCAACCTGCCAAGGGAGTACAATGGCAATAGAGCCATTGGGTGCAAGTAGTCGGTTGCAGGAAGCCAGTAAATCTTTAAATGTCAGGGTGTCCGTATGACGGGCCAGGTTACGGCGTGTATTGCGCGTTCGGAGGTGGTGTTCAAAAAATGGAGGATTCGAACAAATCAGGTCATAGTGTATGTCTTGCTCAGGTTCGTAAGTTCTCAGGTCGGCGTGGCTGGAATAAATCCTGTCGCTCCAGGGCGACCTCAAAAAATTAGCTGTGGCCTCTTCCACTGAATCACCGTCAATATCAATGGCATGTATGATGGCTGACTGGTTTCGCTGCGCAGCCATTAAGGCCAGGATGCCCGAACCCGTTCCGGCATCAAGAAAATACCTGACATTGTCGATTCCAGCCCACGAACCGAGCAAAACTGCATCGGTTCCTACTTTCATGGTAGCACGATGATGCAACAGGCTGAAATGCTTGAAATGAAAGGGGCCTAACATGCTAGCCATTCATGTACATTTCAATAAGACCATCTGGAGCCTTGATATTGATGGTTTTTGTACGCCTGTCCACTTTCAGGATAAACTGGTCATGCACAGGAATCAGCACTTCCTTGCCACTGTTGAATGCCTGAAAAACTGATTGTCCAGGATATTCGATCACCTGTGCTATAGGGCCTATTTCGCCAAACACTTCGTCCACGAGCCTGAACCCCTTTACTTCGTGAAAGTAAAACTTATTGCCTCTGAGCCTGGGTAAATGTTCGATAGGCAAATAAAGTTCTTTGCCTGTTAATGTCAACGCTTTGTCAACCGAGTCGATATCCTCCAACATCACATAGGCCTTATCGTTCCTGATGCTGACGTTTTTAACAAAAAATGGAACCAATTTCGCGTTCATCTCAATAAAGAGTGTCTTCATACGGGCGTAGAGAGCAGGCTGATCAGCATCAATACGGATGCTGAGCTCGCCTTTGATACCGTGTGTCTTGATAATTTTACCGAAATAAAAAAAATCCTCCTTTTTCATACCCTTTGTGCATGTGGTTAGTTCAAAAATATAAAAAGCCGGCGCAGGCCGGCTTTTTTGCGAATTGTGCAAGCCTTCTAATCTTCAGCGGCAGCCGCTTCCTGAGTATTGCCTTCCATTTGGGCAAGTCTCTTTTTGGCTACTTCGGCAGCCTTCTGCTCTCTGGTACGGGATTCTGCTTCAAAAGATTTCCTTTTTTCGTTTCTCTGACCTTCGCTGATGGCCTTTTTCTTTGCCTCAATCTTGGCTTCCTTTGCAATTAGCCATTCCTGAAACTTAGCTTCGGCCTGTTCAAGTGTCAGGGCCGATTTGGCTACACCCTTCAATAAGTGACGCTTGTAAAGGATTCCTTTATACGACAAAATCGCGCGGACGGTATCGGATGGCTGTGCGCCATCTCCGAGCCACTTGATTGCACGATCGGTGTCGATGTTGATTTCTGCTGGATTAGTCATGGGGTTGTAAGTGCCAATCTTCTCGATAAACCTGCCATCCCGTGGTGCACGACCATCCGCAATTATAATATGGTAGAAGGGATTATTCTTCTTTCCATGTCTTTGTAATCTCATTCTTACTGGCATAACTGATAATTTGTGATTTTACAATGATGAATTCGGACCGCAAATTTCCGAATTTTTTCTGAATAAATCTGCGAAACCTTCATTTTTAGTTAAAAATGAGACAGGTAGGATGCGCCAATATGCGAAAGTCCATGCTCCCCGAGAAATTCGCTCAAGGCTTTGCTGCAAAAAACAAGCTCCGATTTGCAGCTATTTAACTGCATCTGCCAAACATCCGGAATCTTATGACGCATTTCGAGGTCGCTCCGCATCATCATGTAGGCATCATAGGCATTTTTGAAGCGCCGCAATAAATCAGTGCTATCTGGCATAGAGCGCATCACTTCGTCCATTAGTCCGCTGGTGGAAAGCGCTTCACCTGCCATAATGCCTTTGCCATGAAGAATATCCCTGAAAAAACTGTCAAGCATTCTTAATGATTTTTTTCAAATCTAATCGATTGATTGCATCCATTCAGGCTTCTTTTTTATTTAAAAACATTCTAAATATTCGCGAAAAGTGCTACTTTTACAGGTTGAAAACCCATGCTGTCCGTAAAGCGTTTTGCCAGATTCACCATAGAACAAATGCCTGCAATTGACAGCAAAGAGCTAATAAAACATGAGCGAGAATACAAACGACACTTTCGAAACCGTCAAAAGAATTTTTACTGATTACCTGGAACAGCGTGGACATCGCAAAACACCTGAGCGGTTCACAATCCTGAAGGAGATTTATGCCACCGATGGTCATTTTGATATCGAGACACTCTATGTCAGGATGAAGAACAACAAATACCGCGTCAGTCGCGCCACCTTGTACAATACCATTGAGCTTCTGCTCGACTGTTCATTGGTTACCAAGCATCAGTTTGGCAATAATTGTGCCCAGTTCGAACGTTCGTTCAAGTTTCGTCAGCACGATCATTTTGTCAGCATCGAGGATGGTGCTGTTCTTGAGTTTTGTGATCCGCGCATTCAGGAAATTCAGAAATCGGTTGAAGAACTTCTTGGTGTTGAGATTACGCATCATGCGCTGACATTTTATGGCCGCCGGAAAAGTTCGGAAGCTACCGCAAGGCAGGCTTAATCAAAGAAATTTTCATAAGCAATGGGCAGTAATGCCTTGCATTATGCGTACTTTTGCCCCTTCCGGGGCATTTTTTTGATTCAACAACAGACCTAAAATGAAGAATGCGAAGGTTGATGTATTGCTCGGCCTGCAATGGGGCGACGAAGGCAAAGGAAAGATAGTCGATGTGCTTGCGCCTCGCTATGATGTTGTCGCCCGATTTCAGGGGGGGCCCAATGCAGGTCATACCATTGAATTTGAAGGCAAAAAATTTGTGTTGCATACCATTCCATCAGGAATTTTCAATCCCGATACAACTAATCTGATTGGAAATGGTGTGATTGTCGATCCACTGATTCTGCAACGCGAGATCACCGGATTGCAAAATGCTGGTCATTACCCGATACAAAACCTATACCTGAGTCGCAAGGCCCATCTCATCCTTCCATCGCACCGTCTGCTCGATGCGGCTCTGGAGGCTTCCAAAGGCGTCGGAAAAATTGGTTCAACATTGAAAGGCATCGGTCCGGCTTATACTGACAAAGTAAGTCGTCATGGCCTCCGGATTGGTGATATCGAGTCGCCTGATTTCATGGCAAGATACCAGAAACTCATGAAAACGCACCTGGCATTGGTCGAACTTTATGGTTTCGATTACTCTTACTACCTGATCGATGGTCTCAGTTTTGAGTTGTATGAAAAGGCATGGCTCGAGTCGGCGCAAAGCATTAAAGAAATGAAACTTGTCGACAGCGAGTACTTTATCAATGAGCTGCTTGTCAATGGTAAGAATGTTCTTGCTGAGGGTGCTCAGGGTTCGCTGCTCGACATCGATTTTGGCAGTTACCCATTCGTAACTTCCTCAAATACAACCATTGCGGGGGTTTGTTCCGGACTTGGCATATCTCCTTTGGCCATCGGAAGGGTGCTTGGTGTATTCAAAGCTTACTGTACACGTGTTGGAAGCGGACCCTTCCCGACTGAGCTTTTTGATGACACTGGTGCACTCATGCGTGAACGTGGGCGCGAATTCGGCTCAACCACCGGCAGGGCACGCCGTTGCGGCTGGCTCGACCTCCCGGCCCTCAACTATGCCATCATGCTCAATGGGGTGACCGAGCTTGTGATGATGAAGCCTGACGTACTGGATAGCTTTGAAAAGATCAAGATTGCAGCATCATATATCATTGATGGTGAACCGGTTAATCACCTTCCGTTTGATGCTTCGTCAGTTTGTCCTGAGCCTGTTTATGAAGTTCTGGACGGCTGGAATACAGATATTAATAAGATAAAGCATTTTGAAGAGCTGCCTACGGAGTTCAGGAATTATATCGATCTCATTGAGCAGAGGACTGGTGTAAAGGTTAACATAATCTCGACAGGACCCGACAGGACACAAACCATCTGGCGCTAAATAAAAAGGGGCTCAAAGCCCCTTTATTATTGATTCACAGAACATTAAAGTTTACGTTGCACTTCTTTTTCAGTATAGCCCTCAATAATATCACCAATCTTAAGATCATTGAAGCCATCGATGTTCAGACCGCATTCATAGCCTGCTGATACTTCCTTGACATCGTCCTTAAAGCGTTTGAGCGATCCCAGGTTTCCACTATAGATAACAATGCCATCGCGAATGAGCCTGATTTTTGTATTGCGCGATACTTTTCCGTCGAGCACCATACAGCCAGCAACAGTTCCAACCTTTGTGATTTTGAAGGTTTCTCGTACTTCGAGGTTGCAGACAATCACCTCTTCAATTTCAGGTGAAAGCATGCCTTCGATGGCTGCTTTGATTTCTTCGATGGCAGTGTAGATGATGCTGTAGAGACGGATGTCGATTTCTTCTGTTTCGGCAAGCCGGCGTGCACTCATACTCGGACGTACCTGGAAACCGATAACTACTGCATTTGAGGCTGATGCGAGCATGATATCCGATTCGGTGATTGCGCCAACAGATTTGTGGATTACGTTCACCTGAACCTCGTCGGTTGAAAGCTTGAGTAAGGAGTCGCTGAGTGCTTCCACCGAACCGTCCACATCGCCTTTTACGATGAGGTTCAATTCTTTGAAGTCGCCAATGGCAATGCGTCGCCCAATTTCATCCAGGGTAATATGTTTCTGTGTACGCAAGCCCTGTTCGCGCTGCAACTGCTGGCGACGCATGGCAATGGATTTCGCCTCTTTTTCATCTTTCATCACGACAAAGGCATCACCCGCCTGAGGCGCTCCGGTCAGCCCAAGCATAAGCACTGGGGTTGATGGCCCGGCTTGCTTTACGGACTGGTTACGTTCGTTAAACATGGCCTTTACTTTTCCGAAAACTGTTCCCGCCACTACTAGGTCGCCTATCCTAAGTGTACCGTCCTGGACAAGAATCTTGGCAACATATCCACGGCCTTTGTCAAGAGCCGACTCGATTACTGTTCCCTTGGACAACTTTTTTGGGTTGGCTTTCAGATCGAGAATTTCAGCCTCGAGCAGAACCTTTTCAAGCAGCATGTCAATGCCGTGTCCACTTTTTGCCGAAACTTCCTGACTCTGATACTTTCCGCCCCATTCTTCTACCAAAAAGTTCATATTTGCAAGCTGCTCCCTGATTCTTTCAGGGTTGGCAGTCGGTTTGTCCACCTTATTAATCGCAAAAACTATGGGCACTCCGGCAGCCTGCGCATGGTTGATGGCTTCGCGGGTCTGAGGCATCACGCTGTCGTCGGCAGCAATAACGATGATTGCAACATCTGTAAGTTTTGCACCTCGGGCACGCATGGCCGTAAAGGCTTCGTGGCCAGGAGTGTCGAGGAAAGTAATTTTCTTTCCTTTTTCAGTTATAACCTCCGATGCACCAATATGTTGGGTAATGCCACCCGCCTCGCCGGATACAACATTGGTTTTGCGAATATAGTCGAGCAGGAGGGTTTTGCCATGGTCAACGTGACCCATTACGGTCACGATCGGCGCTCTTGGTTGGAGATCAGCCGGGTCGTCAAACTCCTCTGTTGTGGCAATAATTTCCTGAATGTCTTCTGTTGTAAATTCCACTTTGAAGCCAAACTCATCGGCAACAACCGACAAGGTTTCTGCATCAAGGCGCTGGTTGATGGACACTACAAGCCCAAGACTCATGCAGGTGCCAATGACCTTGGTTACCGGCACATTCATCATAGTGGCAAGCTCGTTCACCGTAACAAATTCGGTAACCTTCAGGATACTCTTTTCTTCTTCCTGACGTGCCATCTCTTCGGCCATTTTGTCGGAAAAGGCCTCTCGTTTCTGGCGGCGATGTTTGGCTGCCTTCGATTTTCCAGGGGCTGTCAGGCGTGCAAGGGTTTCTTTTATCTGACGCTGTATTTCTTCGTCCGAAACCTCCACCTTTTCTTCCTTCCTTGGCGCAGGCTTTCCTTTTCTATGCAGGTCGCGGGGCTGTCCCGGTCTACTATCCTGTGCAGGTGGCGGGGTTTGTTCGGCGCCTTTATTTTTTATTCGTTTCCGCTTTTTCTTTTTGCCATCCTGCCCTGGTTTAGGGTCGGATGAGGTTGCAACTGGTTTAGGCTTAGAAGGCGTGTTTGTAAATGAAGAAATGTCAATCTTGCCCAATACTTTTGGCCCGCTGAGTTTATCAACCTTGGTGGCGAGGAAATTATCCGGTCTGACCATTTGTTCCGGTTCGGCGGCTGGTGCTGTTGGCGTGGAACTCTGAATGGGCTCGGGTGCTGCGGGTTTGGCAGCCTGAGCGGCCTTCGCTGCATCAGATTCGGCTTTCTTCCGGGCCGCTGCTTCCTGTTCGCGTTTTGCCTTTTCTTCTTCTTTACGTTTTTCGCTCTCCTTGAGGCGTTCGTCCCTGGTCTTTTTGCCTGGCTTAGTCTTTTGGTTCAGGCTGTCGAGGTCAATCTTGCCAAGGATCTTAAGTTCGCCATCTGACTTTTGGGCTTGTGGTAATTCTTCAGTAGGTGTGACGATTTCTGGTTCCCTGGTTTCAACTTGAGGAATAACAGGGGTCTCGGCTGCAGCAGTTGCAGGGGCCTGAAGAACGACTTGTTCAGCAGGCTCGTCAATTTTCTCCAATTTTACAGCAGATGGTTCAGGTTGTTTTTCCTCCCGTGCGGTAACGGGTTCCTGTGGTGCTTCCACTGCCGGTTTAGGCTCAGCCTTATGTGGTTCAGGTGCTGGTGGTGCAGCAGCCTGAGTTTTCGCAGGTGCAGTCGAAATGCGCGAAGTTCTGATCAGGTTGTTGGTATCGATGTCTTCTTCGTCTTCGAATGGCTGACTTACCAACTCGGCAGTTATGGTTTTCCTGTTGCTGCCACCCATCTCGATCTGTTTCGAAACTTCCTTGACCTTTTTTTCCTGGCTGTATTCCTTACGTACAAGTTCGTATGCCTCTACAGTAAGTCGGGTATTAGGATTCGGGTCGATGGTGTGACCTTTCTTGCTCAGAAACTCAACAATGGTGGCAGTGCCAACGTTGAACTCTTTGGCCGCCTTGCTTAATCGTACTGTCGTTGAGCTTTCTGTCATGGTGAGAATGAGATTCTTAATCTTTTTTAACAAGCTGCAAAAATATGAGATTTATTCAAACTCGGCTTTCAGAATACGGATCACTTCGTGTATCGTCTCGATCTCAAGATCGGTGCGCTGTTCAAGTTCCAAAGGACTTAACTGCAAAACACTTTTGGCAGTGTCGCAGCCAATGGATTTAAGCTGATCAATAATCCACTGATCGATTTCATCATTAAATTCCTGAAGATCAACATCTTCAGAGTCGATATCAGAATCGCGGTAAACGTCAATCTCATAACCGGTTAGTTTTCCGGCAAGTTTAATATTATATCCGCCTTTACCAATGGCAAGGCTAACCTGATCGGGACGCATGAAAACCTCGGCATGTTTGGTTTCTTCCTCAATATGAATGCTGCTAATCTTAGCAGGACTCAATGCACGCGAAATGAACAGGGAAGGGTTGGTGGTATAATTGATCACATCGATATTTTCATTCCGGAGCTCACGCACGATACCATGAATGCGTGAGCCTTTCATGCCCACGCATGCACCAACAGGGTCGATGCGGTCGTCGTATGACTCAACGGCAATTTTTGCACGCTGCCCGGGTTCGCGAACAATTCGTCTAATGGTGATAAGCCCATCATAAACTTCAGGAACTTCGGCTTCGATGAGCCTTTGCAGGAAAATCTCCGATGTTCTAGACAAGATAATATGAGGGGTGTTGTTTTTCATCTCAACTTTAAGCACCACAGCTCTGATGGTTTCGCCTTTCCGATAGAAATCACTAGGTATTTGCTCGCTTTTCGGGAGCAGTAGTTCGATACCCTCATCATCAAGCACCATGATTTCGCGCCTCCAGATCTGATATACTTCTCCGACAATGATTTCGCCAACTTTGTCCTTGTACTTCTGATATACATTGTCTTTTTCGTACTCCATGACTTTCGATACGAGTGCCTGACGAATGTTGAGAATTTCCCTGCGCCCGAATGCATTGATGCTGATGGATTCAGAAACTTCTTCGCCAACTTCAAAGTCAGGCTCAATCTTAATGGCATCGGAAAGCGCGATCTCACGGGCAGCATCTTCCACTTCGCCATCGTCGACAATGATGCGATTGTGAATGATTTCGAGGTCGCCTTTGTCCACGTTGACAATGATATCGAAATTTTCGTCGGAGCCATACTTTTTGATGATTACCGATCGAAATACATCTTCTATGATGCGCATAAGTCGTTCGCGATCGATATTCTTGAACTCCTTAAATTCCGAAAAGCTTTCTACAAGGTTGATGCTGTCCATTGATGGAAGTGGTTTATTATTGGAAACTGATTTGTATTCTTGCTTCTTTGATCCTGGTAAATGCAATGATTTGTTCTGGAGCTGTTTCAGTCTGTTGCAGTTTATTGCGTTTCTTTGTGATAACAGGTGTCAAGCCGATGCCATTGTCGTCAACTGCGGTGATAATGCCAGTGATTTCGCTCTGGTCGTCGAGTAAAAGCTTCACAGTACGATTGATGTTTTTTCGGTATTGTCTTAAAAGAGTAAGCGGATGATCGATGCCAGCTGATGAAACCTTCAGTTCGTAATCGTGGGTTTCCCTGTCGAGTTTGCTTTCGATCAGACGACTCACCTGTACACAATGTTCGATGGTAAGCTGGGTGTCAGCGTCAAGAAAAATCATGATTACGTCATCATTTTTCACGATAACGTCAACAACATATCGGTCCGTTCCTTCCAAAAATTCCTCAATCCAGCTTCTAATCTGTTTCTTATCAATCATTTTCTATCAATTAAAAGGGGGACCATTGTCCCCCTCTGTATTTTCAACCTCCGCAAAAATCACTGCAAAAATACAACGATTAATGCCTCGATTGTCCATGTTCGGCGAATTTGTTGGCGAATTTGCATTAACCAACAAAAAAACCTGTCACCAGTGGTAGCAGGTTTTCACTTTAGTTGTCCGACCAGGATTCGAACCTAGACAAGCAGAACCAAAATCTGCGGTGCTACCGTTACACCATCGGACAATTATTTTGCTTTCGGCCTGCAGGTTACCCTGAAAGCGAGTGCAAAATTAAGAATTTTTGATACAATTACCTATGCATATTAGGCTAAAAAATCTAAAAACAAACATACTTTGCACTTAATGAGCAAATTGCATGACCAATCCCGAAATTTGCGGCATTCGTTTAAACAGCTTTTACCTGATCTTCTGAAACGAGCTGAGCAGTGCTCTGCATATCACAGTTGAGAATCACGGAATTGTTAAGATATTGGAAACAACCTGCGACGATGTCAGAAAAGCAGCGGTTATGATACAATATTTGGGTAATTTTGCTGTCCAACCAGATTTTGCGTCGGTTGGGTAAAACCATAATCTGCAGTTACAATATCGCGAAAAATGACTTTCAGAAAGCTTAATGACTTGATTGGGTGGGTTGTTTTCGGCATCGCCACACTGGTTTATTTTCTTACGCTTGAGCCCACTGCTAGCTGGTGGGACTGTGGCGAATACATTGCCACTGCATACAAACTTCAGGTTGGCCACCCGCCTGGTGCACCCTTATTTCAAATGATAGGGCGGTTTTTCAGCCTTTTTGCTTTTGGCAATCCTACTCAGGTTGCATTGATGGTCAACATTATGTCAGCCCTTTCGAGCAGCCTCACCATAATTTTTCTTTTCTGGACGATAACGCTTTTAGCCCGAAAGGTTTTACTTGATGGTGGCAACGAGCAGAATCTATCAGCCCAATACCTTGTGCTATCGGCTGGCGCGATTGGAGCTCTTGCCTACACTTTCAGCGATTCTTTCTGGTTTTCGGCAGTTGAAGGAGAGGTTTACGCCATGTCATCCTTCTTTACTTCCCTTGTATTTTGGGCAATACTTCGCTGGGAGCGTGTGGCTGACGAGCCTCACAACTACCGCTGGTTGCTGTTTATTGCTTACCTTGTTGGTTTATCAATCGGAGTGCATATGCTCAACCTTTTGGCTATTCCGGCTGTGGTTTATGTGTTCTATTTCAAGAAATTCAAACCCGATTTCAAAGGTTTTGTGCTGGCCGGTATGGTTTCGCTGGCGATTCTGGGCTTTATCATGAGCTTTGTGATTCCTCAGGTGGTTAATCTGGCCAGTAAGTTCGAGTTGTTCTTTGTTAATTCGCTGGGGTTACCATTTAATTCGGGTACGCTGGTTTATTTTGCACTACTTATTTCACTGATAGTTTTGGGACTTCGCTACACAGCCGCTAAGGGTATGCCCAAACTCAATGCTACTATCCTGGCTTTCATTTTTATACTGATTGGTTACTCATCGTTTTTTATGATTATCATCCGATCCAATGCCAACACACCAATCAATGAAAATGAGCCCAACGACGCCATCTCACTGTTGGCGTACCTCAACAGGGAACAATATGGCGACTGGCCGCTGCTGCACGGTCAGTACTACAATGCCCCCGTTGTTGACTATGCCGATGGTTCACCGGTTTATGTTAAGGATCGTAAGGCCGGTAGATATGTTATCACTGACCGTCGCCTGGGCACAAAGCCTATTTATGACGATCGCTTTACAACTGTATTTCCCCGTATGTGGAGCAACCAGAAGCAAAGTCATGCCAGCATTTACAAGCAGTACACCAACAATGGTATTCCAATCAGACTTACCAAATCGGACGGAACCTCTGAAGTAGTGTACCGGCCCTCATTTGGCGACAATTTGAGTTACTTCTTTGGTTATCAGCTTAACCATATGTATTTTAGGTATTTCATGTGGAACTTTGTTGGCAGGCAGAACGATCTGGAAAGTCAGGGCGAGATTGACTCGGGCAACTGGATCAGCGGTATCAACGCCATCGACAAGATACGTCTGGGAGATCAGAGCAATCTGCCCGAAAGCATGAAAAACCCTTCGCGTGCACGATTCTATTTTCTCCCTCTCTTGCTGGGTTTAGCCGGATTATTCTGGCATCTGAAACGTAATGCACAGGATAGCTGGGTTGTGTTTATGCTTTTCCTTCTCACCGGAATTGCCATTGTGGTTTACCTCAACCAGACACCGTATCAACCCCGTGAGCGCGATTATGCTTACGCTGGCTCATTTTATGCTTTTGCCATCTGGATAGGATTTGGGGTGATTTGGCTTTATGAAATGCTGTCGAAAGCTCTGGGCAATAAAACCCAAACCGTTGTGGCCGCCACTGTAATAAGTCTGGTAGTTCCGACCATTATGGCCAGCGAGGGCTGGGAAGGGCATGATCGTTCGGGGCGCTATGCCGCACGCGATTTTGCAAAGACCTACATGACCGGGTGTGCTCCCAATTCCGTCATCTTCACCAATGGCGACAACGACACTTTCCCTCTTTGGTATGTGCAGGAAGTTGAGAACTTTCGTACCGACATGAGGGTCGTCAATTATATGCTGGCATCGGGCGATTGGTATGTGCATCAGATGGCCAAGAAAGTTTACGAATCCGAAAGGCTTCCCCTGACGCTTACACCCGAACAGTACAACAAGGGTGTGAATGAGTATATCCCTGTTCTTGAACGAATTCAGGGACCCATAGAGCTCATGGAAGCCATTCGGTTTATTGCTGATGATCGTGAACAGACCAAAGTGCCGCTGCAGAGTGGCGAACGCATCAATTATCTTCCTTCGCGCCGACTGAAAATAACCATAGATAAAGATGCAGTCATACGCAGCGGGGCAGTTCCCGCAAGTATGCGCGACATGATTGTGGATGAGATTATATGGGAAGTGAAGCAAAACGGTTTGTACAAAAACGACCTTATGCTGCTCGACTTTCTCGCAACCAACAACTGGCAGCGACCCATCTATTTTGCAAATCCCAACAGTGTGAGTAAGGTGCTCGACGCCGACAAGTATTGTCATATGGAGGGTGTAGTGTTTCGCTTTTTGCCCGTTCTGGCACCTGAATACTATCGTAACATGGGTGGTGTAAACGCGGAAGTGTCGTTTGATGTTCTCGTAAATCAGGCAAGCTGGGGCAACCTGCATAAGGAAAAGGTAACGGTGGATCGTGAATCATACCGCAATTCGGCCTTAGCTAAACAAAGCTATATGCGCACTGCCCAGGCATTGATAAACCTGAACAGAAAGGACAGTGCAATAAGGGTGCTTGACAAGAGCCTGGAGTTTTTTCCGCACCACAAAATCACATTCGACTTTTATATGTTGCCGTGGGTTGATCTTTATTTCGACGCCGGAGCTTCAGACAAAGCCATCAGAATTATGCGGACCCTTTCCGACCGCTATCTTGATGATCTTGAGTATTATAGCCGCCTTTCGCCACGCTTTTCGGTTTTCTACGAACGCCAATCGCAGGAAGCCCTTGCTGTCATTCAGCGGTTATCAGACATTGCCCGCCAGAAAAATCTCAGCGATTTCAGCGAGGAACTGGATAACGCCCTTGACCTCCAGTTAAAGAAAATGGGTATGTAGTGCATTCTGACACAAGTTTGGTAAGCAGCCCGTGTGGAGTCCACACGGGCTGCTTGCTTTAATTTTGTATTTTGCTTACCAACACGAAACAAATTTTCAGTATGGATATCAACGTTCTCAAGGAGGTCATCTTCATATTTGGTGCATCGATAATTATTTTTCTGGCGTTCCAGCGCTTCAGCCTGCCGTCAGTTCTGGCCTATATGCTTGCCGGAATGTTGCTGGGTCAGAGTGGCCTTGGTCTTATAAAGTCATCGCACCAAATGGAGCTTTTTGCCGAAGCCGGCATTATATTTCTGCTCTTCATCATAGGGATAGAGTTTAGCATTAAAGGCTTGTTACGCATAGGAAGGGCCGTATTTGTTGGTGGCAGCATGCAGGTAAGCATTACATTATTCGTTGTGACACTTGCAGGCATCGCTTTTGGCTTGAGCTTCAATAAGTCATTGTTTCTGGGATTTCTTGTTGCACTGAGTAGTACGGCCATTGTACTTAAACTTTTGCAGGAGAAGGGACTGACCACCAGTCCCCATGGTAAATTATCTCTGGCAATCCTGATTTTTCAGGATGTTGTGATTATCCCGATGATTCTTCTTGTGCCTATACTGGCTGGCAATGACGATGGCAACGTAGGCATGGAACTTCTGATTATGTTGCTCAAATTCGGGCTGGTTCTTGCAGCATTGTATTTTCTGTCGCGAACAGTGGTTCCGGTTATCCTCGATAGGGTGATAAAAACACGCAACCGCGAGCTTTTTCTGTTAACCATAGTAACCATCATCTTTTCCGTAGCATGGGTATCGCACGAGTTGGGACTTTCACTGGCTATCGGGGCCTTTTTTGCAGGATTGATTATCAGCGAATCGGATTACAGCCATCAGGCCACTGCCAATATACTTCCGTTCAGGGAGTTGTTCCTGAGTTTTTTCTTTGTTTCAGTGGGTATGCTCCTGGATCTCAGCTTCTTCGCAGATCATCTGCCAGTAATATTAGCATTGGCTGTTATGTTGTTTATAATTAAATCGTTAATCGTATTTTTATCTGTTCTGGCGCTCAGATATCCCGTGCGCACATCCCTGATGACAGCATTTGCATTGTTTCCGGTAGGTGAGTTTGCCTTTTTGCTGGCATCGGCGGGGATACGCCACGAATTGATATCCGGCGAGATATACCAGTATTTTCTAGCTTCGAGCATCATTACCATGGGACTCACCCCATTTGTCATGGGTTTTGCTGAGCCCTTGAGTGATTTTGTGATCCGTTCGTTGCTGCCCCGTAAAGTTCGTCGCAGACTAATGTCTTTCAGGGCATTGCGCAAGCAGCACGAGGTATCGCATCAACATGATATGACAGACCATCTGCTCATTATTGGCTTTGGAGTCAATGGCCGCAATGTGGCGAGGGCTGCTATCGAAACCAATATTCCCTATGCAGTTGTAGAACTTGATCCGGATGTTTTCAAGGCTGCACGCACCGAGGGAGTGAATGTGGTATTTGGCGACGCTGGCGACGAGGTTATCCTTCATCATGTTCATGTTCATAAGGCGCGCGTTGCTGTAATTGCGATCTCCGACCCCAATTCGACCAAAAAGATCATAAGTCAGATGCGGTTGCTCTCCGAAACTTTACGTATCATTGTGAGGGTCAGGTATGTGACCGAAATTGAGGAAATATTAAGCATTGGAGCTGATGAAGTGATCCCGGAGGAATTCGAAACTTCAATAGAGGTTTTCAGCAGGGTATTGCATCATTACCTTATTCCTTACGATAAGGTCCAGTCGTTCGTAAATCATATCAGAGCACATAATTATGAACTACTTTGCAGCACACGTACGCCCGACAATTGCCCGCCTCACCTTCGGCTGCATATACCCGATATGGTAATTGCAACCCTGCCCGTACAGCGTGGTGGTAATAAGATTGTTGGTAAAACCTTGAAGGAAAGCCAGTTGCGTGAGCGTTTTGAAGTTACTGTACTGGCACTGCGGCGCGGTCAACAGTACCTTACAAATCTCAGTCCGGAAATGTCCATCGAAACGGACGATATCCTCTATGTTTTTGGACACCCCGAAAACATTGCCAAAGTGAATGCCTACCTCCTGCTTGAAGATGTTGTCAGATGACGCTTTCGAATACGCTTCCGGTTTTACTTATCGATGGTGATTGCAGTCTTTGCAATGCATCGGCGCGTCTGATTATTCGTCTCGAAAGAGGTTCACTCATCCGATTTGCTGCGCTCAAATCCGAAATAGGGCAGGCCCTTTTGAGGCAATACGCCGCTGATGCTGACCTACCGGACAGCGTGGTGCTTATCGACAACGATGGTCTGCATGTTAAAAGTAGGGCGCTGATCAGAATCGGTCGAATCGTTGGCGGTGGGCTGGCCGTGTTGCGATTGTTTGTTTACTTCCAACCTCATGGGCAGATTTAATGTATGATTTTGTTGCACTCCGCCGTAATCGATGGTTTGGCTCTACAACCTATTGTGCTCACGTTAACGCACGGGATCGGGTTCGGTTTATCGACCTGTAATCTAAACTTTAGATGTTATTCGCCCGATGTATCAAGTAGGTTCATGAGCTCGTGGCGAAGTTCAGATTCATTTTTCATATGACTCAGCTGACCTTCGAAGGCCAGTGAGATCGAGCCGGTTTCTTCCGAAACAATGATGGCCACAGCGTCACTTTGTTCAGTAATGCCTATTCCTGCCCTGTGACGGAGACCGGGACGACCGGGGAGATCCAGTTTTTTTGTAACCGGCAAAATACAACCGGCAGCCCGGATCCGACCCTCGCTGATGATCATGGCACCATCGTGCAGAGGGCTATTTTTGAAGAAGATGTTCTCAATGAGTGGCTGCGACATTGCTGCGTCAACTATTACACCTGTCTGGACAAATTCGAAAAGCTTATTCTGCCTGGTTATTACTACCAGTGCACCTGTTGATTTACGACTCATCGACATGCATGCGCTGATAATCGAATCAAGATCGGTATTAGTACCGGTTTCGTTAATCCTGAGGAATGGAAAGAAAACATTGAATTTCCTGATAAATCTTGGGGTCCCAAGGGCAAGAAGAAACCTGCGTATCTCGGGCTGGAAAATTATGATAAGTGCGATGAAACCTACGCTTACAAAGGCCCCCAGAATCTCGCCCAGTAATTCCATCCTCAGCAGCGTTACCAACCTCCAGAGCAGGAAGATAGATACAATGCCCAGGAAAATATTCATGGCAGCAGTGCCTCTCAGCAGGTAGTATAAGCTGTACAATAGGCTGGCAACCAAAAGTATGTCGATGATATCAAAAACTCTGACCTGTATAAACAAGAGCTGGGAAAAGTAAACGATATCCATCCGGTTTTACTGTTTGCTGGCAAAGGTAACCCAAATGTTTATTTTTTTGTGCTACCAATCGAACGACATGCCCATGAAAACCCAGAGCTCGTGTTCGTGTAATACTTATGAACACTTTCGTTTCGAAATCGTTAATGAAGTATGATTTATGAAAACCCTAAGTATCAGGAGTTCAACCTGCCGGGAGTCAGGCACATCAACTCGATGGATTCCCATGTTGAATTGCTTGCCGGCAGGGCTGTGCTGATTGATCTTCGTGAGTTGTCAGAATATCATGAGGGCATTCCAGCCATTGAGGGAATCCGTTCATTTCCGCTTTCATTGGCTGCTGAATGGATTTTTGATACAAGTGAAATGAAGCACATAATAATGTGTGCGCATGGTATTAGGAGCGTAAGGGTTTGCCATTGGCTTCAAGCCCATGGTGGTGTTAATGTAGCCAGCATGGATGGCGGTTTTGAGCAATGGAAACTCCTTGCGATGCCTGTCAGATACCCCAAATGAAAGAATAACACCGATTACTCTTCAAATTCCTTTCTTATTTCCATTAGATCGGCGACTAAAAACTCAGTTGATTTTTTGAGTGAAGCCAGCAACTCACTGAGGTTTTCATTTTTGCCCTCGGTTGCGCGATGCTCCAGTTCGCGCGCAATGCTCATCGTCTCTTCTGCCATAAAATTGGCTACCACACCTTTAAAACTGTGTGCATCGAACTTCAGGGCTTTCAGATTTTCACACTCAATGTCAGAATGTATGGCGTTGATACGACCCTCATATTCGTTAAGAAAAATATCAATGATTTCCAATACGATATGTTTGTCGAAGTACTGGAAGGTGTCAATGAATGCAGCTTTATTGATGACGTTCATGGGTAGCTTTGTGTGTTACAATAAAGAGGATGAATATTAGCACTTGGGCAGTAAAAGTACGTGCTTTAATCCTAAGGTAAAACTTTTGATAAAAAATTTAGTATCCAAGCATATTGCCTGTCTGGAACACGACAAATGCAGCAAGCCAGGCCAGCAGTGTAGTGTAAACTGAAGTGACAAGTGGCCATTTCCATGCCCCTGACTCTTTTTTAATGGCAGCAAAAACCGCTACACATGGAAAGTAGATCAAAATGAAGATCATGTAACTGAGAGCAACAAGCGGAGTGAAGACTGGCTGCCCGATTTTTGGGCCTGATTCGTAATGTTGGTTCTGTAGTTTCTTAACGAGCCCATCGACGTGATTTTCGTCAGCATCGGTTTGATATAAAACACCCATGGTGCTGATAATAACTTCCTTAGCAGCCGAACCGGCAAGCAGACTAATGCCCATCCTCCAATCGAACCCGAGTGGTTCGATAGCGGGTTCAATCCAATGACCTATCCGGCCGATAAGCGAATGTTCCTGCTTGAGCAGTCTTCGCTCGAGTTCCAAGTGGTTTATTGCAGCAATGGCTTCTTCTTCACTGAAGGACTCATGGCTGTTCAGCAAGCTTTCAACCTTTTTGTCATAGGTTCTGTCAATTTCCTTTCCCATTGGGAAATAGCCAAGGGCCCAGATAATGATACTGGCCAGCAGGATGATGCTGCCCATTTTTTTGATGTACTGCTCGCCTTTGAACCATGTTTGCCTCAGCACTGATTTCGCAGTGGGCACCCTGTAGGGCGGCAGCTCCATTACAAATGGTATTTCCTGCGTTTTGAATAGTGTTTTTTTGAACAATATTGCCAGCAGGACTGCAAAAAATATGCCTGTAAGGTAAATGCCAAACAGGATAGTTCCTTGCCAGGACGTAAAAAAGGCGCTGATTATCAGTATATAGACTGGGTACCTTGCGCTGCACGACATGAATGGAATAATCATCATGGTTACTAGCCTGTCGCTCCGGTTTTCGATGGTTCGTGTAGCCATCACGGCCGGTACATTGCACCCGAATCCCATCAGCAGTGGAATGAACGAACGACCATGCAGCCCAACCCTGTGCATGATCTTATCCACGATAAATGCAACGCGGGCCATATAACCTGTCGTTTCGAGAAGGCTGAGAAAAAAGAATAAGATGAGGATGTTGGGGAGAAAGACAATCACACCGCCAACTCCGCTAACAACTCCATCAACCAGTAAATCGTGCAAAATACCTTCGGGGATTGTGCTTGCCAAAAGAGTTCCAAGCATTGACACACCTATTTCTATCCATTCCATTGGGTAGCTGCCAAGCAAAAAAGTTGCTTGAAAAATTGCCCAAATTACTAGCAGAAAAACCGGATAACTCCAAAATCGATGGGTAAGCAAGCGGTCGATTTCGCGACTTTTGTTGGTGCTCTGCTCTGTGGCTTCTTTGAAGGTCTCTCTCAAGGCTCCTTCAATGAATCCGTATTTTGCATCGGTTATCACACTTTCAGTATCATCATTAAAGATGTTCGCGATACGCTTTTGCTCATTCAGCGCGATCTCGCGTAATTCGTCTGCATTGATGCACTGACTAATTCTATTCGATTCGGCAGCATCGCCTTCCAAAAGTTTAATGGCAATAAATCGTGGTGCAACACTGCGGTTCAGAAATTCGTTGCCTTCGCGTTTGATAGCTGTTTGCAGCCGCGATATACCCGATTCAATTTCAGGACCATAGTTGATGTGTATGTGACGGGTGAGTGGGTCCTTGTCTTCGAAAACGGCAATAATGCGCTCAAAAAGCAATTCAAGACCTTTTCCCTTTGAGGCCACAGTTGGCACGATCGGTATGCCAGTCATGCTTGCAAGGTGTTCGTAATCAAAGTTGTGCCCTTTTTCCTGCAACTCGTCAAACATATTGAGCGCCATAACCACCTTAATGTCCATATCAATGAGTTGGGTGGTAAGGTATAAATTGCGCTCAAGGTTTGAGGCATCAACAACGTTAATCACAACATCGGGTACTTGTTCAAGTATAAAGTTTCTGACATACAGCTCCTCGGGCGAATAGCTTGTAATGCTGTATGTGCCGGGCAGGTCAGTGAGGTCAAAAATGTAGTTGTTGTGCTTAAATCTTGCAGTTTTAGCATCGACAGTGACTCCACTGTAATTGGCTACCCTTTCTCGTGAATTGCTTGCACAATTGAAGAGGGTTGTTTTACCAGAGTTGGGATTGCCCACCAAAGCCACATTGATTTGGCGATTTTCGGGCAATTTATTGAGCGCCAAAGCACTTTCGAGTACTTTAACGCCGTAGAAGTGCTGTTCGTTATCTTTTGGCAGGCTGTCGGGCATATAAAGCTCGATCATCGCTGCTTCAGCTTTACGCAACGATACTTCGTAGCCCATAATATTATACTCCACAGGATCCATTAGCGGAGCATGTTTCACAACAATGATCTGCTTGCCCGGAACAAAGCCCATTTCCATGATACGTCTGCGGAAAGCACCGCGGCCTTTTACCTTGGCAATAATGCCTTTTTCTCCTTCTTTCAGATCCGACAGCAAAAGCATAAGGACAGTAATTTGCGTTGCAAATTACAAGCTTTTTTTGGGCGCCAGAATACCGATAATTAGTGATTTTCCTGACCGAAAGCTGATTTGCATTAAGCTATATGACCTCGAAATGTTAGATTTGCGACTTAACAACATCAATAACTGATTCAGATGAGGAATTTTTTACTGGTTCTTGCGCTGGTTATGACTTCGACACATGGCATAGCATGTACAAACTATCTGGTTAGCCGTGGTGCTTCGGTGGATGGTTCTACGATGATTACTTATGCTGCCGATTCGCATATCCGCTATGGTGAATTGTATTTCAGCCCCGCACGCGAATGGCCGTCCGGAAGCATGGTCACCATTTACGATCGCAGTACGGCAAAGCCACTCGGACAGATTCCTCAGGTGAGTCGAACCTATCAGACAGTAGGTTTTATCAACGAGCACCAGGTAGCAGTAGGCGAATCTACATTTGGAGGAAGGGAGGAATTGGTGGATACCACCGGCATAATGGATTATGCATACCTCATGTTTTTGTCGCTACAACGGGCGCGCACCGCCCGTGAGGCCATTAAGGTGATGGCCGAACTGGTTGCACAACATGGCTATGCAAGCTCAGGAGAATCGTTCTCTATTGGCGATCCAAGTGAGGTTTGGATAATGGAAATGATTGGCAAGGGCACTGACATGAAAACTGATCGGAAAACCGCCCGGCCATACAATGCGAATAGAGGTGCCGTGTGGGTAGCTGTGCGGATACCCGATGGCTTTGTGTCGGCACATGCCAACCATGCACGCATCACTTCGATTCCAAAACCCGATGGACGCAGGGTAATTACCGACAAGCAATGGGACAGGCTCATGCTTCCGGAAGTAGAAGTTGTTTATTCGAACGACGTAATTCACTTTGCGCGTTCGAAAGGCTATTTTTCCGGAGAAGATAAAGACTTCAGTTTCAGTGATGTGTATGCCCCGCTCGATTTTGGGGCCGCTCGTTTTTGCGAGCTTCGGGTGTGGGCTATGTTCAACCATGTGTCCGACCATATGGATCAGCATTGGAGCTATGCCACGGGCAAAGTACAATCTCCCCGTATGCCGTTATACATCAAGCCAGACCGAAAGCTCAGCGTTCACGACCTCATTTCGTTCAAGCGCGATTATTTGCAGGGTACCGAGCTAGATATGTCGCAAGATGCCGGCGCCGGTCCTTTTGGACTTCCATACCGATGGAGACCGTTAACCTGGAAGCATAATGGTAAAGAATATTTTCATGAACGTGTTACCGTTACCCAGCAAACGGGCTTTTCTTACGTGGCGCAGATGCGGGCGTGGTTGCCCGGACCAATAGGAGGCATCATTTGGTTTGGCGTTGACGATGCAGGACAATCGGTGCACGTGCCTTTCTATGCCGGAATAAACGAAGTTCCACTGCAATGGCGTGAGGGTTATGGCGATATCCTGACTTATGTTGACGATGCTGCTTTCTGGGTGTTCAACAGGGTAGCCCATTTTGTGTACTTGTTCTACAGCAGGGCTATACCCGATGTACGCAAAATGCAACAAACACTTGAGCAACAATATCGCGATGCGATTGATAATTCCGATCGGCAGGCTATGAATTTATATGCCAGCGATCCGCTTGCAGCAAGGGCTTTACTGACCGAAACATCGGGCAATCTAGCCACTCAAACAATCCGGCAATGGACAGCATTTGGCCAGTTTCTTCTGGTTAAGTATCTGGATGGCAACGTAAAACAGGAAAAGGATGGCCAATTGATCCGTAATCCCTATGGCTATCCCGCCTCCCCACGCCACCCGGGCTACCCGGATGCCTTTAAGCAAACAATAATCAACGAAACAGGAGAAAAATTCATTTATCCTGCTCATTGATAAATTGTTATGAATAGGAAAGCCGGCCTCAGGCCGGCTTTTGCATATTTGGAATTAATGGATGGGATCAGTACAAGAAGTACACGGATTCAACAACTTCGACTTATTAATCAGATTGATTGACCATTCTGCAAACTGATTTCGGTCAATTGAAACCCTTTATGCTTTCGAAACGCTGAATAGCTTCAACGATCAGTTAAGATTTACAGTAAGGTTAGTATTGTTGAGGTTCAGGGAGTTATCCTTGCCGCCAAACCTGACAACGACTGCCTTTTCGAACGATGGCAGGGTCAACTTCATTACATAGCTTTGCTGCGCGGTAAGATATGCCCGCTGATATGCCACATTATTGCTGTTAACCACCTGAACCAGACCACTCTGCAAAGGATTGAAAGTTATCTGGTAGTCCTCGGTCGTCTTCCAATCAAAGTTGGCCGGAACCTGTAGCTGTTCCATTTTATCAGGTGTTTTTGGTTCAAACCTGTCTTTTCTGCAGGAGGTCATCGCCAGTGTGGCTAAAAGAAGGATGAAAGCAGATCTTTTCATTGCTTGTGGTGTTTATTCTTTAAGAATCAACTCATGTGCCAAAATTAATTATAATCATATGTATCTAATATGCAGGCATATAATATCTAGATATTTTCACGAAATTTTCTCAATATTGGAAAATATTACGCCTCGTGGAATTAATTTCTGATGCTGTGTTCTTGAAAAGTACTAATTTCACAATGTTAATTTTGTTCTATCCAGATTTCGTTAGCAATGGAAAACGCAGCCATCAGACCAAAGGTATTGATTATCGATGACGAACAAAACTGGGCAAAAAGCACTGCTCAATGGCTGATGAAAACTTTCTCAGAATTGGATGTCATTGTGGCCAATTCCGGACAGGATGGGATGTCGAAGGCTGAAGCCTTGCAGCCTGATGTTTTCATTGTGGATGTTTTGCTGCCGGATATGAATGGTATGCAGATAACGCGAATGTTGCGAAATATTCCAGCATTCGTGAACACTCCGATAATACTTATGACGATTTTGCAGTCGGACCAGCGTTTGCTTCATGAAGCACTCGAAGCGGGGGCTGACCTATATCTACAAAAACCATTCGAAACTTCTGAGCTGAAGGAAATAATCAGCAGGTGCATGGAAATAAGCGATGTTCAAAAAGTATTGAAATCAAAGCAGGAAGAAGTTAATGCAATGCGCTGGTCGTTGCAGCAGCTTTCGCGGAACAATGTATTCAGTTCAGGCCGGACGCATTATTTTTCCCAGCGCGCCTCAAGATTGGTTCAACTTTTCGAAAGTGCTCCAGATGCTATTGCTGTCACCTTGCCTGATGGTACCTTGCTGGAAGTGAATAATATGCTCTGTTCCTATACAGGCTATTCGAAACATGAATTGGTTGGCAATCTTTTTTCGATGCTCTTTTCGGGTGAACACCTGGAAAGAAACCCGTTCAAAAAGGCAAAGGTTCTTTCAGGAGAAGTAGTTGAAAACGAACGGATTATTGTACAGAAGAGTGGATGTGAATTGCCGGTTTGGATGAAATCGATGTTGTTGCCTGATGGAACGGTTATTTCCTTCATGCGCGATGTGTCTCTTCTCCGTCAGACGGAACAGGAGTTGCGTCAGCAGAAGGCTTTTTCACAGAAAATTACCGACAAGATTCCCAATATCGTTTATATACACGACTTGAAACAAGGCCGGAATACCTATACCAACCGCAGTGTTGCGGCTAGTTTAGGATATCCCCCCGAGGTGCTGACTGATGATGCAGAAGGGTTTTTTGCCCTTGTTGTTCACCCCGAAGATTATGGAATGTTTGAGCACTTTTATTCCAGGGCAGACCTCAATGATCCTGAACTGATTTTTCATTTTGAATACCGAATGAAGGCCTTTTCAGGCCAATGGCGCTGGTTCAAAGGCTATGAGCGGGTTTGGGACCACGAAAATGGCGAGATTACAAAGCTCATTGGTACCGTGCTTGATGTTACCTCTGAAAAAGAAAAGGAAGAAGCGCTTATGCATAGCGAACGCAAGTACAGGGATCTAATGGAACTCTTCAGGAAACTTTCGGATAATATGCCGGATATGCTGTGGGCAAAAGATGTTCAAAAGCGTTTCATTTTTGTCAATAAGTCCATCTGTCAGAATTTGCTGCTTGCCGCTGACACTGAGGAGCCTATAGGTAAAACCGATTTATATTTTGCTGATCGCATCAGGCAGGAACGGCCAGAAGATAATGAGTTTTACACTTTTGGAGAAATCTGCCAGGATTCGGACGATGTGATCTTTGAAACTAAAATGCCTGGTCAGTTTGAGGAATTTGGGAATGTGAAGGGTAAGTTTCTGTCTCTTGATGTGATCAAAGCGCCCATATTTGATGAGCATGGCGAATTGGTAGCTTTAGTAGGAGCCGGCCGTGATGTAACTGAACGAAAACGACAGCAGCAGTATATATCACTTCAGCATGCTGTGGCCGAGTCAGTTGCAACATCCGATAGCCTGAGTGCGCTTATAATGAAAATTGAACAAGAGCTGAGCGCTCTGATAGATACTTCGAATTTTTATGTTGCTTTAGTCAGCGAGACAAAGGGCAAAATATACACACCATTCCTGAAAGACGAAAAGGACGACATCATGGAGAGGGATTTCGAAGGATCGGCCACAGGTTTGGTGATAAAAAGTGGTAAGGTGCAGCATTTTAAGCGCGATGAAATTGATCAATTCATAAGTACAGGAATTTTGAAGGCAATAGGAACCATTCCAGAATCCTGGCTTGGCGTTCCTATCTACAGCAATGAGCTGGTAATTGGTGCAATTGTGCTTCAAAGCTATCAAACCTTTGATGCTTTTGGAAATCACGAAATCGAGCTGCTCGAGTTTCTGGCCAACCACCTGGGAATATACATCGATCGTATGAAGGCTCAAGATCAGAACAGGATGTTGGGTATGGCTGTTGATCAGAGTCCTGCAGGTGTGATGATTACCAATGCTACCGGTCTCCTTTTGTACACCAATGAACGGTTTTTCGAAATTTCAGGTTATGGTAAAAATGAGATTCCGGCTATAACACGGGAGAAATTAATGCAAATGTTTGATGACGAGTTGATAGTCGCAAAAATCCACGGCTGCATGAAAGAAAGAAAAAACTGGAGCGGTCAACTACAGCTAAAGCGCCCCGATGCTTCAAAAGTCTGGATAAGTCTCAGTTTGTCGGCTTTGTTCAGTAATTCTGGAAAAATCACCAACTGGCTTGTTATTATCGAAGACCATACCGAAAAGCGCCGCATACTTGAGGATCTGATTGAAGCGCGGGACAAAGCTGAAGAAAGTGATAAGCTTAAATCCGCTTTTTTAATGAACATCAGTCATGAGATCAGAACACCACTTAACAGCATTTTGGGCTTTGCTGACCTGATTGCCGGAAATTCAGCGAACAGTCAGGAAGTGAGGAGTCAAACCGCCCTGATTTACCGAAATGGACAACGTCTGTTAAACTTGATTAACAATATTTTAAAAATCAGCAAGATAGATGCTGGCGCAGGAATCATTAACCCTGTTGTCTTCAGCCCCGCTCAGTTACTGGATGAAGTAACCGTTTCTTTTCACCCTCAGGCTGACCGGCAGTCGCTAAAGATACTGACTTCAACATTAGAGGGGGAACGAAGCAGGTGGGTTGAGGCAGACCTGATGAAAATCCGTCAGGTGCTTGATAACCTAATCGGTAATGCATTAAAATTTACAGATTTTGGCGAGATTGTCGTTGGATACAGATTTGATGGTCAATTAATTAGATTCTTTGTAAGTGATACCGGCAGGGGAATTCCTGCTCATGAGATCGAAAAGGTCTTTGAACGATTTTACCAGGTAGATAATTCTCTTAACCGTGGTCACGAAGGAGCCGGACTCGGTCTGGCATTGTGCCGGTCTATGGTCACACTGATGGGAGGAAGGATTTGGGCTGATTCAGAAGAGGGCAATGGGTCGGTATTTACTTTTGAGGTTCCGGTTCTCATGGCGCAGGAAATCAATTCGCCAAAAACTGAGGATAAAGAAAGAGTTAATGTAAATCTATCCGGATCAGGACGATACAAAGTTATGGTAGTAGATGATGACCAGTCAAGCCAGATAATGATGAAAGCAGTGCTTTCGGGCGCGGGCTGCGAGACGATATTTGCATCCAATGGACAGGAGGCGTTGGAGTTTCTTGATCAGAACAAGGATGTTGGTCTTATACTGCTGGATATCAAGATGCCGGTTATGGATGGTTTACAAACAGTGCAACTGATACGCCAAACCGGAAACAGAACATCAGTCATTGCCACAACAGCGTACGCCTTGCCTGGCGATGAATTTCGCATCAGGCAGGCGGGTTTTGACGGATATATTGCAAAGCCCTTCACAAAGTCACAAATCATCAACCTGATAGATAAGTACCGACAATAATCTTTTTCGAATCGAATAATGTAAAATTCTGATGATCAAATTTATATTTAAAATATCATCATTGGGTGGTAAAGAAAAGATCGAGTGTGGGGCTGTAACTGATGCACTTTTGACAGGGATGGTATATGGTAGATTTTTTTTTAACATAGTTACATCCATAGTACGATTTTGGCTAAGTTGCACGTTATTGGGCTTTCCAAATATTCAGATGATTTATGTTGAAGGATAAGGTAGTTGTAATTACTGGTGCTTCGAGCGGAATTGGCGAAGCCACAACATTGCTGCTTGCTGAGCAGGGGGTCAGACTTGTGCTGATGGCTCGCCGCAAGGATCGTCTTGATGCACTGGCCGAAAAGGTTAGAGCGTTGGGTTCTGATGCACTTGTTGTTCCTGTTGATCTCGCCGACCGAAATCAGGTGCAAATGGCCTTTTCTCAGGTTTACGAACATTATGGCAAGGTGGATGTGCTGGTCAATAATGCCGGACTGATGCCAGTTTCGTTTATGGACAAGCTAAAGATCGATGAGTGGGACAGGATGATCGATGTGAACCTGAAGGGACTCCTATATTGCATTGCCGGTGTGCTGACTGATATGAAAGAGCGCCGATCGGGTCATATCATCAATGTGTCTTCTGTTGCTGGGCGCAGGGTATGGCCGGGCTTTGCCGTGTATAATGCCACCAAGTTTGGTGTTACAGCACTCTCCGAGGCAATGCGTATGGAACTTACACCTACTTATAATATAAGGATAACTGTCATCGAACCTGGTGCCGTATCAACAGAGCTTACGCAAACTATTACCGATCAGGATATTCTTGAAAGTTTTGCCAAACGGCGCATTACCCCGCTTCATGCCAGCGATATTGCACGGGCCATTAAGTATGCCATCACCCAGCCCGATCATGTAAACGTAAGTGAGGTGGTGGTTTTGCCCAGTGCACAGATGTAAAGCCACGAAATTCCCGGGGGGATATTTTTGTTGGCCTAACGAATCCGGACTCTTCGTCCGGATTTTTTTTATTCCGGACTAAACTATCAGGCCCATTAGACATCTAACTTTACGTAATTAAAAATGAAAACCATGAAAAGCTCCATTATTTCGCTTGTCGGCTTGTTGTTTTTTGCTACCGAAGTTCTCACTTCATGCACTAAGTCAAATGAGAACGATCCGGCCACAAAGCTCAACCGCCAGTCTGCACTTGAGGCTTTTGCAGAAGAGGCTTTTGACGAAGCTTCAGAAATTGCTGATCAAGCTTATTATGCCAGTGTGCCCGGATTAAAGGGAGGCGAAAACGACAATCCACGTCTCGCTCCTTGCGCTACCATCACCCTCGACACCACTGTGATGCCCAGAGTGCTTACCATCGATTTTGGCCCGGTAAACTGCCTTTGCAACGATGGCAAATACCGTAGGGGAATGATAATAGTCACTTTCAACGGACGCTGGCGCAGGCCTGGCACTGTGGTCACGCACAGTTTCCAGAATTATTATGTAAACGACAACCACGTTCAGGGTACTAAAATTATGACCAATCAGGGTTTTGTGAACGGCAACATGACCTTCAGTCATGTGAACAACGGAAGCGTCACATTTGCCCAGAATGGAGAATCACTCACCTGGCAGTCAGAAAAGGTACACACATGGATCGAAGGCTTTGCCACACCACGCTGGCGCGATGATGTGTTTCTGATCACCGGTTTCAGCAATGTAAGTCACATCAATGGTAGAAATGTCTCCCGCCAGATTGTTCAGCCGCTTCGCCGCGAAATGAATTGCCGGTATTTTGTGAGTGGAACAGTGCAGATCAATCCGTCCAATGCACGGCAGCGGTTGCTCGACTTTGGCGATGGAACCTGCGACAATCAGGCCACCATCACTATTGGCGATCAGGTAATTGTCATAACCTTGCCCTAACTGGTTGCTCTGTAGCAGAAACACTCATATTCCACTAAACCTAGATGCACTCAGACAGGGACGCGTTCTTTGAATCGATGGTGAAGGATTATGGTCCTGCGCTTTACAACCTCATTCGCAGTATTGTGCTGAACCACGAAGATGCCAACGACCTGCTTCAGGAAACGCTGATCAAAGCCTGGAAAGCATTAGGAACCTTTCGCAACGAAGCCTCTCATGCCACATGGCTCTACCGAATTGCACTCAATGAAGCACTGAGTCATCAACGACGTATGATCCTTAGAAATAAGCTTCTACTTCGGAAACAAGCCCGCAGCAGTGAACAACCGGCGGTTGATAATGCTGAAGCCATGCTCGGAGCTGCACTGCAGATGCTCACACCAAGGCAAAGAAGCATTTTTGCCATGCATTACTTCAACAATATCAGCTTTGCCGAAATAGCTGCAATGTTGGAAATAGCAGAATCAACAGCAAAAGCCACTTACCATCAGTCAGCAAATAAAATTAAGCAATATATACATCAACATGCAGACAATTGATTCTAACGAATTCAATATTAATAAGGAAACGCCTTTCCATGTCCCGGACGGATATTTTCGAAGTTTACCGGTTCAAACAGCACTCAAGGCTGAAAGGGCTGAGCGATCACGGGATGTTTTTATGTCGCGCGCCATTGCTGCTTCGTTTCTTATTCTGCTGGCAGTTGGTGCATTTATGCTTATGATCAACAACAGTCCAGACCATAGTCATGAACTGACAGCTATTGGAAATGAGGTTCTTGCCAATGAGTTAGAACTTTCCGACCTAAACTTCTCCTCAATTCCCAATGATGCGACTGTAGCTACAATCAACTGGGAATTGCTTATCAGTGAAAGTTTTATTGAGGGCTCAGATGCCACAGAGATTGCCGAATACCTTTTTGAACAAGATGAATTTGAGTTTTAGACATTTGAAAACAAGAATGAAATATCTATTGATTATTGTACTGGCGTATATGCCGGTTATGCTGGTTGGTCAACCTGCGCAAGCCCCATTCAAGGAACGCATGGAGGCTGCCAAGGTGGCATTCATTACACGCAGCATGCAGCTCAACCCGCAGGAGGCACGTGTTTTCTGGCCACTTTATGATGCGTATGAGGCAAAGATAAAAGAGCAGCGTCAGGCTAGAATTGAGCGTCGCGAAGGATTGAGAAACCTGGAAGAAATGAATGATGCCGAATTGAACAAGTTGATCGATGGTCGTCTGGAGCAGGCTGAATCGACACTGAAGGCCCGACGGGAATTCATTGGCCAGCTTCGCAGGGAGCTATCGCCTCGTAAGGCGGCCATGTTTATCCGCGCGGAAGATGATTTTCAGCGCGAGATGGTCGATCGTCTGCGCCCCAATGAGGATCGTCCCCTGTCTCCTGCAAGGCGCAGACCATAAGTTAGAAAAGATCGGAGTAGTCGATGTTGTTGGTAGTGCCGGTTTCGTTGTAAAGTCGGCTGTGAACTACAGGCAACAGTTGAGCCAGACGTAAGCCCCACCGCTCGAAAAACAACTGCCTGCACCCGGCTATTGCATTTTCCCGCATCGCCGGGTCAGCTTTTTTATAGAGCATCACAAAATCTTTTAGATCCTGATACACATCAGCCAGATGCTCGCTGATACTTCCGGTCAGGCTGGCCGGTTCGCCAAATTCGTTCTCGCCTGTGTACAGGAATTCATCAATGCCATCGAACAAAGCCCTCATATCAAGAAATACTGCATCCCATTGCTCCTCAGTAACATAACGTTCGTTGGCCTCTGGGTATTCTGGTTCAATTACGGGTAATAAGGTGCCACGTAAATACAACAACGGAACAAACCTGTGGAGTGTGGAAAAAGCCATATTCGGCTCCATGCCTGATGCAGATTCAATAAAACTGCAGTATTCGGTAGCCACGGCGGCCATCTCAAGCACATTGCGCGAAAGCGTAGGGTCGTTGGACATCATGCCTTTTGGATATATGAGCTTATGTATTTAATTGTATAATTTTCAACAGATCGAGGGTGCTTCTGGGCTGTTCCATATCTTTGTGAATACCTTACGCAAAACGGTTTTACACAATCCTGAGCCAGGCGGTGGCTTAAGCTATGTTTAACTTTTTACAAGAAAAGCCGATAAATGTCATATGCCCAACGAATGGAGCATTTCGTCTATTTGTTTATCAAGCGCTGCTTCAACCAGATGGTAATCTTCAACACTGTTGAGTGTTCCTTTTACACCAAAATAGAACTTAATTTTTGGTTCAGTGCCCGAGGGTCTCATGCTGATTTTGCTGCCATCTGAAGTGAAGAATTGCAATACATCTGACTTTGGCAGGTTAATTGGGCTTTCCTTACCCGAGAGCAAGTCCTTGCAATTGCGGTTGAGATAGTCCTTAACCATCACAAGTGGCTGGCTGCCTATCCTGGCTGGAGGATTGGATCGAAAGCGTTCCATCAATGCTCTTATTTCAGCGGCTCCCTCCATGCCTTTTTTAGTCACCGAAAGCAGTTTTTCCCGGTAAAATCCGAACTCCATATATAATTCTTTCAACAAGCTGTACATGCTTTTACCATTGGCTTTGGCCCATGCGGCAGTTTCGGCCAGCATCACACACGAGCTCACTGCGTCTTTGTCGCGAACAAAGTCGCCGACTAGATATCCATAGCTTTCTTCTCCACCTCCTATAAATGTTTGCTCGCCTTCGAGTTGTCGGATAATTTCGGCAATGTACTTGAATCCTGTGAGCACATCGAACCTGCCAACCTTGTATTTATCAGCGATGTCAAAGAGTAGCTCTGAAGTTACAATGGTTTTAACAATATACTCTTTGCCGGTAAGTTTGCCGTTTTCGTGCCATTTGGTCAGCAAATAATAGATAAGCAGACTTGCGGCCTGGTTTCCATTCAGCAGGGCGTAATCACCTTTGTCATCCTTTACGGCAATTCCAACGCGATCGCCATCGGGGTCGGTGGCCATCACGATATGTGCATCAACCGACCTGGCTTTTTCAATTGCCATGGCAAGGGCGGCAGGCTCTTCAGGGTTCGGAGAATAAACTGTGGGAAAATTTCCATCAGGAATATCCTGTGCATCAACGGTATAGATATTCTTAAACCCGACTGCTCTGAGTGCCTTTGGGACCAGGTTGACGGTAGATCCATGAATGGGTGTGAATACAATCCGGAAGTCGTCGGACTTTTTGATGATTTCGGGCGAGAGACTCAGCGCTTTTATCTGATCTACGTATAGTTCGTCGAATTCCTCGCCAAGCATGTGGATAAGCTCATTTTTTGCATTAAAGCTGACATCAGCCGGACTGAGGATTTTCTTCACTTCGGCAATTACGTTTTTATCGTGGGGCGGGATAAGCTGCCCTCCATCATCCCAGTAGGCCTTGTAGCCATTGTATTCCTTTGGGTTATGTGATGCGGTGATGACCACTCCGCTCTGACAGCCAAGCTGGCGAATAGCGAACGAGAGTTCCGGGGTGGGCCTGAGTGAATCAAAAAGATAAACACTGATATTATTGGCCGAAAAAACCTCAGCGGTGATGCGGGCAAAATAACTGCTATTGTTGCGGCTGTCGTGAGCAATAGCCACTTTGAGGTCCTTTTGGGGGAACATCTTGATCAGGTAGTTGGCCAATCCCTGTGTAGCCATTGCCACAGTATATTTATTCATCCTGTTTGTTCCCACGCCCATGATACCGCGGAGTCCGCCTGTACCAAATTCGAGACTACGGTAAAAACTTTCGACAAGTTCCTGTGGGTCGGAATCAATAAGGTGCTGCACCTGTTGTCTGGTTTCTTCGTCGAATGATGGACTTAGCCATAGTTTGGCTCTTTCCATAATCTGAGGATCAATCTGTTGGCTCATTGAGTAAGTTTTTTTGGGTTGATTACTTTCTTAAATCCATCAACAATGCGTTCTGCTGCCGGGTCGAGCAGGATACCAAGAGGAATACCAGTGAAGGACAGGATGGTATTAAGCCGTGTGATGTGATAATCGATATTTTGAGTGGTTTTAACTATTTCCACTACAATGTTTTCCTCTACCACCAGATCGGCCACGAGTCGTTCGTCGATACGTATGCCTTTGTACATCACTTCAATGGTAGCGTTTGGCCTGAACCTGAGACCTCGTAGCCGAAGCTCATGCACAAGGCATGCTTTAAAGAGTCCATCCATCATGCCGGGGCCGATGGTTTGATGCACTTCTCTTGCTGCGTCGTACATCTGCATGGCCAGCATACCACGGCTACCCTTATCCATTAAGCTCCTCCAGGCATTTGACAAGGCTTGTTTTCCAGTGAGGAATACTGATTCCCAGATGGGACTTGATTTTTTCCTTAGCCAGCACACTGTAGAATGGTCGGGTGGCTTTGGCTGGCCAGGCGGAGGAGGGGATAGGATGTACTTTGCATTTCAGATGGGCGAGCTGCATTATTTCAGCGGCAAAATCGTACCAGCTGGTAACGCCTTCGTTGCTGAAATGAAAAGTTTCTTTCACAGGTTTTCTGTCGTATTTGTCGGCAAATATGACAATCACCCTGGCCAGATCAGCGGCCCAGGTTGGTGTTCCTATCTGATCGTATACTACATTTAATTCGGGTCGTTCATTGCCAAGCCTGAGCATAGTCCTGACAAAGTTTACACCGAAGGCGCTGTAAAGCCATGAGGTGCGGATGATGATGGTGTTGGCATCATGATTGCCGAGCGATTGTTCACCTTTTGCCTTGCTTCGTCCATAGGACGAGACCGGTGCCAGCTGATGGTCTTCGGTGAAAGGCTTAAAGTGCATGCCATCAAACACATAGTCTGTGCTTATATGAATCAGCAGCGCTTTACTAACCAATGCTGCATCTGCAAGATAAGAAGGTGCAACAGCGTTGATGAGGTCTGCAAGATCTGGCTCATCTTCCGCTTTATCTACCGCAGTGTAGGCAGCGCAATTGATGCAGATATCGATGTCGTGGGCCTGGAAAAAGCCCATCACAGCATCACGATTGGTGATATCGAGCTGCGCCACATCGGTGAAATGCCAATGGTGAAGCTTGTCGGTGGCTGCAATACGCTTAAGTTCGCGGCCAAGCTGACCCTGTGCGCCTGTTATGAGGATATTCATAGTGCCCGTGTTTATCCGGCCAATTCTTTTTCGAAATAGGCTATGGTTTTGATCAGGCCTTGTTCCAGAGGAATACGGGGTTCCCAGCCAAGTTTTTCCTTGGCAAGACTGATGTCGGGCCGACGCTGCAATGGGTCGTCCTGTGGAAGTGGCTTATGCACAATCTTCGACTTACTACCAGTAAGACTGAGCACCATCTCGGCCAATTCGAGCATGGTAAACTCGCCGGGATTTCCTATGTTTACAGGTCCAATGAATTCCTCCGGCCCGTTCATCATGCGAATCATGCCTTCGAGCAGGTCATCAACGTACTGAAAACTTCTGGTCTGCTGACCATCACCATAAATTGTAATGTCTTCGTCTTTAAGTGCCTGAACGATAAAGTTTGAAACAACCCTTCCATCGTTGGGATGCATGCGAGGACCGTAAGTATTAAAAATCCGGATGATTTTGATCTTGACTCCGTTCTGATGATGATAGTCCATGAACAAGGTTTCGGCGCATCGTTTGCCTTCGTCGTAGCACGATCTTGGTCCAATGGGGTTAACATGTCCCCAATAGGTTTCTGTTTGTGGATGCTGTTCCGGATTTCCGTAAACTTCGCTTGTAGAAGCCTGCAACACCTTGGCTCTAATGCGCTTGGCCAGCCCGAGCATATTGATAGCACCCATCACCGAAGTCTTTATGGTTTTGATGGGGTTGAACTGATAATGAACGGGCGAAGCAGGACAGGCGAGGTTATAGATTTCATCCACCTCGGCAAAATAAGGTGAGGTCACATCGTGTCTGACCAATTCAAAGAAGGGATTGCCAACCAGATGAGCAACATTTTTCTTCCTTCCTGTGAAATAATTGTCAAGACACACCACATCGTTTCCTTCCCTGATCAGTCTGTCGCAAAGGTGTGAACCAATAAATCCTGCTCCACCTGTTACCAAAATACGCTTCATATTGCTTTGTTATGTCGGTTTATTATTGCAAATCATTGTTTTGGCAAATAGTGGCCGAAAATCAATTCCTGAGGGTATTAAGGCCTATGCAGTAGTAGTCGATGTTTTCGGCTTTCATTTCCTTAGCATCATAAATATTTCGGCCATCGAAGATGACGTGTTTGCGAAGTAATTTCTTTATTACTCTGAAGTTGGGGAATTTAAACTCGGCCCATTCGGTTACAATCACTAGTGCATCGGCATCGACAAGCGCATCGTACTGATCTTTGGCAAACTCAATCCGGTCGTTAAATATGCGTTGAGCTTCGTGCATGGCTACCGGGTCGTAGGCTCTGACAATTGCGCCGGCTTCAAGCAGTTTGGCAATGATTACTCTGGAGGGGGCTTCGCGCATGTCGTCGGTATTAGGCTTGAAAGATAGTCCCCACACAGCTATCGTCTTTTCCTTGAGGTCGCCATGATAATACTTATTGAGTTTGTTGTAAAGGATCGATTTCTGGTCGTCGTTAACATCCTCGACTGCCTGAAGCACACGCAAGGTATAGCCATATTGTTTTGAAGTGTGGATAAGGGCTTTAACATCCTTAGGGAAACAGGATCCACCATAACCGGTGCCCGGATAGATGAAATAAGGTCCGATACGGCGGTCTGATCCAATACCTTTGCGTACCATATTCACATCAGCGCCGACAATTTCGCACAGATTGGCTATGTCGTTCATAAAGCTGATTTTAGTGGCCAGCATGGCATTGGCAGCGTATTTGGTCATTTCGGCCGAAACGATATCCATGAAGATAACCGGATGGCCGTTCATGGTGAACGGTTTGTAGAGGCGCTTCATGATGTCTTCCGCTCGCTGGCTGTCAACACCAACCACAATACGATCGGGTTTCATGAAGTCGTCAATGGCCGCTCCTTCCTTGAGGAACTCCGGATTCGAGGCAACATCAAAAGGTATATCGATGCCGCGTTTGTCAAGAGCCTTCCGGATTTCGTTGCGCACTTTCTCGGCTGTTCCAACGGGTACTGTGCTTTTGGTCACCATCAGGATGTAGTCCTCCATATGCTCTCCCACCTGACGGGCCACATCAAGCACATATTTGAGGTCGGCACTGCCATCTTCATCCGGAGGGGTTCCTACAGCACTGAAGATCACCTGACTGTCTTTGAGATGCGGAGCAAGTTCGGTTGAGAAGCTCAGACGTTTTTTCTCAACGTTCCGGTGTACCATATCCTCGAGTCCCGGTTCGTAAATAGGAATGATTCCTTTATTAAGATTTTCGATCTTCCTGACGTCGATGTCAACACAAACGACATCTATGCCAACCTCGGCAAAACAGGTTCCGGTAACAAGACCGACGTACCCAGTGCCTACTACAGTGATTTTCATAACTTTATCATTTATTTATTTATAACTTGTCTTTTGTTTCAGGTTCTCATCAGAAGGTTGCAGCTGATGTTCAATGCAGTGCAAATGTAGTTATGGTGTGCCTTAATTCCACCAATTGATCTGAGTTTCAAAAAATAATTCTATTTCAGCCATTTGTCGAGCCAGCCAAAGAAAGTACGTTGCCAGAGGACACTGTTTTGAGGACGGAGTACCCAATGGTTTTCGTCAGGGAAATATAGGTATTGCGCCGGCAAGCCGCGAAGTCTGGCAGCATTGAATGCAGCCATGCCCTGGGAAGCAACAATCCGGTAGTCTTTTTCGCTGTGTATCACAAGGATAGGAGTGTCCCACTTATCAACAAAGCGATGGGGTGAATTGGCGTAGGACCATTGGGCAACTTTGTTGTCTTTTTCCCAGTAAGGGCCGCCGAGATCCCAATCGGCAAACCACATTTCCTCGGTTTCAAGGTATTGTTGCTCGAGGTTAAACATGCCATTGTGGGCGATGAAGGCCTTGAATCGCTTGTTGTGGTGACCGGCTAGCCAATACACCGAAAACCCCCCATAACTGGCTCCAACCGCGCCCAATCTGTTTTCATCAACAAATGGTTCATTGGCCAGAGCGTCAATGGCGGTAAGATAATCGCGCATATTTTGTCCTCCGTAATCACCGCTGATCTGCTCAAGCCATTCCTGCCCAAATCCTGGAAGTCCGCGGCGGTTTGGAGCAACAATAATGTATCCATTGGCAGCCATTAACTGGAGGTTCCACCGGAACGACCAGAATTGACTGACCGTGCTCTGCGGCCCACCCTGACAATAAAGCAGCGCAGGGTATTTTTTTGTAGGGTCGAAATCGGGTGGATAAACTACCCACGTATGCATCTGTTTGTTGTCGGTGGTGGTCAGCCAGCGTTCTTCGATGTTTCCAAGCCTGAGATTATCAAAAATGGGCTTGTTTACAAAGGTGATTTGTTGCTGGTCGCCACTTGTTTCGTCAATAGCAAACAGTTCGACTGGCGATGACATCGACATCCGTTTTCCAACCAATGTATTGCCTGCCAGTACTATTTCTGTATAGGAGTGGATACCTTCGGTGATTTTTCTTATCTCATTGTTAAATAATTTGATGCTGTACACCTGATCGAGGGCATGCCAATTGCTGGTAAAATAAATCTTGCTGCCGTCGGCGCTCCAAACGAGGCTGTGCACATTCTGATCGAAGGCTTTGGTGAGGTATTGTTTTTCGCCATTGACAAGGTTCAAAACAAACAGCCTTATCTTGTCGGCTTCGTAGCCATCGTGCTCCATGCTTTCCCAGGCGAGGTATGTGCCATCAGGCGAAAACACTGGATTTTGATCGTAGCCCATCATACCTTCGGTGAGATTAATTGTGGTTCCTGTTTCCAGATTATAAGCGTAAAGGTCGCTATTGGTAGATTTTGCGTAGGCAATGCCTTGTTTTTTGCGGGCAGTGTAAACAAGGCTTATACCATCGGGACTCCACGCAATTTGCTCCATTCCGCCAAAAGGCCTCAGCGGCGATTCCCACGGCTCTCCTTCCATGATATCTTTTGGATTGAGGATGCCTTCGGGACTTAAGTCAGCGATAAAAATATGACTGAAATCGTCCACCCAATGGTCCCAATGCCTGTACATCAGGTCGTTCTGAATGCGACCGGTGGCTTTGGGAAGGTCTGGATGAAGGTCGGAAGTAGTCGGATTAACTTTCACATCGGATGCGAATGCAATTTTTTTGCCATCGGGCGAAATGACAAATCCATTCAAACCATTTTGGACATCGCTGATTTGTCGTTTGCCGGTCCCGTCCGGTTTCATCTCCCATAGCTGCGGACTACCACTTTCGGTTGACAGGTAGGCGATGAGATTATCATTAATCCATCGGGGATTGAACTCACCAAAAGGTGTTTCGGTTAGTCGCCTGAGGCCGTTATCGTTCAGTTCGAGCAACCAGAGTTCTGCATTCCCTTTGTTTTCCGAAAGGTCGTAATAAGTGATCGTTAGCAACAAGCGGGTTCCATCGGGCGATGTCTGAACTTCCCCAATGCGGCCCATCATCCAAAGGGTTTCAGGTTTAAGAATACTTGTGTTTGGTAATTCAGTTGGAGGGCCGATGATTTTTTGAGGTACAGGTGATTGCTCCTTCTTTTGGCATGCAATGGCCAGAAGCATGATCAAAAGGAATGCAAACAGTTTTCCTAAAAGCAATTTCATAGCTCAAATTTTGGCTTAAAAATAGCCATTTTCGGTCTACTCCGGTATCGATTCTATTCTAAGAGCCAAGAATTATCCTGATTTCAATAACCCTGGTAGGAGCTTATTGTTGAAGCTATGAGCGAACGTGGAGAATGAAGGATAGTGAATGAAAAGAACCGATGGGTTAATTTATTGGTTAGATATTAATCCTGACAGTAAAATTGTGCAACACAAACTCAGTTGTCATCAACAACACTCACATCATCATTGCAGCTTGACCACCGACAGAACCTTGTTATCGCAATGCTTTACACGCCAGCGGTATTGCTCGCTGCCTCCCCAGTATTTGGTATTGATGACAAGTATATTGCCCGATAATTCCCAATTGCCTTCGTAGTCGGTAATTGGCGATGTGCCGCAGGAACCGGCATTTTTGCGCTCAATAAACAAACCACCACGAACTACCACAAAGCCGTAATTGTCGATAGGCAGAGTGCATGCACGCCTGTAGGTCCATACAGAATCCGATATTTGGGGATCGTGCCAGTAACCGATATGCATATTATTCGGGTCAGGATCAGCATCGGGGGCTTTTTTGCATCCAGTGATTAATATCAGAAGCAGCAGGCTGAGGATGATCCTTTTCATCAGATTACTCGATAATTTATGTGACTGATTTGGTTTCAAAATTAGAACATTTCTCCAGGATTGAATTATTGCTTTTTGATGCTATTATGTTCATTGAGAAAGCATTCACAAATTAAAATATTGGCAATAATTTTCGTTTTTACGCAAAATTGATCCGCCTTGTAACTCATTATTGCGATTGATTCGGAAGTGTGATTTATTTCGATTATCCAAATTTATCTGTGGGTTTGCATTTCTAATTTGGTTATTTGCCAATACGTTTAAATCGTTTTTAGCCGGGGGTTGGTTTAGCTATGAAACATAATACCCATCGATCTATACCATGAGACCATTTACTTTTCTTTAATCCAGATATTCAGGTTATTGCGTAGAAGCGTTCAAGTTTCCGGTTGAGATCAGCGTAATGGCTGTAAAATTATCGCCTGACTGCAAGGTAGGAAGTAAAACATGATAATAGAAGTTTTCTGACTGGTTTGAGGCATTAAAACTACCTTCATACAAAGTTAGTAGTGGCGGAGTGTTTGGAAATATACCCTCGTTCAGTGAGGATAATGGATACAGGCCTGCCCTATGATTCGGTGTTCCTCCCGGAAAAGGCGCAGTGCCCGGCATGCCTGCAAGGCGGTACATCAGCAGCAGGGCATCGAGTGCGGTCAATGTTCCACTGCTGTTCGTATCCGCAATTTTAACTGCAAATGCACTCACAGGTGGCGGACCGATCCAGGGTAAATGGGCCGTAACAGGATTCGACGTGGCTATATAGCTCAATATCAGTGCATCAAGTGCCGTAATGCCGCCCCATTGGTTCCAGAGCCAACCACTGCCCAGCATACCAGTATTTGTTTGCTCAAAAAGCCTCAGCCCGAAAGCAATATTGGAAGGAAGTTGATCGAAATGGATAAGATGACTGCCATCGGCCTGACATTGGGTGTAGGTATCTTCAGGGTGCTGTTCATTGATCAATGTAACACAGAACCGGTTGCCTGTAGAGGTAGGCAGGGGTGGATCACCTGGTCCGTAGAGCATGATGGGTATGCTCAGGCTCGAAGTTCCGCCCGAAAGCCTGATATGGCGAATAACCAAAGGCAGCTCGCTTAGATTGAAGATCAGCTTGTTGTTATTCCATAACGGAGGCAGTGCCAATGGAATGGTGTCGTTGTCTACCAGCAAGAAGATGGTCGTGGACCAGTTGCCATGGGGCAGGCTAATGTCGTGTTCGTAACCTGCGATCATCAGGTCTTGCGAAGTGCTACACCAGACGATGTCGGTGAGGGTATCGGAAGAAGCAGAGGCAAAGCGATAGGCTAGCACGCGGTCATCAGCGGTAGCCAAATCGCTATGATAGAAATGATTATCAAGTAGGGTGGTAAATGTCTTCACATAGAACCAGGACTTCTTTGGTTGATGTCCAAACCATATTTCACCAGTGAGTCCGCTGCTGTTATAGATGTTGGGGTCGGGGTGGTTCACGTCGCGAAGCATGAAAATATGCGCACGGTCAACGCCTGCAGCTGCAGCAGCGAGCAGACTTCGCAGCAACCATCGGCCTTGCATCTCCTGTGCATCGGCATTACCAACAGGTCGGCTGGCAATCAAGCTCTCCGGGTTGGTGTCATAACCGAATTCGGACAACCAGACTTCTTTGCCTGGAAGGTAGCGGTTGCGCCATTCGACAATCTTACGAAGCTTTATTCTCAGGCTATCTTCCTCAGGGCTGATGCCATGTTCTCCGTTTTGGCTGTAATGATGAAAGTTGAGCACATCGGCAGGGAATCCTGTGGTGCGGTTAAAATCGCTCCATAGTTTCATGCAGCGCACATACTCCAGATTGAGACTGGCCAGTCCTGCCATAACCATCTTGATCTGCGGATCGGCTGTTTTCATGCCTTTGTCAGCTCCCATGCTACCTTCATGTCCATCGAAATCGGCGCTGCACATGGCAGCAAACTCAAAGGGGTGAAAATATCCGCCGCGACTGAACCACCATTTATCGGGCTCATTCCAGTTTTCCAGATAATCGATTAGGCCAAGCCCGGAGCGCACCGGCTGTCCTGGCCTTAATTTCAGCAGGCCTGCGGCAACCGGGCTTTTACCATATCGTGCCGCAAATTGGAACATATAATCAGAATGTTCAATATACGAAGAGGGTAGCAATGGATTTTTACTGCCAGTAATCGGCTTATGTTGGGTAAGACTATCGGTAAACCCTGTAATGTAAGGTGCATTGCCCTGGAGCACCGGGCTAACCGAAACGACCGCCTGCTTAAGTTGTGTGTAAAAGGCGTCAAAGTCCCAACCCCAACCGGGGCCGCTCACCCAGCTCGGACTCCAGGCATACTGGTTGTTGGGGTAACCAGGATAAGTAGTGTCTGTATTGCCCTCGTCCCACTGCCAGTCGTGGTATTCACGAAGACTACCCGCTGCCCTGATACGTAGCAGGGGATCGTCCACAAAACCATTAATCCCGATGAGTTGCTGCATCGGTTTTGGTGGATGGGTTACAGGTTGCGGCAGTGCGGGCACAGTTCCCAAAGCATTACCGTAGAGCACCAACTCTGCAATGCGGCAGGCAGGCGAACGAAATCTGATCATAACGAAACGGCTCTGGCGGTTTATGCTTAAACTCTGCCAACTGTTCCATTGGTTAAGCACGAAATGGCCGGCATTGTTCCACCCGGCGGGATGGCCGGTAAAAACCCAGATTGTGTCGCTATCATTTACGTCAAAAACATAAAGGCTTGATATATAGTGATCTACGCCAAGATCGATAATCATATCTGCCGGATAATAAATATTCTGATGTGGCCAGCCCGGAAAAAAAACCGTTTCAGGCGAGCCTCCCTGTCCGCTGGCAGGATCGCCGGCAATCCCTTGCTCGTCAACTAGTAACGATGCATTGCCCTTGGTACTGCAGTTGAATAACATTTCAGGAATAAGCGCTATTTTGCCCGGCTGTGCCACAGCACCGGAATGCCATGAGAACAGCAGAAAAATGAACAATTTCAGAATAAGAAATCTGTTCACTTGCAGTTTGTCATTTACCATCATAGGCGCAAACATATAATTTACATTTCCTAAACGATTATTTCATTGATTGTTACCCGAGCAACTCATAATGGAGGCCTGAACTTGACTCTTCTTATTGTTTTAACAAAGAAACGAGAATTAGATTTTGGGATTTGCCTTTTACATTCCTCATTTGTCGTCTACCTTTTGTTATTTATGATCAATGCGGCAATCACTCCGGGCACCCATCCGGCGATGGTGAGTAGCAACACGATCAGCACCGATCCGCAACCTTTATCAACCACGGCCAGCGGGGGAAAAACTATACAAAGCAGAACCCTTAACAGCGACATATAGTGCTCTTTTTTTGGTAAAATTAGCGCTTTGATGCTTGCATGGCACGGCAGTTTATCCGATTGCGATGCAATTAACCTGTTTTACCATAGTCAGGTTGTTCGCAGGCTCCGCAATATTTTAGCTTTGCATGCGTTTCGGAGAAGCTTAACTGATGCAGATGAAATTTTATACCCACTTATACTTCTTTGCTGTATTCCTTCTGCTCTCCTTGTCCGATGTTTATGCACAACTGGGAGGACGCGGCACCTTCAGTTATCTGGAAACTGCCATTCTAGCGCGTCCGTCGGCCCTTGGCGGAATTCCACAAACCGGTGTGGACAATGATGTTCAGTTTGCCCAGTTCAATCCGGCGCTCATCAACCCTTTGCTGCACAATCAAATGAGCCTGGCGTTCGTGAATTATTTTGCTGATGTTAAGTTTACCAGTCTGCAATACAGCCGCACAATCAACAATTTTGGCAGTTTTGCAGGAAGCTTGCAATACCATAATTACGGCAGATTCGATTATGCCGGCGAATCGGGCGACCGTGAAGGCACATTCGGGGCTTCGGATTATGCTGTTATGCTGGGCTGGGGTCGTAGGCTCGACAGCAACTTCCGCATTGGTGCACAGCTGAAATGGGCGGTTTCGCAATACGAATCATTCAGTTCGTTTGGAATGGCTGTGGATGTGGCTGGTATTTACCAATCGGCCGAAGGCTGGGAGCTTGCTCTGGTGGCCCGCAATATCGGAAGCGAAATCAAATCTTACCTGCCCGGCCATGCTTCGGTAATGCCTTTTTCGATTTCGCTGGCCTTTTCGCAAAAATTGGAGCACCTTCCCCTGCGTTTTTTTGCCGTTTACGATCATCTTCAAAAATGGGACCTCTCTTACAGTGACCCCATCGATCTGCGCGGGCGAATCGATCCCATCACAGGCAAGCGAAACGAGCTGAAGGGTGTTGAGAAAACGGCCGACCAATTCATGCGGCATATCGTCATTGGCGGAGAGTTGAGTATAGGCAAGAATTTGAGAATCAGAGGCAGTTACAATTATCGCAAACGTCAGGAGATGCTTATTCCCGACAAGCCTGCGCTGGTGGGATTTGCCTGGGGAGCAGGCATCAGGGTTTCCAAATTCAGCATCGATTATTCACGTGCTACCTTTCATGTTGTAGGTTCGCCTAACTACCTAACTGTGAGCACCAACCTGGATGCTTTCCGTTAGCATTCCACAGGCTCCTGCATTTTCTTAACTTTGCGGTGGTATAAAGCCGATAAATGCACCTGAGTCAACTTCAATTGCTCGACTTTAAGAATTGCAGCAGCTCCTCCCTCATCCTTTCGGAGCGCATCAATTGTTTTATTGGTAACAATGGTGCTGGAAAAACTAACCTTCTCGACAGCATTCATTATCTCTCGTATTGCAAGAGCTATTTTAATCCCCAGGATCAGCAGAATATCCGTAATGGTGCAGAATTATTCAGTATCAATGGTACTTATGTCAATGGAAGGGATGGATTTCAGGTGCAGTGTGTGCAGCGACGTAACCTAAAGAAATCGTTCCGTTACGATAAAAAAGAACTCGACAGGTTTGCTGACCATATCGGTCGCATTCCATTGGTGATGGTATCGCCCTACGACCGCGATCTGATCAACGATGGCAGCGAGTTGCGCCGGAAATTTCTTGACAGCATGATTGCCCAGTTCGACCCTGTGTATCTGGATACCTTGATTCGCTACAACAAGGCTTTGCTTCAGCGTAACTCGTTGTTGCGTAATGCTTCGCCCAATGGCCCCGATCCTTCCTTACTGGCTATCTGGGACAAGCAACTGATACCTTCAGGCCAGATCATATTTGATCGCCGCAAAGCATTTGTTGATGAGTACCTCCCGGTGTTTACAAAATATTATGCCCAGCTCAGCGGCAGCGCCGAAGAGGCAATGATGGAATATGAAAGTGCCATCGAAGACCAGTCTTTCGAATACCTCCTTCTTACTGGTCTTGCCCGCGACATTCAACTTGGGTTCACCACCCGTGGCATCCATCGCGATGACCTGAACTTCAGCCTGAACGGGATGCCACTGAAAAAATACGGCTCGCAAGGCCAGCAAAAATCGTTTGCCATTGCACTCAAACTGGCTCAGTTTGAACACACTGCGTTGAAAACTAAGATGAAACCCATCCTGCTGCTCGATGATATTTTTGATAAGCTCGACGACCGGCGAGTGCAATATCTAATCGAGTTAGTCAGTGGTGACCTTTTCGGTCAGGTTTTTATCACCGATACACAACCGCAGCGCATTATGCAACTGTTTGAGAGGAGCAGCATCCCGCACCGGATTTTTTATGTGCAGCATGGAGAGATCATTCCCTGGGAACAACACCTTGGTACTAATGAGTAAAACAAACGAACAGCCTCTGGGCGAGGTGATCGAAGAACTGTTGCGGCGATACAACCTCAAAGACCAATGGGATGCCACGCGGGTGGTGCAATCGTGGGAAAATATTGTGGGCAGTTATATAGCTTCTCACACCACCGATATTCACCTAAACAAGGGGGTTCTGTTTGTTTATCTGGATTCTGATGCCCTGCGCAATGAGCTGCTTTACGCCAAAACATTGCTTATTGGAAAACTGAACGAGGTGGCTGGTTATAACATTGTCGATGATATTGTGCTGAGGTAGCATGCTCAGCAAATTTCACAGGCATGAAAAAGGTTTTACTACAGGTTAACAAACCTTTTTGAGATAATCATTCATTTCAGTTTGCCGGAAAGAAATACACCAGCGGCTCATCGATGAGCGCGCGCCAATTTCCCCAACTATGTCCCTGATTGACTTCGGTATAAAGCAGCGGATAACCTTTTTCGATCAAAATCGCTTTCATGTTTCTGGCTTGATTTTGCGTGTCGAAAATGGTTCCTGTACTCATATAGATTTTCAAAGGAAGCCGGGGGCTGTTTTGATAGTTTTGAATGATGGCACCATCAAAAGCAGGGGAGTGTATGCCAATAAGCCGGAAACGGTCGGGGCGCCTGAATCCGAAAAAGGCCGAATTCCATCCTCCAAGTGAAGTGCCGAGTATGGCGCGCTGGCTGGCTGCGGTATCGGTTTTGTAATTCTGATCAACGAAAGCAACTAGTTCATCGGCCACGAAGTTGGCATACCTGATGTTGGCCCTGTACTCGTTCATCCGTCGGTTGCTGCCCGTCACCGGGTCACGGGGGTCGATAAACACAGCCATCACCGGCCTGATCCTGCCCTGATGAATCAGGTTATCCATTACAATGAGCATGGCGCCCAGACGATCGTCGGCATATTCGTGACCATCGGTGACATAAATCACCGGCAATTTGCTCAGGTTAGCATAATTATAAGGCTTGTAAACTCTATAACGAACTTGATATCCAAGGTTTAGTGCGGATGAAGTGATGATTTTATATTCGCTGAGCGTACCTCTGGGCACACCGTTCTGCAATCTGGTTTCCTCAGGAAATGTCCATTCTGGCATGCGCAATTCCGAGTTAGGTCCGAAACCGCTGTATTGGATGTAGGGGTTGTCGGTATCGAGCAGCCAGTTGTTGTTGGCCACCACCTTGTAATCGAGCCGGGCATCGGCCGCAAATGTTCTGAGCAACCACCAGATGTTGGTGCCTTCGAGGCGTTGACCGGACCAGCCACTGCTTCCCGAATTCCAGCCGTTGAAGTCGCCTGCCCAGCTCAGGGTATTGATGCCCTTGCCACGAAACAGAAAAAGGGCAGTGTCGTTTCGCCGGAAGGGAATTTCGGCATTTGCTTTGAGGCTGTTGTAGAGGGCATTCACCCGTTGAGCGCGAACTGCAGTGTCGGTGATGGCAGACAGTGCGCTGATTTTTAGTTGCAATTCAGCCACTGAAGCAAAGGTTTTATAGTCAGGATCAGGCTCCGGGTTCTGGTCGGTTTTTGCGCAACCCTGCATAGCTGTTAGTGTGAGAAAGGTGATGATTATAAAAGAGAGAGGTTTGATCATGCGATGTACTAATTGTGTCAAAGGTACGACTCTTCATTTTTTGATGCTGCATTATTACTAAATATAATATAGGTAAGATGCAACCATTTGAGTGTTCTGTAAACGTAATAATTTGTGAATGAGTTGTTTAACTTTTCTTATGAAAATGCTATGGTGCGATTGCTTTAGTTTTGGCAAAAAATCACCTGAATGCCTGAATCGAACCGACCGCGCCGCGGTTTTTTTGATGCTTTTCTGCACACGGTAGAACGTGTGGGCAATGCCTTGCCTCATCCTGCAACCTTGTTTGCCGGACTAGCGCTGCTGGTCATTTTACTTTCGTGGGTGGCGTCGATGTTCCACCTCGAAGTATTGCATCCTGGCACAGGCAAAACAATACAGCCATTTAACCTGTTTTCGTTGGAGGGTCTGCATCTGATTTTAACCAAGACTGTCACCAATTTTACTGAGTTTGCTCCTCTTGGTGTGGTGCTGGTAGCCATGTTGGGCATAGGCATAGCCGAAGGCAGCGGGCTGATTGGCACGGCCTTGCGCTTGCTGGTGCTTTCGGCCCCACGGCGAATCCTCACCTTTGTCATCGTTTTTGCCGGCATTATGTCGAATACTGCGAGCGAAGTGGGTTATGTGCTTTTGGTTCCGTTAAGTGCCGTGATATTCAAAGCCGTTGGCAGGCATCCCATCGCCGGATTGGCCGCAGCTTTTGCTGGAGTGTCGGGCGGCTACAGTGCCAATCTGCTTCTGGGTACTATTGATCCTTTGCTGGCCGGCCTCACTCAGGAGGCAGCGCAAATTATCGACAAGGATTACCTTGTGAATCCTGCCGCCAACTACTACTTTCTGGCGGTCTCTACATTTTTTATTGCTTTTGCCGGTACCTGGGTAACCGAGCGAATTGTGGAACCTCGCCTTGGTCGGCCTGATTCACAGGGCGAAACCGAGGAAATTCGGCAAATCAGTGCTGCTGAGCGCAGAGGCCTTCGTTTTGCTGTTTTAGCTGCGGTGGCATTTGGTGCATTGATGCTGTGGGGAACGCTTCCGGCCAATGGATTTCTCCGTGAACAGGCTACAGGCAGCTTGCTGCATTCACCTTTTATGAGTGGTATTGTAACCATTATCTTCATTACGGCTTCCATCATGGGGATTGCCTACGGCATAGGCGCAGGCACCATCCGGAGCGACAGCGATGTGATGAAGGGTATGGGCAAGTCGATGGAGACCATGGGTACCTATATCGTCCTGGTGTTTTTTGCTGCGCAGTTTGTGGCCTATTTCCGCTGGACCAACCTCGGACTGATTTTTGCCATCGAAGGAGCTTCGGTGCTTCAGGCCTCTGGTCTGGGCAGCATTCCGCTCATGATTGGTTTCATTCTGCTCACGGCTGTTATTAATCTTGTGATGGGCAGTGCTTCGGCCAAATGGACCATTATGGCTCCTGTATTTGTGCCTATGTTCATGTTGCTGGGCTACAGCCCTGAGCTCACACAGGTGGTTTACAGGATTGGCGACTCGGTAACAAACATCATCTCGCCTATGATGTCGTATTTTGCACTCATCGTGGCTTTCGTCCAGCAATACGATAAGAAATCCGGAATTGGAACCATCATTGCCCTGATGCTGCCTTACAGTCTGGTCTTTGCGGTAATCTGGACCATCTTGCTTATCATCTGGATGATGCTTGGTTGGCCTTTTGGTCCGGATGCACTGATGACGTATCCAGCCAATTAATTGAAATAGAGCGAGAAAGTAACAAATCCTGCATACAACATCAGCAGAAAAGCTCCTTCACGCCTAGTGAGGTGCAGGCCGTGCCCGAAACGTACTGCCAGCAGCAGGGCAATGTTAGCCAGAATGACCACGCCGATTTCTACATTCATGTCCAATGGCATATTGATTGGTTTGATGGTGGCTGTGGTTCCGAGCACTATAAGAATATTTATAATATTGGAGCCCAGTACATTACCCATTACAATGCCGACATTTTTCTTCAATGCAGCTACAACACTGGTTGCCAGTTCGGGCAGACTTGTGGCAAAAGCCACAATTGTTAGTCCGATGGCACCTTCTGAAATGCCCAGCATTTTGGCGGTATGTACTGCTCCATCACTTACCCATTCGCCGCCAAAATACATTCCGATGATGCCTCCCACCAGCATGAGGATGGTTATGATCCACGACTCCGGACGGCGACTCTCGAGTTCTTTGGCTTCTTCGGGCGTGGCACCACTACGCAGCAACCAGAGCAAATAGCCTCCGAAGACAAGCAGCATGACAATCCCTTCGATACGGGTAATCGTTTTTGGCCAGCCAAGAAAATATCCGTTGCCCATGAAAAGAAGCAGCAAGGTAACGAACACCCCGAATGGCAGATCGCGTCGCATCGAGGGACGATCTACATGAAAAGGAAAAATGATTGCGGTTATGCCAATGATACCAAGAATATTCACTATGTTGGATCCCAGTACATTACCCATAGCAAGGCTGGTTGTACCCTTGATGGCCGCAAAGATGTTGACCACCAGTTCGGGCAGCGAGGTGCCAAAAGCTACCACCGTAAGGCCGATGACCAATGGTGAGAGTCGGGCCCTGATGCCAAGGGATACCGATCCCTCTACAAAAAACTTTGCACCATAAATCAATAGCACAAAGCCGAGCAAGAACAGTATATAAATCATTATATTACAGCTATTTATAATTTCTCTCCCCAAAGATGGCGCTGCCAATGCGTACAATGGTAGAGCCTTCGTCGATGGCCAGGTGATAATCGGAGGTCATGCCCATGGAAATTTCGCAAAAACCGTTATCGCCAGAAAAAAAGTTTTGCTTTAATTGTTCGAAAATTAAGTGCAGGTGGCGAAATTCTTTTCTGATCTGCTGTTCATTTTCAGTAAAGGTGGCCATGCCCATTACACCTGCAATACGTATGTTGTTTAGTATGCTTTGCTTCAACTGATTCAGCAGTTGGTCGGCTTCCTGCACATCGAGGCCGAATTTGCTTTCTTCTTCTGCAATGTGAAACTGCAGGAGGCAGGGGATGATCCGTTTGTTTTTTGCGGCCTGCCGGTCAATCTCCATTAATAGTTTGAAACTGTCCACCGAATGGATCATGCTGACGAAGGGTGCAATGTATTTGACCTTGTTGGTTTGCAGATGGCCGATGAAGTGCCACTCACAATCAGTGGGCAGCAGCGGTTGCTTGGCCGTCATTTCCTGCGCTTTGTTTTCGCCAAAGGCTCGCTGGCCGGCTTCGTAAGCCTCGCGAACGATTTCGGGGAGCATGGTCTTTGAAACCGCCACAAGTTTTACATTAGTGGGGAGCTCCTGTCTGATCTTTAATATATTATCACTTACCGACATAAAGACTTATGAAGAATGCGGCTGCAAAAGTAGCTAAAAGCCAACTGAAACAGGAGTAATTGAAGTGGACAATAGTGTACTTTTGCGCATTGTTATGAAATCATTAATTATTCGGCAGTTCAGGCTGTTCATATATTGGTTAGTTGTTTTCCTGCTCTTCAGGCTGGTTTTTATACTCTACAACCTTCATTTGATCAAAATTGCCGGCATTGCCACTTCCGAGGTGTTTGCGAGCTTCAGGGCGGCAATACTTCTCGACATTTCCACTGCGTGCTATCTGCTGATTATAGCCTTAATTACTGATGTTTTGCATCTGGCAACCAGTCTCAGAATTTTTCGGAAGATTAAGTTAGTCCTTGTAGGGGTATTCACCTTTGTACACGGGCTGATTTCTATTGCCGAAACAGGACTCTATGCCGAGTGGCAATCCAAGCTTACATACAAAGTATTCATCTATTTCCGTCATCCGGAAGAAATTGTACAAACTGCGCCAACCGAAATGTTTGTGTTTCTCACAGCTTTATGGTTGTTCGTGTCCGTTCTGGTATTCATGAGCTATGTCAGCTTGAGCAAGGGTGAAAACACCGACGCTTCGCGACTTAAGTGGCTATTGATACCTGCCTTTTTCGTCAATGCAGCACTTTTGCTTTTCGGGGCAAGAGGTGGCTTGTCTGCTATTCCCATCAGTGTGAGTTCGGTCTATTTTAGTCAGCATAATATCCTTAATCTTGCTGCTGTCAATCCTACTTACCATTTTGCAGTCAACCTGCTCTATGCAGTAAACTTCAAGGATCATAACCCTTAAGAAGTCATGCCACAAACCGAGGCAGAGGCCATCGTGAGTGAGCTTTTCAGGGTGGACAAGGACACTACGTTGAGCATTATTAGCAGGCCGAGGCCAAACATTGTCGTGTTGTTGCTCGAGAGTTTCTCTGCCGATTTGATCGAATCGCTCGGGGGCGAGCCGGGCATAACCCAAAACATCGCACAACTCGAAAATGAGGGGTTGATGTTTACAAATTTTTATGCCAATGCCAACCGTTCGCAGCAAGCCATCGGATCGCTGATCGGTGGCTTACCCGGGATACCTGTTACAACCATCACCAATCATCCTGAAAAATACCATGCCCTTCCATCACTCACCAGGGATCTGAAGAGGGCCGGTTATCACACGAGCTTCTATTTTGGCGGACAACTCAACTATGGAAACATCCGCTCGTACCTGATTTATAACGATATAGACTTAATGGTTGAAGGCAAAGATCTTCCGGCGTCCTTCGAAAGAGGAAAACTTGGTGTGCATGATGGGGACCTCCTGCCATATTTTGCCTTCAATCTGAGCGAGCAGACCGAACCTTTCTTCAGTGTAGTTTTCACACTCAGCTCACATGCTCCCTATGATTTTCCAGGTCACCGACCCATCACCTGGCCACAATTGGAACGCAACCATGTGAACGGCGCTCATTATACCGATGCCGCCATCGGACATTTCTTCGAACTGGCTCGGCAGCAATCATGGTATCCGAACACCCTTTTTGTGCTTGTGGCCGACCATAGTAAAAGCACCTACCGCAACCATCCCCTCGAAACCTTTGAGTATCACAGAATACCGCTGTTGTTGCTGGGGCCTGCCCTCAACGACTCTTTGCGCGGCAGGAAATCCGATGCGCTTTTTATGAACTCCGATTTGCCGGCCACCCTTCTGAAACAGCTTGGACTTGAGACGAGTCACTTTAAGTGGAGTCGCGATATATTCAATCCTTACAGCCCGCAGTTTGCATACTTTGAACTCAACGAGGGGCTTGGTTGGAAAACTCCTGAAGGTCATTTCGTTTGGAACCGCTTTGCTGACCATTACTGGCAAAACAGCCTCAATTTTGAAAATGATGAGCGGGTAAAAAAGAACGGCAAGGCATTTTTGCAGGTTCTGTTTCAGGAGTTTATCAACTACTGAGGAGCACACCCGCAGAACGAAACTTTTCACGCAACTAAGAACGTTTGCTCGGACAGTCATTCCTTTAAATTCAATGCAGCGATTTTTGGAAAAGCACTGGCAAAACCCGCAAGTCATTTGCCAGCCTCCTCCCGACCTTGACAAATATTTCATTTCCTGAGAGCAAAGCCTGTAAGATGCTTTGTAATGAGAAAGTTAATCTTCTTGCTGTTGTGTTAAAGTTATGTTAAAGTATGGATTTTTAGTGCCTTGTGCTTAAATGAAATTAAATCAAAGTGCACTTTTGCAACTGAAGAATCAACCCAACGAATCAACGGCCGCAAGCAGGCTTTTTTTGTCAAAAAACTTATTTATAATCAATCTAAATAACTGCGAAAGGATCATCTCATTTGATATACTTTTAGTTCAGAAGCAATAGTTTGAAACTGATTGGATGTGTGTTGCAAAGCATAGCATGTACCATACATCCAGTCATAAACACAAAATACTTTGAGTCGTATAAAAAAATCGGATAGTCACTTGCCCTACCATTGTTATAATTAAAAATAGAGGAGATGGACGTCCAAAGCTTCAAAATTAGTAAGGTCTCTGGCTGCTCAGCCATTGGCTGTAAATAATGACTTTGCAAGAGGAGCCGGAAATGGTTCCATAAAGCATGCAAAGTTTCTGATTTCATCTGGTCATCCTGCTTTTTGTGAAACACCGTATTTTGAATTAAACGCTTTCATTCTCTATATTTCATCCGACAGGTCAGTTCAAGCAAGCAATCGTGCTTATCGCCCGATCAATGAATCAAAAATTGCACATTCTGAAAGAAATGGGATGTGCAGGACAGTTCATATCACAGAGCAAGGTTGTTTTATTGGTGTTGGGGCAAAAATAATCACTCACCGTCATAGATTTATCTCTTTCTTATCGCAATTAAATAGTTAAAAATCAGTAATATTCAATCATTATGAGAAAAGCTTTACTCCTTTTTGCAGCAGTTTGCCTGATTCCGATATTAACTCTCGGACAAGTATACCATTATGTTTTCTCTCAGTCTATGGGCACTTATATTCCCATTTCTGGTGGAACAGTTGTAGCTTCTGCTACGGCTACTACGAACAGTGGTTCTATGGATGATTTAATCTACAACCTGCCTGATGGCACTATTCCGTTTACATTCATATTTGATGGAGCCGGATATACGGGATTGAATATCAGTTCGAATGGGTTTATAACCTTCGGATCAACAGCTCCTTTAACTACTAATTACACTCCCATAGCTAATGCTGGTAACTACAACGGTGCAATTGCTGCAGCAGGCCGAGACATTCAGGGTGGCTGGGTAACAACGGCAGGTATAACCTCAGGTTCAAATATACAGGTTGGTGTAGCGGATATCGGGCCTGCCCTGGTCGGGAATCCTATCATCGGAAGCGGGATACCCAGCGGAACGGTGATAACGGGAATTTCCGGAAATAATATCACGATGAGTGCGAATGCTACATCATCTTCGTCAGCCGCCCCAATATTTGTTGTAGGCTCATGGTCTTCCATCAGTTATCAAACCCTTGGTTCTGCTCCAAACAGGGTTTTCGTGATACAGTTTGCGAATTTTAAAAGATTTGGCACTACTCTTTCAACAGTACAGCACAATAAGTTCAATTTTCAATTCAGACTACATGAAACTAGCAACAAGATTGAGGTCGTGTATGGTGATTGTTCGCCGGGACTAACAACTAATACACTAGGTCATCAAGTGGGTTTACGAGGACCTAATAACGTTTTCCCGGCGAATGTGCATAACCGGATGAATACTAAAGGGGTCAATGATAACTGGCTTAACTCTTCCAATGGAACTGCAAATAATTCTGGTATGGTTTTTAATAGTGTTGATCCGGCTAATGTAATTCCAAACGGATTAACCTATTCGTGGGAGGTTTGCACAACCAACCCTTCGGATGGTGGACAAATTGCTGGTTCCCAAACCATATGCAGCAACACAGCTCCGGCGCTCTTCACCAGCTCCAGCTTACCCACAGGCCACTTTGGAAACCTCGAATACAAATGGCAGTCCACCACATCCGATCCTTCCGACTCAGGATTTGACCCTAACAGCTGGGCAGACATCGCATCAAGCAATGCTGCAACCTATTAGGCCGGAACGCTTACACAAACCACCTGGTTCAGGAGAGTGGCAAGGGTAAATTGCTCCGCTGACTGGAGCGGTGCTGCAACTTCGAACACGCTGCAAATTACCGTACGACCCCAGTTCACTGCAGGCGCGATAGCCACCACGGGCGAGACGATCTGCTACACCACAGACCCTTCGGTCA
>CAYWLJ010000011.1:30200-127413 GCA_964459375.1 uncultured Lentimicrobiaceae bacterium | reverse complement strand
CAAAGCTTTTCATAGCTTTGAAAAATGGAAGTAGTGAAGTTGTGCAACAGGCACATGGGGCAGCCCTTCTGTTTTTAATTGAATATCCGCAACATGCCACCGCTGTAAGAGGTGTTGTAACGAATCATCGGCCAGCGACCCGAACCCTGAAAAATGCTGCCGTCGAGCAGCGAAAAAGTGGTTCCGGTGCAGGTGTCCTTGGCAAAGGGATAATGTTCGCCGACAATGAGCCGGGTGCAGTTATTGCCGTTGCAGCATTTGTTGGGTTCGTTGGGCGGGATGCGGTCGAAGGCCACAAAGTCGGTCAGGTTGATGCGGTGCACAATGATGCCGCGGCTGGGCAGGTCGGACGTGATATACATCCAGCCTCCGACGGTGTTTAGTGGCTGGTACTGGGTACTGTTGGGGTTGATGAGAATATTGATGTAAACATTGGGGATGTTGGGATTACGTTCCTCTTTGGCACACGAACCAAGCAAAAGCCCCGAAACCACCAGAAAAAGCTTTACAAAACGCATATTGTTTGACGTAGGTCAATTTGCAAAGTAACGTCTTTTGTGTTCAGGCATTGCGCTGTGGTTACGATTAATTACCCAATGGACTCACAGCCTTATCCATTGAACCGTTTTGAGAAAACAATTGGTATCTTGCAGCCTTTTATTTCTTTCTGAAAACAAAGGGTTTGACGGTCATGACAAGCTTTGGCAGATGCTGTGGTTTTCCGTTGCTGCTGATGCTCATTGCATCAAGCTTCGCCGGAATCAGTGTTCAGGCGGGTTTGCAATCAGGTGGCAGACAATTCAACAGGTTTTTTTCCGAGAATACCCATATCGAACGGGGTCTGAGTCAGAATACGGTAAATGTGGTGTTTCAGGACAGCCACGGTTTGCTTTGGCTTGGCACCTGGGATGGTCTGAACAGGTACGACGGTTACGAATTCAGGCACTACAACCGCGAGTCTGGCCTCAGCAACGAAACCATCAGGGCGCTGGCGCAAACCGGAAATCTGTTATGGGTGGGCACCGAAGAGGGCCTCAATACCGTCAACCTGCGTGAGGGCAGCATCACCAGTTATTTTGCATCTGATAATGATACCACAAAGCTTACCCACAACTGGATCAATCACCTGTTGGTTGACAGCAGGGGGCGGTTGTGGGTTTCCACCGCTGCAGGTTTGAGTGTGGTCAATCCAGCTACAGGACAAATCAGGCAGTTTCTTGGCGGGGATTACGGCAATCTGATACGAAGCAATTATTTCAATTTTCTTCTCGAGGATCATGAAGGCCGGTTCTGGGCTGCTACACGCAACGGACTCGTCCGGTTCAAACCTCCGGAACAGCAAATTATGCGCTACCTGCATAACCCTGCAAATCCTGAGGCATTGCCGCACGATCAGGTTATTGCACTGGCGCAGACCTCCGACCACGCCATCTGGGTTGGAACACGGGGAGGCCTCTCCAGACTCGATCCCGCAACAGGACGCTTCGGGCTGCCCATAGCACTGCAGAAGCAGGAACCAGGCCTCGCCCGGGCTGAGATAAACAGGCTTTACACTGAACATGACAGTCTGCTTTGGATCGGGACTCAGGTGTTGGGGCTATTCAAATACAACTTAGAAAGTCAAATCCTGACAAATTACACATATGCTGTTGATAACCCCAACAGCCTCAGCGACAACAGGGTGTACGACATAGTGCGCGACAATCGGGGCAACCTCTGGGTGGGCACATTCAATGGGTTGAACCGTCTGAGCACAAAGCTGCCGCTTTTCAGAACATTCCGCAACAATCCGCTTGAGAGCAACAGCCTGATAAACAATTCGGTCTGGGCTTTTGAGGAAGATGCCGGGGGCCGGATATGGGTTGGCACCGAAGAGGGTATTAGTATCTTCGACAGTAGGAGCCTCAGCTTTTCTCGGCTTCGGTCAGGTCCATGGCAAAACGGGCTGCCTGACAGCCACATCCGGAAAATATACCGCGACCGGCAAAACCGGATGTGGATCGGGACGCGCTACAACGGACTGAGCATGTTCGACCCTGAAAATAAAACGGTTAAGCATTACCGGCATATACCCGGCGATACAACCAGCCTTCCCGACAATCAGGTGGTCAGCCTGCTCGAAGACCACAAAGGGCAGATCTGGGTTGGAACCCCTTTCGGTCTTGGCCGACTCGATATCAACACCGGAAAGTTTCGCAACTACCGTCCTGCCCCGGCAAATCCCAATGCCTTGCCCGACCGCAGGGTGCTTGATATCTTTCAGGACAATACCAACCGCATCTGGCTTGCAACAGGTAATGGCCTTGCCCTGTACAGGCCTGATCGCGATGATTTTAAGGTGTTCAAGTCGGGCGGGAACAAAGGTGAAGCAAACCGTTTGTTTTCCATACATCCTGATGGCAGAGATCGTCTGTGGCTGGGCACCAGAGGAGGCGGAATAATGATCTTTGATCCGGCTGACGAAACCTTCGTTACCTACACCGAGCGGGATGGTTTGTCGAACAATGTTGCATATATGGCCCTGACCGATAAACCAGGTAATGTGTGGATATCCACCAATTGGGGTCTGACGCGATTCAATGCCGATTCGCAGGTTTTCACCAATTTTGAGGTAGGCGACGGCTTGCAGAGCAACGAATTCAATTTCAATGCCGGTATGGTGGCCAGCGATGGAAGGCTGTACTTCGGAGGTATGAATGGATTCACCATGTTTTATCCCGAAGATATCCGTCAGAACACCGAGCCGGCAAGAATTATCGTGACCACCTATAAACTCCTTAACCAGCTTCAGTTCAAACAATTGTGCAATGGCGATACCCTGCGATTGCGCTATGACGAGAACTTCTTCGGCTTTGAGTTTGCCGCCCTCGATTTTGCCAACAGCAATAAAATCAAATATCGTTTCAAACTCGAAAATCACAATGATGACTGGGTGGAAAGGCTTGCCGGACAGCGCTACGCTGAGTTTGCAAGGGTAAGCCAGGGTATATACAGGTTTACAGTGCAATCCACCAATGCCGATGGCATCTGGGCCGACAATGCCATAACCATTCATATCATTGTTTATCCACCCTGGTATCTGACATGGTGGTTCAGGGTCTTGCTCATCTCGGCAGGCATCATGCTCTTTTATCTTTTCTTGTTTCTCAGGCTCCGGTCGGTCAGAAGGAAGCATCTGGACGAGAAGCGGTATCTGGAATACCAGAAGAAAACCAACGAACTGGAGCAGAAGGCTTTGCAACTGCAGATGAACCCCCATTTCCTATTCAACAGCCTCAACAGCATACAAAGTTTCGTCCTCAGGAACGACATTGACAATGCCATACGCTACCTTTCGAAGTTTTCGCAGCTCATGCGGCGAACCCTCAACCACAGCAAGGAAAGCACCATACCGTTGCAGGATGAACTGGAGGCCATCCGGTTGTACCTCGATATTGAACAGCTCAGATTCGAGAATAAGTTTGAATACCGGATTGATCTTGATGAAGATATCGACGAACAGTTTGTCGAGATACCGCCAATGATTCTTCAGCCCATTGTCGAAAATGCCATCCATCACGGATTGATGCACCGCGAATCAGGGGGTGAACTTATCATCAAGCTTCAGGCAGAAGACAGGGCGATTCGTATAGTTGTCGAGGACAATGGTATTGGGCGTGCCCGGTCGGCCGAGCTGCGTAGGCAGTCGGGCATACGCCGCGAATCGCTCGGAATGGCCATCACTACCGAGCGTATCGAAATGCTCAATCAGTATGCTGGTCAGGGATACTCCCTCGAGGTTACCGATCTTGCGGATGCTTCAGGTGGAGCTGCCGGCACCAGAGTAACGATTCTGATTTCGGAAGCGAAATGATTGACTAACCGCATAAGTTCAGAAGACTGCAGGTTTGTTTAGCTTTGCATTGAATTGAACTAAAATTCCGGACAGATGATAAGAGCAATTATTGTTGAAGATGAACCACGCTCGCGCGAAACGCTCAAGAGCCTGCTTTCCAGGTTCTGCCCCGATGTGATGGTGGTGGCCGAGGCATCAGGAGTGCAAAAAGGTCGTGAGGCCATTGCCCGACATGAGCCAGATCTGGTTTTTCTCGACATCGAAATGCCTGATGGCAGCGGTTTTCGTTTGCTCGACAGCCAGGCGAAAGCCCCTTTCGATGTGGTTTTCACCACAGCATTTGATCAGTTTGCCATTAAAGCCATTCGCTATGCAGCCCTCGACTACCTTCTCAAGCCCATAGTGTCCGAAGAGCTTCAGGCGGCAGTGGAAAAGGTACGGTTGAACAAGGAACGCAAGCACAATATGCGCAAATTCGAAGTGCTTATGAACAACCTTGACGCGCCGATGGTTGAGCCGAAAAAGATTGTGCTTTCCACCATCGAAAAGCTGCATGTTGTCGATGTTGATCGGATATTGCGATGTGAATCAGATAATTATTATACGCATTTCTATTTTACTGACGGGAAACATTTGCTGATCAGCAAAACCCTGAAGGATGTTGAAGCCCTGCTCGAGGGAACCAGCTTTGTCAGGCCCCACAAGTCGCATTTGGTCAATACACAGTATATCCAAAACTTCAGTCGCGACGAAGGAGGTTACCTCACCCTGAACAACGGAGAAAAGATACCGGTATCGCGCCGAAAAAAGGAGAAAATCCTTGAGTTGTTGCACCGTTTGTAGTAAGTTATTGTTTTTTCGGAGGTTTTAACAAGGGTTTTTGTCATTTCTTGCTATTTTAGCCCATTGAGCAATTTTTACCTTAACTCCATCAGATGCTATGGAAGATTTGATTTATGTCCTTATTGCACTTTTGTGGATTGTGTTTTCGGTTGTCATGGCCCGTCAGAAGCAGGCAGCAAAACCAGTTGCTGAAGATCAGCCCCGGCCCAGGACTTCATGGGAGCAGATGCTCGAAGAACTGCTTCCGCCCGAAACAAATGAGGAGGAAGAGTATCCGACTGAAGCACCTGTTTACGAAGCTCCCCGATCGGCCGAAGTCATCCCTGCTGAGCAACACACTTCCCCTTTCGAAGCTTATAACACTATTGATTTTCAGGCAGAAAGCCTTATTCCGGAAATTGTCTCGCTCGAAGATCTTAACAGCGAAGACTCGTTGCTTAGCAAGCAAAGCGTTGCTGCAGCGTTTGGTCACTCAAGCAGTCATCAATACAATCCTGTATTGCTTGCCGAATTGAGAAGAGCAATTGTTTATAATGCTGTTTTAGAACGTCCTGCATGGTAAAAAGTGTGCGACGTTGATTTTTATTTACTGCACTGATCCCGAGTGTTAATTAATGTGAAAATGTTTTTTATTTTTACCGACCTTAAACCATCGAACCTCAGCGTACAACACAAAATTGCATGATATGACAAAACGTTTACTGTTTGCCTTGAGCTTTCTGTTGGCAATCAACATGTTGGCGTATGCCCAGCAGGGTAGGTTGCAAGGAAAAGTCTTCGAAAAGGGAACGCGCGAACCGGTATCCTTTGCCAACCTTGTGCTGGAAAATGGCGGAACCATCGTTGGTGGGGCCACTTCCGACTTTGATGGAAATTATGTGATCAACCCCATTCCTCCCGGCCGATACGACCTCAAGGCCACATTTGTGGGTTACAATCCCGTCACGGTGCGAGGCATTGTGATCACCGGAAATCAAATCACTTTTTACAACATCGAGATGGTGTCAACATCCATCGATCTGCAGACGGTGGAAGTTGTTGACTACAAAATACCACTCATTTCGAAGGACCAGACCACCAGTGGTGCATCGATAACGGCAGAGGAAATTAAAAAAATGCCCAACCGTTCTGCTGATGCTGTTGCCGCTACGGTTGGCGGTGTTTTCTCGGCCGACGGTGAACGCGGCAACGTGCGCGGTGCGCGTTCGGATGCTACCGCCGTTTTTATCGATGGGGTGCGTGTTATTGGAAACAGCAATGTTCCTCAGGCATCCATCGAGCAGGTTGACGTGATTCTGGGCGGTACTCCGGCACAGTATGGCGATGCTACCGGTGGTATCATCAATATCACCACACGAGGTCCATCGCGTACATTTGGCGCGGGATTAGAACTTGAAACATCCGAACTGCTCGACCCTTATGGTCATAACCGGTTGGGTTTCAACATTCAGGGACCGCTCATCAAAAGTAAAAGTAAGAACGCCTCGCTGCTGGGATTCTTCCTTGCAGGCGATATCAACTACGAGCGCGATGGTCAGATATCTTCTACAGGATACTGGAAGGCGACCGACGAAACACTTAATTTCTTAAAGGAAAACCCGCTGAGGCCAACAGGAACTGGTACAGGAACCTTCCTCAACGGCGAATTTGTCCGGCTCTCGGATATGGAGAAGACACGCCGCTCGCTCAACACACAGAATTATAACATCAACCTTTCAGGAAACATCAATATTCGTACCACCGAAACGATCAACCTTACCATTGGCGGTACATTTAACCGTGCCCACGGCAATGCTTTCGACTATACTGCATCTTTCTTTAACTGGGATAAGAATAATGAGTACAACAACCAGACCTGGCGTGTGTTCGGACGTTTCACCCAGCGGTTCCCCACAGCAAGCGACAGCCGCTCGCTGGTTAAAAACCTCTATTATTCTATTCAGGCCGACTATACCAAGCAAAACAACTCTTCGGGCGACCCTTACCACTACGACCGTCTATTCGACTATGGCTACCTTGGCAAGTTTTCCATATACAAACGCAATACCTTCGAGCTGGGCAGCGACTCCGTCAACGGACAGTTCTACAGGAATGTATGGGTCCTAAACAGCTGGGATTTCGACACCCTTGTTTCCTGGACACCGTTTAATGTGAACCCGCTGGTAGCCCAGTTTACCACAAGCTATTACGACACTTACCTCGGACAACCTGCCGGACATTACCGCAACCTCGACCAGGTGCAGCTCGGCGGCGGCTTGATCAACGGACAGAATCCCGATGCATTTTATGGCCTCTACGATGCCCCCGGCCGCAATCAGGGTGGATACGCCAAAGTGGACAACGAACAGTTCAGTATTAATGTGGCCGGATCGATGGATATCGGAAACCACGAAATCAAACTCGGTTTCCAATACGAACAACGAACGAACCGCTCCATCAACTACGCCCCCACCGGATTGTGGAACCTCATGCGCGGACTTACCAATTTCCACATCCGCGAACTCGATAAACAAAATCCGGTTACTGTTGGTTGGGATGGCATTGTCGATACCATCATTTATTACCGCCGCTACGACGAAAACTCCCAGCGCGTATTCGACCGTAACCTGCGCCAGCGCCTGGGACTTCCGGTTGACGGCCTCGATTTTATTGTCATCGACTCCTACGATTATAACAACAATACCATAGAATATTACGACAAGCTGGGTATTCGCCGTACTATACAGGCACCTAAGGAAATGTTCGATATCAGCATGTTCAGTGCTGATGAGCTACTCAACAATGGTAACTTCTATGTCAACTATATCGGTTTCGACTATAAAGGCAACAAGCTGAATAACCGCCCCAGCTTTGATGAGTTTTTCACCGAGCGCGATGAAAATGGTGTCTTTACAAGACCAATCGGCGCATTTCAGCCCATCTATATGGCCGGATACCTCCAGGATAAGTTTGCCTTCCGCGACCTTATCTTTAACATAGGTGTACGTGTTGACCGTTTCGATGCAAACCAGAAGGTTCCGAAAGACCCCTATTTGCTTTACAATGCCAAAACAGCTGCCGAAGTCACCGAAATCAAGGGACAGGCTATTGTCCATCCCGGAAGTATCGGCAGCGACTACACTGTTTATGTTGACAAGAAAGGCGATCCAAACCGCATTGTAGGATACCGTTTCGAAAACACATGGTTTAACGATCAAGGTGCTGTTATTCAGGACCCAAGCCAACTCGACGTTGGTTCGGGCATCACACCTTTCCTCACCGATTGGTCGCAACAAGGCATCAACCCCAGTGCATTCAAGGACTATGATCCCCAACTCAGCGTAATGCCCCGTATTTCATTCTCATTCCCCATCTCGGACGAAGCCCTGTTCTTTGCCCACTATGATGTGCTCACACAACGGCCCACCAGCAACCTCTTTTCCAATCCTGCCATATTCTATTATTTCGAGAATATAGGGGCCACGATTAACAATCCTTCGCTAAAGCCTTCACAAACAATTGATTACGAGCTTGGTTTTACTCAAAAGCTAACCAATACTTCCTCCATCACTTTCACGAGCTTCTATCGCGAAATGCGCAACATGATCCAGATTTTCAGGTTCAACGGCGCCTATCCGAAAGCATATACCTCTTACAACAACCTCGACTTCGGTACAGTGAAAGGCCTCACTGTGGAATACGACCTGCGTCGGACGAACAATGCCCGTATCCGCGCTGGTTATACACTTCAGTTTGCCAACGCAACAGGTGCATCCACCACAACAGCTGCATCACTTGTGGCTGCCGGACTGCCCAATCTACGCTCGACCATACCTATGCCATGGGACCGTAGGCACCAGTTCAACCTGCTTCTCGACTACCGTTATGGTTCGGGTCGCGAATACAACGGGCCACGCATCAGCAGGGATTCGAAAGACAAGAAGCCCCTTAACCTGCTTGAGGATGCCGGTTTTACACTTACTGTTCTCGGAGGCTCGGGCACACCTTATACAGCTTCGCGCAACGTAAATTCACCTCTGTCAAATATTGCAAACCTGCTGCGTGGTACATATTTTGGTTCTCGACTGCCCTGGCAGTTCAGGCTCGACTTGCGGGTTGACAAGGATTTCAACCTTAAGTTGAGTCAAAAAGATGGCGAACTGGTAAAGAAAGCCTACCTCAATGTGTATGCACAGGTGCTCAATCTTCTTGATACCCGCAATGTACTCCGTGTTTATCCTGCAACCGGAAACCCCGATGATGACGGATACCTCTCAGCTCCAGAGTGGCAACGCCAGATCAACAACCAAACAGATCCGATTGCTTTCAGGGAACTCTACTCAGTGTATGTCAACGCTCCTTTCAACTACAGTTCACCCCGTCAGATCAGGTTGGGTGTAATGTTTAACTTTTAGGCAATGCGGAGTTTGAAAATGCTAACTATGAAAAATATGATGGTTAAAATGAAGAATATTTACCCGGCTTTTATTGCTTTTGCCCTGCTTATTCTGCTTCCGTTGCGATCGGAAGCCAGAGAATTGCAGGATCCCAGCGGCCTGAAATCTACCTATTCACTTAAGCAAACAACATCCGGATGTGCACCATCTGCCGCATTCGAATGGCTCGATATCAATAATATCAGAGCCCGTATCAATGCTGGTGGTGACATGTGGTGGGACCTTCCGGGAGGAACGGGCGCCAAATATTTTATTCCGAAGAATGGTTCAGCAACCTCAATGTTCAGCGGATCGTTGTGGGTTGGTGGTCTCGATATCAACAACCAGCTCAAGCTTGCTTCCTTACGTTATCGTCAGGTGGGCAATGACTACTGGACTGGTCCGCTTACCATCGATGGCACTGCGGCCACTGATGTTGCTACCTGCGCTCAATACGACAAACAGTGGAAAATAACACGCGCCATGATTGATGAATTTCTGGCCAATACCGATCCGGCCACAGGCGCGTTTATTCCAAGCGAGAGCTACACCATCCCGAAAGAAATTCTCGAATGGCCTGCCCACGGCGATGTTTCAAAGAAACAGAGTTATTATCTGGCTCCATTTTATGATGTGGATGGCGATGGTGAGTATAATCCGCTCGCTGGCGACTACCCATATTACGACATTGATAACAGCCTTTGTAAAACCCGAACCCCCACCATGGACGAATCCATTGAAGGTGTGATCTGGGGTTCCATTCTCGCCGACCAGGTCATCAAAGGCGACCAAACCATATGGTGGGTATTCAACGACAAAGGAAATTTCCACTCCGAAACCAATGGCGCTGCCATAGGAATGGAAATCAGGGCACAAGCCTTTGCCTTTGCAACCAATGATGAGATCAACAACATGACCTTTTATAGTTATGAGATCATAAACAGGTCAACTTTTGAATTGACCAATACCTTTTTCTCGCCTTGGGTGGATACTGACCTTGGCTATGCCTATGATGACTTTGTTGGCTGCGATGTACACCGCGGTTTAGGCTATTGTTACAATGGTAAATCTGTTGACGGCAATGGTCAGCCAGAAGCTTATGGCGATCAGCCACCGGCAATCGGAGTTGACTTCTTCCAGGGTCCGTATATGGATCCGCTGCCTTTCGACAGGCCAAAATACCGTTTCATTACTGACCCTCAAACCGGCGACACCATAGGACGCGAGCAATTGTGCAACGAAAGCATCAACGGTGTGAACTTTGGAGACGGAGTGCCAGGCAACGAACGTTTTGGTATGCGCCGTTTCGTGTATCACAACAACTGCTCATCAGGGCCGACCTGCGACCCCAGAATTGCCCCCGAATACTACAATTTCCTTCGCGGTATCTGGAAAGACGGAACCAAGATGCTTTATGGCGGAACAGCCCACATATCAGGTGCTGGCACTGTTGGTCCGGAAACCGACTTTATGTTTCCCGGTAACAGCGACCCCTGCAACTGGTCGACTGGGGGTGCACCTCCAAACGGAGGCTTTGGTGTGAATGGTTTCTACTGGACAGAAGAGACCGGTAACAATGGCTCTCCAAACGACCCGGGCGACCGTCGTTTCATGCAGTCGGCAGGCCCTTTCACCCTGAAACCTGGCGCAGTAAATTATATCACCGTTGGTATTCCATGGGCACGTGCCAACACCGGCGGTGCCTGGGCATCTGTCGAATTGCTCCGCACTGTTGACGACAAGTGCCAGGCGCTTTTCGACAACTGTTTCAAGGTTATCGATGGTCCAAATGCCCCCGATCTCTCGTTCCAGGAACTGGACCGCGAAATCATCGTTTACATCAGCAACAGTCCCTCCTCAAACAATTACTTAGAGAATTACGTCGAATACGACCCCAATATCATTCAGCCTCTGCCAACTGACCACACCAAGCGCAGCGACTCGCTCTACCGTTTTGAAGGTTACCAAATCTTCCAGCTGAAAGATGCCACCGTTGGTGTAGAAAGCCTGAAGGATCCCAGCAAAGCAAGGCTGGTTGCACAATTCGACAAAAAGAATGGAGTTGGTAAACTCGTCAACTTCTATTTCGATGAGGCTATCGGAGCCACTGTACCAGTTGTGGAGGTTGTTGGCGGCGATAACGATATCAAGCATACGTTCAGGCTTACACAGGATGCTTTCGCCTCCGGTGATGTGCGTCTTGTAAATCACAAGCAATACTATTACATGGCTTTGGCTTATGCCCACAATGAATATATGCCCTATACCGACAACCCCAATGTAATTGGTGGACTGTTCGGGCAGAAATATCCCTATCTGGCAGGTCGTAAGAACATCAAGCTTTACTCGGCCACACCTCATAAAACCATCAACGGTGTGGTGGCTCGTGCCAATTTTGGCGACAGCCCCGAAATAACCCGTGTTGCCGGACATGGAAACGGCGGCTTGATCGTTGATCTGAAAGAAGAAACCATCAACGAAATTTTAAGCAAACAGCCGGCACTTCCCGGAAATGTATTTGGAGGCCCTAACTACCCCATTGCCTATCAGGCAAAATACAAAAAGAATAGTGGTCCGCTCAACGTAAGGGTTATTGATCCCCTCAACGTAGTAGGCACCGACTATGAATTCTGGATGGACAGCCTTCGCACCATCAAGTTGTCCCATGTTACGGGCGAGCCGGATATTCAGGGCGATACCGCCAGTAAGCAGACTTCACGTTGGTTCCTTAAAGACCTTGCAACAGGTGAAGTTTTCAATAGTGACACCACCATTCTGGCCAATGATGAACAGCTTTTCCTGAGCCGCGGGCTCTCCATTCAGGTTAACCAGCCATTCAAGCCTGGTCCTTATAGGGTTGGTCAGAACAACTCCAACAGGGTCATGTTCCGTGTGCTTTCCGAAAACAACGGATTCCTCGAATCCACGATATCCTACGCCGACAGTTCGCGCCGCTGGCTCGATGGAGTGCGCGACAATGACGAACCCGGATCGCCACTCAACTGGATACGTTCAGGAACATACAAGAGTCAGGGGTCGAGTGCCGATGATGACTGGAACATGTCGTCAGACCCTGACCGTCCATGGGATCCCACCGAAAACTGGGAAAAGATCCTCAATGGCGTCTGGGCACCTTATGGTCTTGTAAGTTTTGGCAATAACTTCGGACAGGGTGGTACACAGAGTTCTGTTGGACCAGCTTTTAGCGAAGACAGCAAAAACCAGAGTCGTTTCGAAAACATCACCAGCGTGGACATCGTGCTGACGCCGGATAAGTCGAAATGGTCACGCGTTCCTGTACTCGAGATGCAGATTGACCGGGCGCTGGCCGAAGGTGGTGCACACCGGTTCAGCCTGCGACGTTCCCCCTCGGTAGATAAGGAGGGCCGTCCGGCATCGTCTATGACATTGCCGCCAAGCAATAACCCCGCCGATCCGCATTACATCGGAAGCTATGGCATGGGCTGGTTCCCCGGCTATGCCATCAGTGTTGAAACCGGCGAAAGGCTGAACCTCATGTTTGGCGAAGACTCTTACCTCTCGCAATACAATGGGCGCGATATGCTCTTCAATCCGATGCCGCGCGATCTTGGCATACCCCTCGAACTCGACCCCAATGTATTTACTACTGTGGGTCGCAGGCCTGTGTTTGGCGGCATACATTATGTTTATATCATGCGCCACGACTTTTTCAGGTTTGCCCAGCTTAACGCCAATTTCTACTCACCAGCCTACGATGCAGGGCATTATTCCTTTACTATGCTGGATACCTTGTTCCAGTCGCGTTTCCCCTTCCTCACCAACTACTTCTTCTCACAAATTATGTATGTTGGATTGCCTATGGCAGTAAAAGGCCAGGATTGGCTCTCGAACGAGGTGCGTATCCGCATCAGGACTTCAAAACCTTATGCAAGGCATCACTCTAACATACCACTCGACGCTCCCTCACCCGGGGTGCTTCTGAACAAAGGTTTCCCGATGTATCGTTTCTCGACGCGCGATATGGCCACCGAGCTGCGCAATACGGAAAAGCTGCAGACCGACCTCGATCTGGTGAATGTTGTGCCCAATCCATATTACGCTTATTCAGCCTATGAGCGAAACGCCCTCGACAACAGGATTAAGATCACTAATCTGCCGGAAAAGTGCGTCATCACCATCTATAACATGAGTGGAACCAAAATCAGGCAGTTTAAGAAAGATGAACCCAAGACTTCCATCGACTGGGATTTGAAAAACTTTGCCGGAGTGCCTATTGCCAGCGGAGTCTATCTGATCCACGTAAAATCTGACGATGGCGAGCGCATCATCAAATGGTTTGGAACCCTGCGACCCATTGACCTTAACACATTCTGACAGTAGCAGCGCGTTGAACATAAAAACCAAGGAACACATGAAAAGGAACATCAAATACATCATTGCACTGGTAACAGCAGCGATGCTCTTGCCATCAACGCTTACTGCCGGAAACAAAGACCGATCCGGGCAAGCCGGAGCCGCCGAACTGCTCATCAACCCCTGGGCCAGAAGTACAGGATGGGGTAATGCCGGGATGTCGAGCATTAAGGGCCTCGAAGCTGTTTGGAGCAATGTGGGAGGAACAGCTTTTACAAAAAAAACAGAGCTTATCTTTTCGCACACGAATTGGCTCAAAGGGTCGGATGTTAATATTTATTCGTTTGGGTTTACACAGCGGATCAGCGAGTCGGGCGTGCTCGGGCTTGCAGTGATGTCGATGAATTTTGGCGATATTCCGATCACTACCACCGAATACCCTGATGGTGGACTGGGCAATTTCTCCCCCAGTCTGCTTAATCTCGGCATATCGTATGGCAAGACCTTCTCGAACAGCATTCATGCAGGATTTGTTCTGAAAATCATTTCGGAAAGTATTTCCGACGTTAGTGCCGAAGGGGTAGCAATAGATGCCGGTATTCAATATGTCACAGGGGCACTCGAAAACATCCACTTCGGTATCACGCTCAAGAACATTGGACCTACAATGAAGTTTTCCGGCGACGGCCTTTCGCTTCGCGCATTTATTCCCGGTCAGGAAACGCAGTTTACGCTCGAGCAAAGGAAAGATGCCTTCGAATTGCCCACTCAGCTGGTCATTGGGGCTGGTTACGACTTCCTATTCGAGAATGATTACCGCTTCACGATGGCCGGAAACTTTACTTCCAACTCTTTTACCAAAGACCAGATTACAATTGGTGGCGAGCTCAGCCTGAAGGATTACGTGTTGCTCAGAGCAGGCTATACCTATGAAGATGGTATTTGGGATAAGATAGATACCGATATGCGGACCAATGTGACAAAAGGACTTGCTGCCGGATTCTCGGTGCAAGTGCCACTGAACAAGGAAAATGGCTCTGCATTTTCGGTCGATTACTCTTATCGCACAACGGATCATTTCAAAGGAAATCACAGCATAGGTGCCCGCATCAGCTTCTAGGCTGTTGCTTCCGGCTAAAAAATCAATTATCTTTGCACAGCAAAAGGCCCTTACTCCGCTAAGGGTCTTTTTTACTTAATATTTCAAAACAAAAGGGTTATGTCGGAGACGAAGTATTTCACTCAGGAAGGTTTGCAGCGCCTAAAAGACGAGCTTGACATCCTGATGACTAGGGAGAGACCCCGAATATCGCAAATGATTGCTGAAGCGCGCGATAAAGGCGATCTGTCCGAAAATGCCGAATACGACGCGGCAAAAGAGGCGCAAGGTATGCTCGAGATGAAAATTGCCCAACTTCAGGATCTGCTGATGTCGGCCAGAGTTCTCGACGAGTCGAAAATGGATGTGTCAAAGGTCTTGTTGCTGTCGAAGGTTAAGATCAGGAACCTGCGTAATGGCTCAGCCATGACCTATACTATAGTTCCCGAAAAGGAAGCAGAGCTGAAAAGCGGCAAAATCTCTGTCAATTCACCGATTGCAAAAGGACTACTAGGCAAGTCGGTGGGAGACCAGGTAGAGATTGAGGTGCCGGCTGGAAGAATCACTTTTGAAATTGTTGAAGTTTCACGATAAACTATCCATAACATGGCTAGCATTTTCAGCAGAATTGTCAACGGGGAAATTCCTTGCTACAATATTGCAGAAAGCGAGCATTACCTTGCTTTCCTCGATATCAACCCCCTTGCTAAAGGCCATACATTGGTTATCCCGAAAAAGGAAACCGATTACATCTTTGATATCGAAGACGAAACACTTGCTGGTATGATGATTTTTGCCAAAAAAGTGGCTAAAGCCATCGAAGCAGCTGTTCCATGCAAGCGTATCGGTGTAACCGTGATCGGATTGGAAGTGCCTCATGCGCATATCCACCTTATTCCAATCAACAGCCTTTATGACATGGATTTCAGCAAACCGAAGCTCAAACTCAGTCAGGAGGATTTGGTGCAGATCCAGCAAGCCATCGCCAGCAATCTGAAACAAACCGAATAAATTATTCCTGCTTATATCAATGATTTACAATCTGGTCGGAACGGCCAGACTTTTTTTTACTTCTCAACGGCTGGATCAATCATCCACAAAAAGATCACAGGCCTATATTGGAGGCCAAGTCCTTTTACTCTGCGGAAAAGAACGCAAGCTGGAATTTGTTTTGATTCTTAGTTAGTAATGAATTAACTTTACTGATTCAATCAGTTTCAACAGGTATTTGCCAGTTGCACGAATAAAATGCTTTCAGGGCCAAGGCAAAAAAACCAAGGAGTTGCGATGCTAGCAGTTGCCCGACATAAAATAGATAGAACAATGAGAAGTCATAAAATTAATACCGTAATATTTGCCGGCCTGCTGTTCTTCATGTTTTATCGTCAATCAACAGCACAAACGTTTATAAGCAGCAATCTGCCGATTGTCATCATCAATACTGATGTCAATCCCAATACAGGTCAGCCAACGCCCATCCCTGATGAGCCTAAAGTGCCTGCCACGATGAAAATCATTTACAGGCCCGACGGTTCAAGAAACTATGTTTCGGATCAGAACAACCCCTCCTATCTTAATTATAATGGTCGAATTGGTATCGAAACCAGAGGCTCCACGTCACAAATGCTGCCAAAGAAACCTTACAACTTGACGACCCGTTTAGCCGATGATCTGACCAACAACAACGTTTCGATTTTAGGCATGCCAAGCGAAAACGACTGGATCTTAAACGCTTTGGCCTATGACCCTTCGCTCATCCGCGATTTTATTTCTTATAAGCTCTACGAAAACATGGGAAATTATGCTACTAAAGGGAGATATGTTGAGGTTTTAGTCAATGGCGATTACAAAGGGCTTTATATCTTTATGGAGAAGATAAAGATTGATACTGACCGTCTTAACCTTGTCAAGCTGACAACGGCCGACAACAGCGAACCTGCAGTCAGCGGGGGATACATCACCAAAGCCGATAAAACAACCGGAGGCGATCCTGTGGCCTGGACCATGCCTTGCTACTCTGGAGCTAACTCCACAGTTGCATATATTCACGACCAACCTAACCCCGAAAGCGTTACAGCCCAGCAAAACAACTATATCAAGGGGTATTTTCTTGCATTTCAGTCAGTGATGACAGCGCAAAACGCCTCCATCGTCAATGGCTTTCCTTCGATGATTGATGTGCCTTCGTTTGTTGATTTTATTTTGCTCAACGAATACTCCTCCAATGCCGACGCTTACCAGTATAGTACCTTTTTTCATAAGGATCGTTCTGGAAAGCTCAGGGCAGGGCCGGTATGGGATATGAACCTTACCTACGGTAACGACCTTTTCCATTGGGGGTTCAACCGCAGCCACACCAATGTCTGGCAATTCAGTTACGAAAACATGGGTTCGAAGTTTTGGAAGGATTTGTACAACAATACAACATTCCGCTGCTATCTTTCGCGACGGTGGAATGAAGTGTCCGCCACCGGAAAGCCCCTCAGCTTTGCGGTTGTCAATGAACTGATTGACCAGACGGTAAACCTCATCAGCGAGGCCACCGTACGTGAACAACAACGGTGGGGAACGGTTGGTTACCATGCCGGTCATATCTACAGCATGAAATCGTGGATTCAGGCCCGCATCAACTGGTTCAATACGAATCTTCCTAGTTTTCAGCCCTGTTCCAATCCAATCTTACCACAGCTGGTCATCAGCCGTATCCACTATCACCCCAAATCGGCACAGGGCTTTGCCAAGGATGATCTGGAATTCATTGAAATCACGAACAACAGCAGCCAGGCGATTAACCTCACAGGGATGTATATCCGGGAGCCCGGCATCGGATATCAGTTTCCGTCCGAAGCAACAATTGCACCGGGCGCAAAGATCATGCTGGCATCGAATGCACAGGTTTTTCAGCAGTTTTATGGTTTTGCGCCATTCGGGCAATACCAACGTTACCTTTCGAACAAGTCGTACAAAATTGTACTTTCCGATGCCTGGGGCAATGTGATTGACGAAGTGCATTATTTCGACAGTGCCCCCTGGCCTCCGCAAGCTGACGGCAATAGCCCTCATCTGAAACTGATCGATTTAAGTCTGGACAACAGTCTTCCGGAGAGCTGGATAGCCAGCAATGAACAACTTGTCGGTGTCACAACCTATTCTTCTGATGCGTCAATTGAAATTTTTCCCAACCCCATTGATGACAGGTTTGTTTTAAGAAGCACCGAGGTTATTGCGCTTGTTAAAATCTCGGATCTTTCGGGACGTGTGCTGATCGAGCTTGATGGTGCCAAGAAATCAGAGCAGGCAATTGACCTCAGCCCACTGAAAGCACAAACCTTTGTTGTTAGCGTGATCACTGCTTCAGGATCAGTATACAGTTATAAGCTTGTAAAGCTATGATAAACAATGTATAAACTAGTCACGCCGAAAGCACGTTCGGTGAATCGTATTCTTTTTTGTTCAAAATTTTTATAGTTATTGAGGTTCTGATTTGTTCTGGCATGGTTTTGGTTTTTTCAACACGAACTAATAACTCCAATGCCATGAAAAAGCTTGTAATCATCGCCTTAGCCATTTTGGTATCAGCAGGAACGCTTTCGGCACGCAAGCCTGCCAATGACAGGGAGTATCTCGGACTCCCGGGCGATAACCTGAATCTTTTTGCCGTGATGAAACTCTTCCAGGAATCCGAAACACTTGAGGCATTCGAAAGGGGCCTGAACGACCCGGATAAAATAATCAATAACCTCGACCTCAATGGGGATAATTACGTAGATTACATCCTGGTGATGCACTATCCTGATGGTAATGTGCACAATATTGTGCTCAGGGTGGCGCTCAACAAGCGCGAATATCAGGATGTGGCCGTAATTACTGTGGAAAACTTCCGTAACGGGGCGGTACAATTGCAGATAGTTGGTGATGAGGCCCTTTATGGCCCAAATTATATTGTGGAGCCTAATTATAGCGAAACACCGAATCCCGGTTACACGGGCATTAAATACCGGCGTAATAACGGCGGAAAGGATAAGGTGGTTACCACTACTTATTATGAAGTTGCAAACTGGCCTGTGATTGTGTACATCAATCGCCCGGGATATGTTGTGTGGCGGTCTTCCTGGTCGTGGGGTTACTATCCCGATTACTGGAGGCCCTGGACGCCGTACTACTGGCACTATTATTATGGTTATCACTACAACTGGTTCGGGCATTATTATGCGTACTATAGCCCATATGACCACATTCGTTGCAGAAATTATAAGGTGAACTATTATACCCACATCCGCCATACTTCACCCACTATTGTTGTCAATGTCAACAAGGGTGTATATAAGAATACATACAGCAGACCCGAGTTGCGCATCGAGGGCGAGAGGCTCTACAGCCACAGGGCAAGTATGTCGGGGAGCACCATGCCGCCTGAGCGGGCAAGCCGCTCTGAAGAAACTGCACCAAGACCTGGTGACATTGGAAGCGAAAGGGCTGTGAAAATGCAGGATGAGCGACGCGATCGCGGAGTAGCAAATGAGCGTCCGGTACGCGAAGCTGAGCGCGCACCACGCACCTCTGAAGCAAGGTCCGAACGGGAAGGGGCTGTCAGCCGTCCGGGCAGGGTGCCAGTAGAGTCACGACCGGGCTCATCGCAGGAACCGTCAGTTCGTTCAGGTCGTGAAACGCGTTCGGCCGCGCCTGCACCACGAAGCAACACCGAAGTAAGAAGGATCGAACCTTCACGTCAGGAGCGCAGCCAGACTTCAGGCATTATATCGAGGTCTGCAAGGGAGGATCGCTCAGGCACCGAGGTCAGACGAAGCGAAAGCGTTCGCGAGGAGCGCAACAGACCTGCTGAGCGCAACTCCGGAACTATCTCCCGGCCCTCACGCAGCACACAGCAAAACGCTTCACGCGGTCAGGAAATAAGCCGTCCGGACCAAAGCAAGGAAAACAAAAGCGAGGAAAGTTCAAATAGGAGCAGCGAGCGGTCGGAGCGCAGCAACCGTTCAAGCGACAGCCGCAGGTAATCAGAGAAGTAATATAAAAAGTGGAATTGTTATGAAGATCATTGTTTTTTCAGCAATCGTTCTATTAGGTATTAGCGCCTGCCAAAAGGATGTTTCCGAAGATATGCTTGTGAAGAATGATCCACGCCTGGCCTCCTCATTGCGGAAAAGTAAAGAGAGTCTGATTGAGGCAGGCAACAACCTTGTGCTCACTACCTATTTATGGCGCGACTTCATGCCGGTTGTCGGTAGCGGTGGTAGCAGGCTCGTTGGAGTAGTCCATCTTCAGGATGCTCAGGGTACCGCACTTTCGTCTTCAATAAGTCTTAAGCGTTTGTTTGTGATAAAGGGAAACGAAATATGGACCACTAACTTCAGCGAAGTATCCTCTGCGGATGCCACTAAACTGGAGGGGGTGGTGCGCAACGGGCCATTCTGGGGTCCAAACATCAATGTGGATGTGGTTTGCGAATTTATTGTGGATGGCAAAATGTTCCAAATTATGGCAAAAGACCAGCCCATCCACCGGACAGATTAATCAATGGTTTCTGCAATCCTCTAATTAGCAATTGTGATTTGAGATAGATAGAAACGAAGACGGACAGCCTATATGAAGCTGCCCGTCTTCATTGATTATCAGGAGTATCAGCGAGATTTTTTTGCTGATACCAGATTTTTATATTTGATTTTCACCAGATACAATGCGTGATACATTGCAGGCACGAGGACCAGGGTGAGGAACATGGCAAAGCTGAGACCAAAGATCACTGTCCACGACATAGGGCTCCAGAACATGGCGTTGTCGCCCCCAAAATAGATCTTGGGATCAAAGTTTTCGAAAAGACTTAAAAAGTCGATGTTGATGCCTATGGCAAGCGGGAATAATCCCAGAATTGTTGTTACAGCGGTGAGCAATACAGGTCGGAGGCGAGTGCGTCCGGCTTCAACAGTCATCTTAAGCGATTCTTCGCGCGGCAAATCGCCGTTTATCGACAGACCAAGCTCAAGTTTTCGCTTGTTTCTCAGCAGATTGATGTAGTCGATCAGAACAATACCATTGTTCACCACAACCCCTGCCAGCGAAACGATACCGATGCCAGTCATAATCACCACAAATTCCATATTGAAGGTGGCTAGACCTCCGAAAACACCGATCGTGCTTAGCAAAACAGTAACCATGATGATTACTGGTTTCACCAGTGAGTTGAATTGTCCGACCAGGATGAGCAGTATAATTGCTACAGCGATGAGTAGGGCATTGAGGAGGAAGCCCATTGATTCGGCCTGTTCCTGCTGCTCGCCTGTAAAACTGTAGCGGTAACCGACGAGTAGGTCGTGCCTTTCGAGTACCGAGCGGATTTGATTATTGATCTCGGTTGGGTTATATCCCTCAAGCACATTGGAATATATGGTGATAACGCGTTCGCGGTTGATGCGGTTGATGGCGCCATAGGTGGAGGTAAGTTGAACATCGGCCACTGAAGATATGGGTACTTTTACGATTCGGCCGCTGGCCTGATCGCGGAACGTTATGCTCTGGTTGAGGAGGGTGGCCAGGTTGTAGCGATACTCATCTTTCATACGCAGCTGAATGGGGTAGTCATCCTCGCCTACCTTATAGCTCGAAACTTCGGAGCCAAAAAGAGCCGTTCGAATGGAGTTTGCCACCTGACCGGTCGAAAGTCCATACCTTCGGGCGCGCTCGCGGTCAATGGTGATGCTGAGCTCTGGCTTTCCAAGATCGAGGTCAATCTGCAGGCCTTCGATGCCCTGAATACCGGAGGCTTCTACCATAGTAGTCAGGGTATCGGTAATGCTCAACAACTTGTCAAAATCGCGACCGCTTACCTCGATGTTGATGGGCTTGCCCACGGGAGGGCCTTCGTTCTGCTTTTCGACCGAAATAAGCATACCGGGATATCTGCCAATCAGGCTATCGCCCAGACGTTTGAGCACATCGGCCGAGCTGAGATTGCCACGGTCTTCAAAGTTCACGAACGATACTGTGATCATGGCGCGGTTCGGCCCGCCTCCGCGACCGCTGAAACCTTCATTTTCCGAAACTGCGCCTTTGCCTACATTGGTGAGCACCGACTTTACGATTTGCTTATCGGACTCCAAAAGTTCGAACACTTTATCCTCTATGACAAGTATGGCCGAATCAGTTGCTTTGATATCGGTGCCGAGGGGCAGCTCAACAAGCACATTGATGTATTTAGGGTCGCCCGATGGGAAAAAGATTACGCGCGGACTGCTTCCAAAATAGAACGCTGTAGCCAGTATTAATAAAACAAAAGTGGCAAGAATGACATAAAAAGCATTCCGGCGCCTGAGCGCAATACGAAGTGTGGCTAAATAAACCTTCTCGAGCCATACCAGGAACACCAACTGAAACCAGCGGGCAAAACGATTGAGGAATAGCAAATTGGAAAGTCCGATCAGGGCGAAGATAACCAGCAGACTACCTGGAGTATTGTTGCCAGCTACGAAGAAAGGTACCGAAAGCAGCAGCATTGCACCTGCTACAATCAGCGATTTCTTCATGTTGGGCTTTTCCGTGGGGTCTTCATGTTTAAAGAAACGCTGCATGATAACCGGTACAAGCACGAGCGCCGTGAATAGCGATGAGGTCAGAGTGATGATGAGCGTCATGGGCAGATATTTCATGAACTCGCCTATGATGCTCTGCCAGAACAGTAATGGAAAGAATGCGGCCAGTGTGGTGGCTGTTGAGGAAATGATGGGTACGGCAATTTCACCCACGGCTTCACGGGCAGCCTGTCCGATGGGTTTGCCCTCCTCAACAAACCGATAAATGTTTTCAACCACAACAATGGCGTTGTCCACCAGCATACCCAATGCCAGAATCAGACTAAACAGCACAACCATATTGATCTGATAATCCAGCATTCCCATCACCACAAACGAAATGAACATCGACAGCGGGATGCTGATGCCAACAAAGACAGCATTGCGTGTGCCCATAAAAAAGAAAAGCACAAAGACAACAAATATGATCCCCATGATCATGCTGTTTTCCAGATTGCTGAGCTGCAATTTGATTTGTTCGCTCTGATCGTTGGTGATGGTGAGTCTCAGGTTGGACGGAAGCAGGTTTTCGCTGCGCGCCTGATCGATGCGTTTAAAGATCTTATCGGTGGCATTGAGCAGGTTCTCGCCGCTTTTCTTCACAACCTGCAGGCTTAATACGGGCTGGTGGTCGAGGCGGGCAAAACTGGTGGGTTCTTCGAAGCCAAACTCGATGTCGGCCACATCGCGCAGATAAACAATATGCTGATCTTCGTGCTTGATGATGATGTTGCCAATTTCGCGCACATCCTTAAACTCGCCACTGATGCTCAGGGCGCGGCGTACTCCTCCGGTGAGTATTTCGCCTCCCGACATGGATATGTTTTCGTTTTTAATTGCTGATTCAATGTCGCCGAAGCTCAGGTCAACCATCTGTAATTTGTAGGGATCGACCATGATTTTCACCTCACGCTCGGTTATGCCTGTAATCTCGACCTTCGAAATTTCTGGGAAGGCCTCAATTTCGTCCTCGAGCAGCTCGGCAAAACTTTTTAACTCGTTGATGCTGAAATCGCCCGAAAGGTTGATGTTGATGATAGGAAACTCCGAGAAGTCGATGTCCGAAATCATGGGATCGTCCATGAGATTGTCGGGGAGGTTGCTTTTTGCTTTATCAACGGCATCTTTCACATCCTGCAATGCCGTTTTGATATCGATATCGGTGTTGAATTCAACAAAGATGCTCGAAACATCCTGACTCGATAATGAAGTCATTTTTTTGATTCCTTTCACGGATTCGATTTCTTTTTCGAGCTCTCGTGTGATGAGGTTTTCGATGTCCAGAGGTGGATTGCCTGGGTAAATGGTTTGCACCATCACCGTTGGGATTACGATATCAGGAAATAATTCTTTGGGCAGCGAGCGGTAGGTATAGAACCCAAAAGCTCCCAAAATGAGGATAAGCAGAAATATTGTGTTGGCATTTTTCAATGCCCAGGTGGTTGGCCCAAAATTTCGACTGAGCTGGTCCTTATTGTTTTCCATGTTGCTTTGGGTTTAGCTTGCTATTTCATTTACCGCCCGGATTATTGTTCCGTCGCTCACCCGGTTGAAACCATGGGTAATAATCTGATCACCCACCTCGAGACCCTGGCTGATACGGCTGCTATCGAGGTAAAGCCTGTCGGTAGTGATGTAGCGCTTGCGTGCAACAAGTTGTCCGTTCTCGGTCACGGCCACGTATAAGTATTTTCCCTTAAGGTCTTCGCGAATGATTTTCGATGGCACGACGATGCTGTTTTCGGCAGTAAAATCGTTAATGTCGATAATGGCTACCATATTTGGCTTAAGCAGGTTATCAGGGTTATTCACCTGAACTTCCACTTCAAAGGTGCGGTTGTTTTTGTTCACCAGATTGCCCACCCTGGTGATGTTTGTGTTGATGACCATGTCAGGAAAAGCTGAAAACCGAAGCTGAACAGGCTCTTTTACCCTGATTGCTCCAGCATGGCTCTCCGAGATGTCGGCCCTGATGAGCAAAGGGTTAAGGCTAACCACATACATGAGCTGCATCCCGGGCATGGCCAGCTCTCCTTTTTTCTGTTGAATTTTTTCCACTACACCGTCAATAGGGGAGCGTATTATGGCCATATCAAGCTGTGCTTTAAGTGTTTTCAGGCGACCTTCAAGGGCATCAAGGTTGTTTTTAGCTTGGAGGTATTGCATTTCCGAACCAATTTTTTGTTCCCAAAGCCTTTTCTGGCGCGCGAAAACATCCTGTGCAAGTTGCAACTGGGTCTTCACTTCGGCAATATGGCCTGCAATGATATCTGTGTTTAAACGCGCCAGCACTTGTCCGCGGGCAACACGCTGACCTTCTGTTACGGCGATTTCTCTGATCTGTCCACTCATTTCGGGACTGATAAAGGCCTCGCGCAAGGGAGTTACGGTTCCACTGGCCTGAAAGAAATGCCTGAAAACACTGGTCTTTATGGTTTCGAGCACCACCGGTACTTCGGAAGTGCGGACTTCCATGTTGCCTGATTGTTTCAAGGCCTCGATTTTTTCAGTCAGCTCGGCCTGTTGTTTCAGGTATTGCTCAAGTTGTCTCTCACTGTCTTTTACAGGATTGTCTCTTCCGCACGAAATCATTAAAGCGGCAAGAGCGATCATCGCGATGATAAGGGTATATTTCATTGTCATTTAATGGTTAGATTCTATAAAATCGGGATAATTCTGTTTGATAAATTGCAGCCCGGCCTCCGAGAGGATTCCAAAAAGGTGATAACGGTAGGTTTCGATAAAAAAGGCTTCGGAATAGAGTTCTTCGGCCGATACCAGATCGGTGTGCATCAAATTTTCCATCCGAAGTACAAAGAGCTTGGCTATGATGTTTTCGTTCAGGTTGCTGCGATACAGGCCTTCGGCTTTTCCTTTGGCCAGATTGCTCAGCATGATCTGATGCATCTGGGAGCGGGTTCGGTCTCTTAGTTTTTTATAAATCTTTGGATAGTAGCGCTGCAGATCGAACTCGAGCACAGGGTTGTGGTTGCGCACAGTGGTGCTGACGTGTCTGTATAGTGCAAACATTTGGTCGATGGCGTTGAGTTGTTGCTCTTCGATATTTTTCATTGAGCAATAATCGGTTTCCAGCAGATGATTCAGCGATACTTCCACAAGCTGATTTTTGTCGTTGAAGTGCTGATATAGCGTCTTCTTCGACATACCCATATGTCTTGAGAGATCATCCATGCTCACGCTTTTTATACCAAAGCGTTGAAACACTTCAAGCGCGTGAACGATAATTTCGGATGTACGATTTTCGTGGTTCATGGCGATTATGGATTAGCCAGCAGCGATTCAAGTTCGGTGGCTTTGTTCAGCAGGTCGAGGGTTGCATTGATGTATTGGGTTTGGGCATTCAGGTATTGGTTGTGCGTGTTGAGTACATCGAGGCTCGATGCAAGGCCTTCGGCATATTTTACACTTGTGCGGTAGTAAATTTTCTCGGCGGTGGCTTTGTTTCGTCTGGTGTTTTCGACGGTGAGCAGAGCGTTGCCAAAAGCACTGCTCGAAGTTTGGTATTGAAGACCAAGGCTGTTGCGGAGCGAAGCCTCGGCCACCTGCATGGACTGAAGTTTGAGCTGTGCCTGACGGACACGGGCTGCCCTCTCGCCGCTGCTCCAGAGTGGAATATTGAGCGAAACACCCCAAACCGAGCTGAAATACCATCTTCCCTTGCTGTCGAAGAAATCCCATTCCGGTCGCTGTGCGTTGGTTTGGGCGTTCAGGAATGCCGAAAATGTGGGGAGAAAGGTGCTTTTTTCGAGTTTTAATTGCAAGTCGGCCAATTGCTGATTGTTTTTAAGAAGTTGAAAATCAATGTTCTCATTGATTTGAAATGGTTTGTTTTCAAGATGGCTGCCAGCAAATTGTGTCGCCAGTTCATCTAGTTTGTCGGCGAGCCTGATTTGGGTCGATGGTTCGATACCCAGGTGGAATTTGAGCATATTTTCGGCCAGCTTCACCTGACTCAGCACATTGTTACGGGCTGTCTCAAGTTCGTCAACCATGAGCAGCAGCTGGTCAAGGTCGGTTTCCTCCCCAAAACCGCTTTCCACAATAAGGCGTGTCTGTTGTGCAAGGTTGCGAGTGATAGAAAGTGTGGAGTCGATTACACGGAGGTTTTCGTGGGTGGCAAGCAATAAAGCATAAGCGTCTTTGATGTTTTTAGTCACTTCGATGCGTGTTTTTGCAAGGTTTTTCTCGCTCTGCCTCAGAAATGTCTGCGATGACTGCAGGGCTACAATATAGCTGCCACTGAAGAGCAACTGGTTCAGCGTAAACCCGGCGGCGCCGCTGTAGTGGGTGCCAAAACGCACGGCTACAGGGTTGTCCTGCCCCAGAAACTCACCCGGAAGCAGGGTGGTGGGCAGGCTGATGTTGTCGTTGTAGCTCACATTTGCATTTATTTGCGGTAGTCCTGAAGCCGTGGTTTCCCGCACCTTCTGACGCGCCGATTCCACTTCGAGGCGGGCAGTCTGCAAACTGAAGTTGTGCATTAATCCTTTTACCAATGCCTGATTCAGACTCAGGTCGAGTGACTCCTGCCCACGGGCATGTCCTGATAGCATCAGGAAGACCGTGAACAAAAGCAAGATTCTTGAATATGACATGACTGTGTTTTTTGAATGACTGTTAAACACTGCGGAAACTGAAAATGTTCTCAAAGTTTCCAAAGAATAGGTTAATAAATGTTAACCGAGAGATTATGCTTAATTGATATCATCGAAAGCATGGATACAGATTAATTTGTATTCAGCCTAAATAGAAGGTTAAACCTAAGATTACCAGTTTAGTAACCTTTCAGTCTGGTTGCATGTATGTTTCACGGGCCTCTTGGTTGCTGCGTAAAGTTTGGCAGGCATTGGCAAAAAACATAATATTGCATGTACTGCTAAAACCCCAAGAACATGCTCAAGCAAATCTTATTCGGCCTTTCGCTGCTCGTCACACTTGGCGTATTCGCCTATACCATGCGAAGGTTGTTTTATAATTTCCGGTTCACTCATCCCAGGAAGCTCTCCAATCTTGGCCAACGCTTCATGATAACGCTCAAAGTGGCCATCCTTCAAAGCAAGATCATGCGCTTCCCGTTGGCCGGTTTTCTTCATGCGCTGGTTTTTTGGGGTTTTATGATCATCCTGTTCGGAAGCATCGAGATGGTGTTTGATGGGTTGTTGGGTAGAGAGCGAATGTTTGCCTTTCTTGGGTGGTTCTACGATTTTCTTACCGGGGCAGGCGATGTGTTTGCATTTATTATCATGCTCAGTATTCTCGTTTTTCTGGCAAGGAGGCTTTTCTTCAAGGTACAGCGGTTCTACGGCATCGAGATGAAGCCCGTTTCGAAGGCAGATGCCAATCTTGCCCTGAGTTTCATATTGATGCTTATGGTGAGCCTTCTTGGCATGAACACCTTTTATTTACTTGATGCACAGGCATCAAGCCGGGAAGTTGCCGGCAGCTATCCCGTGAGTGCACTGATTGCTCCCTGGTTTGCGGGCCTCGATGCATCGCATCTGCATCTCTGGCACGAGTTCAATTGGTGGTTTCACATTCTGCTGATCTTCGTTTTTGCCAATGTGTTGCCCTATTCCAAGCACTTTCATGTGTTCATGTCGGTTCCCAACGTGTTTGTCAGCCGCATCGAGCCCTTCGGCGTAGTGGATAATATGGATAGCATCACCCGCGAGGTAAAGCTGATGCTCGATCCTTCGCTGGCTGCCGATGCCCCGGCCGAGGCACCCTCCCGTTTTGGGGTGGCCGATGCCGAAGACGTGAGCTGGGTGAACTATATGAACGCTCTTTCGTGTACCGAGTGCGGGCGATGCACAGCTGTGTGCCCGGCCAACATTACCGGCAAATTGCTCTCGCCCCGCAAGATCATGATGGACCTCAGGGCCAGAATGAAAGAAAAGGGACCGGGTCTGGCCAAGGAAGGACTGAAATACGATGATGGCAAAGCGCTCATTGGCAGCTATATCAGCGAGGAGGAACTGTGGGCATGCACCATGTGCAACGCCTGTGCAATGGAATGCCCGGTAAATATTCACCAGCCTTCTTTGATTTTGGATATGCGTCGTTATTTGGTGCTTGAAAAGTCGGCAGCACCTGGCGGACTGAACACAGCCTTTACCAATATTGAAAACAATGGTGCTCCCTGGCAGTTTTCGCCCCTCGACAGGCTGAAATGGGCGGAAGAACTCTCTATGAACAAGATTGACTAACCGAAAGACTGAGACGTTATGGAAAATAAAATCAAGATAAATGTGCCTGTGATGGCTGAGGTTGTTGCTTCGGGGCGCCAGCCTGAATGGTTGTTTTGGGTGGGATCGGCGGGTGCATTCGACGATCGTTACCGTAAGGTAACCCGAGAGTTTGCCAAAATATTGGCCTACCTCAACATCGACTATGCCGTACTGGGCACCGAAGAGGGCGATAGCGGCGATGTGGCCCGGCGCGCCGGCAACGAAATGCTCTTTCAGATGCAGGCCTTGACCAACATTCAGATGCTGAATGCTTATGGAGTGAAAAAAATTGTCACCTGCTGCCCGCATGACTACAATACCCTCAAACACGAATATCCTGTTCTGGGAGGAAACTACGAGGTTTGGCATCACACCCAATTTCTTCAACAGATGATTGATTCGGGTAGGATTAACATAACAAACAGCCCGTTTGCCGGTAAAACCATCGTTTTTCACGACCCATGCTACCTTGGCAGAGCCAACAACGAATATGACGCGCCACGCGCCATACTCGAAGTTATACCAGTGCCCAAGGTCGAGATGAAACGAAACCGGAGCAAGGCCTTATGTTGCGGTGCCGGAGGGGGTCAGATGTTTAAAGAAGCTGAGAAGGGCACAAAGGAAGTCTTTATCGAGCGCACAGAAGAGGCTATTGCCACGGGCGCCGACATTTTTGCCACAGCTTGTCCGTTTTGTATGGTGATGATGAGCGATGGCATCAAGTATAAGCACCAGGAAGAACGAATGAAAAACTATGACATAGCCGAACTGGTAAGCATGAGTCTCGGGCTTTAGATGGCCGGTAATTTTGCCCTGACTGATATGACCTGTGTTTAGTGCGTTGTTCTAGATCACAACAGATGGTTCATTGGCGGGTTTATCATCACCCAGCTCATTCTGCAGCGATTCTGGCAGATATTTTCCAGCTCCGGCACGCTTGAGCAGCAAAGGGGCAAATGTTTCGAGGCGGGGATAAAACCAGGAACTCTGGCGCCTGTCGGCAGAGATAAAATGATCGCTGATTTTTAGAAAGTTGAGCATCATAATGATCAGGCTCAGGATAAGAGCACTTTTCAGCAAGCCGAAAACCCCACCCGCGATACGGTTGAAAAACCCAAGCATCAGGCTTTCAGTGAATTTTTCCACCAGTTTGCCCAACCCGATGATGAGCATCATCACAAGTATCAAGGTAACAATAAATGCAAGTATCGACAGAAATCGTCCGCCCACTCCAAGTATCTCGGTTAAGAATTCGGCAGTGATGCCTGAAAAATGATAGGCAGCTATAAATCCCAACAGCAATGCAATGAGCGAGGTAACCTCGGAAATGAGTCCGCTCCGGTATCCACTTATTACTCCCAACAGAAGCAGGATGATGATTATGGTGTCGATCATGGCAACTTATTTGAGCCTTCTAGTTAATTCAGTACTAAAGACAAACTCATTGAGCTCAGGGTTGCTTGTGTGCAAAATACTATTTTTATCGCCAGTCCACCATAGCGCTCCCTTATAGAGGAAATTGATTTGCTGGCCGATTTGCAAAACCGAGTTCATATCGTGGGTATTAACCACCGTTGTGATGTTGTATTCCTCGGTGATTTCGCTGATCAGGTGGTCGATGATTTCGGCTGTCTTTGGGTCTAGTCCCGAGTTGGGTTCGTCGCAGAAAAGGTATTGTGGGTTGTTGGATATGGCCCGGGCAATAGCTACCCTTTTCATCATGCCTCCACTGATTTCGGAAGGGTAGAGGTGGTTTACATTTACCAGATTTACCCGTTTGAGGCAAAAGTTTACCCTGTCGCGCTTTTCCTCGAAGCTCATATCGGTAAACATATTGAGAGGAAACATCACGTTCTGTTCCACCGTGAGCGAGTCGAAAAGTGCACCGCCCTGAAACAGCACCCCCATTTCCTTTCGGATTTCGCGTTTACTTTTTTCGCGCAGCGATGAAAACGGACGCTGGTTGAAAGCAATCTCTCCCGAATCAGGTTCAATCAGCCCGATGCAGCACTTCATGAGTACTGTTTTGCCCGAACCGCTTTGCCCGATGATCAGGTTGGTCTTTCCCTGTTCAAAGGAGGTGCTGATATCCTTGAGAACGACTTTGTCGCTAAAAATCTTGCTGACTTTTTTGATCTCGATCATACCAACAGAAGTTGCGTGAGCAGTAAGTCGAAACCAATGATAAGCACACTGCTAATAACTACAGCTCTTGTACTGTTGCGGCCAACCTCCACTGAGCCGCCATTTACGGTATATCCCAGATAACCGGCCACCGATGTGATGATGAATGCAAATACCAGTGTTTTTATGAGGGCATAGCCAACAGTAAAAGGCTCGAACCAGCCTCGGAGCCCTTCTACAAAATCAACCGAACTGACGAGGCCTGTCACCACACAGGCTGCCCATCCGCCCCAGATGCCCACGGCCATACTGAACACAATGAGCACAGGGTTGAAAAGCATGCTGGCGGTAATCTTTGGCAGAATGAGAAAATTGGCCGGATTGACTCCCATCACGCGAAGCGCATCTATCTGTTCAGTAACACGCATGGTACCAATCTCGGATGCAATGCGCGAGCCCACCTTGCCGGCAAGAATGATGCTGATGATGGTTGGCGAAAACTCGAGCACCATCAGCTGGCGTGTGGTATAGCCCACCATGCTCAACGGGATGAATGGCGAGTCGATATTATAAGCCGTCTGCAGAGCTACAATTGCACCAGTAAATACTGACATAATGACGACCAGGCCAATGGAGTCGACCCCCAGACCGATGATCTCGACCAGGAGCTGACGCCTGAAAACCGGCCCTTTGTCGGGCCGCTTGAACGTTTCGAACATCAGCAGCAGATAATCGCCAATGGTTTGCAGTGACTTCATGGACAACATGCTGTAAAGTTACAACAATAAACGTGCATCGAGGCGGGTTTGTTATAGTACACCATGAATGACCTTAGCTGCATTAATTGAAAAATGGCCTAAAAAGTTTTTATTATGTTTGTACGTAAATTTTGTTTTTTGACAACCACAGCTTTTCTGAGGATATTGTTTTTAAGTGCGCTCATCGCAATGAGCTCATGCAGCAGTCAGGTACATCTGCCGGGTGGCAAACCACGAAAAGGCAATTGTGATTGCAGGAACTTGGTGATGACTGCTGAGCCAAAGGCCAATGGATAAGGACATTGCTTTGCTGGAAAAGCATCTGCCGCCAGAAACCGCCGCCGGAGTTATTGAGGTTTTACGAGCCAATAAGATATTTCTTCGCATAACGCGCAAACGGATGTCAAAGCTGGCCGACTTCCGACCTGCAACCACTGCACAACCGCACAGAATTTCGGTGAATCATGACCTGAATAAATTTGAATTTCTGTTTACGCTCATGCACGAACTTGCCCATTTTAAGGCCTTTAAGCTCTACGGACGCAAGCATAAGCCGCATGGGCCTGAATGGCGGAACTTGTTCAGGAGCCTGATAAATCCATATCTGGAAAGGAAAGTCTTTCCGCCTGACCTTGAGCAGGGTATTCTGGCGCATTTCAACAGACGGGGCGTTACCGACTGTAGTGACGTACATCTTCGTGAACTATTTAAACGCTACGACACGAATACCTCAGCCAATCATACTCCTGAGCGGCCCACAGTGGACATGCTGCCAATCAACAGCAGGTTTGCTCTGCCTGATGGCAGACAATTCATTAAACTTGAACTTAGGCGTAAACGTTTTTCATGTTACTGCTACAACGATAAGCGCATGTATGTATTCGGCCGAAAGGTGCCGGTAATTCCGGAAAGTATTTCGGATTAGCCGGTAAATTGAACGAAGAGCCCTGTTTTTTTGTCTCCTTTGTTGTTTATCCACATGGCTGCCTTAACTTTGCTATCAAAGCACTATCCTGATGATGACACCGAACAACAATTATTATTGTGTGATTATGGCCGGCGGCATTGGTGCCCGTTTCTGGCCCATGAGCAAAACCTCGCGCCCCAAGCAATTCATCGATATTCTGGGAACTGGTAAGACCCTGATACAGATGACCTTTAACAGGTTTTTACCGCTTTGTCCTCCCGAGAATATTTACATTGTCACTAACGAAATATATCGTAAACAGGTTCTTGAACAGCTTCCCGCCATCAAGCCAGAACAGGTGCTTTGCGAACCTTCCAGGCGCAATACGGCTCCATGCATAGCCTATGCCAACCATGTTATCATGCAGCGAAACCCCGATGCCGTAATGGTTGTTGCTCCAAGCGACCACATCATACTTGACGAGCAGGAGTTTGCCAGTAATGTGGCTGCCGCCATGCAAGCCGCTGCAAACAATAACTGGTTGATCACCCTTGGTATTGAGCCAAGCCGTCCTGATACCGGTTATGGTTATATTCAATACTTTGAGGGAAGTGTGCTGCCCGAAGTTACTCAGCTTCGCAAGGTGAAAACTTTTACCGAAAAGCCAAGCCATGATATTGCAGTATCTTTTCTCGAAAGTGGCGACTTTTTGTGGAATGCCGGGATTTTTATCTGGTCGCTCAGGCATATCAATGAGGCCTTTAATGCCCATCTTCCCGAGGTAAACGAACTTTTCCGCGAGGGTCTGGGAAAATATGGCACTTCGGAGGAACACGAATTTATTCGGAAGACCTATGCTGTTTGTCGCAACATATCGATCGACTACGGGGTGATGGAAAAGGCCTCGAATGTTTACGTCATGGCGGTCAATTTTGGTTGGAGTGATCTGGGTACTTGGGGTTCGCTCTACGAGATACGCTCGAAGGACGCCGATCAGAACGCCGTGGTCGGAAACAACGTAATGCTCTACGAATCAAGCGGCTGTATTGTAAACGTGCCAAAAGACAAACTGGTTGTACTGCAAGGCCTCGAAGATTACATTGTGGTTGAAGACGATAGTGCCTTATTGGTATGCCGCAAGCGGGACGAACAGATGATTCGGCAGTTTGTGAATGACATTATGGTCGATAAGGGCGAACGGTTTATTTGATGGCCAGCGATTTCAGATGCTCATCTCAGGCACATCGTCAGGGACAATGATTTTTCCGGCAGTTTTCTGAACAACTTCTTCTATCGAAACCCCCGGCGCACGTTCAAGCAAATAAAACCCCTGGCTGGTGACTTCGAGCACAGCCAAATCGGTCACAATTTTTTTAACGCAGGCAACCCCAGTGAGCGGAAGCGTACACTCAGGCAGCAACTTTGAATTGCCTTTTGGGTCGGTGTGGGTCATAGCCACGATAATGTTTTTGGCCGATGCCACCAGATCCATTGCGCCTCCCATTCCTTTGACCATTTTTCCCGGGATTTTCCAGCTCGAAATGTCGCCTTTGTCCGACACTTCGAATGCTCCCAATACGGTAAGGTTGATGTGGCCACCACGGATCATTGCAAAACTGGTTGACGAATCAAAAAATGCAGCCCCTTTTGTATAGGTGATCGTTTGCTTGCCTGCATTAATCAGATCGGGGTCTTCTTCTCCCTCCAGAGGAAATGGCCCGATACCAAGCAGGCCGTTTTCCGATTGCAATACCACTTCCACCCCTTCAGGAATATAGTTGGCTACCAGAGTGGGAATGCCGATGCCAAGATTGACGTAATAACCATCGCGCAGTTCCTGGGCAATGCGCTTTGCGATTCCGTTTTTATCGAGTGCCATGGTTTATGATTGTCGTGTGGTTACAAATTCAATGCGCTTTTCAAGATCAACCGATCTGAAGATACGTTGCACAAAAATGCCGGGGGTATGTATCTGGTTTGGGTCGAGCTCGCCGGCAGGCACAAGTTCCTCCACCTCAGCAATCGTGATTTTGCCGGCCATGGCCATGGCATGGTTGAAGTTGTTGGCGGTATGCCGGTAAATCAGGTTGCCGTGCGTATCGCCTTTCCAGGCCTTAACTAAGGCATAATCGGCTGTCAGGGCATGTTCGAGCAGATACAGTTTGCCATTGAACTCGCGCACTTCTTTGCCATCAGCCACTTCGGTACCATACCCTGCCGGCACGTAAAAAGCCGGAATACCTGCTCCACCAGCACGGCAACGCTCGGCCAGGTTGCCTTGCGGTATAAGCTCAACTTCGAGTTCGCCGGCAAGAAGCTGTCTTTCGAACTCAGCGTTTTCCCCAACATAGGACGAGATCATCTTACGGATTTGTCTTTTTCTCAACAGACGGCCAAGACCAAACCCATCCACCCCGGCATTGTTCGAAATGCAGGTAAGGCCTTTCAGGTCCATCTTTACCAGGGCTGCAATACAATTTTCGGGGATACCACACAGGCCGAAGCCGCCAACCATAAGGGTGAGGTTGTCGGTAAGATCGGCCAATGCAGCCATTGCGTCATGAAATACTTTTTTCATACTAGAATATTCAGGTCAAATGCATTAAAGTGACAATTTCATGGATGAGTGGTAATGTCACGAAGATAGATATTTTGTGCAATCGTGTGCAGCAATGGGTTGATCAATTGATCATTCAGGTAAATTAAGCTTGTTTAGTTGGGTTGCAATGATGGAATAATTTCATGTAAATTTGCAGTCCGGAAATTTGCCAAAGGCCCGGATGGCGGAATTGGTAGACGCGCTGGTCTCAAAAACCAGTGAGATAACACTCGTGCCGGTTCGATCCCGGCTCCGGGTACAAGGAGGACGCTGACAGGCGTCCTCCTTTTTTTTCTGTTGTAATGGATATTTTCAGCAGCACCTTCCTGTGATTTCTTGAGATAAAACAATTGGCCCACGCAATGCGTTATTTGTCAAACCTACATCGGATGTTCTCAAAACGATCAGTTTCATGGTTGATAGTTGTTCTTTTCAAGACACTTAGTGTTTGGGCATCGGACACTTCGGGCCAGTCAATCGACAGCCTGATGAGGTCAGAACAATGGAAGCATAAAAAACAGCTGGAACAGCTCGCCAATGATATCATGAAATCTTTCAGGAGCGAGGAGGATCGTTTCAGGGCCGCTTTTGCCTGGACTGCACAGAACATCAGCTACGATCTTGCCTCGCTCAACGATCGGAACCTCTATGATAATCGAATGCTTGTGATTAACGCATTACAGAAAAGGTCAGCGCTTTGCGAAGGTTATGTAGCAGTACTTGACAGCCTGAGCCGACTGATGAAAATCAGCACGGTTAAAGTTCCAGGATACACTCGCTGGCAGCGAAAGCTTCAGCCTGAACCTCATTTGTGGCTGGCAGTCCGGCTCAGTGGGAGCTGGCATCTGGCCGACCCTACCTGGTGTTCCGGAAGCATCGTCAATGGCCGCTATCAGGCTGGGTATGATATTTCGTGGTTTTTGGTGCCACCAGCCAAAATGATACATACGCACATGCCTTATGACCCGATTTGGCAACTTCTGCCTCAGCCGCTTTCTCATACCGGATTTATACAGAATAATGGAAGTGTGTTGCAGGGTGACTGGCAAACCAGCGATAGTGTGGAGAAATTCGTTAGATCCACACAAATGCAGCAAAATGTTGATGAGTTAAGGAGGCTGCGTCAGGGCATTTCACATAAGTCCTTGCAAACACGAATCAGTTTTCTTGAGCAGGCCATCAGCATACAGCATCATAACCAGGTTGTCGAAATTATGCAACAAAGCAATGCATTGTTTAATGCTGCCTTACAAGATTATAACGCTGCCGTGGATGCCTATAACCAGCGGAAACCACGCCCCCAAGTACTGGCCATGCTCGTCAGAGCCACTCAGGTGCTCGAAAGTGCCAGAAATCTGCTGCCTCAATATGCTGTGCCTCCGACATTACACAACGAAATGAAGATGATGCAAAAACAGATCTATCAGCTTGAAGAGCGCCTGCGCGAGGCTGAAAGAAAGTGGTACTGAATACAGCCTTATGGTATAGCAAAAACAATGTTGCGTTTCGCGCTGGCTTTTTTTGGAGCGCTTACATCGGGTAACGAAGCTCATTAAGTCGTTGCTTAAATTTGCTTCATAATCAAAACCAAATGAAAACAAAGCACTACGGGTTATGTTTACTCCTGATTTACTTCTTTTTGAGCCATGTAGCCCATAACCAGAATTATTTTGCGTGTGGCCTCCAGTCAGGTACCTGGCAATACGACACCGTTTTTGTAAATTGTGATGTGCAGGTGCCTGGTGGTGCAGTGCTTCAAATAGTGCCCGGCACAAAAGTGATTTTTAACGGGCATTATTCGCTTCATATACAAGGAGTTATAAAGGCATTGGGTTCGCCTTCCGACAGCATAGTTTTTTCGGTAGCCGATACTTCAGGCTTTGGCAACATCCACTCTACTTCGGGTGGATGGAATGGATTGCGTTTTGAATACACCCCAATCAGTGACGATTCAAGTCTTTTCAGTCATTGTGTTTTCCGTTTTGGTAAGGCTGCCGGCGATTCGATCAATTGCTACGGCGGTGCTGCACGCGTCCTGCAGACTGACAAGATTGCCTTCCGGAATTGCTCATTTATAAATAATTATGCATTTTACTGGGGAGGAGCCATTTACAGCTACAAAACCAATGTGCTCATCGAGCATTGCAGGTTTTTACAAAACCGTGCTGGAAACGACGGTATGATTTATGGCTATGGGGGAGCGCTTTGCATTGTGTCGTCGGAGCCTGATATCCGCGACAGCTTTTTTGCGTTCAACAGCTCAACCGGAATTGGTGGTGCTGCATCATTTGAGTATTCAAGGCCGCTGGTGCTGAACAGTGTTTTCGAGAGTAATTTCAGTGCTCTGGGCGGCGCCATCGGCTTTCTGCGTTCGGTTCCCGCCCGACCCATTGCCAACCTGCTAATACGCGGTAATCAGGCTGTGTTTTTTGGCGGCGGTATTGCCAGCATCACAGCCTCTCCTGTTTTGACAAACCTCACCATAGTTAATAACCACGCCCCTATGGGTGGCGGCTATTACTGCAACTACGAAGCACATGCTAAACTTTACAATAGTATTCTGTGGGGTAATACCTGTTTTGGTGATTTTGGGTCTCAGGTGTGGATATGGGATGTGAATTCAATGCCTGAGTTTCACCACTCTGCTGTTCAATACGGAGTTGGGGGCTTTGGTGGCAGCACATTCATTGGGGTTTACAATAATTGTATTGAAGCCGATCCTCAGTTTATCAATCCGTTGACAAACAATTTCAAACTCAGCCCAACAAGCCCGTGCATCAATCAAGGCACCAATGTTCTGCCAACTTATACCTTGCCCGAAACTGATCTTTCAGGTTTACCACGTGTAATGTATGGGTTGCCCGATATGGGAGCGTATGAGTATCAGGGGCATGTAGGGCTTTCAGGCCCATCTGCGGCTTTTTCCGAATGCGCAGTCGTTCCAAATCCAAACAATGGAAACGCAGTCATCGTGCTGCCTTATGAATCGAAAAAGGTTGATAAATTGATAATATACAACGTGTTGGGCAGGTTGGTTGCAATAATTCATGAGCCAGAGACATTTGATGGCCACATCAGGCTCAATCAGTTCTTCGGACAACACATTGCACAAGCCGGACATTATCTTTTTCAGATTGAATACAGCGAGGGAGGTAGGTCGGTAGCCAGAATGATTTACAATCCAAGCAGCCTTTGAATAACATGATGGTAAACCTCTTTATTGATGGGTTTAATCAGCACATCCGTAGCGCCTGCCTCAATAGCCTGTCGCACCTGTTGTGGCTGTGAATAGGCTGTCTGGACAACAATAGGGAGTGTCGGATATTTTTCTCGAATAATTTTCGTAACCTGCAAACCATCCATAACAGGCATCTTAATATCCATCAAAACTATGTCATAAGAATGGTTTTCCATCAAACCAAGCGCATCGGAACCATTTCTTGCCCTGTCGATAATCGTGGCGTAACTTGCTGAGATAGCCCGTAGATACTCGAAGTTGTCATCTTCATCTTCGGCTATCAGAATGTTGAAGGCCAGTGGTCTGGAGGAACCATGGGTCTGATTGTTAAACGATTGGTTATTGCTACTGCTGCTTTCAACCACATCAGACAAAACAAGCGTAAAGGTGCTTCCCAAACCTGGCTCCGAGATTACCTCAATATCCCCGTTAAGTAGTTTGGCCAAACCAATGGCTATACTTAATCCAAGACCATTGCCTTGGATTGCCAGCCGCTGTGGTTTTTCACCTCTGAAAAAGCGCTCGAAGATTCGATTTAGGTCTCCGGGATCGATGCCAATACCTGTATCGGTCACATGAATTTTAAGTGTTTGGTCTTCGATGGTGTATCCGATGCTGATACCGCCTTTCATAGTATATTTGACGGCATTTTCAAGCAGTCCGCTAAGCACCTGCCGCACTTTTGCCCTGTCGGTGAAAATCTCTAAATCGTCTTCAGCTTTGTTTGATAAGGAAATTTCGAGGTTTTTATCCTTGCAGGCGTTACTGAATGTGATCATCAGATCGTTGATCAATTGGTTTAAGCTAAACCTGATTTTATCAGCTCCCATCCGTTCGGCATCCAGTCGCGATACAATAAGTACGTCGTCGATGATTCGAAGCAGTTGTTCGGCATTGCTATTAATTATGCCAACAAATTCGCGTTTCTGGTCTTCTGTAATATCTTCAAAAAGCAGGTCCGAGAAACCAAGTATGGCATTGAGTGGTGTCCGAATTTCATGATTCATATTGTGAAGAAAGGACGTCTTGAGCCTATCGCTTTCTTCTGCTTTTACTTTGGCCGAAAGCAGTTCCAGCTCATTTTTTTTGCGTTCGGTAATGTCAATAATCAGCCCAATCAGTCCGGCCACTTCACCCTCAGGGGTATGGAACGCCGATTTATTTACAATCACGCTGCGTTCGCTTCCATCTCTCAGCATAATACTTCGCTCACGCTGTTGTAATTTTTCCTTTCCATCGAATATGAGCTGGTCATCCTGATGATTGCGAAAGGCTACACTCGCCTCGTCCCAATCAAATATGGTTTTTCCCACAATTTCATTGCGATTGACCCCGAAAAATTCGATAAAAGCTTCGTTTACACCAAGATATGTTGACCTCTTATCCATATAAAATAACGGATTCGGGATAGAATCGAGCAGTGTGGCAATAAATGTTGTTTGCTGTTTTAATGCTTTTTCCCTTTCTTTTTTTTCGGTGATGTTACGCACAAGTGTAAGCACATGGGTTTCATCGAGCTTTACCATGCATGCTTCGAAATGATTTTTGCTACCTTGCAAGATGAGCTCAAAGTCATACTCGGAGGAGATGCCTGTTTCCAGCACATTTTCAAGATGCTGACGTGTCAAAGCAGAAAGAAATGGAGGTAGCACCTTCTCAAGTGGCTGGTTAATAAAATCCTTGCAGTCAAATAATGAAATTTTGGTGTCAGAAGAATAATAATCCACAAAAAGCCCCTGCCGGTTGTGGACAATAACAAGATCGGGCAATGCATGGATGATTGCATTTGTTTTGAGCTCGCTTTCGCGCCTGGCCTTTTCAGCTGCGACTTGTGCAGTAATGTTATTGCTGATGGAGAGTATGCCTTTTCGTCCGTCAGGTAAATCAATTAACGACTCAATCAGCTCAATGTCAATCTCCTGTCCATATTTGGTTGTTGCTTTGATCTGGCTTTTCAGATGGCCTGTCTGAATAATCTTATCGATATTGTGTTTCACCAACGCTTTGTTATCGGGATTCGCCAGCAACCTGATGTTTTTGCCAATGAGCTCGATGGGTTCGTAACCGTATTCGTGACAGAAAGCGGAGTTTGCTGATATTATTGTCCCGCTGAGGTCTTCCAGTATCATTCCCATCGGACTGGATTCGAAGAGGTATTTATAGCGGGCTTCGCTAAGCCTCAGGTTTTTTTCTGATTCCTTTCGTTGGCTGATGTCGTTGGCTATGGCCACAATGGCTTTTTGACCAAAGTATTGGGTGGGAAATAGAAACACTTCTTTCGGAAAGATTTCACCTGAGGCATTTTTTCCCCAGAACTCGAACTGCACAGTCTCGCCATTAAAGGCTTTATTAATATTATAGGCAAGCTCATCAGGCTTGTTCATCCCTGGTGCCGACAAGAATTCGGGAGTGTTGCCGATAAACTTTTCGTAGGGGTAACCATAAAGTTGGACGGCTGCCTGATTGACGTCCAAAAATTCCCCCTTTTCGTTCTGAATGTAAACGTTGCTAAGGATGCTGTTGAACAGTCCCTTATAGGATTCGCCCCAGGTCTGCAGGCGTGTTTCATACTCTTGTTCCCGCCTGAAATCGCGAAGGGAAAGCACCCACCCGCGATGTTTATTTTCCTCGTCTTTTATTGTTGATATTGTACCGCTTACGCGAATGATGCCTCCCCTGTGAAACTTAACATCAACTGGCTGAAAAGCAGTGTATTCAGTTTCTCTGGGAAAGTTTTCCAAAATGGAATGATAGTTACTGTTCAGGCTGATCAGTTGATCGATATGCTGGCCTTTTGCGTCGTTTTGGTTGATGCACAGTAGCTGTTCGGCAGCGTGGTTCAGTGCCACAATTCTGCCATGTTCGTTGAGGCTGATGAGGGCATCGCCTATGCTTCGGAAGATGGTGTTCAGATATTTTTCGCTTTTTGCGAGTTCGAGAAGCAAATTCCGGTTTTGTTCCTGATCGTTGAGTATGATTCCCATGATCAGGGTGATGAACGGATAGACCATAAGGATGACCAGCCCCAACTGTTGAAGGGTTTCCACTCTTGGACCAGAGGGAAGCAAGGAGATGAGCAATGTCATGGCGCTATGCACCACAAGCCCGAAAAGCAGCAAATGCCGGTAGCGGAGAAGCGATATCTTTTTGATTTGACGAAGATGGTGGAAGATCCACCCAATAAAAAAGGAAGAAAAAATTACGCTCACCCCCATGTAAACCCCTGCACCGCCTACATACAACCTGTATATGAGAGCAAATGCAGCGCTTATGAAACCCGTGACGGGGCCAAAGAAAAGCGTTGCCAGACTAATCACGATCGACCTGCCGTCAAAAATCAATCCTTCGGCCAATTGGAAGGGGTAAAGCATTCCGATCAAAGCAGTGCCACCAAAGAGAATCCCTTGCAAAATTTTTCCTAAAAGTGATCTGCGGTGGGCAAACTGGTCAATTACACCTGACAAAACACTGAGTGCAATGAGTAGGGAAAAATTGTAGATGAGTTTGAAAATCATGTTGCAGGTCTTGAGCAGTGAATCAGAAAGCTTAAGTTACATTCAAACAAGCCGATTGTCAACAGGGAAATCGGAAGTGAGTAATAGGGCCTGATGCAAAATGTCCTCGTTAATCCTTGTTCCTATATTTTTACTGTTGCAGAGCTGTAGAAGACTCAGGGTATTCAGGTTGCCGACCATTTCGCTGGCCGCGGTAGGGCATCCACCCAAACCACCAAGCACTGTTTCGTAACTACGTACACCGGCCTCCCAGGCTGCTTCGAGCTTGCTGAAACTATCGGAGGGTTTGGTGTGCAGATGGAGGCCAAAGTCCACATCCGGAAAAGCCGGAATGAGTTTTTCATAAACATTGAAAATGGTATCGGGCGTGGCAAGTCCCAGAATATCGGACAGGGGCATGTTGCGAATACCGATTTTGTAGAGGCTTGCAGCTGTGTCGATTACTAGATCGGTACTCCAGGGATCACCGTAGGGGTTGCCCAGACCCATACTCAGGTAAACCACCCATTCCACGTTGCGATCGGCAGCCAGCGAAATCATTAAGCTCAGGTTGTTGAGGGCGAGTTCGGGACTTGTGTTAAGGTTGCGCTTCAGAAAAGTGGGTGAAACAGAAAAGGGATAGGAGAGCGCAGCCACAACTGGGAAATTCAAGGCGTGCTCGACACCTTTTGTATTGACCACTAAAGTCATGATGCGGGAAGATCCGGAGGGTTTATCGATACCTGCAACAACATCGGAGGTGTCGGCCATTTGCGGGATCAGGCGGGGCGAAACAAAGCTGCCCACATCAAGAATGTCGAATCCGGCCCTGAGTAGATGGTTAACGTATTTAATTTTTAGAGGGGTTGGAATAAAACTTTTCAGCCCCTGAAGGGCATCGCGGACAGTTTCGGTGATACGAATCATCGTGGCAGTGAGTGTTTGGGTAAAAGTACAAAAAAGCCACTCACTGTTCAGGCTTGTTTATTGCCTTCCACTCAGGCTTTTTGGGATTCGACCCTGGTTGATGCTTTCGGAACGCAGCTTTCGGCCGACGATGCGTTCGACCATTTTACCAGTACTCAGGATGCGGTCGATGTCGAGGCCGGTATCAATACCCATTTCATCCATCATTACAACCATATCTTCGGTGCTTACAAGACCTACAGCCAAAGAATCCTTGTAATAGTATTCGCCCGTTCCGGCCACCGGCACGCCATCCACAAAATTGGCGGGCTGTCCGCCAATGCCACCCATTGTACTTTCGTAATTGGTCATACCAGCCTGCAATGCGGCCAGCACGTTGGCAAGCCCCCAGCCCCGAGTTGTGTGAAGGTGCACAATATGCTTCGAGGGGTCCTGAAATTCATCCATTAGCATCGAAAAGTAGCGGTAAATCCTGTCGGGTGAGGCCGAACCATCGTGATCGGCGTGCTCCACATCGGTTGCGCCAATGTCGAACCATCGTCTGGTAAATTCAACGGCTTTTCTCATATCGGTCGGGCCTTCGATAGGACAACCCCAGATGGTGCTCACTGTGCCGTTTACTTTAAGTCCGGCTTCCCGGGCCATTGGCACATACTTTTCGGCTATCCTGAAGTACTCGTCGATGCTCAGGCCGGAGTTTTTCTGTTGATGCGATTCGCTCGTGCTCACCATCAGCAAGATACGATCAGGGCCGTAACCTTCTTTTCGGGTTTGGATGGCCCGCTCTACAGCTTTCTCGCGTATGGTGATGGCTGTCAGTGTGGATGATGGCAGCAGATGAGCAACCCTTTTACTTTGCCTCAGCATCCTGAACAGATCGTCGGCATCCTTAAACTGAGGCATTCCTTTTGGGTTGCCCAGGTTCGTAACTTCGATATGACGGAATCCGCACAACAACAATTCTTCGGCCAACCAAAGCTTGGCTTCGGTAGGGATAAACTTTTCCTCGTGCTGAAAGCCGTCGCGTACTGTTATATCGCCAATGGTTACTTTTTTTGGATACTGCATGGAGTAAGATTTAAAGACGAAAATATGTTAAAACCTATATATAACCGCAGTCGGCCGATTTTGTTTTGATTCATTTATTCTCATAATGTTCCACTGTTCTGCTAAATCTCTACAGCAACCTAAATAGAATAACTTTGCTCACAGAGTGGGTATGTCATCCGATGCGCAAAAATGAAGAATATACGGTTCTGGGCACTGATTTCGAAACATTGTTCGGGCAGTATTATAAGCCTTTATGTGTAGCCGCTTATACCTATCTGCGCAATACAAAGGATGCGGAGGATATTGTGCAGCAACTCTTTGTGCGCCTCTGGGAGCATCGCTCCGCTTATCATGCAAGAGAAGCGACAACTGCTTACCTGTTGAACGCAGTGCGCAATGCTTGTCTTAACCATAGTCGACGGGGTACGCTCCCGCACATTGCCACTTCCAGCCGAATTTGAAGAAACTGCGCGTCAGGCCATGGAAGTTATGCTCGACGACGAAAGGCAACGCATCCTTATATCGGCGCTCGATATCCTGAATGAGCTAAATCGTCAGGCCTTCGAGATGGTTTATTTCGACAACAGGACATACCGTGAAACAGCCGCAGCATTAGAGGTTTCTGTTAACACGGTGAAATGGCACCTCAAAACAGCCCTTTCCAGTTTGCGCAACCATCCGGCCCTTCAGGATTACTTTCTGAAAAAATAATGTCAAATTCACCTACCTTTTTATAATTTTATGTGTCTTAGGTGCATGATGGAAAAACCCCGACCGGAAAAATATTCCGATGGCAAGCAGGAAACACACCCCACTGACGACGAAGCTCTTGTCGCTGATCTTTATGCTGCATTAATTTTTGCCCGAAAGCTCGACCATGCCAAAGCCTACCGCAATGTCCATCGTAGGGCCACACATAAGGTTATTATTCCTAAGACACTCCGCGTGTTGTCGATTGTCGCCTTGCTGTCATTTATTGTTGCGCTCTGGTGGTGGATAGAAACGCTGCGGCTCGATACTACCCTCCAACCTCAGTAAAGCCAACTTCAGACTCCGGAGAGAGCTGACAAGGCCATGTTGGTACTTTCCGATGGCAGTCTTGTTACCCTCGACACCTTGAGTTCATCGCAACTCAGCGATGCCGGGCTGGCTACCATCAGTAGCAGCCAGGGCAGCATGCTTGCCTACGAAGCTGCTGATAATGAAACCTCTGCACAGCAAAAAACCAGTAAAATCATTGTGCCCTCAGGCGGACGCTTTCAGCTCAGATTAAGCGATGGCACAAAGGTTTGGCTCAAAGCTGCCACAAGTCTGGAGTATCCCGTAGTTTTTGGCAAGGGCGAAAGAGTGGTGTCCTTATTGGGCGAAGCATTCTTCTTGGTAGTAAATGATCTTTTAAGGCCATTTATTGTCAACACTCCGGGCAGCAGCGTTCAAGTTCTAGGCACAAGCTTCAATGTTTCGGTATATCACGATGACGATTTTATGGAGACAACCCTCGTGAGTGGAGCGCTCAGGGTAGTTTCGCCCAACGGACAAACCAGTATGCTCGCTCCCGGGCAGCAACACCGGCTCAACCAAAAAACTTTGGAGCAAACTGTCAGCTAGTTCGATACGAAACTCTACACGTCCTGGCGCGAAGGAGTAATGTATTTTAATAAATTGATTCTCACAGAATTGTCTGTGAAGCTTGAGCGCTGGTATGATGTCCGGATTACATTTGAAAACTAAAAGGCAGGTCGCTTGATTTTCAGTGGGGCTGTAGAGGATAGCCGAAAGCTCGACTTTTTACTGAGGCTGATTGCCGAGGCGTCTGGTATTGAATATTCCATAAACGGAAAATTAGTTGTTATCAAATAAACAAAAACCGGAAAATGCGGCAACATTTTCCGGCGCAGTCAGAAAAATCGATTAACCACTTAACACGGAAAAAGGGTCAAAAGATTCTCAACAAACGCACAAAGTTATGAAGAAAAATTCACCTGAACCCCAGCTTTTAAACCAAGGCAGGTTCATTATCCGAATATTGCGTATGAAAGTTTTTGTACTACTCACCTTTTTCAGTTTTTTGCAGGCTACGGCTGGCGTTTATTCGCAGGCCGGCATTAGTCTCAATGTAAAGGATGCTCCGGTTTTTGAGGTTGTGCGTATGATTGCCGACCAATCCGACCACCTTTTTATCATCAACGAAATCGAAAACGCGCAATCTAAGCGTATAACGCTCAGCCTCAGCATTGTGTCCTTCGATCAGGCCATGCGCGAGGCGCTTCGCAACAGCGGTCTGGAGTATAGCATTGTCGAGAATTATATCGTGCTCTGGAGTGCTGCCGCCCAGCCCGATGCCACTGCCCCGGCTGTTCAGCAGGAGCAGCGGCGAAGCATTCGCGGAACGGTGCGCGCAAGGGCCGAAAGGCAGCCATTGCCAGGGGTAAACGTTTATTTAAAAGGCACAACAATTGGCACAGCCACTGACCTCGACGGAAAGTATGAACTGCGCGTCCCGACCAACGCAAAAACCATCGTTTTCTCGATCGTAGGTATGCGTACCGAAGAGATTGCCTTCGGTGCGGGCGAAGTGATTGATGTGCTCATGGTTGAAGAAAGGCTTGGGCTGGAAGAGGTTATCGTGATTGGCTATGGCACCGAAAGTTGACGCCTTGTTACTGGTTCGGTGGATGTGGTGAGCGAAGACGACATCAAGTCGATTCCGATCCGCACCATCACCGGCGTTTTGCATGGCAAGGCATCAGGGGTTTATGTTCAGCAAAATTCGGGTACACCCGGCGGTGCCATGACGGTAAATATCCGTGGCAATAGTTCCATTCAGGCAGGCAATCAGCCACTATATGTAGTTGACGGGGTACCGGTTACAGCCGGAAACTATGGTCAGGTTAGCTTTTCGGGACAAGGTATTAATGCCATCACCGACCTAAATCCCAATGATATTGAATCCATAACTGTACTCAAGGATGCCTCAGCAGCTGCCATTTATGGTGCCAGGGCTGCCAATGGTGTTATCCTAATTACCACTAAACGAGGCTCGCTTAACAAGACAGCAATCAATGTGAGTGTGAGTCAGGGTATCCAGCAGTTGGCAAAGAAACTTGACATGATGAACGCGGACCAATGGAACGAATACAAAGGCTTACAGCCAAATGGAGTAAATACGGTCTGGCTCGACGAAGTTTTCCGTCAGGCACCCATGTCAAACTATGAGGTGTCGGCCAGCGGAGGCAACGAAAAGACCAGGTTCTTCCTCTCGGGTAATGTGTACAATCAGACGGGCATTCTGCTCGGCACCGATTACAATAGGCTCAGCGGAAGAATGAACCTCGACCGTAAAGTGAACAGCAAGTTCACTATTGGTTCAAATCTCGGGCTTACCTATTCGCTCAACAACCGTGTCGAAGGCGACCAGTCGCTGAACGGGCCGCTCCCCAACGCCATATCATTGCTGCCGATAAATAAAGTGTATAACGACGATGGTACCTACAACGAGGACGGAGCTTATGCCAACCCGGTAGCAATAGCGAAAGAGGCATTCAACGAAACCCATTCATGCCGCACACTGGGCAATGTTTTTGCTGATTACGCCATCAATCCCAACCTCATTTTCAGTACAAAATGGAGCATCGACCTGCTCAACCTGCGCGAGCACAGCTACGATCCCATCACCACTCGTCAGGGTAAGCGGTCGAACGGCATCGGAATATTTGCCAGCAATAATGTGCTCAACACGGTATCGAACAACACCCTTAAATACACACAAACTTTTGCCGAGAAAAACAACCTTGATGCGTTGGCTGGATACAGTTTCGAAAAGCTCACCGTTCGATCGGCCTTTATACGTGGCACCGACTTCCCGAATGAAAAATTCAGGCACAACGCTTCGGCGGCAACAATAACCAATGCCTCGGCCAGTGCACGCGACCGCGGACTTAACTCATGGTTCGGTCAGGTCAACTACAATTACTAGTACAAGTATCTGGCCAGCTTCACAGCGCGTTATGACGGCAGCTCCAAGTTCGGGGCCAATCACCGCTAAGGATTTTTCCCGGCTGCTTCACTTTCGTGGCGCATCACCCAGGAAGAATTCATGCAGCAGTATGCCAATATCAATGAGCTTAAAATCAGAGCAATTTATGGTCTGACAGGTAATGACGGCATCCCTAATTTTCGTAATCTGGCCCTTTTTGGTGGTGGATACAACTACAATGGTCAACCCGGTATAGCTCCGGTTCAGCTCGAAAACCCCGACCTCAGATGGGAAACCACATCCCAATTCAATGTTGGTTTTGATATTTCGGTGTATGATGAGCGTGTGAGCCTCAACGTGGATTATTACAACAACCAAACCCGCGACCTGCTACTTTCGCGGACTGTTTCGTTTACATCGGGCTTTGGATCGATCACCACCAACATTGGACAGCTTGAGAACAAGGGATTTGAGTTTGTGCTCAACACCGACAATGTCCGCGGCCAGCTAGAATGGAGCAGCTCGCTCAACATGACGTTCAACCGCAACAAAAGCAAGAAGCTGTATAAAGGCACCCCACTTGACAACCTCGGGCGAGACAGCAGCCGTTTTGAAGAAGGGCAGCCTGCAGGAATTTTCTTCGGCTACCGTTCGCTCGGTGTTGACCCCACCACCGGTGACATCGTTTTCGACGATGTGAATAAGGACGGACAAATTACCGCCGCCGACCCCGGGTAAAGATTGGTGATCCCAATCCCGATTTTATCGGCGGATTCAATAACGAACTTCGTTGGAAAAACTTCGACCTCAGTGTGTTTTTTCAGTTCAGCTACGGCAATGATATTTTCAATGGCACACGCATCTACATTGAGGCTATGAAAGGATCGGATACCCAATCCACAGCCGTACTCAGGCGGTGGAAGAAGCCGGGCGATATTACCGATATCCCGCGAGCTACCGAAGAAGACCCCAACAACAACAACCGCATCACTTCGCGCTTCATCGAGGATGGGTCTTATTTAAGACTAAAGAACATGACCTTAATTTACAATTTCACAAATTATCAGCTCAAACGCATGAAGATCAATAACATGCGTGTTTACGCCTCTGCTTATAACCTGATCACCTTTACGCGTTATTCGGGCATGGACCCTGAAGTGCACTATAGTGGCGACGACGATCTGAGCATGGGTACCGATTTCTTCACCTATCCGCAGGCACGCAATTTCACTTTTGGTATAAATATCGGATTCTAAATCAGTTTACGGCTATGAAAAGATCTTTTATCATATCAGTTCTTGCAGCGATGTTTTTCACAACAGCCTGCGATTTGCTTGATGTTCAGCCTACCCAAAGTATTCCTACTCAGGAAGCCATCAAAGACCGCACAGGCCTCGAACGTGCCCTTATTGGCAGTTATGATGCCCTTCAATCGGCCGGGTATTATGGCCGGGAGTTTCTGGTAGTACTTGATCTTGTTTCCGACAATCTGGTGTGGACAGGAACCACTGCAGGTTATAACCAGATTGATAACAATAGCACCCTGAGCGACAACGGCATCATCGAAAGCGTCTGGTCCAGCATTTACACTGCACTCAACAGGGTGAATTACGTGATTGAAGCCATCCCCAACCTCTGAGACCTCACTGCTGACCAGCGATGCCAGTTCAATGCGAAGCACACTTTTTGCGGTCTTTGCACCACTTCAATCTGGTAGTAACTTTTTGGGGGGTACCTATTCATACAAAACCAGTACAAGCCCGCGAGAGCGACCTCAATGTACCGCGCAAATCTGTTGAAGAAGTATATAATCAGGTTTTTGCCGATCTTGTTGTTGCCAGGCAGGCCAATCCTTCTGGTAGTTCTTCTGGCAGAGCCACCCGTGGTTCAGCCATGGCACTTTCCGCAAGGGTTTTTCTCACCTATTATAGTTTTACCAACAACCCCGCTCACCTTGATTCCGCAACTTTTTATGCCAATAAGGTCATCAACGACTTCGGCTATCTGCTCGAACCACTTTTTGGCAACCTTTTCAAGGGTACACCCAACAAGGAAAACATATTTTTCGTTGATTTCACTGCACAGGACCGCAATCGCCTGGCCGAATACTTTTTCACACGCACCTTGAGCGGTCGAAAGGAGTTTTCTCCCTCGGCAGGTTTAATTTCAGCATATGGCACAAACGATACCATTCGCCTGAAGGCAACCCTTGCTGTGGCATCCGACGGACCTTACGGGAGCAAATACAGCGACATTGCCAATGGCAGCGATAAAGTGCCGGTTTTTCGACTCGCCGAAATGCATCTGATTATGGCTGAAGCGATAGCCCGTAAAGGGGGGGGTGCTGCTCAGGTCCGCAATCATATAAACATATTCCGAAATCGGGCCAATGTAGCGCCAATCATCAGTGCCGACCCCGCTGCCCTTCTTTTGGCGATCGAAAATGAGCGAAGGCTCGAGTTTGCCTTCGAGGGTCACCGCTGGTTCGACCTCGTGCGAACCAACAGGGTGCAGGCCATTGTACCCGGACTGCCCGACTGCTACAAGCTTTTCCCCATTCCATTGAGCGAGATTCAAGCTAACGAGGCCATCAACACAGCCGATCAGACCCCTGTTATTAATCCACCCACAATATCATAAAGCCATGAAATTCAAGACTTATTTTCCATTCAGGTTTATCCTGCCGCTGCTTGTGGTGGTTATGGCCGTTAGCTGTAAGGATGATGGTTTTCCCTTACCCCCGGCATCTACTCAGGCCGATTTCAGCTATGTAGCTGTAAAAGAAGCAGATACAACCGCTCCTTTTGAATTTCGTTTCAAAGTAGAGTTTGCCAACAAAAGTCTTAACGCTACTTCCTATCTCTGGGACTTTGGTAATGGTGAAACTTCGAATCAGGAGAATCCAACCGTTTTTTACTACCAAAGCGGGCAGTATAATATTTCGCTTACCGTTGGTAGCAACCAGACGCTGCACTACAATAAACTAAGAAAAGCTGTGACGATCACTGCAATTCTCGATGCGGTTCCATTGCCCTTTGCCGAAAATTTTAATGGATCTGATGATATCCCGATATTTCCACAATTTTGGATGAGGATGGCGATGGATGGAGCTGGTATTGGGGTTCGCGGTCCGGCAATGGTCAAGCTCGTTCACAATCCTATGACAGTGGCACAGGAAATGCGCTTACTCCAAACAATTACTTAATTACTCCAAAACTTGACCTGACTGCCATTCCTGCCGGTAAGCAGATTATTGTACAATACGGGGTGTGTCCTACGGCTAACACGGCCATTTACCGGCTGGAGCACTATGGTGTTTTTGTTTCGACCACAGGTAAAACCGCTCCCGACTTTACCAATCTAATTTTTGAAGAAACGCTGACCCTTGACAACCTTAACTGGGTGTATATCTATCGTGAGCTCGACATTTCTCAGTTTGCAGGCCAGTATATCTATGTGGCCTTCAATCACTACAATGTAACCGATAAGGATCGCATTGTGCTGGATGATATTGAAATTTTTGTTCGCGACTAGCTCCTTAAATTAGCTTTCGTAATAATTTTATGCACCTGAGATTTAATTCTAACACCAATAAACACAATCGACTATGTAAAGAACAACTTTACTTTCGATCGTTATGCTGATGCTGGTTTAGGCCAACGCGCAGCGCATTGTGGCCGCAGTGAACTACAAGCTCACCTGGGATGTTGCATCAACTGCATCCACCCCTGCCTATCGAGTCGAGCATTACGGTGTTTTTATTTCGACCACTGGTTATGCACCTGAAAACTTCGTTTTGTTGTTCGAAGAAACGCTTTCGACCACTATTCAGGGCTGGCAGGCATAGCCACGGGAACTGGATATCTGCACTTACGGCGGGCAAACGGTTTATGTGGCCTTCCGTCACTGGAATATTACCGATATGGACCGCGTGGTGATTGACAACGTTAAGCAGAAGATCGTAGAAGCAGGTCAGAATGATGTTTTGTTGCTCAACGAAGACTTTCAGGCAGGTATCGATGATCCTGCCGGCGAAAACTGGCTTCCTACTGGATGGCCCAAATTGGATTCCGATGGCGATAACCGCAATTGGTTTTTCGGTGTGCGCCAGAACAATGCGGCCATGCGTAGCGAGTCGTGGGCTACCAACCCACTCACGCCCAACAACTGGCTGATTACGCCTAAGGCTTATGTTGGCTTTGTTGGCAATCCTAAGGTAAATGCAATACAGGTAACCATTTTTCCCAACCCTGCTACCAGCTTCATCAACATCAGCACTCAGGCAGGTCTTCAGCAAATTATTATGACTGACCTTCGCGGAAGGCAGGTTTTAGAAGCTTTTGTTTCCGAAAACCAGTTACGTATTGCTGTTGACCACCTTCCCGCCGGTTTTTACCTGCTTAAGCTGGTTTCTTCAGAGGGTACGTTTGAAAGGAAAATCCAGATCCGCAAATAATCATGATCCTGCATTACAATGCATGAAAAAGCCCGCCTGAAAAGTGGGCTTTTTTATTTTCTATCACTTCACTTAAAAAAGATCGAATTCTTCGCCCGGCAGATACACGCTAAGCTGTAAGCCCTGGCCACCAATAAGTCTGTCCTTTTTATGGGTTCGTTTGGCAACATTTTTTAGTACCACGATTTGCGAGGTTCCGCTCACTCTGGCCCGATTGCCCTCCACTACAAGTGCCGTTGATTCGTCAATACCGATGAGCATCTCATCAGGATTTTCAAGTGCGGTGGCAATCAGGCGGTTCATGCGCTGGCGGCGTATGAAGTGCTGGTCGATAATGGCTCTTTCCAGCAAACCAAGGCCCTCGCTCAGCTCTATGTTACCAGCTTCGATAGTGCGGTAGCCCGACTCGTCGTTCTTAAGCAGGAGTTGCCGGCCAGTTATCATCTTTTTACTTTGCACTGCTGCGCCTGCGCTGGTTCCGCCCACAAGAGCGCCGTGCTTATGATAGGCTTCGAGTATGGCTTTGTGCAGCGGGGTGTGCAACACCAGCTCCATAAAGCGATTCTGGTCGCCCCCACTGATAAATATCAACGATGCACGCCTGACAGAATCGATACGGGCAGGCGTCATTTGCTCAACCGAAGCGATGTTGAAATTGAAAACCCTTTCAAAACCAAGCTCGAGAAAGTCTTTTTTAAAATAGTGAAAGGCCGAGTCGGGTTCGCTGCTGGCCATAGGAAGTACCACGGCATAATTGCCCGGCCTGTCGAGCGCTGCAAGCGAGGCCATTTCAGCGGCCATGGTGAGCGGCCTTTTGCCTCCTCCGATAATGTATAATTTTCCGGATGGCTGATCTGCACTGACTGAGGTGACAAAAGCAACTGATATTAACAACAGAAAAATAAGCCGTAGCATTTTCATTGATTCAGGAGTTTGGAACCAAATGACTTACCATGTTCATTCTGAAGGCTGATAAAATAGATTCCTTTTTTCAGGGAGCTGATGTCCAATGGCTGATCTGCATTGACTTCCGCGCTTCTTAACAGCTTGCCGGTGCTGCTGAATATCCTCAAACGATAAGTCCCGGCACTAAGACCTTCGAATCTGATGTTGCTGGTCGAAGGATTTGGAGTTATTCGCAAAGGGGCTGGTAACTTGCCATCCGCCAATGCCGAATAACTGTCGATGATTTTTGTGGTAGTTTGATCAAGAAGGCTCAGGTTGAACTGGTTGAAGCCAGCCACGCCTCTGGGCAACCCACTGCTTACGGCACTTTGTGTGGTGAGTGCTGCCATGGTGCCGACGCTTTCTATCAGCACTGCTGGAAAATTGCCAAACGATGTCAGTTCAAACAGGATGCCATTTGGTTTGAAGTAGGCCACGGCATCATCGTGCAGCCATAGTCCAAATTGCAGACTGTCGCGCACCATCGCATATGGAACCCCGGTGGCCGTGTTTTCGACATCCGTCACGGGTGAACCTGTAAATGTATTAGGCATTACAATTCCCGAACAGAGCAAGCCGATTCCCGGTCTGAAATCCATCAGCCCATCGTAGCTGGCATAGGCCTGCTCGTAGTTGAGCAGCAGCGTCCGGCCGGAAAACCTGCTGTTGCCTCCGACAAATGCCACGGCTGAACCAAAAGTAAAGATTCGTCCTCGCAACACCTGTCCTACAGGTGTTACAAGAAAATCCATCAGTGGCTGGTATGTGCAGGCTGCAATAAGGAATTTATTGCTTCTTCCCACTTTCGCTTGCCAGCTACCACTATTGCCATTGGCTGCCGATGCCACTAGCACAGAAACGGGTTTGCCATTGGTAATGAGCCAGTTGGTATAGGAAGAAACCCCGCTTTCAGGACCGGTGGTTATGATAACGATGGTATCGTTCGGATTGCCCTGCTGACCAAGCGTGCCCAGCATTTGCTGGTTTTTGTTGATTGATTCGCTTGCACTCAGCCAGATATGTGACCCAGGCAAAATGCCATCAGAGCGAGGAGAGAGCGATTGTGTATGTCCGCTCATCTCGAGCGAGTTCAGGTTGAAACTGCATCCATGTATCATCTTGCTCACGAGCACATTGTTGGCCAGAAGTTTTGTTCCGCTCAGGCTGAACGTGTTTCCCGGACCGCTGCGGTAAATTCCTGCCGCACTTGTACTATATACGGTTGCATTGAGGTTTTGATCGATGCAAACGGCAGTCTTGTCGTCAACCCCAATTCCCAGAATGTCCTGATTTTGATCCAGCTTCCATTTGGCCACAAAACCGAGGGTTCGTCCAAAGCGTCCGCGCTCAGCTACATGGTTGTCGAAAACTACACCTGGCAGAAACTGAAAAAAGTTATCACTCAGGGTCATATACTGGTTGTGCGGATTGGCTAATGCCTCATCGGGATAAACACTGTCATTCACAGCAGTATATACAACTTTCGATAAAAAATGCAGCCCGGCTGAGGTGCCGCCAATTACCCCACCCCGGTTAAACACCACCTCCACAGCCTGCTGCAGCAAGGTGTTGCGATATCGGTTGTAGTAGTTTGCCTGGTTGCCTCCGCGAAAAAAGATCATGTCGTAGGTCACCAGACTGTCGTAGATCGCCTGGGTGTTGGCAGCGGCCTGTGTTGCTACAGGGAAATTTTTAGCAAATATTGCACCGCGCGCAACAAAATAGGTTGGAAGACAGGAGGTTGGATTGGTGTCGGTGCCAATAATGGTCCCCCTTTTATTGGGCGCTTGCTGCACAGCCCATCCGTAAGGAGCATCTCTCCAACTGTTGTAATTTTCGCTTCCTCCGCCCACCACAAGTAGTTTGCCTGGCATCTGGGCACCAAGCATCAGGGGCAAAAGCATGAGAATAAGGCTTATTTTATGTTGCCGCATAAAATAATGGTTTTGTTGAGGCACTAAAGATAGCTTTTTCTGCCCTGAATTCCTGAGCATGCTTTAATAATGGACATTACAGCCGAAAAAACAGCCTAATATTTCGATTCCGGTTAAGTTTCAATAAGAAGTTTCATCCATCTTTACTTTGCCCCAGAAAGTCTTATAAACAAAATACGTATATAGTGCTACCAGTGGAATGCCTATCACAGTCATCAACAGCATGATGCCTAGCGATTTATCCGATGATGCCGCGTTATAGACGGTGATACTGTTCTCAGGGCTGATGGTTGAGAAAACCATAACGGGAAAGAGTTCAATTGCTACGAGAATCAGAAGAAAGCTCATGGTAAGTGCCGAAAACAGGAAGGCCTGAACATATTTTTTCTTGCTCACCAGACGGGGGATGTTTGCAATGCCCAGGGTGGCCAGGGCCGGCACCACAAAAAGGGCAGTGTTTTCGCTTATGGTGTCGGACAGGTGCGGCAGATAGATGAGGGTGTAAACAGTAACAAGAACGTAGGACACGATAAAAAAGATCATGGCACTTCGTAGTAGGCTATTCACCTTTTCGAAGAGTTTGCCCTCAGTTTTCATAGCCAGAAAAAGGGCACCGTGCATCATGAACAGGGCCAGGGTGGTGATGCCAACCATGAGGGCATAAGGATTTATAAAGTCGAGCCAATGGCCGCGGAAATGATGTTCGGCATCCAGTGCCATTCCCTGAAGTATATTGCCAAGCACAACACCCAGCAAAAGAGCCATCATGATGCTCGAAACACTATAGGCAACATCCCAGCTCTGTCGCCACCAGTGCATCTTTTCCTTGCTACGGAATTCGATGGATACTGCCCTGAAAATAAGCATCACAAGGAACAGCATGAAAGGGATGTACATGGCCGAGAAAACCGATGCGTAAACCACCGGAAAACCGGCAAAGAGGGCTCCACCACCGATAACTAGCCAAACCTCATTGCCATCCCATACCGGACCAACGGCATTTAGCGCGATACGCCTGTTGCGGTCGCCCTTCAAAAAAAGATGCCATGCCCCCGCACCAAGATCAAACCCATCTAGTATGGCGTAGCCCGAAAAGAGTGCGCCCACTACCAAAAACCACCATGTGGGATAATCAATACCTATGAAAGTCTGTATATGCATCAAATTAGTTATTTAACCAGTTGATCTGTAGTGTTTTCCTGCATTGGTCTACCTTCCTCGGCGCTTTCGTCGTAAGGACCTGCTTTGATTTTTTTATCCAGCAGGTAAATAAAGAGCACAAAAAGCAGCGCATATACCAGAGTAAAGAGAATCAACGAAAACAAGACGTTTTGCGCTGTAACCGTTGGTGAAAACGCATCGCTGGTGCGTAGCAGTTTATATACTACCCAGGGCTGACGGCCCATCTCAGCAGCAAACCATCCAAACTGGTTGGCCAGCTGAGGCAGCAGCACCGCAGGAACAAAAATCCAAAGCAACCACTTGGTTTCAAACAACTTGCCACGCCACCACATCCACAGGCCAAAAAGGGTTAATGCAATGAAAAACAGTCCAAAAGCCACCATCAGGTGATAAAACTGAAAAACGGCATTGACCTGGGTGGGGATTTCGTCTTTTGGAAAATCGTTAAGTCCGGGTACAGGTGTATCGAAATTTCCATGAATGAGGAAGCTAAGCCCGCCGGGCACATAAGGGCCATAAACTTTTTGCTCTTTATGGTTCACCCAGCCAAAAAGGAAGAGGTCGGCACGATCACTCTGATTATAGTGCCCCTCGAAAGCCGCCAGTTTCTCGGGTTGGTTTTTAGCCACGCCCGAAGCCGAACTATGACCGGTTACCAACTGCAAAACAGAGAATACTGCAGCCACGATGAGCGCCATCCCTAATGCCTTGCGCGACATTTCCACATATCGTCCTTTAAGGATATACCATGCGTGGACGCTCATTACCAGAAAGGCTCCTGCTATAAGCGCCCCTATCCAGGTATGCAGAATGCGATCGACACTCGAAGGGTTGAAAACCATGGCCCAGAAGTCGGTGATTTCGGCTCGCATCTGATTTCCATGTCCAACTATATGATAGCCAGCCGGTGTTTGTTGCCAGCTGTTGGCCACCACAATCCACACTGCCGAAAACATCGAACCCAGCCAAACACCGAGCGTGGCAATGAAATGTACCACAGGCTTCACCCGATTCCAGCCAAAAAGCAACACCCCCAGAAAGCCACTCTCCATAGCAAATGCAAAGATGCCTTCTGCAGCAAGCGCACTGCCAAACACATCCCCCACAAAACGCGAATAGGTGGCCCAGTTGGTGCCGAACTCGAACTCCATCACAATGCCTGTGGCCACCCCAAGGCCAAAAGTGATGGCAAAAATGCGTGTCCAGAATCGTGCAAGCTGCTCGAAAAGCTTATTACCGGTGCGAAGGTATGCGCCCTCGTATAAAACCATCATCAAACCGAGGCCAATACTCAGCGGCGGGTAGAGGTAATGAAACGAAACAGTAAAAGCAAACTGAATTCTGGACAGTATTTCAACGTCCATAAGAACAGCTGAATTTGTGTGAGTTAAGTAGAAATGTCTTTCATGCACTTTTCAATTGTGCAAATCTAATGAAACTATGTGAAGGCAGGAACATTAACTTTTACTTTTAACTATTGTCAATGATCGTCAGGTTTGGTGTGCCAACACAATTTATAACGAATCTAAATTGCTATAGATCAGTAAAAATTTGAAAATCAATATATTGAATTTCTGTTTAGAATATACGTAAATTGTGTGCAATGCAAAGGCATCTGTAATATATCGATAATTTTGTATATGTTTTAAGAAATTAATTGTAAAAACAATAACAATGATTTTTCGTCTGTAAATCAGCGGAATATCGGGCAACATCGGTTAAAATGAAACCAATAACGAAAGCATTAGTCTTCTTTCTGGCAGTGATTGCACCTTTGGTCATTGTCACGCTGGCACTGCGCCGGCCGGCCGAAGACAAGACCAGACTCAACGAATTGCGCGAAAGGTACAGCAAGGTGCATAAGCCCGGGGTTGACCATGGAAAGTTTGCCGTGCTGCAGCAGGATTTCGACAATCCGCACATGATTACTGCGGCTTGCCTTTCGTGTCATACCGAGCGCGGGCACGAATTGCTGAATAGCCCCCACTTCACCTGGGAGCGTGAGGATTTTATTCCCGGCAAAGGGGTGGTGTATATTGGCAAGAAAAATCTAATCAACAACTTCTGTACTGGTGTGCAATCCAACGAGGGCAGCTGTATGAAGTGTCACGCAGGCTATGGCTGGGGCGATAAATCGTTCGACTTTTCCAATCCTTACAATATCGATTGTATTGTGTGTCACGACAACACCGGCACTTATCAGAAAGCTTCGGGAATGGCCGGCTACCCTGTGATGGGTGGCGAAAAAGGCCCTGACTTTAAAGCCATTCTGGCCAGTGTGGGGCATCCGAAAAGCGAAAACTGCGGAAGCTGCCACTTTTTTGGCGGCGGCGGAAATAACGTCAAGCATGGCGATCTTGAGTCGGCACTACTGACAGCAGGCCGCCAGGTGGATGTTCATATGGGTACTGATGGAGTACATATGCAATGTGTTGATTGCCATACGGCTGAAAACCACCAGATGAAAGGCCGCTATTTTGGCATCACAGCCACTGGTAGCAACCGCCTCAATTGCGAAGATTGTCACACCAGCACCCCACATGTGCGCAGTATTCTCAACGAGCACACCATTAAAGTTTCGTGCCAGGCCTGTCATATCCCGGTTTACGCAAAAGTAAATGCCACTAAAATGGCCTGGGACTGGAGCACTGCCACAAAAAAGCTGGACGGCAAAGGATTTGAGTTGAAAGACGAGGACGGCAATACCATCTACACCTCGGCCAAAGGCGATTTCAAATGGGAAAAGAATGTTAAGCCAGAATACGCCTGGTTTAATGGCATTGCCGACCATCTGCTGACTACCGATAAAATCGACACCACCGTTAAAGTGTTGAAAATTAATCGCTTATTTGGCGAATACAAGGATAAAACTAGCAAGATAATTCCAGTAAAGGTTCACCGGGGCCGGCAGCCTTACGACCCGGAATACCTTTATGTGTTGCAGGCCAAAATGTGGGATCGCGAAGCAGGTCAAGGGGCCTTGTGGCTCGATCTCAACTGGGACAGCGCCATCATCAAGGGCATGGAATATATCGGGCTTCCCTACAGTGGCAAGTATGCCTTTATTGATACAGAAGTGTATCTGCCTGTAAATCACATGGTTTCGCCATCATCTGAAACAGTGAGTTGCAAGGAATGCCACACCCGCAGTCAGGAAGGACGGTTAGCTCAACTTCAGGACTTTTATATGCCTGGTCGCAACCGCAACTCAACCGCCGATATGGCTGGTCGTATGATGCTGATTTTGTCTTTTGCCGGTGTAGCGGCACATGCCGGAATCAGATTCTTCTCGGCCCGAAAGAATAAAACCATGCATCTAAAACAAGCCATGAAAAAGTCCAAAAAAATTTACATCTATAAAGGATTCGAGCGATTCTGGCATTGGAATCAATCGCTGCTCATCTTTATTCTGGCGATCACAGGTTTCGAGATCCACAGTTCGTATAATCTCCTGGGTTATGATACCGCGGTCGATATCCACAACAAAGCCGCCTTGGGATTCATTGTGCTGATAATTTTTGCCATATTCTGGCACTTTACCACAGGTGAGTGGAAACAGTATTTGCCAACAACAAAAAATCTGAAGGCACAGCTCGATTTTTATTTATTCGGTATATTCCGAAATTCACCGCACCCAACAAAGAAAACCCTGCTCAGCAAGCTCAACCCTTTACAACGTCTGGTTTATCTCGGCTTAAAGGTTCTGATCATCCCGGTTATGGTAACCACCGGCCTGGCATATATGTTTTACCGCTATCCTCAGGGCGACAAAATAGAGGCCACCAACATTCAAAACCTTGAGATGGTGGCCGTATTGCACACCTTTGGTGCTTTTGTGCTTTTATCGTTTGTGGTTGTTCACCTTTATCTGATAACCACAGGACACACCCTCACCTCAAACCTTAAAGCCATGATTACTGGTTGGGAGGAACTTGAGGAAGAAGACAAGGATGATAATGAGAAACCATTAGTCGAAGAAGCCAAATGAAGACAATGAAAGCATTGTGTTGTTGCAGCCTACTGCTGGTTTCAGGCATACTGGCAGCATCGTGCACAAGAAATCAAAGCACCGGGGAGCAGCAAAAGGCGGAAAGCGAAATGGTAATGGACTGGCTTGCCGGAAATGGCAACTGGATCAACTCGGAGCATGTGCCTGCCATCATTACCTCCGATCAGGCTTACGAAGCCATAAGCGGAAAAACGCTTTTTATCGATCTGCGCGACCCATCGCAATACGCTGCTGGACATATCCCGAAGTCGATCAACATCCAGCCGGATGAGCTGTTGGAGACATTGGACAATAGGCTTGACATCAATGCATTCGACAAAGTAGTTTTTGTTTGCAGCAGGGGGCAGTTGTCGGCATGGGTAAACGCCATCGTTCGTCTTTTAGGTTACAATAATACTTATTCAATTCGTTATGGTATGAATGCCTGGGACACCAGCTTTGCTGCCAAAGGCTGGGACAAGGTGGTGAGCGACCGATGGGCCGATCGCCAGCTGAATGAGCAAGCACAGAAACCATCCACGATTCACAAACTGCCCGAAATACATTCAAATCTGAGTACAGGCTACGAAATTGTCCATCGCAGGGCTGCCGAACTGCTGGCCGAAACCAGCGACAAACACTTTATCGAGTTCGATACCTTGGCAGCAAATCCCGAGGATTATTTTATTATAAACTACTGGTCACCAAAAGATTACGAAGAAGCAGGTCATTTGCCCGGAGCATGGCAGTTCAGTCCGCGCAAGTCGCTTTCGAAAGATGAGCTTTTGCTTGCCATACCCACCACAAAAAAGGTGGTTGTGTATTGCTTTACTGGCCATCACTCTGCACATGCTGTGGCCTATTTGCGTATGTTGGGCTACGATGCTTATTCCTTGCTTTATGGGGCCAATGCCTTCATGCACAGTTTGATGCACCGCGAGGGCTGGCCGCCTTCGCACCAATGGAGCGAACAGCAGAAGCGGTCCTATCCCATGAGCAACAGTGCGATACTTCCTACTGTTAACAGCAATCAGATTAAAGCAGCTGCCAAAGGGGGTTGTTAAATATTAATACTACAGCGTATGAACGAGATTCCAAAACCTTACATGAATGCCTATCTGGCAGGATTTCTGTTAGGACTGGTGCTTCTGGCATCGTTTTTTATTACCGGCAGGGGACTTGGAGCCAGTGGCACAGCCAAGAGTGTAGTGATTGAAACGGTTGGTCATGTGGCCCCCGAACATGCCAAAGCCAATGCATTTTATTCCGCCTTTTTTTCCGTCGGCGATGGACGACCAATGAAAAATTGGTTGGTATATCTTGTGGCCGGCTTATTGGGTGGTGCATTTTTCTCAGGCTTTGTGTCAGGAAGGGCCAGGTTTGCCATCGATAAAGGTCCACGCATAAGCAGTGCCACTAGATTGATCTTTGCCCTTCTGGGCGGTGTGCTTTTCGGCATTGGCTCGCAATTTGGACGAGGCTGTACAAGCGGCGCTGCCCTCAGCGGTATGGCAACACTTTCGACAGCCGGATTCCTGACCATGATATTTATCTTTGGTACTGGCTATGTTATTGCCTATTTCTTCCGTAAACTTTGGATACATTAAAATGATAATCATGGGGCCGCTTATTCCACAAGGATTTATTAACCCCGACCTCAACTTGTTTTTTGCTTTTGTGATTGGTCTGGGGTTTGGCTATGTGCTTGAGCAGGGTGGTTTTTCGAATTCGCGAAAGCTTGCCGGCGTTTTTTATGGTTACGATTTTGTGGTGCTGCGTGTGTTTTTCACCGCGGCCATCACCGCCATCCTGGGTCTCCAGTTTTTCCGCTACCTTGGTTGGGTTGACTATAATTTATTATACATCAATCCTACCTACCTGTGGTCAATAATCGTGGGTGGTATTGTCATGGGATTTGGCTTTATTCTAGGAGGCTTCTGCCCCGGCACCAGTATGGTGGCCGCCGTTATCGGCAAAATCGATGCGATGTTTTTCGTAGGTGGCATGCTGATTGGCATTTTCATATTCGGTGAGTTCTACAGTGTGTTCGAGCCCATTTATAACGGTAGTTTTCTGGGTAACATTTTTGTTCACGACTCGCTGGGTCTCTCGCGCGATACGTTTGTTTTGATGCTGGTCATAATTGCACTAACCGCTTTCATTGTCACTCGTAAGATTGAAGACCATGTCAATGGTTTAGCCGTTTCGAAAAGTTTGTTTCACCCTTCCTATACCGTTCCTTTTGCCATGATGCTGGGATTGGCGCTGCTGCTGTTCATGCTGCCCGAAAGACCTAAATCGCAATGGAATGAAACTGACGCAACGCAGCTGATTGAAAAAATGAACGACCCGAACCGTTATGTGGACACTGATGAGCTGGCCTGGAAACTACTCCATCCGCAGAGCAACAACCTTTTTCTGGTGGATGTGCGCCCTCCGGACGATTACGCCCGATTCAGTCTGCCCGGCTCGGTCAATATACCATTGGCTGAATTGCTGACTTCCGCTTCAATCAAAAGCCTTCGCGTAGCTTCGGGTCAGATTGTTTTTCTCAGCAATTCGACCACTGAGGCCGAAGCTGCATGGCTGACCGCAAGCCGGGAAGGCCTTGAAAATACCCGCCTCTATAAGGGAGGGCTCAACGGATTTGTGGAAGATGTGTTCGTTGTTCCGTATGATGCCCTGAAGTACAACGAAGCTGATCAGTTTCGCCAGCGTTTCCGTTCCGAAGCTAAACTGAAATTCAGCACGGGTTCGGGGTTGACCCCTAAAACCATGCCCACTGTAGTGCCCGCAGCCGCCAAAGCTGCTCCGGCCGGAAAAGGAGGTTGTTAATCCAAAAACCAGATGCCATGCAAAACATCAATGATAAAATGCTGACGGGCGCTGCCCTGATATTTGTAGGAGGCCTAATTGTTGCCCTCCTGTTGCAGTGGTGGCTCGCACCCCCTTACAAAACAGATAACCTTAGTATTCATCAACGTGTTGTTTCTGGACAAATGCTTATCAGGCCCTGGCAACTAAAGCAAATGCATGATGAAGGTGTTCTTTCCACAACATCGCTTGTGCTGCTCAATGGTGCCACACTCAAACAAAAAGACGCCTTTTCCGCTCACCTTGAGCTTACTACATCCGGGCTGTTATCGGCCGAAACACTGAAATGGATCAGGCAGACGAATCAAACCTTTGTGCTGGCACCTGATGAATCAGAAGCCTTGGCAGCTACCTGGATATTACGTGCCAAAGGTTACGATGAAGTGTATGCCATTGCAAACGATCCACAATTCGTACAAGAAAACGTGCTGGGCGTTTACCATCCCCGATGGGCTCAAACCACCACCGAACAGGCCCGCTACGATTTTGGACGCTTTTTTGGTAATGCGCCAAAACCTGCCAATACAGATGCAATCTTCGCCCCACCTGCCGGAGCACCTCAGGTGAAAAAAGCTGCCGGAGGATGCTGAATCCACATTTATAATAAAAGTGAAACCGGGGAACTTTACTCTGGTTATTTTTCAATTTAATTAAATTCGCAGAGAAGAAGGACTCGAGTTGTGTAAATTTTGGAAAATAGTTGGCTATTGGGAATAATTGCGCTAAGCCTTCTTTTTTAAAATACTGATAAACAAGTGCATAGAATTTTGGCAAATAAATTGATGTAACAAAACAAAATGGTCAATTTTATGAATAAGTATATTACAATCCTGTCGGGAATAGCCTTGTTACTCATGGCATCGTGCCAGAAAGACCCAATTGATAAGCCTGACAAACCTGCAAGCATCGAAGACCTCAAGGTGAGTTCCAGTTTTGATTGGAAAACCACACAAAACGTAAGGGTTCAGGTTCAAGGCCTTCAGGTACCAGTGCAGGTAATGCGTACAATCACCATCAGCGATGCCGGGCAAACGATCTTTTACAAAGGTATTCAGGCCATGAATGCCAATGCGGAATACAACCTTGTACTGCCTGCCTACCTGAAAGAGATCAGGATAAGCTTCGGAACGATAAGCAAAACCATGCCTATTCAGAATGGGAGTGTTGTTTTTAACTATATCCCGAATCTTCCTGAAAACGATAATTAATGGGTAAGGAGGTAAGCAACATGAAAACAAGTTACAAAAAACCGTTTGTAAGCGCACTGGCAGCCATTTTTCTCATTGCGGGAACTATCCATTCCCAGGTGACCCAGAATTTTGAATCCGGATCGCGCAATGCTGAAATTGCCAAATGCTGGTTTTTTTCGAGTACCAACATTGTCGGGGGAGCCAATGCCATAACTGGTCAGTTCAGCCTGCGGACCGGACAAATGTCGAGCATGACCAGCCAGCACAGCCTTATATCGCCCTGGGTCAATCTGTCAGACAGTGCTTACCTTGTGTTCAAGCACAAAATTAATGTTTTGAATGGGGGGGGGAAATTTCTGGAAGTTTATCTGATCGATCAGAACAACATCGAAACACTCATTCATTCGCGCACTTATGCCAACGCCAACCCACTCAGAGAAATCATCCCCATCAATGTTTCAGGCTATTATAAGGTGCGTTGGAGCTGGTTTGGCTCAGGAGGCACCTCGCGTGGTCATCTGGACGATGTGAGCATTCCGGGGGTGTATGCTGCCGACCCTTCGAACAACAATGGTGGCAACTGTTCAATTCTGTTTCAGGGCGGAGGCGGTGGACAGCCTGATGCCGATGGCGACGGTGTTGCGGACAGCGAAGACGAATATCCTGATGACCCCGAAAGGGCATACAACCTCTATTTTCCAGCAAATGGTTTTGGAACTCTGGCATTCGAAGACCTCTGGCCTGCCAAAGGCGATTACGATTTCAACGATCTGGTGGTGGATTACCGCTTCAAGACAGTCACAAATGGTCAAAATCAAGTGGTTGAGATTTTCAACACCTTGGTTGTAAGGGCAATCGGTGCATCCCTCGAAAATGGATTTGGTTTTCAGTTCCCCAATACTTCCATCGACCAGTCGAAAATAACGGTTTCGGGTTTCGACCTAACAGAAAACTACATCAGCCTTGGAGCCAACGGACTCGAAAACGGTCAGTCTAAACCAACGGTGATTGCTTTCGACAATGCCTTTAGCCGATTGCCTCATCCCGGATCGGGCTTAGGTGTGAATACAACGCCCGGAGCTCCCTATGTTCAGCCAGACACCCTGAGGCTTACACTGAGCTTTGCCGCACCGCGACCATTATACAATTCCCTCGACGTGCCAAACTTCAATCCATTTCTCATCATCAACAAAGAGCGGGGTAAGGAGGTTCACCTTCCCGACTATCCACCTACGAGCCTTGTCAACCCAACCTATTTCGGTATGTGGGACGACGATAGCCAGCCATCGGTTGGCCGATACTATAAGACCTCCATCAACCTGCCCTGGGCCATCAACATCTACGAGCAATTCGATTATCCCGCCGAAAAGGTGGATATCATCCTTGCCCATCTTAAGTTTGCCGACTGGGCCACCAGCGGAGGAGTACTTTTTCCCGACTGGTTCAAAAACCTGTCAGGATATCGCAACACCCCCAACATTTATCCTGAGCCCTGAATAAATTTCTAATCTCCGAATTGCATAATTTCGTCTCCGGCTCTTAGCGCCGGAGATTTTTTTATGCGAACATTGGCCCGATATATCGATATACACACCCACAGGTGGCCTTCAGAAGCTGATGCAATGTGTGTTGCAAGCCTTCTGCCCGAAGACACGCCTCCGGAAAATCAATATTTCTCGGCCGGTATCCATCCCTGTAAGCTGAATAAATCAACCCTGGGAAGACAATTCGAGTGGCTGGACAAACTGATCGAGCACCCCGACATGGTGGCCATTGGCGAGTGCGGGATCGACCTGCTGTATCCGGATCCTGATTTGCAGACGAAAGTATTTAATTGGCAGGTTGAACGGGCACAACAACTAAGCTTGCCGCTTATAATACACGCCGTCAGAAGCCACGACCGGGTGATCGGCATCAAGCGGCATAGCAGCATTCCAAACACCTCATCATGGATCATTCATGGATTTGCCTTGCGCCCTTCAATAGCGAGGCAATACCTCGACCATGGGTTTTATTTGTCGTTTGGTGCCGCCTTGTTTCGACAAGCACCCCTAATCCTTGAATCCTTCCGCATTTGCCCCGATAATAGAATTTTTCTTGAAACCGATGACGCTCTGATAAACATCAGCCAACTTTATTCAAAAGCTGCTGAGTTGCGAGGGATCGAGACTGCACAGATGATATCGCTGATTCAGCGTAACTTTGCCGCTTGTTTTCAAAAACTGCCCCATTGACTAAACCATGGAACGTCCGGACGGCTTTGGCCATTGGTCAACAGGCCATCGAAAGGCTGGAAAAAAGCCATGTGCTTGTGGCCGGACTTGGTGGAGTGGGTTCTTATGCTGCCGAAATGCTCGTGAGGGCAGGCATCGGCCAGCTCACCATTGTTGACGGCGATACAGTGCATGCCACCAACCGAAACCGTCAGCTGCCAGCCCTTCTGAGTACGGAGGGAAAACCTAAAACCGTAGTGATGGCTCAGCGCCTGCTCGATATCAACCCAATGCTGAAACTCAACGCCTTGCATGCCTATATCAAAGATCAGCCGCTCATCGATCTTCTGCTGGCGCACCCTTACGATTATGTCGTAGATGCCATCGACACCCTCGCCCCAAAGGTTTACCTTCTTTTTTATGCTCATAAATTTGGCCTCAACACCGTGAGCTCAATGGGTGCTGGTGGAAAATTCAACCCTACCCTTATTCAGATTGCTGATATCAGCCAGACACATACCTGCCGGCTGTCCTACTATATCCGCAAAAAGCTGCATAAGCTAGGTGTCTACGAGGGCATTACGGCAGTGTTTTCACCCGAGGTGGTGAGCAAAGCCACTGTCGAAGAACTGGAAGGCGAGCTGAACAAGAAAAGCACGGTGGGCACCATATCCTACATGCCTGCCAGCTTTGGCATCTGTTGCGCCTCGGTTGTCATTCGGCATCTGGCAGCCCTATGAACATCAACCTGCTACCTTGAAAACCAAGCTATTGTGAAGCCTGGCTTTCTCTTCAATCAATGCCAGGTAGTGTGTGGAACGGTTGAGTTGACCAATCATTTCGAGGCATTTCGAAAAATTGCCCTTCTGCCGGTACAGCTCACAGAGAAAAACGCGGTTTAGCTCCCTGCTTTCGTTGCTTCTGATGAGCTCGATCAACCTTTGAAGGTTGGCTTTGTGTATCTGGAAATAATTAAGGAAAGCCAGATTTTGCCTGATCTGTTTTCTGCGCCCTGTTCTCCAGTGCGCCGGCCTCGATTTACCGGTCAATAATTTGATAATCCTCGTTTCGCTCCGATCCCTCACCAAATCGTTTATAGCCCAAAGTAAATTCTTCCTGATATGCAGCTCTACCTCGCTGCTCAGGGGGCGAATGCAATGCAGCAAATGTTCATAGTGACGTATGAGAGCAATTTTTCCCTCGTAGGACGAAACATCGCAGCCAAACAGATACCAGGTGCCGAAAGGATATATGGTCTGATCGTTTTCGGCAGGGTCGGCAGCGAGCTTTTTGGTTTCGATATCGGGCAGCCACATAAGATGCGCACAGGCTGGACAGGATATAAGCAGTTGCTCTTCGGCAAGCAAACCATCGCAGATCATTTTGCCATCCGAATAAAGTACGGAATACTGCACCCCTTCAGGATAAATCTTCCTTCCGGCTAGCCGGCTCTTACAACAGCTGCAACTGAACTCGAAAAATTGGATAGCGCTCATTCCGGCACAAAGTTAAGGATTCCGACTGCGTGAGCATCTTATTACAAGTTTGAAAATGTAAATTATACTTGATAAATAGTAAACCAAACATTACATTTGCCTAAAAACATGAAATCAAACTATTTGTTTCCCCACAAATATTCTGTTGTCGGCTGGATACTATCCATCCCATCGTTCATCGCGGGTTTGCTGCTTGTGTTTGGTTTTGTTCAGGAAGACTTGCTGGGCCAATGGCCGGTATTTGCAGTGTATGCTGACCGTGTGTTGGGGCCGGATGTGTACTTTGGAATCGTGCAGACGGCCATCCTCGACGAGGTTCTTTGTGTCGTTCTGAACGTAGGATTGATACTCATCGCTTTTTCGGCCGAGCCTTATGAAGATGAGTTTATCAGGCATCTAAGACTGGAGTCGCTGGTTTGGGCCACAAAATTCAACTACCTAATTCTGATCATATGTGTGCTCTTCTTTTATGAAGGTGGTTTTTTGTATGTATTGCTTTTTAATTTGTTTACCCTTCTGTTAATGTATATTTTCAGGTTCAGGCTTGTCCTGCTGCGCTCCAAAACCGACAAGCTATGAAAAACCGAATCCGAATGGCCCGGGCCGCGGCTAACCTTACCCAAGAGGAATTAGCACACAGGGCAGGGGTGAGCCGACAGGCAATTAACCACATCGAAAATGGAAAGTACTTGCCTAGTGTGGCATTGGCAATGAGAATTGCAAAAGAACTAGGAACTCGTGTTGAAGACTTGTTCTTTGAAGAGCAATGATGCCGGTCACCAACGACACAGGCTTCTAGTCACTGTCAAGCGAAATTTTTCACTCCTTACAGGAAGGTTTTTTGGATTGGTCGGGGTGACTGAATTACCTCCGGTGATCCAAAAAGTGGGGTGTTCCAATCCATAAAGCCTGCTGCTTCGCAGCTTCTGCTTTTTCCGTTGGTGTCCGTCTCAAACTTCGTTTGTCCTTACCCCAACGAAAAAAGCCACCTGCCTCAGGCAGATGGCTTTTTGGATTGGTCGGGGTGACTGGATTCGAACCAGCGGCCTCTTCGTCCCGAACGAAGCGCGCTACCGGGCTGCGCTACACCCCGCTGAAAAACAAGGCTGCAAAATTAATGATCTTTCGTCTAAGGCGCAAATCCGAAATCAGCGGTTTCTATCTTATAGTAATTTTCCTGCATAACGCAACATGGCTTCCATATGGTCTTCGAGGGTAATCTTTTTTGCAATGGCAAAATCGGGTTGAACCTCAAACTGTCCACGATGAAATGACGCTACCGCCTCGAGCCATTGCTCAGGTTTGTTGTAGGGCAGCACCATGCCTTCGGCGCTGTCTACCAGCTCCGATGCCCCTACCTGATCAGAGATCAACACCGGCGTGCCACATTGCAGTGCCTCAGCAACAATCTGACCATAAGGTTCATAAACCGAAGGATGCAATAAGGCATCGGCAGCTACATAAAAATCCCGCGGCTGATCAAAAAAACCCAGATACTGCACGTTGGGCAAGCTTGTTTTAACTTCAGGCGATCCAATGATAGCCAAGTGCTTGTTGGTGCCTTTCAGTCTTTCGAACAACCAGAGCAGCAGCGGCAATCCTTTTCGCCGGTGACCAAGCGAGGAAAACAAAAAAAACTGATTGTCAGGCTTCCAGCCAAGGCGATGCCGAATTTGCTGGCGTTCCTCCTCTTTTGCAGTGGTGAAGTTGTAGCTGTTCAGTGGCGGGTAAATTACCTTAACCTTTTCAGGATTAATCCCATATAGCCCTGTTACCTCGTTCTGCATCATTCGCGAGGCCGCAAAAATCAGACTGGAGTGTTGGAACGAAAGTTTGTCGAGCCTTACTTGCTCGTAATCGCTCAAAGAGCTGACCTTTCTCCCGAGATTGCGCATATAGCCAAGGTGATTGCCCGGACTAAGCACATATTGCTGATGACTGGTGCGGCCGAGCGATAGGCTGAAATCGAATTCACGTCCCGACATGAAGTGTCCAAGGCGCCTGTCGAACCCTCTCTGCCTGAACGGTTTAGGCAAAATACCTGCACCAATTTTATGTACAATGGTCTGTGGTGGAAGCTCTAAACCGGGATGATATTTGGCACAAATCACCTCCACCTCGTGATCACGTTCGCGAAAATACCTGATATAGTTTTTTAACCTCGTTTCGAGACCTCCAAAGTGAATGAGCCGGTAATGGATGAGTGCAACCTTCACGTATTGAATATTTTCAACTTGAACACAGAATCGCAAAGGTACGAAAGGACCATTGCATGAAGTTGATCGTCTTGGTGGTAGTGGAAATTTATTCAGGATTAATGTCCGGCTGCCCCGAAGTCAGGTTTTTCCAATACCCCCTGTGCCTCATGGCAGCTCTCACAAACTTCAGCTCGGCCCAGCTTACTTCCTCGCCCAGTACTTCGCGTGCAGGTCCAAGCTTGTCGTCGTCCACCGACTCGAAATATTCCTCAATAAGTAAAATTCTCTTCGAATCCACAAGACCATCAATGCTTAATAGGCCTTGCTCAACAGCATGGCTCAGATGGGTTTCCAATGTGCTCACAGCGATGCCCCTGATGCCTGCAATAGTTTGGAGGCTGCAACCGGGATTGTTTTTGAAAATCTCGAGGCTAAGTTCGTGGCCGCTTTTTCTTTTGGAAGGTTTTTCAGGGGTTTGGGTTGGTCTTCCAAGACAGTTGTCAATAATACCGATGAGTGTCTGACCATAAAGAGCAATCCTTTTTTTCCCAATTCCTTTTACTTTCTCAAGTTGTCTGAGTGTTAAGGGCGGATCATCTGAAATCTGAAAAATTGTGCTCAGCGGTATCACCCTTGATGGCTCAATTCCCTGCTGTCGTGCCTCTTCCTTTCGCCATTGCAGCAGCTTCTGTTTAAGTAGCTGCAATCCGGCATTGTCCGGATCTGTCCTGTGGTCTATGGCAGTGCTTTCATCACTTTCCGGTTTGCCGATTGATGCCAGAGCACGGACTTTTAGAAACGCATCGAGGTTAAATTCTTCCATCACCTGCTTTAAGCATTGCTGCTTGGCTGCAATAAGCCCTTGAATTTCGCTCAATAGTTCACCAACGCTCTTGCGAAGTAACTTGTCGTCGGTTTCGGCTTTGACAGGCAGAAGCTTTTGGATGTTATCCAAATGTCCGGAAAAATACACTGAGGCCTGCTTTAATCGCGCAGAGAGCGCTTGTTTACCTTCTGTTGACTCCATATTTTCGATCAGGCCAAAAAGTTGAGGCAGAAATTTTTTCCCGATATTTTCGAGTTGGTTGTCAACTAAGGTGTAAGCCTCCGGTAGTTTATCGGCAAATCCGGATGAAAGGCTTGTGGCATTGCGCCTTGCGAGGCGGAGTAGATAATCGGCTTTTGCTCTAAGTGCTTCAAATTCAAAAAGTTCGGTTAGCAATTGTTTTATAAACTGCCGGCTATGGTTCGAAAGCTGTTCTACATCAGGCAGTGCTTCCTTCTGGTCGTCGAGCCATATCGTTATGATTTCATGGCTTATAATGGCGTGTTGTGGTATTTTGCTCTTAAAAATCAATCCTTCCAGGCTGCGGCAACGGCTGAGCGCCACATACACCTGCCCGTGTGCAAATGCCGCAGCGGCATCAATAATCACCTTGTCGAATGTCAGCCCCTGACTTTTATGGATGGTGACAGCCCAGGCCAGCCGAAGCGGGACCTGAGCGAAAGTGCCTACCACTTTTTCAATGATGTCCTTGCTTTCGGGATCCAGCTCAAATACTGTGTTATGCCATTCTATGGGGCCGGCTGTAATGGGTTCGTCGTAGCCTTCGCAGGCCACTTCAACGGTTTCGTTTTCCGTGTCAAGGTCAACGATTGAACCGATGAGACCGTTATAATATCGTTTTTCGGGGTTGGGATCGTTCTTTACGAACATTACTTGTGCCCCCACTTTAAGTTTAAGGATTTCGTGGGTTGGATAGTTTTGTTCCGGAAAATCGCCTTTGATCAGCGCTTTCAAGCTGAATAAAGGAGCTTTGATGGCTTCCAGCCTCGATTGGTTGATTTCGTCGGCTATTCGGTTGTGCGTTGTCAGGGTGATATAGCCCTGATCTTCGTAAGATTTGGTGTCGTGTCTAAAGCGTTGATTGAGTTCGTGGAGGGATTCGCCTGATGGTTTTCTGCTTCTGACGGCATTGAGCAGGGCGATGAATCGATCGTCAGTCTGTCGGAAAATCGTCTCGAGGGTAATGGTTACAAAACTGCTTTTCGCAAGGGCTTTGCTGCTGTAGAAGTACAGGTTTTCGTAATGATCGCGAAGCAGGTCCCACTCTTCGTTTTTTACGATGGGTGGAAGCTGAAGCAAATCGCCGATCATGAGCATCTGTAGGCCACCAAAAGGCTTATTGTTCCTTCGGTAATGCCGCAGCACATCGTCCACTGCATCGAGAAGATCAGCCCGCACCATACTGATCTCGTCAATCACTACCAGGTCGAGGCTTCGGATTAGTTCAATCTTGTTCTTACGAAGCTGAAGTGCAAAGGGTTCTCTCTGCCCGTTACCTCTCTTTTTCAGCACACTGCCGGGCACAGCCGGACCAAAGGGAAGCTGGAAGAAGCTGTGTAAGGTTTGCCCACCGGCATTGATGGCGGCCACACCGGTTGGGGCCAGTACCACGAAACGTTTATGCGTTATTTGATGCAATCGCCTCAAAAAGGTTGTTTTTCCGGTTCCCGCTCGGCCGGTAAGGAAGATATTGGTATTCGTCCGGCAAACAAACTGTTCGGCCAGCTGAAGAAGTGGATCTGTGGCTATATGCTCTGACAAATGGTCAAAGTATTGTTTACAAATAGGTTACCACTCAATAAAGTGTAAAGTATAACCGTCCTGACGATAACTGGCAATAACCGTCTGACGTCCTTCTTCAGCATCCTGCCTGCTAACGAATGCATTGCTGGTGCGATGTCCGCGGTCGGCCCATCCCCAGCCTGGGTAGCGTGTAATCAGGCGATGGTTGAACTCATAATTGAGATCGAAGTCCTTTTTCTCCTGATGGATATTGCTTACAAATCCGTGGTAGCTTTTCTTTCCTGTATTTTCCGGATCGCAGAAACAGGAGGAAAACACAAAATAGTACTTAGGCCCTTGTGCTATTTCCATTGGAAGCGGCGGAGGTTCAGGGAATTCTTCCTCAGCCCTTATTCTGAGGGTGTTGCGATAAACGGTTGCATGAAGGTCGAAACACACGTCGATGCCAGCCAGAAAAATGTCGGGCGCACCATTGTTATCGAAATCGCCGAAGCGTGCAACGCCGTTAACCACTCCTGGTAAACCGGCCTTTATATCGCGGAATCCTTTGCCCGACAGGTTCTCAAGCACAATGGTATATGGTCGTTCAAGGCTTTCGCCAGTTATCACCACATCGGGCCATCCATCGCCATTGTAGTCGGCTGCATCCACCGAACCATGCATCAATTGACGGATACCGGTTCTGTTTCCTTCGCTGAAACGTCCAGACACGCCACCAAGATAGTATGAGGAAAAAGGGGTTCCGCCACGTGTTTCTCCTGACAGGAAAAAGTCAGGATATCCATCGCGATTGAAATCGGACCACACCGCAGCACTGTACCTCAGACCTGGAAAGGTCTGGCCGCTTTCTCTGAAAGTGCCGTTTGCGTTGGTATATATGCGCGTAACCAAACCCGATGCCGTTTGTCCGCTGATCAGGATATCCGGCAAGCCGTCTTTATTGATATCGTACCAAAGGGCAATGCCATTCCTGACACCGGGAAGATTGGTCTTGATTTCGCCCAAACTTCCATTAACGTTCTTCAGGATAATTGTCCTCGGAGCACCTGAGGCGTCGCGACCTGTAAGCAGCAGGTCGGTTCTGCCATCACGGTCGAAATCGCCAAAATGGGCTGAGCTTTCAGCCAAAGCAGGCACAACAGCATTCGATTTTTTGAATGAACCATCACGCTGTTGAAGCCATATGCCTGCAATAGGCTGTGCATTGGCGCCGAATCCACTGGTAATAATGTCTTGCAGTCCGTCGCCATCGAAATCAGCTGCGTCCACAGCTCCATGGACAATTTGCGGAAGTCCTGTTGGCTGAGAAACAAACTCGTTTCGCGATATTTGTCTGATAATCAATGTTCTGTTCGAGGGATTCGCTTTTACCTCACCGGTGGCAGCAACATGTAGCCTGTTGCCTGAACGAAACCAGACCCCCTTAGCATTCGACAGACCTGGAGCACGTGTATTGACGGGCTGAAAAACTTGAGCTATACCTTGCAATGGAGTAATCCACAGCATCATCAGGCCTGCAATGAACAGCGGATGAAATAATATGCGATTTTTAAACGCTTTTTTTCTCATTTCTGACGATGGCGTTTTCATTTGACAGGCTTGATTCAGGGGCGAAAAACAAACGCAACAACTGATAGAGTTTGTCAAGATCAAGTGGTTTGCTAAGATACGAATCAAACCCTTGACGCAAATAAAATTGTGCATCTCCAGTCAGCGCAAATGCAGTGATTGCAACAATGGGACGGGTATAATGCATTTTGCGCAGGTTCTTGAGCGCGGTAAGTCCGTCCAATTCGGGAAGCTGTATATCCATCAGCACAAGATCAGGTTGTTCGCTCTGCACCAGATCTAGGGCTATATATCCATTAGGGGCATGCATGACATTGATGCCTGATCGTTTCAACATGTTGTGAATCAGATGAAAATTAGCCTCAACGTCCTCCACTACAAGCACCTTCCTGTTCGAGTAGTCAGGGTACTCTGTCAGCGCTTCATTGTTTTCTGTCGGCCCGGGTAGCGTAAAATAGAAGGTTGTTCCTTTTCCGACGACTGATTCTACCCATATTTTTCCACCAAGAAGATGCGTCAGGTGCCGCGAAATAGCCAGTCCGAGACCTGTGCCACCATATTGTTTGGTGTGAGAGTCATCGGCTTGCCGGAACCTGTCGAAAATTACGTCGAGCTTCGATTCGGGTATGCCAATGCCTGTGTCTTTGACATAGAACTCATATTGGTTGCTTATGCTGATAACACCAAATTCGATCATGCCTTCGTGGGTAAATTTGCAAGCATTGCTGAGCAGATTGGTCAAGATCTGTTGCAGCCTGAGCTTGTCGGAATGGATAGTATAATTGCGTGTTGCTTCTTTGTTGGAAAGGACAATCTGGACATTATGTTTGTCGTGGCTATCGAGCTGATTCCTGAAAGTCTGGTAAAGCGTTTCCATCAGCTCTCCCAAATCAAAGGTAGTCGGGATGATTTTCAGCTCACCGGCCTCAATCTTGGAGACATCAATGATGTCGTTGATCAGGTTGAGCAACAACTGTCCGCTGGACTGGATGGTGCTTACAAACTCCTGCTTTTCTTGTTCAGAATATTCAACCGAAGGTAAAAGATCAGCAAAACCCAGAATGGCATTCATTGGTGTCCGGATCTCGTGGCTCATATTAGCCAGAAATGTGGATTTGAGCCTGTCGGATTCTTCGGCCTTGTTCTTGGATTTTATCAGATCCTGCTCGTATTTTTTTATTGCGGAAAAATCTTCCATAACAACGACCATTCCGTTAAATCCATCTTCAAGCTCAAGACACCTTCCCCTGAGGCGCAGCCATTTCAATTCGTTATTGAGGGTGATGCGGAATAAGGTTTCAGGCAGGGGTTTCCGGTGCGTGTGTGCACCTTCCCACAGTGCGATTATCTTTTCCTTATCTTCAGGAACAATATGCATAAGCCACTCATAGTTTGCCAGCTCATGTTCCTTAAACCCAAGTGCTGCAAGGTGTTTGTTGTAAATACTTATTTTTCCGTTCGTATCCGTCACGGCAACGCCCAGAGGCACTGTTTCGTTGATGGCCCTGAAAAGTCCTTCGCTTTTTTTAAGGGCAGCATTGGCGTTTTGCAGATCTTCGCCCTGCTGACGCAATTCGATCGTGCGTTCTTCCACCTTTTGTTCAAGCATAATGTTCATATGCTGAAGCTGACGGTTAATTCGCTGGTTGCGAAGCAGATATCTGATGGTTATAACAATTATGAAGCCAAGAGCCAGCAATGAAATCATTAAACCTTTCCTGCGATTCTGAAAATCAGCCTCTTTTAGCTGAAGTTTCAAAATCTCGTTATCGGCTTCAAGCTGGCGGGTTTCGTATTTCAACTGCAATCTGGCCACTTCTTCCATCCTTTGAACAGTTCTCAGCGAGTCGCCATAATGATTCACCAGATCAGCATGGTATAGTGCTTTTTCGAAATTGCCTCTGGAGACATAAATGTCCCGCATGAGATTATTCAATGTAACCAGACTTAGGAAATCACGAACTTTCCTGAATGGCTCATCAATACCCAGAAGGATTTGCAGTGCCTGTTCAGGCTTGTTTAACTGCTGAAACAAACTGGCCTTGAGCAGCAAAACATTTGCTTTTTCGGTTTGATTGGTCGACAAGGCAATTGCCTTGTCGATATGATCAACTGCTTCGTTGTAACCCTCCATTTGCAGCATGAGCTCGCCAAGTTTGACCATGGCACTGACAAGCAAAGAAGTGTCGGACTCATTCTCCAGAATTAAACGCGCATTCAAAAAGAAATCCAGCGCCCTCCAGTTATCTTTCATCTTCATCAGCAGGTCGCCGATTGCAAGATAACTTTTGGCATGAAGCAACTTATTGTCGTCGTATTCGCGAAGATAAAGGGCGCTGAAGTGGTACGAGAGTGCCTTCTCATAATCACCAAGAAAAGCATGTATGCTTCCAATTTCATACATCGAATGCGCAATATGGGCAGTGTCGCGGAATTGCTGGAAAACGGCGAGAGCTTCGTATTGTGATTTCAGCGCTTCATCGTTTAGTTTCATCATCCTGTAACTAACACCCTTATTGAACAAAAACCTTGCTTTCCATATGGGCTCACCAAGCGAATCGGCTATTCGGATTGCTTTGGTTGCGAGACGTAAGGCCTCGCCCATCGCATCATTGCGGATAGAGTCGAGTAATTGATAAAGCACAATGTCGTTTTTCGAGGAATGAACGACATGCGAACCGTCCGGCTTATTCATTGCCATAAGCGACAAAGTAGCTGAAAGCAGAAGGGCGATGAAAGAAAAGCTAGATAAAGACTTCATCCAAACGGGCTTGAGCTTTGAATAGCAAATATCCGAAAAAATGTTGCCCGGTAAAATCAAACCAATGATAAGTACAAAAACAGTTTGTTTTTTGTAAATTGAACTACTTTCTTACCGTCAGGTGGTTATAGATTAACTCGTATAGGCGCTCAGGATCAACAGGTTTCCCAAGATAGCCGTCGAAAGGGGCCTGATGTCGATCGAAGCTGGGATTTTCGGTAAATGTGCTCATGGAAATTACTGGCAGGCCTGGCTTAACGCCTTTTATTCGCCTTGCAGTTTCGAGGCCGTCAATTCCCGGCATATTATAATCGAGCAAAACCATATCGTAGTTAATACCCTTCTGAATATTTTCAATTGCATCGAATCCGTTTGGAGCCCAATAAACCTCGACATGTAACCGGCTCAGCATGGCCTTGATAAGAAGAAAATTCACCCTTAAGTCATCAACTACCAATACGCTCAAGGTTTTTGATGCTGGATGGTTTGTAGTTGGCAACTCCGTATTAATCATCATATCTGCGGTCTGCATAAAATTAGGTCATAAAAAAGTGATAGCAAATCAGGTGCCGCACTTACAAGTATTTATATATCAATATAATATGGCCAAGGTTCTAAGATGTACATTTCCAATAGAAATACATTATTCCAAAAAATAGAAAGTCTTTTATAAGTTCTGATCGAAATATGCGGTAATCTTACGAATAAGGTGTGCCCTGTCGCGTCCGCGTACGTTGTGTGGATGGCCGGTGTAAACAAAAAAGTCGGCAAGCTTCATTTCTTCAACAAAACGGCGCAGCAGCGCCAGGCTATGTTGCAAGACCACCACATCATCCATGTCGCCATGAAGTATCAACAGTTTTCCGTCAAGTTTTCCGGCTTGATATAGCAAACTGGCCGCTTTGTAGCCTTCCGGATTTTCATCCGGGCTGTCCATGTAGCGTTCGCCATACATCACTTCGTAATATTTCCAGTCGGTAACCGGACCACCGGCAGTGGCCACCTTAAACACTTCGGGATAATTGAGCTTTAAGTTGATACTCATAAATCCTCCATAGCTCCATCCGTCCACACCTATGCGCCCGCCATCAACATATGGCAGGGTTTTGAGGTACTCGATACCAACAAGTTGATCACGCATCTCCAACTCGCCTAACCTGCGGTGAATGATGTGCTCGAAGGCTTTTCCTCGATTGGCTGAACCACGGTTGTCGAGGGTAAATACAACGTAACCTTTTTGTGCAAGGTACAGCAGATAGAAGTTTGCTCCACCCAGCCAGCTGTTTGTTACCAGCTGTGCGTGAGGTCCTCCGTAAACATAAACAATCACCGGATATTTTTTCCCCGGCTCCGGATCCAAAGGTCTGATCAGCCTCCCGTACAAATCGGAACCAACTTCAGCCTTCAGTTTGATCAGTTCTATCGGGGCCAGCCTGAGATTTCTCAATGGGTTATCAGCTTCATGCAGTTTCTTGATTTCTTTACCATTACCATCAATCAACAGGGTTTTGCGCGGTGTTGCGAAGTTCGACCAGATGTCGATCAGATGCCGTCCGTCAGCCGAAAGCATAATTCTATGCTGTCCACCCTCGGCTGATAACAATCTGATCTGCCCATCTTTAATACGTGCCGAATGCAGGTTTTGCTCCAATGGGCTCTGACGTGTGGCATTGAAATAGACTTGCGTGGCCCTGTCATCAAAACCGACCACCTCTGTTATCATCCACTTCCCCGATGTAAGTTGTCGTATCAACTTTCCATCTGCCTCATACAGATACAGGTGATTGTATCCGTCGCGCAGGCTGGGCCAGATAAAGCGACCGGTGTTTCCGGGCAGGAAATACAGAGGCGTGAGCGGTTCTACCCAGGTTTCTGCTTTTTCTTCGAATATTGCGGCCATCAGCCCTCCATCTGATGAACTGTAGCGGTTCATTTTCAAGTGGTTCTGCTCACGGTATAAAAGCCCGGCATAAATGCTTTTTCCATCTGGATGCCAGCTAATTGCGGTGAGATACTGATCGGCGGGTCCGTCTGTTCTCAGGAAAATGGTGTTTTTTGCCATCAGGTCATAAATTCCGAGCGTTACCTGATGACTTGCCATTCCTGCCATCGGATAGCGTATGGGGTTGTGGGCGGCTACGCGCTGCGACATGTCGGCTATCGGATATTGACTCACCATTCTTTCGTCCATGCGGTAGAAGGCCAGCTTATCGCCCTCAGGCGACCAGAACATACCTTTATTGATACCGAATTCGTTGCGGTGAACAGTTCTTCCGCATTCAACGCCTTCAGGCTCAAATGTGACCTGTTGATGATTGAAGCCGTCGCAGATAAATATATTGTTGTCAAGCGTATAGGCGATCCGCAGTGTAGTTTTATGGATCTCAGGGTTGTCTGCTTCCTTTGGCAAAGTTGTAAGCAGATTTACCCGTAATGGGCTTAAGCCGAGCACATAAAAATTATCTCCGGAACGATATAGGGCTCTGTCGATGGCTACCCATTGCAGCTGGGGAAGTCGTCGCAGGCTGTCGAAACCGCTTTGAAGCAAGCTTTTATTAAGAGCTGGCAAGGTGAGGATCGTGTCGCTGGTTTTTCTGGACACGGCACTCCTTAGAAGAAAATTGTCCGACACCCAGGTGTACTCGTCCGGTTTGGCTGTCCATTGCAGCTGGCTGAGGCCGCGAGGGTAAAGGGCAATGTTCGTTCCGGCGGCGTCTTCGGGAGTCAGCAGTTGATCCTGAGCCTTCGACTCTGAATGTAAGAACAGCAGAAAAACAATAAGAGAATAGTGTAAATAATTCATAATTAGCCGAATAACGCGCAGGTTTGCACGAGGTTTTAATTATAACGATTTTATGGCTGCAACAAATTGGGCAATCATTTCGGGCTTTTTTTCAAGAGTATTTCCAATGACCACCACATCTGCCCCGGCTGCCGCAATTTCACCGGCTTGTTCCGGAGTGCGAATTCCGCCACCCACTATGAGGGGCACATCCACGCTTTGACGCACATCCTGAACCATTGACAGGGGCACAGGGTTAAGCCCTCCCGACCCGGCATCCATAAAGATGAGTTTCATGCCAAGCATTTCGCCGGCCATGGCGGTGCAGATGGCAATGTCATTCTTGTCTGCTGGAATAGGCATACTATTGCTCATATAGCTCACCGAGGTTGGTCTTCCACTGTCAATGAGCATATAGCCCGTTGAAATAACCTCAAGTCCGCTCATTTTCAGATAGGGTGCTGCAATAACGTGCCGGCCAATGAGCATTTCGGCATTGCGCCCCGAAATGAGCGAGAGAAACAGAAAGGCATCGGCATGACGGCTTAGCTGATATGAGTTGCCCGGAAACAGCACAATCGGAATGCCTTGAGCCTCAGAGCGCAGTATTTTGATACAGCTCTCAAGGTTGTCGTTGGTTAGCAGTGAGCCTCCAACAAAGAAAAAATCGACACCAGAGCCTGAGGCACATTGTGCAAGCTTTCGCAACGTCTTGTCGCTGGGCTTGTCGGGATCGATCAGGGCGGCAAATTTTTTTCCGGGCTGCTTGAATAGATCGTAAAATGACATTACTGGCGATTGGAAAATCCAAAATTAGCCCTTTTAACGTTAAATAAGAAAAAGTTTTCAACAGCTTGCCCGAAAACCTCAGAATACTTCGCTGGCAATGGCTGCAATATTATCTGATCGCCCCATGGTATAATAATGAATGGCAGGCACTCCTGCTTCCTTGAGTTCTCTGCTCTGTGCTACTGCCCATTCCACACCTAGTTTTCTTACTTGTTGGTTATCAGTGCATTTGCGTGCTTCTTTCATCAATGCTTCGGGCAAATCAATGTTGAAAGTCTGCGGTAGGGCGGATAGCTGGTTCATGCTGGCTAATGGCTTGAGCCCCGGAATGATGGGCACATCGATTCCTGCCTCGCGACACCGCTCAACGAAGGAGAAGTATCTTGCATTGTCGAAAAACATCTGCGTAATCACATAGGAAGCTCCGGCTTCGATCTTTTTTCGCAGGTGATACAAATCTGATTCCATATTGGGGGCCTCAATGTGTTTCTCGGGATAACCTGCTACGCCAATGCAGAAGTCAGTTGACGTGGCATTGAGCAAATCATCCTCAAGATAAATGCCCCTGTTGAGGTCAGCAATTTGTTTAACTAGGTCGATGGCGTGTGCGTGCCCGCCTTTTTCAGGCTGAAAATACTTCATCCCGGCCTGGGCATCACCTCGCAGGGCCAGCAGGTTTCTGACTCCGAGAAAGTGCAGGTCGATAAGGGCATTCTCGGTTTCCTCACGTGTAAAACCCCCGCAGATAATATGCGGAACAACATTGGCTCCATAACGAAACATGATGGCGGCTGCGATCCCAACCGTTCCCGGTCGCTTTCGTATGGTACGCCGCTCAATCAGGCCATTGGGAAGATTTCGGTAAACAAACTCTTCCTGATGGTAGGTCACGTTCACGAATGCCGGATCGAATTCCATGAGTGGATCAATGGTTTTCTGGATGTTCTCGATATTCTGGCCCTTGAGCGGTGGCAGCAGCTCGAACGAAAAGAGGGTCTTATCAGACGCGGCAATTTTTTCAGTAACCTTCTGTATGTTTAGCATATCAAGTAGGTATCAGTTTTCTTTGAAAATTCAGGTAATCACAAACACATGCCTTATTTGTAGTTCAGGTTGGCATTCAACAGCCGTTCGGCCTCGGCAACACTCAGTTTTTTTCGCCTTGCATAATCCTCCAATTGATCGAAGCCAATTTTCCCCACGTTAAAATACTGGCTGTCGGGATGGGAAAAATAGAAACCGCTTACTGCTGCCGGCGGATACATGGCAAAGTTTTCGGTGAGTGTAACGCCTGTATTCTCCTGAGCATTAAGTAATTCAAAAAGTATGGTCTTTTCGGAATGTTCCGGACATGCCGGGTAACCCGGTGCGGGACGGATACCCTGGTATTCTTCTCCCAGTAGCGCTTGAATATCAAGCTTTTCGTGATCAGCGAATCCCCATAATTCCTTCCTGACATATTCATGCAGCCACTCTGCAAAAGCCTCAGCCAGACGGTCGGCCAACACTTTTGTCATCAGCGCGTTGTAGTCGTCATTATCCTGTTCAAACCTATGGACTAGCTCCTGCGCACCATGCCCGGCCGTAACCACGAAAGCACCAATATAATCCCGGATCCCGGACCCGGCCGGAGCCACAAAGTCGGACAGACAAAGGTTGGGAATGTCAGTGGGTTTTAGCTGCTGGTTGCGAAGAAAAGAAAATCTAAACTTTTGTTTATCAGATAGATCGCTTTCAAAAACAACCACATCATCTCTTTCGGAGCCGGCGGGAAAGATACCTGCCACGCCTTCGGCCCTGAGCATGCTCCCGTCGATGATCTGCCTGAGTAATGCTCTGGCATCGTCATATAATTTGCGGGCCTCTTCGCCCTTCTTTGGGTCATCAAATATCTGAGGATACTTGCCGCTCAGGCGCCATGAGTGGAGGAAAAATGTCCAGTCGATATAGGGTTCGAGCTTTTCGAGCGGAAAGTTATTGAGTATTGTGAGACCTTGTTTCAAGGGCCGATATACCGTCGATTCGTTAAAGATGCCATTGTATTTGTTTCTACGGGCATCCTCGATGCTGATAAAGGTTTCGTCAGCTTTGCTGTTCAGGTATTTGATCCGGAGATTTTGGTACCGTTGACTGATGCCTCCTAAAAATGACTCACGTTTTTGGGCTGGTGCAAGCAGTTCGCTGATCACACTGGTTACCCTTGAGGCATCGCGCACATGGATGACCGGATTGCGGTAGGCCGGTGCTATTTTTACAGCGGTGTGCACTTCCGAGGTGGTTGCGCCGCCGATGAGCAGGGGCCAATGTAGTCCAAGGCGTTCCATCTCCGAAGCTACATGTACCATTTCTTCCAGCGATGGGGTAATCAGTCCGCTCAGCCCAATGATGTCAACTTGCTGTTCTTTGGCGGTTTGAAGTATTTTCTCCGCCGGCACCATAACGCCCAGATCGATCACTTCGAAGTTGTTGCATGCAAGCACCACACCCACAATGTTCTTTCCAATGTCGTGCACATCGCCTTTCACTGTAGCCAGCAATACTTTACCCGCCGAACTGCTGCCTTGCAACTTCTCGGCTTCGATATAGGGGAGCAGGGTTGCCACAGCTTTTTTCATCACCCTGGCACTCTTAACCACTTGTGGGAGAAACATTTTTCCTGCCCCGAACAGGTCGCCCACAACACCTATCCCATCCATGAGCGGACCTTCGATCACATCGAGTGCCCGGTTGTACATCGGTCTTGCTTCGAGCACATCCTGGGCTATATAGTCGGCTATACCCTTGATGAGGGAGAGTTTGAGCCTTTCCTGTACACTTGTCCTGCGCCAGGCCTCGTCTTCCTTTGCATGGCTTCCGGTTTTGTCCTTTACTTTTTCGGCATAGGCAAGCATGCGCTCGGTGGCGTCGTCGCGACGATTAAGCACAAGATCTTCTGCCAGCTGAAGCAATTCAGGGGCTATCTCGTCGTAAATCTGAAGCTGGCCGGGGTTTACGATCCCCATGTCCATTCCCGCCCTGATGGCGTGGTAAAGGAAAACGGAATGAATGGCTTCGCGAACGGTATCGTTGCCCCGGAAGGCAAAACTCAGATTGCTCACACCGCCGCTCACACGGGCGTGCGGCAGGTGTTGCTTGATCCAGGCCGTTGCCTGTATATAGTACACAGCATAGTTGTTGTGTTCTTCGATCCCGGTACCAATGGCCAGAATGTTGGGGTCGAAAATGATGTCGTGCGCCGGAAAGCCCACTTCCTGGGTGAGGATCCGATAGGCGCGCCGGCAGATGCCGATCTTACGTTCAAAGGTATCGGCCTGGCCGTTCTCGTCGAAGGCCATTACAATCACTGCCGCACCGTAGTTCATGATGGTACGGGCCTGCTGCCTGAAAACCTCCTCGCCTTCCTTCAGGCTGATGGAATTGACTACAGCCTTACCCTGAAGGCACTTCAGCCCGGCCTCGATCACCTCGAAACGCGAAGAGTCAATCATCACAGGCAGACGGGCCACTTCGGGGTCGGACATGAGCATGTGCAGGAAACGCACCATTTCTTCTTTGGCATCGAGCAGGGCATCGTCCATATTTACATCAATCATCTGTGCGCCGCCCTCCACCTGATGCCTTGCGATGCTCAGGGCCTCCTCGTATTTTTTTTCGCGGATAAGGCGCGCAAACACGCGCGACCCACTCACGTTGGTACGTTCGCCCACGTTCACAAAATTGGCTTCGCGACTAATCCGGAGTGGTTCGAGACCGGTGACCACTGTTTCGCCATCCCATTGCTTTTTGTCGGGCAGTGGTCGTGGTTTGGCCTCTTGCGCCAGTCGTGCAAAGCGGCTGATATGGGCTGGTGTAGTTCCGCAACAACCACCTACCACGTTAACAAAGCCATGCGTCAGAAAATCGTGTATATGAGCTCCCATCACTTCCGGACTCTCGTCATAGGCACCAAACTGGTTCGGAAGACCTGCATTGGGATAAACGCTCACAGCAAATGGTGCATGCCGTGAGAGTTCTTCGATATAGGGCCGCATTTCTTTGGCGCCAAGCGCACAGTTGAGGCCAATGCTGAGCAAATCGACATGTGCCAGCGAGTGCAAGAATGCAGTCACTGTTTGTCCCGAAAGCGTGCGCCCACTGGCATCGGTAATTGTGCCTGAGACCATCACCTGGAGTTTGCTTCCGAGCTCACTCTGCAGCCGTTGTATGGCAATGAGCGCCGCCTTGGCGTTCAGCGTGTCGAAAATGGTCTCAACCAACAGGACATCGGCGCCCCCTTCGATGAGCGCTGCTGCTTGTTCGTAATAGGCCTCAGCCAGTTCGTCGAAGGTGACAGCTCGGTAACCGGGGTCGTTCACATCGGGCGACATAGAAGCGGTTTTGTTGGTCGGACCAATGGCGCCGGCAACAAATCGCGGTTTCGACGGATCCATAGCTGTGACTTCGTCAGCTGCCCTGCGGGCAAGTCGTGCAGCGGCCAGATTAATGTCGCGCACAAGTGCCTGCGTGCCATAGTCGGCTTGCGATATGCTGGTGGCATTAAAGGTATTTGTTTCAATAATGTCGGCACCTGCTTCAAGATATTCGCGATGAATGGCCAGAACGATATCTGGCCGGGTAAGGCACAAAAGGTCATTGTTGCCTTTCAGATTCTGTGGATGAGCGCTCAGCAGATTTCCACGGAAGTCGTCCTCGTCAAGCTTATATTGCTGAAGCATGGTGCCCATGGCGCCATCCAGCACCAGCACCCGCTGGCGGATAATTTCAGGTAGTTGTGATTGCAAGGGTTTCATGCAAAGGTTTTTACGTCATGCGCCCCGAACTGGCGTATGCTACAACGTCAAAACATACCGGTAATCCCGGCAGTTTAAACCATATTGGCTATTGATTGTTCAGCGTTCATGACTACAGACATTTTTAATTTATAAGCTCCACCTTCCGGCTTGCGCCTTCACGGGATTAGGTTTTAGCACCACTCCCCGGAGGGAAGGTTGCTAGAGCTTCACAGAGCCTAGTCTCTCCGCTCTTCTTTATAAATCAATGCCTCAGCTGTTGAAAGGAGGGATTGATGTTGCAGCAAAAATAATTGTTTTTCATCAGGTTGATGGTTGTGGTCTGTATATTTTCATAAAATTCTCCAAATGGTACGCCTTTACCTTAATTGAACAAACCTAAAGCGTCGGCGTTTAATTGCGTGACGTTAAAACGTTTAATTTTGCCGCTCAATCGAACAAATACGTTAATACTGAATGCAGAATATTCAAACCGACATTGATCTGCGCTACAAAGTGGCAGATATCAGACTGGCCGAATGGGGCCGCAAAGAAATTGAGATTGCCGAAAAGGAGATGCCGGGGCTTATGTCGCTCCGCACCAAGTTTGGCAAGGAAAAACCGCTCAGGGGTGCACGCATCTCGGGCAGTCTCCATATGACCATACAGACGGCTGTACTCATCGAAACGCTGGTTGAGCTGGGTGCTGAGGTGCGCTGGGCAAGCTGCAATATTTTCTCCACACAGGATCATGCAGCCGCTGCAATAGCGGCAGCGGGGATTCCGGTATTTGCCTGGAAAGGCGAAACCCTCGATGAGTACTGGTGGTGCACCAAACAGGCACTCACCTTTGAGGACGGCCTCGGCCCGCATCTGATTGTTGACGACGGGGGCGATGCCACCTTGATGATTCATAAAGGTTACGATGTTGAACGCAATCCGGCACTGCTCGACGAGAAGACTTCAAATGCCGAAGAGGCTGCTTTTATGAAGTCGCTCAGGGAAACATTTGAAGTAGATCCGAAACATTGGCACCGGACGGTAGAAAGCTGGGCAGGAGTTTCGGAAGAAACAACCACAGGAGTGCACCGGCTATACCAGATGAAGGAAGCCGGTAAACTGTTGGTTCCGGCCATCAACGTCAACGACTCCGTAACAAAATCAAAGTTCGACAACCTCTATGGCTGCCGCGAATCACTGGCCGATGGTATTAAACGTGCCACCGATGTGATGTTGGCAGGTAAGGTGTGTGTAGTGCTCGGATTTGGCGATGTGGGCAAAGGCTCGGCACGTTCGCTCAGGGCCTACGGAGCAAGGGTTGTGGTCACCGAAATTGACCCGATCTGTGCGCTTCAGGCTGCAATGGAAGGCTACGAAGTGTCCACCATCGAAGATGCCCTCGAAATTGGAAACATTTTTGTTACGGCCACCGGCAACAAGGACGTGATAACCCTTGAACACATGCGCCGCATGAAAGACCAGAGCATAGTATGCAATATCGGCCATTTCGACAACGAGATTCAGATGGATCGCCTCAATCAGGCGCCCGATGCTGAACGCATCAACATCAAGCCTCAGGTGGACAAATATAACTTCGCATCAGGCATATCCATTTTTGTGCTGGCCGAAGGTAGGCTCGTCAACCTGGGTTGTGCCACAGGTCATCCCAGCTTTGTGATGAGCAACTCATTCACCAACCAAACCCTTGCCCAAATCGATCTGTGGAAGAACAGAGGCAAATATCCGGTTGATGTTTACCGTCTTCCGAAGCACCTCGACGAAGAAGTGGCAAGGTTGCATCTGGAACATATTGGTGTGAAGCTGACAAAGCTCACTCCTGAACAGGCCAGTTATATTGGTGTTCCGATGGATGGGCCTTACAAACCAGACCATTATCGCTACTAATAGATTTTAAGAGGCTTTCATCTAAATTGCCTCAAAATATCTAACCTTACTAAATAACCCGCTGTATCTGGTCGTTAAATAACCTGTAAAACAGCGGGTTTTTCTTTTGCTTAAAGGGCCGTGTGTTTTTATTCAATGAAAGATTTCGCCGCTTTTTTCCCGCGTTTAGTTCGCATCAACAAATCAGTCTCAGCCACTATTCCGGCAATGGCTGAACGACAGTGAACTGATCTTAAAAGGTTAAAAATCGAACTCCCGCCGGAGGTCTTTGATGCGGCTTTTGCTCACGCTCACCTCGCTGCCGTTTTTCAGGATAAGCAAGTAGCTTTCCTTGCCATACTGCTCAATGCGCTGCACCTGATTGATGTTGACGATGAATGACCGGTGCACCCTGATAAAGCGTTCCTGAGGCAGATGTGTTTCGAGGCGCTGCATGGTTTCCTTCTTCATGAAACGCCCGGCAGGGGTGTGGATCATGACATAGTCGTCCTGGGCTTCAATTTGCTGTATGTCTTCGAGCCGAAGCACGTGTATCTTGCTACCGCTTTTCACCACAATACGTTCCAGGGGTTTGCCGGTTTCGGACATCTGATGGATGAACTTCTCCACGCCCGCCTGGTTGCTTTGCTTCATTCTGAACCGCTCCACCACCTTATCTACAGCCTGCCGCAGACGCTGACGCGCAAAAGGCTTCATCAGATAGTCCACAGCATTGAGCTCAAAGGCTTTGATGGCAAACTCGTCGTAAGCCGTAGTAAATACTACTTCAGGCAAGTTGTCGAGCAGCTCCAGCATCTCGAAGCCTGTCAGCTTGGGCATCTGGATGTCGAGAAAAATGAGGTCGGGTTGCACCTCCTGTATGCTCTTAAGCCCCTGAAAGCCATCGGAACATTCGCCAAGCAGGTCGATTTCAGGCAGTTGTGTAAGGAAGCTTTTCAAAAGGTTCCTTGCCGGCTCTTCATCTTCGATGATAAGGGTTCGTATGCGTGTTGTCATAAGGGTAGGAGATTCAAATTTTCGAGGACTCATCCCGCAGAAGCGGGAAAAAGATTTGGGGATTCGGGCATTCAGTGATTGTGCGGGCTGATGTTGGGTCGGCAAAGAGATTCAAAGCTCAGTGATTTGTTATTTTTCAATTTAGGATTTTAATCCGTAACATACCGATTTCAATTTATTTTGAATTCATCATGTTTCCTTGTCAAACGTCAACCCTCATATTCAGCCCGGTTTTTGTTTGGGAATCCGTAAAGTTACTTCGAATTCTATTTTGCCCATCTTGATTTCCAGCAGGTCGTTACGGTGATAGAGCAGTTGCAGCCGTTGACGTATGTTTTTCAGCCCGATGCCTTCGCCTTTGGGGCGCGTGGCTTCGGGGTCAAAGTCGTTGGTAATGTGCAGATCGATAAATTCCTCATTAGGCACACAACGTAATTCAATCAGAACTTCTTCGGTACTGTTGTGCACGCCATGCTTGATGGCGTTTTCGAGCAGGGGTTGAAGAATCAGGTTTGGGATGGGTGCGTCGAGGCAGGTTTCGGGGATGTGCGAGATGTATTTGAGGCGTTTGCCGAAGCGTACTTTTTCTATATCGAGGTAGCGTTCGGCATTTTCGAGCTCCTTGCGCAGAAGTGTGGTTTCGTTGCGGTCGTGACTTAGCGAATAACGCATAAAATCGGAGAGCTTGATCACCATTTCCTGAGCCTTATCGGGGTCAGTCATGGTGAGCGAACTGATGGAATTGAGGCTGTTGAAAAGGAAGTGGGGATTGATCTGCGACTTCAATGCGTTGAGTTCGGCTTCGCGCACAAGGCGGCTTAGCTCAGCTTCTGCTTTCATCTTGTGCTGCAGATCCTCGTAATACATCATGATGTAGTAAAGCAAAACAAATACCAGATAATAAAAGCTACCGATAATCCCCCTCCAGGGCAGCGATACCTGAAGGAAGTTTATGTATTCGGTATTGTTGCCTGCGATGGCCTGCATGATGAAGTAGCCGCCGCCGAGCCAGAGGGCCACCGAAAGGATGGCTACCAGGGCATGATTGATCACAAGGTCGAAAAGCTCCTGTTTTTCTTTAAAGTTGAAGCGAAGTACGTACCAGAGTACAAATCCGATGATGGCCATCATCAGGTTGAAAATCAGTGCGTCGGCCAGGCTTGCCAGCACATCCAGATCCTGATAATTGTTGAGCACCACCGTTTGCACCGCCACAACAAACAGCAGCACCATCAGGTAAGCCATCAGGTAGCTGCGGTTTTTTATAATTGGGTTGAGCATGATATGGGGCTTTGTGTGTTGGTAATGAAATCAGCTGTTGCTGCAGGGCAGCGTTACCCTGTTTAGTAACTTTTAATTTCGATGCCGCCAAAAATGACTACGCCTTTGATAACAAGGGTTTTTTCGGGATTGAAGGCTGCCGGCATCACGCGCTTGTCGCTCACGCCGCCAAAGATTGAAACTGCTTCGGTTTTGATTTGCCAGTCGTCGGGCACAATCAGGTTCGATCCGCCAAAAATGACCACAGCATCAATAACACATCCCTGATGAGCCGGATTAGCCTTGATAAGGTTGATATCAGATCCGCCGAAGATATTGGTGAGTTTTCCTCCCCTGAAGTTGGGCGAGATGAAGCGCATGTCACCACCGCCAAATACGGCAGTTTCGTTGAAAAATTCCTGATCGCTTTCGCCCTGATGAAAGTTGTTGCAAAAATATTCACCGGCATCTTCCACTTTCTTGTTTAACTTACGGTCGTTGCGCGTAAGAATCAGCAAGCCAACGCCAATGAGGATAGAGGGCCATAAAATATCGCGCAAACGAATGCGATAGTCGAAAAGCTCGGGAAGCCAGAAAATCACGCCAAGGCCGATCAATACCCAGCCTGTGGTTTGGTTGCCTTTGCCTGTAAGGGTGATCAGACCTATGAAGATCAGCAGGGTTTTCCAGTTGATAAGATAGTGACGCAGGTTGACATCGAAGAGGCCCATAGTGTCGAGCAGGAGCAGCCCACCGCCAAGAATCAGCAGCAATCCCGCCATCATTCTTCTGTCAATTTTGTTTAAGGTTTCCATGTGTATTCGTATTGAAGGTTTATAATTTTCAATTAACGAAGCAAAAGTAGTTCGCCACCCAGCCCTGTTCAAGCATTTTTCGGCCATTGGGGGAGAAAAGTCGGTGAATGGAGACCGACGGGCGGCCTGTGATGTCAGATTAACAAAGGCAAAAGAAATGTGCTATGAAAATTTGCCACTCCTGATCGTGTAGGATGATGAAAATAATTGACCGCCATGATGACTCAAATTAATTGATTCTCAAAATAATTTTATTGATGTTTGCGTTACTTTGTCCGATTGTTGAGCCAAAACCTGCTTTGGCTCACCACAGCCCATCGTAACGCCAAAATCAATGCCATGAAAGAAGCAATACGCTCCGCTATTCACGATGCCCAGTGGCTCGAAAGTCTTTACCGCAGCGACAGAAAATTGTTCGAGAAGTCGTTTCTTGCTGCCTATCCCGAGCTACAGGACTACCCTTTGGCTCAGGCATGGTATCACCGTTTGGCAAAGTCTGACAATAGTTTCAGCTTGGGACAAAAAAGCGAATGGTTGTTCCTGATTGTCCTCAGCTTGCTCGCATGGCTGGTGGCCAAGTTACCCGATATTGCTGGTCTGAATGAGGAAAGGTTTTTTGCACGCAATATTTCCTTTACAGTATTGCCTTTTCTTTCTCTTTGGTTTTTTACAAAAGTACGTTCGAGGGCCTGGGTAAAATGGTCGAATGCAGGTGTGTTTATCATTTCGGCCACTTACATTAATCTGATTCCTTTTGCCGAAAGCAGCCAGACTTTCTATCTGGCCTGCATTCACCTGGTGCTTCTGTTGTGGTTTATTACCGGTATTTCATTTGCAGCCGATGGTTTCCGACGTTCCACCTCGCGTCTTGCATGGCTGCGGTTCAATGGCGACCTTGCCGTGATTATGGCGGTACTGTTTATTGCAGGCGGCATTCTTTCGGTGGTAACCATTGGGTTGTTCGAAGCGGCTGGCATGAGTATCGAAAAATTCTACGGCAGATACATCGCTGTTTGGGGAGGAGTGTCCATACCACTGTTCGGAGCCTGGCTGGTGCAGGCAAACCCTCATTTGGTCAGCAAAGTATCGCCCGTTGTGGCAAGGGTGTTTACACCACTGGTGGTGATCATGCTTGCAGTTTACTTGGCTGTGCTTCCATTTTCAGGAAAAGATCCTTTCAACGACCGGGATTTCCTGTTAGCTTTTAACCTCCTGCTGCTTGGCGTGATGGCATTGATCTTTTTTGCCTTGTCGGGCCGTGATGAACAAAAAGAAGAGAAATGGCAGGTGCTGGCATTGTTGTTGCTTGCCGGCCTCACTTTGATTGTGAATGGAATCGCTTTGTCTGCCATACTCTACCGCATCAGCGAGTGGGGAATCACTCCAAACAGACTTGCTGTTTTAGTTAATAATGCGCTTATATTCAGCAATTTGATTCTATTGACCATCAGGCTGTTCAAGGTTGTGCTACGCAAGGCCCTGCTTGCAGAAGCCGAAGGAAGTATTGCACTTTTTCTGCCTTTTTATGCCCTGTGGACAGCAGTGGTGGTGTTTTTGTTCCCTTTAATTTTTGGGTTCCAGTAAAATGAGGGTGCTGCTGGTCGAATTCTCTTGCAGGGATAAAATGATCAAAGCACTTCTTAAAGGGCAGGCCGACAAAAAAATCAATTTCACTGATGAAGCTTTGCTATTAGGGAAAACCGACCTAAATCAGCGATCAATGTTAAATATAAACGCTTATTTTCGAGTGGCCTTATGTGTCGAAACCGGTTTTTGCTATGGCACTTTTTAAACAAGCCTCTCCAATTCCCCTATTTGCGGCGCCGGGCCATCCTGCCGGATATCAATAGCCTGAACCATTAAGCCTGAATGTTTTTTCTATGCCCTGGCTTGAGAAATATTCAACCAGGCAGTTTCGGCCAAAAGCTTCAATACATAACTGTTAACCCTTAATATTCAAGCACAGGAAAAATACAACCCGCTTACTGTTAGCGTTATACACGCTGGTATTTCTGAGCTGCGGAGGGCCATCAGCCTATCGTACCGATCCCACAACCAGTATGCCAGCTGAGTCCGGCATCGTTGAAAGCGAGAAAAGCACCTCGTTCTCCGGGCCACAACAGCGCATCATCAAGGAGGGCTATCTTTCGCTCGAAACTGACGATGTTGGGGCAACTACGGGTTATGTGAGGCAACAGGTGCAGGCCTATGGCGGCACAATAGCCTCCGAAGGGGCATATGACGAAAGCCCCCGCACCACCCGAAACATGGTCATCAGAGTGCCGGCCGAAAGTTTTGATGCGCTCGTTGCCGCTCTGGAGCACCATGCCCAAAAGGTGGTGAATAAAAACATTTCGCACCGCGATGTGGGCGAAGAGTTTGTGGATGTAGAAGCGCGACTGGCCACCAAGCACGAGCTGGAGGCGCGTTACCGCGATCTGCTAAGCAAGGCACGCACCGTTGAAGAGATGCTTTCGATTGAGCGTGAACTTGGCAATGTGCGGGCCGAAATAGAGAGCATGACCGGAAGATTGCGTTACCTGAGCGGAAAAGTGACCCTTAGCACCCTCAACCTCGACTTTTTCCAGACACGCAGTCCGGCAAGCCAGTTTGCCGAAAAGCTGGGCAGTTCGTTTGTCAATGGCTGGTATGCTTTTCTTGGTTTTATGGTCTGGCTGGCTGGTTTGTGGCCCTTTATTCTGCTGGCATTACTGCTTGTTGCCGCTTATAGGATGCGGGTTCGACGACACAGAACACAAAAATAAAACCCGATACAACGAAAGTCGAGATTATTATGATTCAAATTGCACAAATTTTGGCGCCGGTTCTGTTGATCTTCGCTGCTTCCATCCACCTTGGGGTAGTGGTTGGCCTGCTACCGCAGCAAATCGTCTGGGGTAGTCGCATCAAAAGCCGGCGACAGCTCTATAACCTGGGCATCGTTTCAGTGCTGGCCAACCTGTTTTTTCTGTGGGTTGTCGTTCAGGCCGCTGGTTTTGCAACTATGGTCATCAGTAGATTCTGGCTCAAGGGATTGCTCTGGCTGATGACTGCACTGTTTGCAATCAATGCGCTGGGTAACCTGAGTTCGCCAAACAAATACGAAAAACTGATTTTTACTCCGCTTGCCCTATTGCTTGCTGTTTCGTGCCTGGTGATGGCGCTGCCCGAATGAGTTTTATCTGGCAAATGCATCGAGGGAACCCCGATTAGATCCCTGACAATTGCCGTTTAATTTTGGTAAAGTTTTATGATGCTTTTTCCTTATTTGGGAGCCACAGCAATCTAAGGCATCATCGCTGCTGCCTAACCCGTTCGAGTCTGAGCAGCACCGGCAGGTGGTCGCTGTAACCGCCGAAATAACGGCTCCCTGACATGGTGCGATTGGGCCTTTGATTGCCTCTGTTGTCGGAATAAAGCATCCAGGGTTTGACAATGACTTCAAACGAACCCACGCGCAGCGATGCGCTGCTCATCAGGTTTTGGGAGACCATCATCTGGTCGAAAAAATCCCAATTATTGAAATAAAGGGTTCCCTGCCCCAGGCTGTAGGGCTCGGCAGCAAGGTTGACCAGGGCATCGGGGTTTCGCATGGCTGCTTCCTTGGGCAGGGCAAGCAGATGCTGCATAATGCTGATATCGTTGGGGTTGTCGTTAAAGTCGCCCATGACCACAATTTTTGCCTTAGGTTTTCCGGCTTTCAGAATATGAATGGCAAGACGCAGCGCCTGTGCGGCAGCAATGCGTATGGGTTCGGAAGCTTCAGCGCCACCACGGCGCGAGCGCCAGTGGTTCACAAAAACATGCAGGGTGTCGGCTTGCGCATTGACCAGCGAGGCATAGAGGATATGTCGCTCAGGAACTGAATCCTGAAATTCATATACATTGGAGATCAATGGCTTGAAAAGATCTTTCCGGTAGAGCAGGGCCACTTCGATGCCCCGGGGATCGTCGTCCTCCACATGAATGATTTCATAGCCGGTTTGCTGAACAACAGGATGGGCAACCAAATCCATCAAAACAGCTTTGTTTTCCACTTCGGCCAGTCCAATGATATGAGGAAAGTCGAGTGTATCCAAGGCCGCAATCACACGGGTTATATTCTGCAATTTCTGATGGTAACGTTCGCTGTTCCAGGTCACACGGGCGCCGGGCAGGAACTCCTCGTCGAGCGTTCGCGGGTCGTCGATGGTGTCGAACAGATTTTCGATGTTATAAAATGCGAGGGTGTGATGGCTTGTCTGCCTCAGCTGAACAGAATTCTGGCACGACAACTGCAAAGTGGCCATCAGCAGGATGGCGAGAAGGAGACGGGTCATAGTTTTGAGTCTTTAATGCGGTCGATGTCGCGACGCTCCTTTTTTGTCGGACGGCCGGTACCGCGCGGCCGGTTTTCGGCCTTGAACTGGCGCATCAGCTCCAGGCGTTCGTATTCTTCTTTGGGAGTGAGGTCGGTCATAAACTGTTCCACCAAGGCTGCACCCACCCTGTTGGTGCCTAGTTGTTTTACCTGCACACGACGATTAATGTAGTTCCATTGCAATTCGATGATGTCGCCCAACTTGATTTCACGGGATGGTTTAACCGATTGTCCGCCCAGTTTCACCTTGCCTCCACGGCAGGCTTCGCCGGCCTGTGTGCGTGTTTTAAAAAGCCGCACCACCCAGAGCCATTTGTCAATGCGAACGTCCTCGCTCATTTTTCGCGAAAATACACTTCGATTGGTACACCACAGAAATCCCACTTTTCGCGTAGCTTGTTCTCGATGAAGCGCTTATAGCTCTCTTTCACCTCTTTTGGATAGTTGCAGAAAAAGGCGAATTGTGGCGTGGGTGTTTTTAGCTGTGTAACGTATTTGATTTTAATGTACTGACCCCGGCTGGTGGCCGGAGGTGGCGCTGCCTCAATAATGGGCAGCATAAGGTCGTTGAGTTCGGAAGTGGGGATGCGCTGCCTGCGGTTTTTGTACACACGCATGGCTTCCTGAAGCGCCTTGAGCACACGCTGTTTTTCGGTTACCGAGGTGAAGATAATCGGCACATCGGTAAACGGCGCAAGACGTTCGCGCAGTTGCTTCTCGAATTGTTTTAGGGTATTGGTCTCCTTTTTCACAAGATCCCATTTGTTGGCCACCAGCACAAGGCCCTTGCGGTTCTTTACAATCAGGCGCAGAATATTGAGGACCTGAGCTTCAAGACCTGAAGCTGCTTCGATCATTAGGATGACCACATCGCTGGCTTCGATGGCCCGTATGGAGCGCATGACCGAATAGAACTCTATGTTTTCGCTCACCTTGGTCTTGCGGCGTATCCCTGCAGTATCCACCAGAATGAAATCCATGCCAAACGAAGTGACTCGGGTGTCGATAGCATCGCGGGTAGTGCCCGCTATGGGAGTAACAATATTGCGGTCGGTGCCCAGCAGTGTGTTGATTAAAGAAGATTTGCCCACATTCGGACGACCTGCCACAGTGATGCGGGGCACATCCGTAAGGTCTTCGGGATCGCCCGGCGGAAGCAACTCCACCAGTTTATCGAGCAAGTCGCCCGTGCCACTGCCATTGATGGCCGACACGGGATATAGCTCGCCCAGGCCGAGTGCATAAAATTCCTGCGCATCCTGAAGCCTGGCGGTATTGTCACTTTTATTGACCACCAGCATGACAGGTTTTGTCGTTTTGCGCAATAGGACCGAAACATCCTCGTCGAGCGGATGTATTCCCGTAATGGCATCTACGACAAAGAGGATCAAATCGGCCTCTTCGATGGCCAATTGCACTTGCTTGCGTATCTCCGCCTCGAAAATATCATCCGAGCCATGCACATAGCCTCCGGTGTCGATCACCGAAAAGTTGCGGCCATTCCAGTCGCTGCTGCCATAGTGGCGATCGCGCGTCACGCCTGCAGTTTCCTCCACTATGGCCTGGCGCGATTGCACCATTCGGTTAAAAAGGGTGGACTTTCCGACATTGGGCCTGCCAACGATTGCTACAATACTCATAATTTTCTATCATTCATTCACATATAAGGCTCGTATCCAAACCTTTTCAACATTTTTTCATTATCGCGCCAGTCTTTTACCACTTTCACGCTGAGTTCGAGGAAAACTTTTTTACCGACAAAGGCTTCAATATCCTGACGGGCCTGGACGCCTACTTTTTTGATGGCCTCGCCGCTCTTGCCAATCAGGATAGCTTTTTGCGATTCGCGGGCCGCAAACAGATAGGCCGAAATGCGGATGAGGTTTTCGCTTTCTTCATAACTTTCAACAGCTACTTCTACAGCATACGGGATTTCCTGCTTGTAATTGAGCAGCACTTTTTCGCGAATGATCTCCGACACAAAAAAGCGCATGCTTTTGTCGGTAAGCTCATCCTTGGGGAAATATGGCGGCGATTCGGGCAAAAGCTCCAGAATGTGCTGCCTGATGGTGTCGATGTTGAAACCGTGGGCTGCCGACACCGGCACTACGACTGCGCCGGGCAGTTGTTGCTGCCATTGCGATATAAGCGCAAGCACCTGATCCTGAGTGATGAGGTCAACCTTGTTGAGGGCTACGATGACCTTTACCCCCGATTCGGTTATGCGCTTCATGGTCTGTGTATGATCAGCCTTTTCGGTTACGTCAACAACAAACAATATGACATCGGCATCGATGAAAGCAATATTGACAAAGCTGTTCATCACTTCGTGCATCTTGTAGGCCGGCTTTTGAATGATGCCCGGAGTGTCCGAAAACACAATCTGGTAGTCTTCATCATTCACAATACCCAGAATACGGTGTCGTGTGGTTTGTGCTTTGGAAGTAATAATCGAAAGATTTTCGCCAACCAGCATATTCATCAGGGTTGACTTGCCCACGTTGGGATTGCCGATAATATTGACGTAGCCTGATTTATGGGCCATGTAAAAAAATTCTTAAAAAACTTGCTTTGCAAAGAAACGAAAATTAACTTTGCAGTCCCTTTTAAAAGAGGTTAAACACTGCGGGGTGGAGCAGAGGCAGCTCGTTGGGCTCATAACCCAAAGGTCGTAGGTTCGAATCCTGCCCCCGCTACAAGACAAAAGCCC
>CAYWLJ010000011.1:0-30100 GCA_964459375.1 uncultured Lentimicrobiaceae bacterium | reverse complement strand
TCATAACCCAAAGGTCGTAGGTTCGAATCCTGCCCCCGCTACAAGACAAAAGCCCGCTGCGATAGCAGCGGGCTTTTGTCTTGTTAAGCCCTCCCCAAGAGGATCACCAGAATAAATCCTGCCATCTATCCCATGCTCGCATGCCGTACCAGGCAAAATAAAAAAGCCATTCGCCCAGCTTTGGAGCTGCTGTTTCAGGCGTGCTATCAAGCCGGAAGTTGTCCTAGAGTATTTATCATAGATTTTTTCGGGCACAGCCCATGATAAGCCTGCTGAGTCTCATCGAAAATCCAGGGTATGAAAGTTACCGGAATGATCTTATTTTAATTTTGAGTAAAAAAGTGTAAGATAACTTTCATAAGTTTATTTTCACGAATTGATGTCAAATAAAAAATTCATTTATAAGGCTATTTGACAGAAAAAGAATTAGTGATTTCTTTCTTGGTTATTCCAGTCATGGTTAAATTGAAGTCCGAAAGCATTGCCATAATATTGTTGCAAAAACAATTTCCTGCTCTGTCAATCAGGGTAGGAAATTGTTAAGTTAATACGAACTGATCGGCAAATTTGCTTTTATCCGCCAGGCTTAATTTTGCTTTGAAAGTTTTGAGCTTGTAGGCAATGTTGAAATGCATGGCGTGGTTGTAAAACCTTAAGTCACTATATTCATTGAATTTACTTAATCCAAAAACATCTCTTAAACCATAATAATAGGAGATGCCAAGCCGCAACTTATCAAGATTGATAAACACTCCGGGCTGTAACGCCACATCATAGATGCGCGGGCTGCCGATAATTTCACTTGAACGATCGTTAAGATGCCAGCCATTGATAATGGATAAATCAAAATCGACCTTTTTGTAGATCGGTATGTTTAAGCCAACAGGCAGAGCTAAATATAAATGAAGGAAAGGATAAGAAGTGCCTGGATTGATAGTGGAATGCATTTCTTTTTTAGTTATTGAGCCAAGCTTAAGAATGGAAACACCTGTGTTTAGATTGATCGAAATTGGTAATTCCTTGATAAATGAAAATTCGATTTTGCCTGAAAGAACTGGTTTTAGAGTCATTCCAATGTTATCTTTAAGTATTCTTGAATTGTAATTGAGGTGCCTACTTTGCCCGATTCCACCTGTTAGATACAGGCTATATTGACCAAAGACAGATATACTCAGGTTAATTAAAATAATTACAAAGATTGTTTTTATTTCATGATGATTTAATATCCGCAATTAATTTCTGCCCAATCATTTGCCTTAAATGCAGCACTCTTCCCCTTGCCTTTTTACCTTTTAAAAAATCGGATTGGGGATGCTGGGATAATATTGGGTCTGATCACCCATACCGTCAATATTATGTTCGTAGAATCTCTGAAGTGAAGTTGTCTTTTGAATTGCGTTTCTGTTGTTTACACAACCTAATTCGAAATAATAATCCCAGCTGCAGTTTGTCGAATTGTAGTTGTTCCCCTGTCTTGGGACAACAAGTTCGCAATTAACCTCTTTGAATTCAAGCAGACTATTATATGCATGCCAAATCCAAAAGCGTTTTACCTGTCCCCGTACGTCTACGCTTAGTCGATATCACCGATAATGAATCCATGAGTTGTTTCCCGGGCAAACAGTACTGGGTTCAATAAAAATCAAAGCTTTTATTTCAAACTTTGCTCTGTACCAGCCATTGGTCGTATATTTCTCTACGTACCATGAATTTCCGCAATTATTCTCCGTGGGCTCGGTGGTTGCCTCTTTAAGGTAAAAGTATTTTCCATCGGAGGGGTCATCATCAAATTTCTCACCGAGCGTAAGGTTTATCATCTGGTTAAGGATAGCGCCTCTTAAGGCTGCAATGCCCTGGTCAAAGATGCGGTATATGGTGCTGTCGGTCCTGAAAATGCCATCGGCATTGGCTAATTAATGGTGGCCGAAGAAGGGCAGTTGCGAAACTAGTGTGCTGTCTTCAATTTTAATAAAATCCTCGTTGGCTGCAATGCGCTGAAGCATTACGTTTTGGGTTGATGCTGCTGCAATGTAGTCATTAATGGAGTCGAACAGGGTGGCATAGGAGGTAAATCCCCAGACGGCTTCCTGTATTTTGCGGAGCGAGTCGGGCATTTCCATGAGCAATTTCAGGTAATTATTCATTGTTTGCGCATCGATAAAGCAAAGCACACCATCAACCACCTGCACATCTTCTTCAGAATATTTGAGCGGGATGGCCATTTGTGCCTCAGGAGGGGAGTTTGGGATTTCCTTTTTACAGGAAAAAAGAAGCAGTGTGAAGATAAAAATCAGGAAGGAAGGAAGCAAGGAAGGAAGGCGCAGAGCATGTGCTGCGGTTTTCACGAAAAAGTTTTGCCGCAGAAAACCCTTTACAGTGTTTGATTTTCATGGGATTTGTTTTGTTGGTTTAACAGGGTAAAGATAACGAAGAGTAAAAGTCAATAGTTCCAACACAAAAATGTTGTAGATTATGACATAAAAATAAATTGAAGCACACTGCATTATATTTAAATAATCAGATATATTCGGCGATGTGGCCTTGAAGTCACCTGGTGTTCATTCCAATATAATTAATTACTGCTTTTCTTATTGGTCCGGGATTATCTCTGTTCCACTTTTCGGATTACCAAATCGTCCAAATAAACCGTGTCGTTGCCATTGTTCCATAGGTAGGCACGAAAAACCTGAGTGTTTGCTTCCGGGATTAAAACAACAAGATGTAGCCTGCCCCATCCTTTTGGGTCAATACTATCCGGCTTGTTTTCGAGCTGATATAATGCTTCTGCCTCTTTGCCCGCCAACACCACTGCGCCATGGCCAAATGCCGGCTTTTTCCACACGGTAATTTCGAAGCGGTCGCCGGGGTTGGCAAAGAAATCAATGCCCGAAGCAAAGGGATTGCCGGGATATAGCCGGGCCGAAAATTGTCCGCTTCGCGCAAGACTGCTGTCCTGACTTTCGAAAGCCAGAAACTCGTAATAATAGTCGGGCGAAACATAGTGTGTGCGGGCCTCGTTAAGGTGCTCGAATTGATTGGTTGCCGAGTCGTAAATCCAGTTGCGCAGTTTTACTTTGGTGGCATATTCGCCATTGATCAGCTTGCTGTAATCGAGTGGTTCGAGCAGGTCATAATACGAATTATCCACCCTTAGGCGCCCAAAGCTTGCCCAGTATGCTTTTTTCGACATTTCGGCAAAATGGATTATACCATATTTATATTGCAGGGTCTGAAAGAGGTTGAACGCCACAAAAAGGCCCATCACTGTCAGGAGCATCCGGTAAAATATTTTTCGACGGCTAAAAGTACTTAGCACTGCTGCAAGCGGAACGCTGAGGATGCTGTAGAATTCAATCATCGGGCGTGCCCCAAAGCTTCCACCGAACGAAAAATCCCACCAGCTGAAAATGATATAAATGTGCAGTAGTAATAGAACGATCACAGGCCACAGGAATTCAGTCGCCTTTTTACGCAGCAAAGGGATGCCTGCTAAGGCGAAAAGCATGAGCGGGGTGTAAACAAGCCATCCTTTGCGGTAGCTAAACAGGCCCAGCCAGATGCGGGGCTTGTCGAAAAAGAAGCCTTCTTCGCCATAGGAGTAAAACAACCAATGACCAGTATTTGCTTTCCAGAAAAAGAACTGTGGCATCAAAACGATAAAGGCAGACATCAATATGATCAGTAGATGCTGCCACTGCCTTAACAATTCCTGAATACGATGCCACAGGCCCTGCTGTTGCACGTTCCAGAGGATGAACAGCAGCGCAATGATGCCGTTGGTAGGCCGGTTGAGTACAATAAGTCCAGCCACGAATCCAATCAGAAGCGAAGTTTTGGGTGCAGGCGCTTCATGCCATTGCATGGTGAGCAGAACAAGAAAACTGAAAAGACTGAAATTAAAAGCGTGCGACATGGCAGCCTCGAAAGTGGAATAATGAAATAGATTGGTGCCCAGCACAATGAGTATTAAGGTAATAGCACTAACGTTTTCGCTGAAGTAGCGCAGCAACACCCTGCGCAAGGCTGCCAGACCTGCCAGTAGGTAAAATAATGCGCTGAACAGAAGCCAGAACATATAGGGTGGCGAAAAGCCGTCCATTGGCCAGCCTCCATGCCAGGCGCTCAGATGCCCGAGCAAAAAGAAGGGCAAATACATGAATGCCAGACCCATGGTCATTTTGATATACCGACCCCCATTGGGAGAGTTGTGTACATGAATTTTACCCACCCAGCTGTCGGGGTCGCTGCCAACAAACGAAAAACTCAGGTCGTGATGAATAAAGGCTGCCGGCAGATAGGAATAATAGCCTATCACATCGTGTGTTACGACATCGCGGTGGTTATTCCAGCGCCCGTTGTTGAGAATGGTAAGCGACAGGGCCAGGGCAACAAATAAAATAGCCAGCACGGAGGCCGGGGGTAGCCTCGACCACATCTGTTGTGTGACAGCTTTAAGTTTTTTTATGGGCATAACAAAGTAAGGCTTCATGAGCCGAATCTGGCAAAGCGTTTATCTGAGGGCAAAATTCCCCAAAAATTTGATTACGACCAACCCAGTTTTTCAACAAACATATCGTCCACCATTTTGCTCAGCAAATCGCATCCGTGTCCGAACATGCGGTTGGCATTATCAGCCTCTTTATACGTGAAATGCAGGTCTTTGTATTCGCCTCGCTGCGGAATAAGCGCCATGGCTTCGGTAAGGGCTTCGTCGGGCTGATGTATTCCATTAAGTCCAAAACGCTTGTGCAGTGCAACCAACTGTTCAAAGGCATTATGCTTCAGTGGTCCCTGCATCTGCTTCTTCACAGGCTGAATGCGCTTTTGCGAGTTGGTAAAACTGCCGCCGGTTTCCCATGGCAGCGAAGCGGGCATCATAAGATGGGCCATGCGGGCGGTCTCGCTCATATACAGGTCTTGCACCATAATGAAGTCGATATGCCTTAAAGCGCTAATTATCTTATTTTTATCAAGAGCGCAGCCGGCAGGATCCTCGCCAAAGATGAAGGCATTGCGTATGCGTCCGCTCTCGAAATGCTTGTAAACGCTGTTGATGGTAAATGGCAGTTCGTCAACTTTCCACAGGCGTTGCATGCAATATTGCAGGTCTTCGTCTAAAACAGGTTGTGCATCAACGCCTATTTTGTGGCAGGCCCCCATATTGAATATGCCGTGACTGTTGGCTTTTTCTTTAAGGGCAATGAGGCCGCTGGCAGTTTTTCCCAAGGTGCCGCACAACATGGCCATATTGTGCATGGCCATGCTGGCATTGGCCGACAATTCCTTTTCCTCGAAGATAAGCAGGCTGCTCATTTCGTTGCGGTATTCACGCGCAAAGGCGGCTACGGTATCTTCGTCAACACCGGCAAACTGCAACAGCTTGCCGAAATCGTCTATCATCATCTGATTGCGATAGTCCTCATAGCCTTCGGTGCGTTCATCAATGAAGCGATGGTCAACCATGTCTTCGCGAATCAGGTAGTGATTCACCGCTTTGATGAACCAGAAATAACTGCCAACGGCAACAACCTTGTCGGCTTTTTGTGCAAACCGGCAATCAGGCTTATCGGTAATCAACACAACCTCAAGGCCTTCCGAATATTTAGCGCTAAATATCAAGTGATTGATGACAGGGTGGTCTAAGTTCAGATCAGCCCCGGCCACAAAAATTTTCGACGCGCCGCGTATATCGCAATACACGGCATTTTCGTTGGAGTTGTGGAAGTAGCCTTCGCCCCTGCCCATGTAGTGGAAGCTGCTTACATTATTGGTTTTTGCGCCTCCGCGAGCCAGCTTCTGAATCATGTAGAGCTCTTCGTTGGTGAGGCGTGCGCCGCCAAAAAACGCATTGTCGTCTGCCCTCACCGAAAGAATCTTTGAGGCGATGAGGTCGTAAGCCTCCCCGAAGCTGATGGGTTTCCACTGATCCCCATCGCGCAGCAAGGGTTGGGTGATGCGACCTGGATGGCTGATGAATTTGTAACCAAACATCTGCCTCCGGTTGATCAATCCCATGCGGTTGAGCACGCCCTGACGTGGCGATGCCCCATAGAACCGGCCATGATAGTGGTGCAGATTCACTTCATAACCTTCGGAACCAAACATATCGATGGCTTCGATGGTTTCGAGGGGGAGCGGGCCGGGTTTGAAATCGTAGTTCTCCATGATGGCGCCGGTCGGACAGGCAGTGATACACAAGCCGCAGCTGTCGCAGCTGGTTTCCTGAAGCGGTTTCCCGAGGGCAGGCGCCACAAAGCTCTTGAATCCACGGTTGACTAATCCCAATGCCCCGGCACCGTTCACTTCGCGGCAGATGCGTATGCAACGCGAACAAAGGATGCATTTGTTGTTGTCGATTTCGACGAAGGGGTGCCGGAAATCGATCTCAAACTCATGAAAATCGCCGGCAAAACGCTTCTGGTTGGCCTGATAGGTGGTGGAGTGCTTTTTCAGATCGCAGGTATAGAGTGCTGTGCATCCGCACTCGAGGCAGCGGCTAGCTTCCATCTGAGCTACAAACTCGCTGGCATATCCCAGTTCGACTTCCGTAAATCCATCGCGCTCGTGTGCTTCGATCACAGGCATTTCCTGCCGTTTCTGATGAGGAAAACGGGGTTTAAAGTCGTCAGATTTCTGTGTTTTGAAATTGTCGCGTTTGCTCAGAAACTCTTTTGCAGCAGGCTCGATGGGCAATCCCATAAGATACTGGTGGCACGAACGGGCAGCAATTCGGGCCTGAGCAATTGCTTCGATGATGGTGGCAGGGCCGGTAACGCCATCGCCGGCAGCAAACACCGATGGGATGCCGGTTTGCAGGGTTTTGGGGTTTGCATCGATATCGCCCCAGCGGTTGATCTTCAGCTGACCGTGGGAGGCATGGGCATTGATATCATCGATAAAGTTGACTTCGGTTTTCTGTCCGATGGCCGCCAGGACAATGTCAGACTCTATATCGAACTCCGAACCCGGTACGGCTACCGGACGCCTGCGGCCACTGGCATCAGGTTCGCCCAGCTCCATACGGATCAATCGCATGGCGGCTACCTCGCCTTTTTCGTTTTTGATGATTTCAACCGGATTGGTAAGGAAAAGATATTCAACGCCTTCTATTTTCGACTCGTGAATCTCGATGGGGTTGGCGGGCATTTCTTTTTCGGTACGCCTATACACTACATATACCTTGTCGGCCTTGCAACGCACCGAAGTGCGGCAGCAGTCCATGGCCGTGTTGCCACCACCGACCACTACCACCGTTTTGCCGCGGAAATCGTATTTCTGGCCGGTCATCTCCATGTTTTTCAGGAATTCGATGCCCGGAAACACATTGCCTGCATCGTCGCCTGTGCAGCCAACGCTCAGGCCCTTTTGCGAACCTATGGTAAGTATGGTGGCATCGTAATCGTCCTGTATCTGCTTGTAGCTCAAATTGTCGCCCAACCTGGTGTTGAAGTACAGGCCCACGCCAAGGTCGGTGATGTTTTTAACTTCTTTATCGAGGATGTCGTTCGGCAGCCTGTATTCCGGTATGCCATAGCGCAACCAGCCGCCGGGTGCAGGTGCAGCTTCGAAGATGTCCACGGCATGACCTTCAAGCCTCAGGAAATAGGCGGTTGAAAGCCCTCCGGGGCCTGCGCCGATCACGGCAACTTTTTTTCCGGTGGGGGCCTTGAGATTGGGAACAAATTTTTCTCCCGACTCCAGATCGCGGTCCGAGGCAAAGCGTTTCAGATAATCAATACCCACTGCGGCGCCTTCGTCCATGAGGTTGCGGCGGCAGGCGGCTTCGCAGGGGCGAACACATACACGCCCGCAAATAGCCGGCAACGGATTGGTTTCCTTGATGAGTGCCACGGCATCGCTGTATTGTCCCTTGTCGATGAGCGAAATATATCCCTGCACATCCACCCCCGCCGGACAAGTTTGCTTGCACGGACCAAGGCAATCGGCATAGTGGTTGCTCAGCAGCAGTTCAAGGGCCGATTTGCGGGCTTCTTTTACCGCAGCAGTTTCGGTATTGATTTCCATGCCCGGTGTGATGTAGGTTGAGCACGAGGGCTGGTGACCCCGCATGCCTGCCACTTCGACAACGCACACGTAGCACGACGAAAAAGGTTCGATGCGTGGATCGTGGCAGAGGGTAGGTATCTCGATGCCATGCCGCGTGGCACATTCATAGATGGTTTCGCCCTCGAAACCACTCACGGTCTGACCGTTTAGCTTGATATTAATATATCGACTCATAGTAAGATGGCATAAGAATTAGTTATTCGACCAACACTGCTTCAAAGCGACAAACCTGATGGCATTCGCCGCACTGTATGCAGGCGTCCTGATTGATGTGGTGCGCTTCCTTGCGGTTTCCGCTGATGGCGTCGACGGGGCATTTAACAGCACACACGGTGCAACCGGTACATTTTTCAGGGTCGATACTGTAGTGCAGCAGTGGTTTGCACACCTTGGCAGGACAACGGCCATGCAGGATGTGGGCTTCATATTCTTCCCTGAAATACCGCAATGTCGTGAGCACGGGATTAGGAGCTGTTTGTCCGAGGCCGCAGAGCGAGTTGTTTTTAATTTGACCAGCCAGCGTTTCGAGCAGGCCAATGTCTTCCGGTTTGCCCTTGCCATCAGTGATGCGCTCCAGGATTTCGAGCATGCGTTTGGTACCCACACGGCAAAAAGTGCATTTGCCACACGACTCTTCCTGCGTAAAGTGCAGGAAGAATTTTGCCAGATCCACCATACAGGTGGTTTCGTCCATCACCACCATGCCGCCCGATCCCATGATGGCACCGGTGGCATTTACCGAATCGTAATCAACAGGTGTGTGCCCCAGGCTGGCAGGTATGCAGCCTCCGGAAGGCCCGCCAAGCTGCACTGCCTTGAATGCCTTGCCGCTCTTGATGCCGCCGCCAAGCTTAAAGATGATGTCGTTAATGGTAAAACCCATTGGCACTTCAACAAGGCCCCCGTTTCGGATTTTGCCTGTGAGGGCAAAAACCTTGGTGCCTTTGCTTTTTTCGGTCCCATAGGCGGCATAGGCTTCCGATCCGTTGTTGATGATCCATGGCACATTGGCCCAGGTTTCCACATTGTTGATGTTGGTGGGCTTTGCCCAGAGGCCCGACACGGCAGGGAAGGGCGGACGCTTGCGTGGCATGCCGCGGTGCCCTTCGATGGAGGCAATGAGGGCTGTTTCTTCGCCGCAAACAAAAGCCCCGGCGCCTTCCTTAACAATAATATCGAAGCTGAACCCGGTGGGTTCGTGCAGCATTCGCCCTAGGTACCCTTTGGCTCTGGCCTGTTCGATGGCAATATTCAGGCGCTTGATGGCCAATGGATACTCGGCACGGCAATAGATGTATCCCTTGTGTGCCCCTATGGCGTAACCGCCTATCATCATGCCTTCGAGCACTGCGTGGGGGTCGCCTTCCAGAAGGCTGCGATCCATAAAGGCGCCCGGATCGCCTTCGTCGGCATTGCAGATAATGTATTTTTCTTTCGAATCGCTCTGGGCAGCAAATTTCCACTTTAATCCGGTGGGGAATCCTCCGCCACCCCTGCCGCGCAAACCCGAAGCGGTTATCATCTGAATCACCTCGGCCGGACTGATGTCATTTTTCACAATCTTGCTGATGGCAGCGTACGCTCCGGCTTTCTCCGAATCCTCGAGCGATTCAGGATCGATGTGGCCGCAATTGCGCAGGGCAATCTTCACCTGCCCATCGAAAAAATAGTCTTCGGTGGCTTCGAAACTGCTTGCGCTCACCGCGTTCTCCTGATCAATCTGGTTCTCAATAAGGTGCATTCTGAGTGTTTGTTCCACCTTTTCTTCCGTCATCTCACCATAAATCACACTGCCCCGGTGGTCCTGCACCTCGACAAGGGGTTCCTTGTAGCACATGCCCACGCAACTTGTGCGTTCCAAATGGAAGTCGAAATTAGGTGTGTTGAGCAGTTTCTGCACCTTTTCGAATGTCTTTGCCGCTCCTGCTGCAATTCCGCAACTGCCCAGCCCGACAATCACCCTGGGCTTAACCAATGTTGTTGTTTCCATACTCAGTGTTGTTTGCGGCAGGTTTCGTTCTTCATATCTTTCACAATACGCGAGGCAGTCTTGCCGGTCAGTTTGCCGTGCGTATCATCACCAATCATCATCACAGGGGCCAGCGAACAGCATCCCAGACATGCCACCGATTCGAGGGTAAACAGGCCATCGGGCGTGGTTTCGCCCTCGGGAATCTGCAGGGTTTCTTTAAGTGCATCGCTGATGGCATTGGCGTTTTGCACATGGCAGGCCGTGCCGTGACAAACCTTGATGATGTTTTTTCCTACCGGCTTGAGCCTAAACTGAGCATAAAAAGTGGCCACCCCGTATATGTCGGCAACAGGCACGCCCGTAGCCTCCGAGATCATAGCAAATGCCTCCTGGGGGATATAGCCGTAAAAGAGTTGTGTGGCCTGCAGCAGGGGGATCAGCCTGCTGCTGTCAGCTTTTGGGGCCAATTCGAGCAGCGCTTTCAATTGCGCCAGATCGGCCTTGACATCGGGTTGCGGAAGGGTTTTCAGCGATTGCCTTTGTATTCGCATAAATCTTGTGCTTTAGCATGTTGAGCAGCCTAAATTATTCGATAATGGCCAACCCACCGGGAAGCATCTTATCAGGCAGCGAAATTTATAAGCAATCTAAATAAGAATTGGACGTATAGATCAGATAATCAACAATATGCGCATTATCTTAGTGCGCTGGAAATAGCGCCGTGTCGCAATTCAGCCTGTAATTGCGTTTCCATAGGTAAATCACTTAAAAATAGTTTAAGTTACTGAAAAAAAGAAATATACACAGGTTGATTTCCGAAAATTCAAATATTTTCAATCTATGTAATAAGATGCATTGTATATCATAGAATGACCATCAACTTTCACCTTTTGTCTGCCAGCGCATACACCTCCTGAAAATCGGGGCTTAACGTGGTCATAAACTCCTCGGCCATTTCCACCATTGATTTTGAACCGATAAACAAGGGGGTTCGCTGGTGGATGTGCTCGGGTTTGATGTCGAGAATGCGCCTGAAGCCATCCGAAGCTTTAGCGCCGGCCTGTTCGGCAATGAAGGCCATAGGAATGCATTCGTAGAGCAAACGCAGCTTTCCGGCAGGATTCTTTTTGGTGCCGGGATAAATATAAATGCCGCCTCTAAGCAGGTTGCGGTGAAAATCGGAAATCAGCGAACCGATATACCGTGTTGTGTAAGGCCTTCCGGTGGACGGATCATCTTCCTGACAATATTTGATATACCGCTTTACTCCTTCGGGAAAGTAAATGTAGTTGGCCTCGTTAATGCTGTAGATGTTTCCGGGGTCTTTGATCTTCATGTTTTCGTGCGAAAGGATGAAGATGCCGCAGGTGGGATCATAGGTAAAGCCATTTACTCCATTTCCGGTAGTATAAACCATCATGGTCGATGATCCATAGATGATATATCCTCCGCACACCAGCTCGGTGCCTGCCTGAAGGACATCTTCCAGTGTAATGCTGCTGCCAACTGATTTGCGCCTGTATATGGCGAAAATAGTCCCGATGGGCACATTCACCTCTATGTTTGATGATCCATCGAGGGGGTCGATGGCCACGATATACTTTGCATTTCTGGTTGTCGTTTCGTCGAAAACCACCACCTCGTCATTTTCTTCCGAGATAATGCCGGCACATTGCTTGCCGTTGCGGAGGGCCTTAATAAACTCGTTGTTGGCCAGCACATCCAGTTTTTTCTGGTTTTCGCCCTGCACATTGGTTGTGCCTTCTAACCCCAGCACACCTGCCAGTCCGGCGCGGTTTACATCTCGGTTCACAATTTTGGCTGCAATACCAATATCGTTGAGCAAACGCGAAAACTCGCCAGTGGCCTGATTCGAGATGGACTGCTGTTCCCAGATAAATTCGACAAGTGTTTTCATGGATAATATTTTGTTGGTTTGATGATTGCAGCGGCGTAAATTGGCTCTTAACAAATGTAGTAATTTTGGCTGCCATAAAAACAAGAGGGATACGAAGTGCTGAAAGTTTTCAAGTTCGGTGGCGCATCGGTCAAAGATGCCTGTGCGGTTCGCAACATGGCCGATATATTGAGGGCTTACGACCGTGATGAGCTGGTAGTTGTGGTGTCGGCTATGGGCAAGACCACCAATGCCCTGGAGAAAATCCTGCGTCTGTCGCGGGAATCGTCGGCCGAGGCAACCCTTGTTTTCGAACAGCTTGTCGGATACCATAATGTTATAGCCGGCGAATTGTTCCGCGATGCGCCCAATACAACTGCTCAGGAGCTTGTGAAACTGTGGCAGGAATTGTGGGAAAAGCTTCAGTTGACCCACCTGCCATTCGATGAGCATTACGACCAGACGGTGAGCTATGGCGAGCTGGTTTCGACCACCATCATCAGTCACTATTTTCGAAAAATCGGTTTGGAGCACCACCATGCCGACGCACGCAAGCTAATCATTACCAACGAAAAATTCAGGGCTACCGATCCCGACTGGGAAACCACGGCCGGCAATGTAAAGAAGACGTTTGAGCAATCGGGGCAAAGAATAATGCTTACACAAGGCTTTATCGGAGCAAGCCCCGGGCGGCGGACAACAACCCTGGGCCGCGAGGGATCCGATTTCAGCGCGGCCATTCTGGCCTGGAGCCTCGATGCCGTCGAAGTTGTCATCTGGAAGGATGTGCCGGGATTGCTCAATGCCGATCCCAAACGCTTCCCTGCAGCCCAAAAGCTGCATCGGATCTCCTATTCCGAAGCCATCGAACTTGCTTATTACGGGGCCACCATTATCCACCCCAAAACCATCAAGCCCCTCGAAAACAAGCGCATTCCCCTCAAGGTGCAGTCGTTTGTCAACCCTTTGGACCCGCCAAGCATCATTGCCGATGACCGAAGCGCCGATGGTGCCATGCCCTGTTTTATCGTCAAGGAGAATCAGATACTTTTTAGCCTCAGACCCCGCGATTTTTCGCTAATGAATGAGTGGCATCTGCACCAATTGTTTGGGGTTTTTATTCAACTGGGGATCAATGTACATGTGATGCAGGCATCGGCACGCAGCCTTTCGGTGTGCGTTGATTTTGAGCCTCAGCTCCCCGAAACGATGATCCGGATGCTCGGGGCAAGCTATGAGATACGATACAATTCAGCCCTAACCTTGTACACTGTGCGTCATTACACCGAACAGATTGCATCTGAGTTTATGGGTAAAGGAGAGGTTCTGCTGGAACAACGCAGCCGTACCACGCTGCAACTTGTTGTAAAGGTTACCAGTTGATCTCGATCACGTTGAAGCCTTTGGTGTTGTATTCATGCATCATCCTGGCTCTGGATTTATCCGCATCACTTTTGGTCACGAATCCGTTCTGGATAATGTTGCCCTGATCGATTCTTCCCCATGTAGGGTAGGTTTTCATGATCACCTCGTTATACTTTTCCTCAAGTATGTAGGCTCCCGGCCATTTTTTCACCGGCCCCATAAACAGGTAATAGTCCTTCTTTCCGGTGCTGTTCACATCGGCATAGGCCGAACTGTACACGTAATAATAATTTGGCCGCTGACGCGATGGTGGAGGGCCAGGATCGGTAAAACCGCGGGGGGAAATCCTTTCCTGCCGCACAACACGGGCGGTTTGCTGAATTTCGATGGCGTTGTTGCGGTAAACCCTGGCCACTGGCTGTCCGTTTTCGCTCAATCCTGCTATAAGTATGTCAAGGTCGCCGTCGAGGTCATAATCTCCCCATTGCCCCGAACTGTTGTAAAGCGGAATAATCCCGGCATTGATCTCGGCAAACCTGGTGTTGCGGTCGTTGCGGTAAACTTTAGATACCGCTCCCTGACCACTGCGTCCGCTGATGAGCATGTCGAGATCGCCATCGAGGTCAAAATCGCCCCAGTCGGCAAATCCATCCCACACCGGCACGATGCCGGTTGGTGAAAGGCTGAAATTTCCCTGTCTGTTGGTGTTGTTGTAGAGCATGGTTTTGCCTTGTCCGTTGGCATCGAGTCCGATTAGCAGGATATCCGGATCGCCATCGTTGTCATAATCACCAATGGTAATATTGCTTTGCGATAGGCCTATAAAGTTTAAGCTTAGCGCGCTGAAACGCATTTGACCTATGTTTCTGAACAGCATGCTCAAAGGAGCGCCATTTGCGCTTGTGCCTGTGACGATGATGTCCGGCAGTCCATCGATATTGAAATCAATCCATTTGCCTGTGCCCCCCATCACACCTGGAATGGGGTGGTCGATTTGTGTAAACTGACCATTGCGGTCGTTTCGGTATATCAATGTCATTGGCCCGTTACTGCCCTCGCCTGTCAGCAGCAGGTCAGCATCGCCATCGCCATCGGCGTCGGCAAATGCCGCCGAGCTGTTGCGCACTGGCATAAGATTGCTATTGAACATGGCGTAGCTGCCATTGGGACGACCCTTGTAGATAGCCGAAAACAAACGTCCGTTGCGCAACTCACCGGTTATAGCCAGATCCTCAATGCCATCAAGATCCACATCGGCTCTGGCGATGTCGCCACGAAAAAAGTCGGGCAAACCGGGACCGAATGCCTCGAAACGATCGTTGCGAAGGTTACGATAGTGCTGTGTTCTGATGCTTTGTGTGGTGTTTCCGTTCTGACCAGAGACAAGGATGTCGAGGTCGCCATCACGTTCGAAATCAATCCAGATGGCCGCACTATGTGCTGTTCCGACAAGGCCGGCGCGAATATCAATAAACTGTTGTGTGGAGGCAAACAGCGGTAAAAAACTGATTAGCAGTAGTAATTTCTTATTCACGTTTCGAATTTCGTGCATTTACACCCGCATGCCATAGATAGAAACGTTCTAAATTTCAACACAGGCCTGTTGAAAACAATAAAAGTAATGCCCTAACGGTCTTTTTATCGAAAAATAAAGCCTACTTTTGTGAAAAATTTCACAAAACAAAATAATTATGAAACCTACTCATATTGAACACATTGGAATCGCTGTCAAGAGCCTCGATGAAGCCGTTCCATTTTACGAAACCCTTCTGGGCACTCCTTGTTACGCTGTTGAAGAAGTTGCAGACCAAAAAGTGAAGACAGCCTTTTTTATGGTTGGCCAGACCAAGATTGAGTTGCTCGAGAGCACAGACCCTGAAGGCCCGGTAGGTAAATTCATTGAAAAGAAAGGCGAAGGCATTCATCACATTGCTTTTGCTGTAAAGGGGCTGGAGCAGGCACTCGAGGATGTTCGCAATGCTGGCATCAGGCTCATTGATGAGCAGCCACGCAAAGGTGCCGAAGGCTTGCACATTGCATTTCTGCATCCGAAATCCACATTTGGTGTACTTACTGAGCTTTGTGAAGACAAGAACAAGTAAAACACCACACAAATGTCTATTGAATCGAAGATACAAGAGCTGCTCGACAAGCGCGTTGAAGCCCGCAAGGGTGGTGGCGATAAGCGCGTTGCAGCACAGCACGACAAAGGAAAGCTCACTGCCCGCGAGCGCATCGAATTGCTGCTCGATGAGGGAAGCTTTGAGGAGTTTGATATGTTTGTTACCCACCGGACGAATGATTTCGGGTTAGGCGACCAGAAGTTTCTGGGCGATGGGGTGGTAACAGGTCACGGCACCATTGACGGGCGTGTTGTTTACGTGTTTTCGCAGGATTTTACCGTGTTTGGCGGCTCGCTCAGCGAAACCTTCGCGGCTAAAATTTGCAAGGTGATGGATCAGGCCATGAAGGTGGGCGCGCCCATCATTGGTATCAACGACAGTGGAGGCGCACGCATTCAGGAAGGTGTGCGCAGCCTGGCAGGCTATGCCGAGATCTTTCAGCGCAATATTTTGGCTTCGGGCGTTGTGCCGCAGATTTCGGCCATCTTTGGTCCTTGCGCCGGTGGAGCGGTTTATTCGCCAGCACTCACCGATTTCGTGATGATGAGCGAAAGCTCAAGCTATATGTTTGTTACCGGACCAAAAGTTACCAAGACGGTTACAGGAGAAGATATTACCATCGAAGATCTGGGTGGAGCATGGGTGCATGGAACCAAATCGGGTGTTACACATTTTGTGGTCGAAAACGAGCAGGAGGGCCTGATGTTGATCCGCAAGATGCTGCAGTACATCCCACAAAACAACCTCGAAGACCCGCCACTTTCGGAGTGCACCGACCCCATCAACAGGCTTGAGGATGCACTTAACCAGATTATTCCGGATAATCCGAACAAGCCATATGATGTCAAGGATGTGATTCATGGCATTGTCGATTATGGTGAGTTTCTCGAAATACAGCGCAATTTTGCACGCAATATCGTGATAGGTTTTGCCAAGTTCAACGGCATGCCTGTAGGTATTGTGGCCAATCAGCCCAATTATCTGGCCGGAGTGCTCGATATCGATGCTTCGCGCAAGGCGGCACGTTTTGTAAGGTTTTGTGATGCCTTTAACATCCCTATTGTGACGTTGGTCGATGTGCCGGGATTTTTGCCCGGCAGTGCACAGGAATATGGTGGCATCATTATCCATGGGGCCAAGCTGTTGTTCGCCTATGGCGAGGCTACCGTACCCAAAGTAACGATAACGCTGCGCAAGTCCTATGGCGGAGCACATGATGTGATGGGCTCCAAGCAGTTAAGGGGCGATATCAATTATGCCTGGCCTTCAGCCGAGATTGCCGTGATGGGGCCTGCGGGCGCCATCGAGGTGCTGGAAGGTCGCGCCATACTCGAAATCAAAGATCCTGAGGAACGTACGGCATTTATCCGACACAAAGAGGAAGAGTATCGGGAAAAGTTTGCCAATCCTTATGAAGCCGCAAAATACGGCTACATTGACGATGTGATTGAACCTCGCAATACCCGGTTTCGTATAATCCGCGCTCTGCAAGCACTTGCTACGAAAAAGGATACCAATCCGCCCAAGAAACATTCGAATATACCACTGTAATACATCCGGACATGATACTATTGTCAGAATTTACGGTTGTACCTGAAACCACAATTATCGAAAGTATTGTTGTTTCGATAGTGGGTTATCTCATCGTTTTTGTTGCGCTGGTGCTTTTATACTGGTTTTTCGAATTGCTTTCGAAGGTGCTCAATATGCGATTGAGGGATCGTTTACGCCGTCAGGGAAAGCTTGGCAAGGATGAGGAAACGAAAGACCTCCGCATACCCGGGGATGTAATTGCAGCTATTGGCCTGGCTTTGTATATGTCGACCGAATTGCACGATGACGAAAGCAATGTACTCACGATCAAGAAGGTATCAAGAACCTACTCTCCATGGAGCTCTAAAATTTACGGATTAAGAAGCATTCCACGATAAATCAATCACTATGCGCAATTTCAAATTCAATATAAGAGGAAATAATTACGAGGTTGAAGTGCTTCGAATTGAGGGAAATATGGCTGAGATAGAGGTGAACGGAACGCCATATCATGTAGAGATTGAGCGGCGTAAAGCCGAATCCAAAACGCCAATCCTTGTTCGCTCGGCTATTCCCAACAATCCTAATGCCGAAAATGTTAAGATTAAGGCAGGTGCTGAAGCACTGTTGTCTAAGATAACAGCGCCGCTTCCGGGGCAGATTATTCAGATTCTTGTCAAGCCTGGAGATCAGGTGAAACGCGGTCAGAAATTGCTTGTTTATGAGGCCATGAAAATGGAGAACAACCTGTTGGCTGAAAAGGATGGTACGATCAAGGTCGTGAAAGTGAATCTGGGTGACAATGTGTTGCAGGGCGACCTGCTCATCGAAATGGAATAAGCCCTATGACATCAAAACGTGCTATTGTCGTTCTGGGTATATTGTTTATCCTTACCCTGCTTAATCTACTGGTTACGCAAGCCCCTGGCATGGCTGCTGCAGCATTTTCGCAGAACAACTCCACACAAATTGCCTCACAAGACAGCCAGGCCGCTGATGTTCCTTTTTTCCGATTTGCCATCAATAAAACCATCGAAGGTGTAAGCAAATTTGTCAGCTTCACCGGTTTTCGCAATGCAACGCAGGGCAATATTTTCATGATCCTCATTGGCCTAATTTTCATATATCTGGCCATTCGTTACGACTACGAACCATTGCTTCTTGTCCCCATAGGCACAGGAATTATTATCGGCAACGTGCCCTTTTATCAGGATGGAGGCGTCAACCTTCAGCTGGGCATTTATCAGGAGGGCAGTGTGCTGAATTATCTGTATAATGGGGTTACCAAAGGTATTTATCCGCCACTGATATTTTTAGGTATCGGTGCAATGACCGACTTTTCATCCCTTATTTCAAGTCCGCGCCTCATGCTGCTCGGGGCAGCTGCCCAGATTGGAATTTTTCTCACTTTCATCGGGGCTTTGTATGTTGGATTCAACCTGCCCGAGGCCGGTGCAATCGGTATTATTGGCGGTGCCGACGGGCCAACAGCCATCTTTCTTTCATCGAAACTGGCCAATGGAGGGTTGGTGCATGGCTACGAAACGAAAAATCTGATCGGTCCAATAGCCATTGCGGCCTATTCATACATGGCACTGGTGCCTGTTATCCAGCCGCCGATCATGCGACTGCTTACAACGCGCAAAGAAAGGTTGATTCGAATGAAACCCCCACGTTCGGTAAGCAAGCTCGAAAAGATTATGTTTCCCATTGTTGGCCTTATCCTCACCACCTTCATTTCGCCCGGTGCACTGCCGCTGCTGGGTTTTTTGTTTTTTGGCAATATTCTGAAAGAAAGCGGTGTCACCAAACGTCTGGCCGATTCGGCCCGCACAGCTATGATTGATATTGTAACCATCATTCTTGGGATAACCGTTGGTGCCTCCACGCAGGCCGACGTGTTTCTCACCTCCGATTCCATCATGATTTTTACCCTGGGAGCAATTTCGTTTGTGGTTGCTACAGCCGGAGGAGTGCTTTTTGCCAAGGTGATGAACCTTTTCCTGCCTGCCGACAACCGTATCAATCCACTGGTAGGAGCAGCAGGAGTTTCGGCTGTGCCCGACAGTGCAAGGGTTGTGCAGATGGAAGGGTTGAAGAGCGACCCATCGAACCATCTGCTTATGCATGCCATGGCGCCCAATGTGGCTGGTGTTATCGGATCGGCGGTGGCTGCCGGTATCATGATGAGTTTTCTGCTCTAAGTCTAAAGCCCCGCCTCGGCGGGGTTTTTTAATGTAAAGTTGCTGAAGCACAAATTCTATTGTTAACTTTACATTCCGAAACCAAAAAACGCCTTTATGCTTGTAATCGGAATCGCAGGCGGCTCAGGTTCGGGCAAGACCACCGTGGTAAAAAAAATTATCCGTGCCTTGCCCAACAGCTCGGTTTCGGTTATTTCACAGGATGCCTACTACAAGGACAATGGTCACCTTAGTGCTGAAGAGCGTAAGAAAATCAATTTCGACCACCCCTCATCCATTGAGTTCGAATTACTGATACGGCATCTGGATGAACTGAAGCAAGGCAGTACTATTCAAATGCCGGTATACTCATATGTTACCTGCGCCCGATCTAAGGAAACAATTCCGGTACAACCGACCAGAGTGGTCATTGTGGAAGGAATTCTGGTGCTCACCAACGAACATCTGCGCGAACGAATGGATATCAAGATTTATGTTGATGCTGATGGCGACGACAGATTAATGCGGATAATCCAACGTGATATCGATGAGCGCGGAAGATCATTTATGGATGTGCTCAGGCACTATGAAACTTTTGTCAAGCCCATGCACCTGCAGTTTATCGACCCCACAAAACGCTTTGCAGATATTATTATTCCGCAGGGAGGTGCCAATCAGGTAGCCATCGATGTTGTGGCATCCCGTATCCGGATGAATCTTGATTAAAATTAATGGCCTATGAAGACAACTCGCTTGACAGTCATTCTTTTTACCCTGTTTCTGTTTCAATGCGAAAAGAAGGAAGTGCTGGAGCCCGATGTGGAATGGACATTCTACGCCGCAAAGGATGGCCTTGTAAGTAATAATGTGAACGACCTTGCTTTTGGGCCTGATGGAGCTTTATGGGTGGCTACTGAGTTTGGCGTTTCCCGATTCGATGGCCAGCAGTGGCAAAGCTATAATGCCCCACAGGGTTTGATCCACCACGAAGTAACATCTGTAGCCGTTGGCAGCGACAACACCGTCTGGTTTGGTACACCGTTCGGCATCAGCCGCTTCCGCAATGGAGTATGGCAAAATTATAACACATCCAATGGTATGGCCTACAACTATGTTTACGACATTGCAGTGGACGCTGACAACAAGCCCTGGGTAGCTACCGGTTTTGGCGTCAATCATTTTGATGGGCAGAATTGGTTTCACTTTCAGAAAGTTAATGGAAGTGCTCTAGTCCATAACATTGTCAGGTCGGTTGCTATTGATAGCGATCAGTACAAATGGTTCGGGACGGAATTTGGTGTAAGCCGTTATCGTTCGGGGAACTGGCAGACTTTTCTGGCCAACGACAATCAGGCCTCATTTGTGGTGCGTGTTTACGCAGATAAGCTATCGCGGATGTGGTTTGGCAACCTTGCAGGTGTTACACTTTATAATGGGCAGTCGTACGTGAATTACTCCATGAATGATGGCCTTGCGTTCAACCGCGTTAATGCCATTGCTGAAGATAGAAGCAACAGAATGTATTTTGGAACACCAAATGGACTGTCGGTATTTGACGGATCGAAATGGAAAACTTTTACCACAAGCAACCGCCTGCCGGACAACTGGATCACTTCGCTGGCCACTGATGGGGATGGAAAGGTGTGGGTAGGAACCAAAAGCAGGGGTATTGCTGTACTCAATGTCAAAAAATTATGAACAAAGTCCGGAGACACTTGTTTTCAAGCCTGATATTAAACTTAGAAATGAATAAGAAAAAAATTAAATCGCCTTGTCAGTTGATATGCACCTACGATGAAGAGATGATTTGCGTGGGATGTTACCGGTCGGCCGAAGAGATTGCAAATTGGGACAGCTATTCGGATGAAAAAAAGCTGAAAGTGCTTGAAACCATTGCGAAGCGCCGAGAAGAAAAGGGAGGCGGAGGTTATTACGGTTTGGGCTGAGATTTTTTTATCCGGAAAGTAATAATGGCTGGCCAATCTGGCCAGCCATTATTTTACAAAGATTGTTCAATCAATGCTATTCAGCTGACGGTGGGGCTGCTGCAGCCGACTTTGGTTTACGGCCGCGGCGTTTACCCGTGACAGATTTTACTACTTTCTTGACAGCAGCTTTATTTTTACGGCCTGGTTTTCTTTCTTTTTTCTCCTTATCGAACATAAATTCCTTGAGCAACTTTCCTTTTTCGTTTACCCAATCAGGAAGTGCATAGGCAAAACCGCGACCGGGATATGCCACTTTGGCCAATTCGCCTCGCTTGTTGGATAGTTTAACCAGAATCTGGTTCAACTTGAACTTCAGCTTATCCTCAGCTTCTGAAATGCCGGCCTCTTTGACCTTTGATTCAAAGCGTGAGAATAAGTCGCTGCTGGCCAAAGCCTTACCTTTTTCGCGCAGACTATCTATAACCATATAGTCCCAGTTTGATAACTTACGCTGACGACGCTGTTTTACAGCGGGCATTTGAGCAGCTTCCCCCGAATTTACGTTCTTTGGTTTGCGACCACGTTTGCCAGGCGTTTTGGGTGCTGCATGCGTTTCAGCAACAGTTTCCATTTCAAAATTTTCATCGTCAGCGATTGTTTCAAGCCTGGGTCGCCTTGATTTCAGCTTAACACCTTCGAGCTGAGCTTCGAGTTCAGCTATCTTGGCCTTTACAAACACCATTTTCTGCTTCATCTTGCGAAGCTCGGAATGATATTCGTTTAAAAGGTCAATAATGTCAAATTCATTTAATTTTGTCGGGAATTTCATGGCCAAAGAATTTTGCACAAAATTAATATGTGATTTGTGTAAAACAACAATAATATTAAAAAATTAAATATTTTAAATATAAATATCAGAATGATTTGGTAAGATGCGAAAAATCAATGTCATAAAATCTTAGTTACGTTGTATTTTTCGCAACATATAATTGTGAACACTATTTTACTGCAGAATCATTATAATGGAAAAATCCTATCAATTGATTATATCTCTGGAAGAAATAGACCCTGTTACACTAAATAATAGGTGAGACAAGCATTAATAAATACATTGTCAATTTAGGTGTATCTTACGCTTCACTTTTGTCAATCAGGCCTTTCACTTTGGGTATTCCTGCAACGAAATCTTTCAGGTAAATTGGTTCGAAGTAGGCCAGATCTGCAAATTGGTTGCCAGAAAATGACTTAAAAGCCGGGCTTACGAGATATCTGGCCGAAGGGACAAAGTTGGCTGATATAATAATTTCCGGACGATTTCTGAACAATCCGGCTGTCTTGGAAGCACCATCGCCAAAAAGCCAAATCGTGCCAGTGGAATTGATCTGAAAGCTATTTTCGTTTAAAACAATTGCTTCTGTTGGACTTTTTCTGGCTCCTTCAGCATTAAATAATGCGGCATATACTTCCATTCTCCGGGCATCAATCATCGGAATAAGGGTATCGTCGGGACTTGGTTTACTTCGGTTTTCTGACAGGAAACCCGTGGCAAGTGCCTGCATTGTGTCGACAGCAATAAGCGGAATGCCCAGTGCAAAACATATGCCTTTGGCCGTAGAAACTCCGATACGAAGCCCGGTGTACGATCCCGGGCCACTGCTTACTGCCACGGCACTGAGCGAATCGTATTGCACAACAGCTTCGCGCATCACCTCGTCAATAAACAAGGCAATTTTTTCTGCATGCGATTTCTGGTCGCAGCTCTCACGCAAGGCTTTTAGTGTGCCGTTGCGGGCAAGTCCAACGGAGCAAACGTTGGTGGATGTTTCAATAAGCAGTATATCAGGCACAGCGGCTCGCCAGATTCTATTTTTTACCCGTATTAAACAATTTACTTTCCTCTACGCGCTTGATATGTTCGCCATTGCGCAGCGATTTTGAGACCACCCTGTATGGACCTGTGATTACTTCCTGGCCCTCTTCAAGTCCTTCGAGCACCTCGATATAGGTATTATCCTGTATTCCTGTTTTTATGGCACGAATTCTGGCATTATCTCCTTCGGCAACAAACACATACTCCTGAAGTGAGCTTTGAGGATTATTCTTTTTCAAATCATCTTTCTTTGGTGTCTTTTTCCCCGGCTTCACCATCGAGCTTGTATCATCGCGCGTGGTTACAGCCTGAATAGGGATGCTCAACACATTTTCGGCACGACGCGTCTGGATGTCGACTGTTGCGGTCATTCCAGGCCTGAAGGGCGATTTAATCTTATCTCCCTGATTGATCAACATGGAATAGGATTCCTTAATCATCATCACCTTCACTTCAAAATTGGTCACCTGATCAACTGACAAACCTGATGACATGGCTGAGGTAGCGATTTCGGTGATATAGCCTTTAAATTTTTTCCCAAGGTAGGCATCAACCTCGATAATGCAGGTATCGTTGAGCTTGACACGGGGGATATCGTTCTCGCTAACTTCCACACGCACCTCCATATTATTCAGGTTGGCTAGGCGCATGATCTCGGTTCCCGAAGAGAATTGTGAAGCTCCGGTTACGCGCTCACCTACCTCTACATTCAGCTTCGATACGGTTCCGTCTGCAGGGGCATAAATGCTGGTGCGGCGAAGGTTTTCGCGGGCTTCGCGTAGGGCAGCCTCGGCATTTTGAACCTGAAACTGTGTGGCACGCAAGCTTTCCTTCGAGGCCTCAAATTCAGCGCTCACCACCTGATAATTGGCTTTAATGGCGTCCCAGTCGGCATCAGATATCACCTTCTGATTCCACAATTGTTCATTGCGGTTAAGGTCAAGTTTGGCTTTATTGAATTGGGCCTCTGCCTGGGCCACTCGGGCGCGGGTGTTGGCCATATTGGCTTTTGCGGAGTTGAAACTTGCCTCCACCTGCTCAAAGTTTGATTGATAAATGGTAGGGTCAATACGGGCTAGTATATCGTCTTTACTCACCGAATCGCCCTCACGCACAAAAAGTTCGACAACTTCGCCGGAAATGTAAGGGCTTATCTTAACCTCGAGTGCAGGTTGAATCTTGCCATTGGCTGCCACGGTTTCGGTTATCGTGCGTCGGGTCACTTTTTCGGTGCTCACTTCGGTGCTTTTCTGGTTGCGCTGACGGGCAACGATTGCCACGACAACAATGATAACTACCAAAGTAGCCAAAAGGATGTACCACAACTTTGCGGATTTTGTTTTCGATTTCATTGAGAGGTGTGTTGTGTTTGGTATTAAGGCTTTGAATTGTCATTTATGGTAAAACCCGTATGCTCTTTCAAGCTACGGGTGAGGTATATGGTCGAAACGGATCACCAGTATTTCATTGCTTTATTTCCTGAAGATCTGCCAGAGTGAGCGAACGGCCTATATAGAAGTCAAGTATTTTGAGCTTGAAGATGTAATCGTATTTGGACGATAGCAGTTCCGATTCGGCACGGTTGAGCTGTGTTTTGGCAATGTTGTAATCCACAGCGTTTACCATTCCGACATTAAACCGCTGTTCGGTGTAGTTGAATGATTCGCGCAGGCTGACAAGCGATTTTTCACGGGCTTTGTAGGTCGACAGACCGGCCATGGCATCGGCATAGGCCGCTTCTATGCTTTTACGAAGCGTATTCTGGCTGAGCTGAAGGTTGTAGTCGGCATTGAGCAGATTGAGTTTCGATATACCAATAAATGAGCTGATCTGATAACCGTTGAATATTGGGACGCTGAGGCGTAGTGAAAGGGTAGCGCTCCGGTTGTCTTTCCATTGGTCCTCGAAAGCCTTGATGCGGTTGTAGTCAGGATCCATCGGGTTATTGCTCAGCCTGATCTGATCGGAATAATTGGTGCCTAGGCTAGCAGATAATCCGAGGCTTGGATAGCGGTTTGCCTTTGCCATGTTGAGGGAATGTTGGGCGCTTTTCAGGCGCATATTGGCAACCTGGATTTCAGGCATTACATCGAGGGCTTTGTTGAAAATCATTTGAATCGGCAGTATCTCCGGACTTGTATCCACCCTAAGGGCAGGCACGTCAATTTCGACAGGGGTTCCAGCTTCGATCTCAAGCAATTGAAGCAAATCGAGATAGGCAAGGTTGAGCTGATTTTCGGCTTGAACGATGGCCACCTCTTCGTTTGCCCCTTGAGCCTGCACTTCGAGCAGAGCTCCCCTGGCGAGTGTTCCGGCCTCGACTAGGCGCTGCGTGCGCTCAATCTGCTGACGTGTAACCTCAGCCTGGGCGCGGGCATTAGCGAGCAGTTCGCGGTTGAAAAGGATCTGGAGGTAATAGCTTGCCACGGTCAATGCAATATCGTTCTGCATTTTATCGTGACCATATTTTGCAGCCAGATAATCGGCCCTGCGTTGTTTGATGGCTTCCTGTTTCTGCAGGCCGCCAAAAAGCGTAACATCAGAAGCAAGGTTAAAATAGCTCGATTGCGTCTGCTTATCAACGTATTGGTAGGTGGCCATATCAACCGAGCGACCCCAGCCAAATGAATGAGACACACTACCATTCAACGAAGGGAGAAGACTCAACTTGCTTTCGGTGTTGCTGATATCGGCCGACTCAACTTCAAGTTTAGCCTGTTTGATCCGGATATTGTGCTCAAGCGCATGATTAATGCAGTCTTCAAGGGTCATTTTTCTCTGTGCCAGCAACCCGCCCGACATCAATAGCAAAACCCCTATCAGCACAGCCAGAATATTTTCCGGACGATTGTGGTAACCTACCTTCATAACTTTCATTGTTTGAATTGATTTGTTTTCTGACTGCCCAAAAGCGTGCCAAGATTTTAACTTGCTTATAACCAGTAATATAGGGTTAGAGGGCTAAAACCATTTCTTTAGATGTGTCCAGCTGCAAACAACATTTGTTCGTTTTCGAACAGAGCTAAAGAAATTTAATTAACAAACAAATAAGAAGCAGTTTTGATTCCTGTCTCTGCTCATTTAGGACTAACGTTTTTGCTAATCTGCAAATGTAGACCATTTGAGACAAATATTAATCTAGTCATTCTAAATGACCTTTTCGCTTTTAAGTTAATTTTGGCTTTCCTTGCTTTATTTAAATGGTATACAGCATGCCTAAGGGTTTGGTCATTGCTTTATTTCTGATTTTCGCAGGCATTCGTATGACGGTCGCAGATAATCAGCTAAAAATCATAAAGTCGCCTGCATCCGACACTATTGATGTGTTACATTATCGAATCCATATCCGACAGATCAATTTTGTGCAGAAAAGTCTTCATGCTTCAACACAGTTGCGCCTAACACCAAAGATTGTAACCAGCGTCATCCCACTGGAACTTAAGCAGCTTACAGTCGATTCGGTAAGGGTGAACGGCAATCCTGTAGTTTTCACTCATTCGGGACAGCGACTTGCCATATTTCCAGGTTTTCTGGCCCAGAGCACCGATACACTTGTATTAGATATCCACTACCGGGGTGTTCCATTCAGTGAGCAATGGGGTGGGTTTCATTTCAGCGGCAATTATGCCTTCAATCTTGGAGTAGGATTTGTAAGCATACCGCATAACCTTGGAAAAGCCTGGTTTCCATGCGTAGACGATTTCCAGGATCGTGCCACCTACGAAGTGCTGGCTACTTTGCCGGCAGGCATGAAAGCCTCGGCTGGCGGAATACTTGAGAAGGTGATCACTAATCCCGACGGAACAAATACATGGCACTGGAAGCTTAATCAGCCTATACCAACATATCTGGCATCGGTGGCCATTGGACAATATACGTTTCATCAGTGGGTGTTTCAGGGCTTGGAGCGTCCGATACAGGTTAGTATTTTTTCCCGTCCTCAGGATTCCATTAAGGTGCCGGCAACTTTTCAGACACTTGGCCAGATAATGCAATGCTTTGAATCGCGTTTCGGGCCTTACCCTTTTAACCGGATTGGATACACCAGCACGGCCATTGGTGCCATGGAACATGTAGATAATGTAGCGCTGCCTCATTCATCCTTTTCGGGCAACCTGAACACCGAATACCTCATTGCCCACGAATTGTCGCACATGTGGTTTGGCAATGCCACCACCTGTGCATCGGCCCACGAGATGTGGCTCAATGAGGGATGGGCTACTTTTTGTCATCATTTTTACAAGCAAGACCTCTATGGTCCGCAGGTGTATCGCAACGAGATGAATAACACCCATTATGAGGTGCTTCGAAATGCCCACATCACCGACGGGGGCTACTGGGCGCTCAACAACGTACCTGAACAATACACCTACGGAGCCACTTCCTACGATAAAGGCGCCACCGTTATTCACACCCTGATGCACTATATGGGGCAGGACAAGTTTTTTCCAGCAGTCAGGGCATACTTGAATGCGTTCCGCATGAACCATGCTTCAAGCCATGACCTGCGCGATGCGCTTTCGGCCCATGCGGGTATCGACCTCACCGATTTCTTCAATGCCTGGGTGTTCACACCGGGAACACCTCATTTCTGGTACGACTCGCTGAGAAGTATGCCCGAAGGCAATATGTACCGGACCGAATTGTTTATGCGTCAGAAATACAAAGGGGCTAACTATCTTGCCAACAACAACATGCTGGAAGTGACCTTTGTTGGCCCGCAGTGGCAAATGATTACCGACACAGTACATTTTAGCGGACGAACGGGCCGCTCGGTGAAGATGTTACCCTTTGATCCCGTGTTGGTATTGCCTGATTACTACGATAAAACAGCCGATGCCACAACCGATTTCAGTGGGGTGTTGCGCAACATCGGAACAGTGAACCTGAGCAAAATCAATTTAACTTTATATGTGGATGCTATGCCCGACTCCGCTTTTTATCGTGCCACACAACATTGGGTGGCTCCTGATAGCCTCAGATCCCCCATTACTGGCCTCCGTTTATCGCCTTACCGTCATTGGGAGATATCCGGCCTGTTCAAACCAGGTACGCAGATGCGGGGCAGATTTTTCTACAGCAATGCGAGCAACCTCGATGGCAGCCTTATTCGTTCGGCCAACGATTCAGTGGTGATACTATACCGGCCCTCTGCAGCACACGACTGGCAGCCCATCGAGCATACACGCACCGGATTGTGGTCGATAGGTTACATCAACATCAACAATCTGGCTCCGGGTCAGTATACCCTCGCAGCCTGGGATCTTCAAACGGTGGGAATTAGTCCGATACAACCCGGGGAATCGTTGAGCCTCAACGCTGTTCCTAATCCGGTTTCCGACACTGTCAGACTCAGTTGGGGTAAACGGTTGAATGGAAAACTAACGATCACAGACCTTCAGGGAAACCTCGTTTACGAGAGACCAGTCAATGGCTCAACTTCCTTGCAGGTCGATATCCGAATCTGGCCAACAGGGGTTTATTTTGCCGCCCTCAGCGACACTTCGTTCAACCAGTCGGGTGCTGTCAAGTTTGTAAAGCATTGAAAATGAAAATAGTTAATATTTATTTGCTGAAAAATGGAACGTTTTTTTCAATCCGTGCTTTTCAAATAGTGGTAGCAGCACTGTTAGTTGTTGTTGTAATGTTCGCTTATGCCTGTAAGAAGGAAGCGCAGGACAACTGGCAACTATGCAGCCAATGTCCTGTTGAGCTGATTACCGGTACTTACGCTGGCAAGGCCGATCATGTAAAGCGGCTTGATACTGCAAATTACGTTACAACCAGGGGAAAGGATGCGTATATGACCATAAGTGCAACCTCCTCGGGTGTTGCTGTGCAGTGCGGTGTAATTAACTTATTCGGTGCTACATTTTCAGGAAGCTATCAAAACAGCTACCACCTCACCATGCCCGGTTTCTCTTCGAGCCTGAACTGCAGAATCTGGCGCGATGGCGAAAAGGTGAAAATTGCGGGAACAGCCAAAAAGCTGGATGCATCGGGCGAAACTACCGAGCTGCTTGATTTTGAGGTATATAAAAAAATTGACTAAAAGCCAAGCTGTTGCGCTGCATAAGCATACGCACCCACAGCTACGGCCGAAGAGGTGCCCAATTTGCTGATGCCAACGCCAGTTTTCTTAACAGGGTCGTACCACAGCCATATTTCCCTGTCGATATACGGCACCTTGACCATATGGCCGGTTTTTTCGGTAAAGGAAATCATGTCTGTCTCATCCTGTAGGTTGTATGTCTTGATTTCGAGACGATCGACTTTTTTACCCTGAAGGTCCGTGAAATCCTCGTTCATGTATTTTACCAGAGGTTTCATAAACACCGGCCATGCTCCGGATAAACCCCCGCCAATAACCACCAGACCGTCAATCAGGGTCACGGCATTGGCCAGTGCATCGGCAAGCGCTTTGGCCATTTCGTCCCATGCTTTAATAGCGGCTTCGCGGTGACCATCTTTTCGTCCCATGGCAATTTCGTATATGCCAAAAGGTTCAGGACAGGCGGCAGGGTCGATTCCTGCTTCGCGGGCAAAAACCCTCTTGATGCCACGAATTGAAATGCTGTCCTCGGCACTCGTTTGAGGATATAGCAGGTTGCGCAGGCGGTTTATTTCGCCTCCGGCTGAGTTGTCGCCACGCAAAAGTTTGCCATCGAGCACAATGCCTCCGCCAAAGCCTGTTCCGAGCGTGACTCCGATAAGATTACGGTAACGCTTTGGATTGCCTTGCTGCTCAAGAAGGAGGTTAACTTCGGGCAGAAACCCCTGCAGGGCTTCTCCATAAGCAAAAAGGTCACCGTCGTTGTTGATGAACACCGGACAGCGAAACAGTTCTTCAAGCATTGGCCCCAGAGTAACTCCGCCGCGGAAATGGGGAAGATTCTCAAGGTCGCCAATTATACCACCGACGTAATCGGCCGGACCAGGAAAGCTGAAGCTGAGTGCAGCCGGTTCGCAACCGCATCTTTCTCTGATCATCTTGAAGCCTGTGATAATCTTATTCAAAACATCATCCAGACTTTGGCCGGCGGCTGGGATGGTAAACGGTTCCAAAACTTCGAGGCCGCTCCGAACGGCCGAAAACTTAAACCCTGTGCCTCCTGCATCGAGCACATACACCGTGCTTGCTTCCCTGCTCATCAATCGTTTA
>CAYWLJ010000010.1:0-132166 GCA_964459375.1 uncultured Lentimicrobiaceae bacterium | reverse complement strand
AGTTTATCAACTAAACCACTTATTAAGGCTGTAACGATAATCACTTCTGCATCATATAGTCGGAGAGCCCATCTTATTTTCAAGAATGTATTGAGCGTTCATGTCCTGATCCACCTTAAAATCCAAATTTACCCCAGCCGATACAGCAGCTTTAAACCTAATAAATGGCACGCCGATCGCGAAAGCACGAAACTAGTCGTAACTATAAATATTAAATTGTTATGGTTCCTTCTCATCGAGCAATGGCAGTATGAAAATTTTTAATTACCCTAACCATCAAAAACCTTAAATGATTTGCTCTCTACCCAATGCTCATTGTTATTACAGGAACTATTTTTCAATGATTCAATTCATTCTTTTTCTAAGCAATCAGACAAAAACAGAGAACAGTATAGTTTCTATTCTTTTCCAGTCCTGATTTTCCAAATTGCTTCCGCTCGGCATACACAGCCCCTGTTCAAATAATTCCTCGCTTGTTCCGTCCCCATAAAATGGCGCATCGGCAAAAACTGGTTGCAGATGCATGGGTTTCCACAATGGTCTCGATTCAATGTTGTCGGCTTCAAAGGCAAGCCTAAGATCCTCGCGGGTAATGCCATTGTTTTTATCGGGGTCGATTGTAACAGTGGTTAACCAACGGTTCGAGAAAAAACCAGCCGGTTCCGGAAGCAGTTTCACCGCATATCCACGTTGGTTAATTTCCCCAAAAAGTTTACTGTAACGTTCAAAGTTCTCCCGACGCTTGTTCACGCGCCCGGGCAGCACATGCATTTGTCCGCGTCCTATGGCTGCTACCACATTGCTCATACGGTAGTTGTAACCTATTTGGCTGTGCTGATAGTGAGGAGCATTGTCGCGCGCCTGTGTGGCCAGAAAGCGCGCCCTCGCAACCAGTTCGCCATCCTCCGACAACAGGGCTCCCCCGCCGCTGGTAGTAATAATCTTGTTGCCGTTGAACGATAGGATATTGAGCTTGCCAAAGGTACCACACATTTTACCCTCAATATGCGAACCCAAAGCTTCTGCAGCATCCTCGATCAACGGAATATCATAACGATTGGCTATTTCAGAGATTTCCAGCATCTTCGCCGGCATCCCGTACAAGTCCACCGCAATGATGGCTTTTGGTTTTTTACCCCTGGCCATCCGATCGGCAATCGCAGCCTCCAGATACTCCGGATTCATATTCCAGGTATCCTTTTCCGAGTCCACAAAAACAGGGGTCGCCCCCTGATATACGATCGGGTTGGCCGAAGCCGAAAAGGTAAAGCTCTGGCAGATCACTTCGTCACCGGATGCAACGCCCAGCAGGATAAGCGCCAGGTGCAGGGCAGCTGTTCCACTGCTCAGGGCGGCAGCATGGTCTGCACCTGTAAACGATTGAAGATCAGCTTCAAATTCATTGACATGTGGCCCAAGCGGCGCTATCCAGTTGGTATCGAAAGCCTCTTTTACAAACAGCTGTTCCATCGTCCCCATATGTGGTGATGAAAGCCATATTTTCGGTTTCATAAGCTAAGCTTGGTAAATAGTGTGCGCAAAAGTAACAAACCCTTTCTATTTTTGCGCCATATTATCCACCAATGCCGTTTATTGACGCCTCCAACCCTACCTGGTCCAGATTCCTGAGCAACACTCCGCACGACCTTTACCACCTGCCCGAATATTGTGCCATTGAGGCCTGGATGTTAGGAGGAGAAGCCTTCGCATGGTGCTTCGAAACCCCCGGCATGAAAGTCATAATGCCCCTGATTCGTAGGACCACCAGCAACCAAAGTCCTTACTACGATCTTGTCAGTCCATATGGATATCCCGGTTTGCTTAGTTCTCGACCAATGGACTCCGCAGAAGCTATGGAAGTCCTCCTGGCTTTTTCGACGGAAGCATCATCCGAAGGTTACATCAGCACTTTCGTCAGGCTCAACCCATTACTCAATCCCTGGAAGCTGTCCGGTGATGCACCTTGCCGTCAGCTGCAACACGGCCTCACGGTGTCCATCGACCTTACCAGGCCAATAGATAAAATCAGAGCAGCATATTCCAAAAACCACAAACGCAACCTGCGCAATACCGAAGCGTATTTCACAATTCGCATTAACGACTTTGCCGATTTCGACCGGTTTATCTCAGCATACAAAAAGACCATGCAACGGAAAAATGCACACCCGTATTATTTTTTCCCTGAGGAGTATTTTCATGCTATCCGTCAGATTTTGGGCATGCGGCTGATTTATATCTCAATAAGCAATTTCTATGGCGAATTTCTCAGCGGTGGCCTCTACACCCTCTTCGGGAACGTCATGCAATACCACCTTGGTGCAACCACACGTGAGGCCCTGACCGGAAGTCCCTCGAAAATGATGATTGATGCTGCCATACAAATCGGAATAAACAAAGGGGCATCCCTGTTGCACCTCGGTGGTGGGGTGGGGGCTAGTAATACTGATGGATTGTTCCGCTTCAAAAAAGGTTTTGGCAGTACTTTTCATCCGTTTTCTAGCCTTCGCTTCATCCACAACCCCGATGTTTACAGTTTGCTCACCTCCGAGGCAAACCCTTTTCATTCCGCGCCTTCCAACTTTTTTCCCGCTTACAGACGATGACAAGCAAACAGATGCCTTGTAATCACAATCCTGTCGCAAATTAAAATGATCTTTCTTTGAATCTGGATTTAAGCGAAACGATTACCCCAACAGGCTAATTATGATGAAACCTTTGATAAGAACCTTTCTGACCGATCTGAAGCTCGCCCCTATCCGCAATGTGTTGCTGTTCGCATTTCTGCTGATGAGCTTCCACTACATATATCTATGGTGGGCTGCCAGTGGCTTTTATCCCTTCGCCCGGCAGGTGGACGAACTATTCCGTTTTGCCAGCGATATTTTGTTCAGGCAAAGCGTGTGGATATTGAAAAATATTTTTGGCACCAACATCATCACCGATGCACAGACCATATGGGTCACCACAGACACAGGCCAATGGGGTTTTGTGGATGTAAGTCCGGGTTGCACCAGCCTGAAGCAGTGGATGCATTTTATTTTCATCATGTTGTTATTTCCTGGTCGCTGGAAGCATAAGTTATGGTATATCCCTGCCGGCATTCTGGTGATTCATGGAGTGAATATTGTCCGTATTGTCGGCCTTACTCTCACCCTGATCCCGTGGCCACAACATTTTGATTTCTTTCACGACTACATCTTCAAAACCTTCTTCTACTTTATGATTTTCGTCATGTGGGTTATCTGGGTCGAATATTTTCAGGACAAACCCAAAGCAGAGGCACCGTAATGAAAAAATAATCCAACACAACAAACCAATAAGCTCCCGTTTCCTTTGCACCCCTTTCCCGTCCTTTTAACAATAGCATTGCCAAATGGATGTACTGATACGGTCATCACCAATTGTCGCGAAAAGCCAAGCCTTACCGAGATGATGCACGTAAAAAACAAAATCCTTATCACCCAAGCCGACACTCAGAACCAGGAATCGTCCCCTATCTTTGCATCATGCCCTCTCCACTCCTGAAGAACTTTCTCAGCATGAGTATTGTTCAGGTAGTCAACCAGCTTGTGCTTTTGCTGGTCATACCTTTAGTCATGCCCACTATTGGTTTGGCAGCCTTTGCTCAGGTGGCTTTCGTTCAATCGCTGGCAACGGTCATGTCGGGTTTGGTAGATTACGGTTATACCCATGCGGCCACGCGCAGGGTGTCTGTCAATCGCTCCGATATGACGCAGTTATCCACAATAGTTTCGGAGGTCATCAGCACCAGGCTTGTGGTCTTTCTGATTGCCATGCTGTTGATGGCTGGCATATTTCTGTTCCTTCCTGACCAAACCGGCGGCATATGGTTTTTTTTAGGGGCTTTGAGCTGGGTACTGGGCAATGCCTTGTGGCCACACTGGTTCTTTCTGGGCATCGAGCGCATGCACTGGATCACCCTCATCAACACCATTGCGAAGCTGATGTTTTTTTTGGCGGTTACAACACTTTTGCGCCAGCCGGGGCAGGGGTATATGCTCATCCTGTTTTTTGGCCTGTCAAACATAGGGGCGGCTTTGGCTGCCCTGGCACTCTTGAAACTAAGTTGGAATATCGGATTGCGCTGGCCGGGATTGCGCACGATACGCAGCCAGTTGCATCAGGGATGGCCGCTCTTCATTTCCACAGCATCCACCACCAGCCTGGTCAACAGCAATGTTCTGGTGCTCGGCCTTTTTGTTCAGGGAGCTCCTCTGGGAGTGTTTGGTGTTGCTGAAAAGATATTGCTGGCCATACAGCAATTGCTTTCCACTTTTTCACAGGCTACCTATCCGGCTCTCTGTCAAACAGTCGCCATCAACAATGAGCTTGTGCAAAGACTCAGGCGTTTCTTTCTTAAGAATTACCTTTGGTTTTATTTAGCGTTTGCCGGACTGTTGTTGACGGCCTTTTTTGCCTCTGGCTGGATCATGCAGCTCATGGGCGGAAATCAGGCTGCCGGCGAAACAGCAATGCTCCGAATGCTACTCGCTGTAGCCTTGCTCATATCGCTTAATATTTTCCCCTCCCAGCTTTTGCTGGCATTTCACCGCGACAAGTCGTACCAATCAGCTTTTCTGACCTCGGCTTTGGCCAATCTGGCCATGAACTTCCTGCTGGCCCCGTTTTTTGGTCCTGCTGGAACGGCCGCAGCCATGTGGGCAACCCACCTGCTCCTCAACCTCATGCTGTGGCTGCCCGCCATTTCTCTCGTCCGAAAAGCTTAACTTGCACCGATTTTCGATGATAAAACCAACTTCAACTCTGCCACGAATTATTCCGGAATAATGAACTGCCGTATTTGCGATAAGCCGCTTAACACTGCGTCAATTCTTGTCGAGGAACAGATGTTCCGGACAGCAAGGACCTTTCCTTACCGACAGTGCACATCCTGTGGTTGTGTTCAGATTGAGGCTTATCCCGCCGAACCCGGCCAATATTACTCCGACCACTACTATAGTTTTGGGCAATGGGCCAACCCCCATTCAATCAAGCAACGAGCCAAGCGCCTTCGCAACCGCTGGATTTGGTTCGGGCGCAACCCTGTCGGACTGATTTTGAACGCCGCTCTGCCCAATCGTTTTTTATCCGTTTTACGAAAAATGAAAGGCCTACACCCCCGGATGGCCGTGCTCGACATAGGCTGTGGGTATGGTGAACAATTGCTCGCTCTGCGCGATCTGGGATTTGAAAACCTCATGGGTATCGACCCCTACAATCAACAGGACATCCGTTACGACGACAACCTCATCGTTTACCGAAAGCACTACAGCGAGCTGGATGGGCATTTCGACCTGATCATGATGCACCATGTGCTCGAGCACATGCCCCGCCAGTCCGATTTTTTCCGTTGGGCATCGGCTCACCTGAATCCTGATGGAATGCTGATCATCCGTGTGCCTTTGGCCGACAGTCTGGCCTTTGAAAAATATGGTGTTCATTGGGTTCAATGGGATGCTCCCCGACACTGGTACCTTCATACCCAGAAGAGCCTCAAACATCTTGCAGACAAACATGGATTGGTGATCAGAGCAATCCATCACGACTCAAACGGTATGCAGTTCTGGGGCAGTGAGTTGTACAAGCGGGGGCTACCCCTATTTGAACCTTCGGGTCGGCCGGTGCAACTTCATAAACATTTTTCTCCCCTCAGGCTGCTCTGGTACAACCGTTATGCCCATTACCTTAACAGGCGTGGTCGCAGCGACCAGGCTATTGTAGTCTTTTCGCAAAGACAAAATAACGATCAAACATGAACCATTTACGGTCCGAAGTAGGCGTTGTGGTGTTTGGAGCCTCAGCCTCAAGGCTGGAAAAGCTCCGGCGCTGGGCCAACTCGATTAAGGCAGAAGAAATTTTCATCATCGAAAACAAGGCTGGTGCGGCACAGGAAGGCGTGTGGCAGGGCGACAACCTCTTCAGCGAGTTTTCGGCCTATATGCAGCTCTGCACCTTGTTCGCCGGACCCGGCCCCTACATCATCGTCAACGACACCCTTGTGCGGACGCATTGGGCGTATGCCTGGGCAAAGCTCTGCAGGGATGTGCTTGAAAGCGCTCTGCCTGACAACATTATTATTGGCGACATCCGCAACGATAGTGACAGCATTACCGGCAGGCCGTCAACCTATCTGGCTTCATGGGTTTTTATCATCCCCAACCGCAGGGCGCTCGAAGCCTTCAGGTCAGTTCTGGAGCAAGCGGTTGTGCACCCTGCCTCACTACCTGAAGCATATAACATCTGGCTCGATAAGTGGCTGAAACCCTCTACCTTGTCGGGAGGCTGGCACCGCAGGGCGTCCGAATCCGAGTTGCAGCGCAAACGCTTTTGCATAATTACCGAACACCGCCTGAGCCAGCTGCTGCCGCAGGCTGGTCTTCGCATGGTTTCTGCCGGCGAATACAACCCTGTCCTGTATGTTATGATCCGACTTGCCGACAGGCTCAAAACCCGCCTCCACGCCATGAAATCCCGCCTTTAAGCTACCCCCGACCCGAAACTGTGCAACGCCCATCCCGAGAGTGAAGCGATTCGGGACCGAAACTCGAAACTCATAAACCCTCAACCCTTATTATTTACATTTGTTCCAGAAAAAGTTAACCTATGGGTAACAATCAACCAGATAAAAATCCACTTACACAAACAGTCAGCCTCGAGCAACTTGCCGGCATGCTGATGATTCCTGCAGGATGGCTCAGGCGCTTTTGGTGGCAGATTGTGCTTGCAACCATTGCAGGCCTGTTGTTTGGCTATCTTGCCGGCCATTTCCTGATCACACCCAAGTACCGTGCATTGTACATCATAGCAGCGGAGGAGGAGCAGACTCCGGGCATTGATCGGCTAGCTGCGCAGATTGGCTTTGACATGGGGCTGAACAACCCTGGAGGAGTTTTCAGGGGAGAGAGCTTGGTGCAACTTTTTCTCACCCGGAGCATGCTTGAGCGGGCACTGTTGAGCCCCTTGGAGTATAAAGGCGTCTCTACCACTGCGGCAGCATTATTCTTCGCTTCGACGCCGCACAGCAGGAAGGATGTTTTTCGTGACGTCGTTTTTATCCCAAACCAGAGGGGTAGGGATGCGCTGGCCGACAGTGCCCTTTATCTCACGCAGAAGTATGTGCGCGAAAAAGTGCTTTCGGTGGATAAGCCCGACAAAAAGATGGGATTCATCCATGTGCGTTGCACCCATGCCGACGGACGACTTGCAGCAGCTTTCAGCCAGATACTCATCAGCACTGTCAGGGAGTTTTATATTGAATCGGTTACCATCAAAGCCAGAAACAACGTGGATGTGTTGCGCAACGAAGCCGACTCGGTGCAGAAGCTGCTCATGGGCAATCTGATATCCAGTGCTTCAGCCTATGACCTTAATGTAAATCCTGTTTGGGAATCCATGCGCATTGCCCAGAACCGCTCGGCCATCAACCTGCAGGTATCGATAGCCCTTTATGCCGAACTGATGAAAAACCTGAAGCTGGCCGAAATTGCCCTGCGCAGACAGACCCCGCTGATTCAGGTGATTGAGCAGCCCATGTTTCCGCTCGAGAGGGCAGGCCTCAAACCATGGCAAACAGCAGTGGCTTTGGGTCTGATCTTTTTTGCAATGGTAGCTTTGTTGTCTTGGACGATATTCCGACAAACCGAAACCAAGCCCGATGCTTCGTAAGCTCCTCGGATTTCTGCTCTTCCTGCCCAACCTAACCCCGGCAGGGCCACTCTTCCGGTCGGAGATTTTTCCGTGGGCTTTTCTGTTTTCTTTCAGGCGCAACCTCCAGCTGACTTGGCCTTACCTGGCTTTCGTGGCCTATCTGAGTCTGTCGGCCCTGGTCATGTTTCCTACACTCGGTTCGCCTCTTATACCTGCACGAGCCTTGTTTGCCTTTGTCAATGCCACCATCATATTTTTTGCCCTGATTGCATGTGGCGACAAGGAGTATAGGTTTTTAAACATGGCCGTATTTGTGGTGTTGCTGCTCCATGTAGTTGTCAGCCTTTTGCAGTTTGCCGGGTATTTTCCCCGGATGCTTGTACCGGTAATGAGGTTTTTTGTTGAGCGGTTTACCGCAGAAATTTATGGGGGCGGAAGAGGGGTGGCCGGACTCTATGCTGAGCCTGCTTATGCAGCTGTGGCAGTGCATTACTTTTTTGCCTACCTCATACTCGTTCGCAGGGCTGATACAAAAAAGCTACCTGTCATCGGGCTGATCGTTGCTCTGGCGCTTTACGATATTTTTATCCTGCGGTCGTTTGTGGGGCTGGTCATGTTCGTGCTTTATGTGCTTTCTCTTTTCAACCGTCGGCAGCTTATCATTGCCGGAGTGGCTACTATGATCGTTCTGGCCGTACTTATCCGCACCATTGGTCCGCATGATGATGCACCCAGGGCCATATCCATTTCGTACAGTCTGATCATTGAGCAGGAATATACTGATTTTGTGCCATGGCTGGTCGAAAACTCGGGCTTCAGATTCATAAGCGTCTGCGGAGCATACGTGTATGGGATGGTACACCCCTTTGGCTCCGGCATAGGCGCGTGGAATAATGCCAGTATTTCGGCTATGGAAGCCCTTGGTCTGCCAGCCGAAACCATCGCGCACTTTGCTTCGGAGCATGGAGGACAGTTTGAGGGCGTACGGCCAACGGCATTTGCGGCCGGACTGATGCTCGAAGGTGGAATGGTGGGTCTGGCGCTCTTTTTGCTTGTGTTTGTTCCTTACCTCAGCCGTAGAGAGTTTTTTGTCTCACCTCACGCCCGACCAATATGGCTTTTTTTTGTATTCAACACTTTTGCCCTGGGCAGCATCGGCGACCCGATTCCATTTGCTATCCTTGCCCTGAGCCTGCGTACACTGTCACCACCCGGGCAAACAGCCGAAGAGGCGTCCCCTTCCGATGCAACATAGAAACTGCACAACACCTGTGCTATGGCCAGTTACATCAAATGGTTAATACGGACAGGTTTTCATGAACAAAAATTTATTCTTCGCCACTTGAGGTAAACTTCTAATTTTGCGCCACAATTCACCCGACGTATTGTCAAACCTGCAACCTACAGTTTCGGTCATCATGCCCTGCTACAATACTGCAGGCACTATTGCTCAAAGCATCAGTTCCGTGCTGAGCCAGAGCTTCAGCTCGATCGAGCTGATTGTCCTCGACGACGGCTCAACGGATAACACGGTGCAGATTGCACGACAGATGGCATACGGCGACAAGCGCATGAGGCTGGTGTGTTCTGCCCGCAACCGGGGCGTCACCCGTATGCGCAACATCGGTACGCGACTGGCCACAGGCCGTTGGATAGCCTTCTGCGATTCGGACGATACCTGGCTACCTCAAAAACTGGAATGGCAATTGAAAATAGCAGGTCAGCGGCAAGATGTCAACCTGCTTTATTCGGCCGTCTATTACTCCCGTGAGCGTAAGCCCGAAGCAAGACAATTAGTACGACTGCTCCCGGATGCCACCTACCACGACATGCTAAAAACCAATGCCATTCCGATGAGTTCGTCCATGTACCTCACCGATAGTCTGGGTAAGCTTTACTTTCGACCGGTGCCTGAGCACCTTGTGCACGAAGACTATGCTTTCTGGCTGGATGTCTTTAAATCGGGCAAGGTTAAGTCAGCCTACTGCGAAAAGCCGACCACAGTCATCCTGCTTCGCAAAGGCTCCCGCTCATCAAACCCAATGCTGGCTGCCCGCTCTCACCTGGCTATCCTGCGAAACGAAAGAACACTACCATGGTATAAAATCATATTGTATATGGTTATTTACTTGACCATAGCCTCCCGTAAACGACTACCATTTTAGGGGTGCTTGAGTCAGATTCCAATCCGCAATCACACTGACTATTCAAATCATTAGCCCGCCTTAAACCGCCCTCTACAGGTAGGTGAATCGCTATTGAAAGCCCTTAACCCGAAACTGGGCGCAGCCCATCCCGATCCCTTACGTACGGGACGATTCGGGACTAAAACCCGAAACCCTAAACTAACAAACCCTCAACCCAGGCTTCTCCCACCCCTCATTAAATAATCCTGATAATCATCATGTCAAGCGACTTTTATTTAGATTTGCTGCCAATTCAATCCTGTTGGGATGACCAGCCTTTGCAGAATCTGTAAGTCATTGTTCTACATTTTGCTCACTACAGCCTTCGTTTGGCCTTTGGCAGTGAATGCCCAGACGGTGCCCGTGGGCATGCCTGTTTTTGATGAAGGCTTGCGTATGGCTCAACTCAGGGGTCTATACGATGCCGATGTGTCGTTTTCTATAAGGCCTTTGCAGCCAGCAAGGCTCAGCACTCCGCTTTACTTTCTCGATATGAAGAGTGTGCTGATTGCTCAGGACAGCACCAATCAATCGGGCCATAAGGCACTCAGGCTGAAGGTTGCGCGGAACGAGGGAAAAGGATGGTTTGCAGAGCGTACAAAGCAGCCAGCCAATGCCAACTTCAGGTTCGAACTGATGCCGCTGGTATTGAACACCCGCTTCAATGGTCATCACCCCTATGGCTGGTCCGATGGTCCGATGGTGCCGGCCAGAGGTTTGCAGCAATACATCTCGGCAGGATTCTTCATGAAGGCAGGATTTCTGGAAGTTCAATTGATGCCGGAGTTTGTTTATGCACAAAACAAAGCCTTTCAGAATCCACCCGCCAGACCCCGTGACATCGACATGCCCGAACGCATGGGTCAGGGTTCCTATCATCGATTCTTCCTCGGACAATCTTTTATCCGTCTTCAGTTCGGATCAGTATCGGCAGGCTACTCCACCGAGAACATTTGGTATGGTCCGGGCTTGAAAAACAGCATCATCCTCTCTAACAATGCACCTGGATTTCGACATTTCAGCCTGATGACCAATCGTCCGGTAAAAACACCCATAGGCACATTCGAGGCCCACATGGCTGCAGGTCGCCTGCACCGAAGTGGCTTCAAATGGCCCTTGCGTTACGAACAGAGTGCATGGCCCCCCATTGCAGGCGATGTGATCCCAGACACCATCAATGGCACCAAAGCCTATGGCTATACCAACACCATGGCCGTGACATGGCATCCTAAATGGTTGCCGGGTCTATTTCTGGGCGCAACTAGGGCAGTTCAGGTCAAAGGCGATCCCGAAAGCGTGCTTGACTACTTCAAGATACTTTACCTGAGCGCTAGAGGCGAAAACCTCACCAACCTGCCTCCGGGTTCAGTGGTGCTCAACCGCAACCAACTTGCCTCAGTGTTTTTCAGATATTTGCTCTCTGGTGCCGATGCAGAGATCTATATGGAAATCGGCAGGGAAGATTTCTGGTATGATTTTCAGGACCTGCTTACACGTTTTCAATACTCTACTGCCTACAACCTTGGCTTTCGCAAGCTGTACACTTTACCAAAAAATAACCAGTGGATCGAGGTCTCAGCTGAATATACTAAGATACAGGCTCCTTTCGGCAACATGGTCGGACCGGGTATTTCAGGCTACAGCTTTTACACACACGGAGCGCTCAAGGGTTGGACGCATTATGGTCAGGTACTCGGAGCAGGCATAGGCCCGGGCAGTACAATGATGACTTTCGGGCTGCGTCATGGGTCAGGATTGCGTAATTTTGGCCTGCATTTCGAACGTGTGGCCTACAACGAAGACCTTTTCTACACTGCATTGCCCTACCTAAGGCTCGGCTCGGGGGCAAATCCCTTTTTTGTGGATGCCAGCAAGCATTTTGTCGATTGGGGTTTTCTCCTCAGCCACCGGAACACCTTCGGAAGACTCATGACAAGCGTTCAATTACACATATTAAAAACATACAACTTTCAATGGAATTACGATCCGAACGGACAACCAGATCCATTCCGGTTTCCGGGAATCAACCCCTGGTCGGTGAACGGCGAACTGAGCCTGATGTACAGGTTCTGACCTCGGCGCAAACCGCTGGCAGGCTTAAACTAAATGGTGCAGATACCAATGCTGGTGTCAATAATAACCATACCTGTTGCGAACCAGCTGCACTCAATAATCCTTACCTGCAGGGAAGAACCAAGCGTATATTCGATATTTTCCTGAGCCTGTTTATGTTACCTTTTGCCATCCCTGCTGCTATTTTATGCTGGCTGTTGGTCATGATTACCATGGGCTTTCCGGCCATTTTTGCCCAGCACAGGGTTGGCCTCAACGGAAAAGTTTTCGTTATGTTTAAGTTCCGCTCCCTCAAGCGCACTTCCAATACCAGAAACGGCACTTCGCATTCAAATGCCGATATTACACCTGTAGGCCGCTTTCTCCGTATGTTTCGGCTCGATGAGCTGCCTCAGGTTTATAACATTTTGCGAGGCGAAATGAGCTGGGTAGGCCCTCGCCCCGAAGTGCCTTACTATGTTGAGTTGTTTTCCGATAAAAATCCGGATTTTATGCTCAGACACAAGGCGCTTCCAGGGATTACCGGAATGGCTCAGGTACGCAACCCCAATGCAACCCCTAACGATAACCTCGAGAAAATGCAATATGACCTCGAATACATCCGTCGGGCAAGCTTGCAAACTGACCTGAAGATTTTGATGCAAACCTTTCTTGTGATTATCAACCGATGAAAAATACCCTTTTTGTCATCTTGTTGACAATACTGTTGCAGCCTGTGCTGCAAGGACAGGACATTTTCGGTGCTCGGGGATTGAAAGGACTGAGCCCATCACAACTGACCAACGAACAGGTTCAGCTTATCCGAAATCAGGTGAAGGCATCAGGCATGACCGAAAATGACCTTCGCATTTACCTTTTAGGAAAAGGTATGGGTCAAAACGATGCGAATGAACTTATCCACCGTCTGGGCAAGGAAAAAACACCTGCTTCCACTCAGACCCAAACAAAAGCGGGCGTCAATGAAGCCTTGCAGCAACCTAATGCACCACAGATCGCAACGCTTCGTTACGATTCGCTCCTGTTTGGTGCCTCCATGTTCACCAACAGTCAACTTAACTTTGCCCCACCCCAGCAATTTGCTACCCCAGTCAATTATATTCTGGGACCGGGCGACCTGCTAAATCTGAGCATCACAGGGAATCAGGAAATACTTACCGATCTGAGGGTCGAACCTACGGGCAACCTCCGTTTGCCATATGCAGGCAATGTCATGGTGGGGGGGCTCACCATCGGGCAGGCGGAGGTAAAAATCAAAACTGCGCTATCGCGAAGGGGTTTTGAGTCGCTGGCCAATGGTGGTTCCAGACTCACGCTCTCTGTTGCCGCCTACCGAACCATTCCGGTAACCATCATCGGTGCACGACAGCCGGGTAATTACAACATCTCATCGGTTTCTACTGCTTTCCACCTCATTCATCTGGCCGGAGGTCCTGGCCCGTCAGGCTCTTACCGCGATATCGAAGTGATCAGAAAAGGCAATGTCATCCGAAAGATCGACCTGTACGACTTCATCGTTCGGGGCGATCAGAGCAGCGATATTGTGCTCGAAGAAAACGATCTTGTCAATATTCCTGCCTATCACACCATTGTAAGGCTTTCAGGGGCTGTGAAACGCCCGGGCATATTCATGCTCAAGCCCGAGGAATCCCTCGACGACCTGTTGCGATTTGCTGGAGGATTTGCGCCGGAAGCCTACCGCGGACATATTACCGTGGAACAGATTGGCAGCAATGCGCTCCACACAAGTACCATAGTACAGCCTGATTTTAGCCGTTTCAAGCCATCCAACGGCGACCTCTATTTTGTTGGCTCGGTCAATGCCGAAAGATATAACAGGGTATATATAGCCGGTGCCATAAAACGACCGGGCGCCTATGGCTGGTATGATGGCCTGCTCCTGTCGCAACTCCTCGGCCTGGGAGGCGGACCGGAAGAAAGCCTGCTCGAAACACGCGGTGTGATCTATCGATCCGGTAAAAACAACACCAATGCATACCTGCGGTTCGTTCCTTCCGAGATCCTCGAATCAAAGGCAGATATCATTCTCATGGACGGCGACTCGGTGGTGCTTTCCGACCGTAAGGCCATCTTCCCTCACGGTTTTATCGATGTGGTGGGCGAAGTAAACAAACCCGGACGCTATATTCTTGGACCCGGAATGTCAGCCCTTGATGCGGTTTTACTGGCCGGAGGAATGAAAAACACTGCAGTTACCAATAGCATTGAAGTGGTGCGCCGGCAGGAAAAAGCAGCCCGTCCAGCTGTGGCTTCTGTAATCAGGGCCGAAACAGATGCCATGCTTCGCATCAGCGCCGATGAGGTCGAACTGCGTCATCAGGATGTGGTCATCATTAAGCCGGACCCCGACCTCAGGGATCAAAAGATCGTGTTTCTACGCGGCGAAGTAAAAAGCCCTGGTCCCTATGTGCTGCTCGAGCGTGACGAAAAACTCAGCAGCGTGCTTAAAAGGGCGGGGGGATTGAACGCTTTCGCTGACGAAAATGCAGTGTTCATCCTGCGCAAAAACATCAACCCACTGCTGAAACGCGATTTTACAAAGCTGACCCTCAATCCCGAAAACTTGCTCGAAATGGATTCGTTGGCCGGCCAAAGGGCTTTAAACGAAGCGATCAACCGAAACCGCTCGGCCAAAGGATTTGAAATCGCGATCCCGCAATGGCAGGAAAGAACCGAAACTGCTAACCCGACCTATGAAAAACAACCCGCTGAGTTAGGCGGTGCCTTCGAAGAAATCATCAGCATTGCCCTGAGCAATGTGAGCAGCATCATTGCGCGGCCGAGCAACAGCAACGACCTTCAGTTGCAACATGAAGATGAAATTGTAGTGCTTGAGCGCGATAACAGTGTCAGTGTCAGAGGGATGGTCAACAATCAGGTTACGGTCAACTTTACCGGCCGACGGGCTTCCAGCTATATCTCCGAAGCAGGAGGCGTGCTTCACAACGGCTCAAAAAACAACATTTTTGTGCTTCAACCCAATGGCAAAGCCTCGATGACCAGGAGTTTTTTCGGCATCAGAAACCATCCCGAAATAACCCCCGGAAGCATCATTGTGGTTCCTGCCAGACCACAGACCAATCGCCGCATTGATCCTGCAACAACAGCCGCCATTGCCTCCATCATCACCTCGGCCAGCAGTTTGTTGTTTATCATACTTACTGCCGGCAAATAATCAGCTGCCCGGCATCACCCTATATCGTATGGTCTGCCAGTCGATTCCGAATAAGGGGTATTGCCACCGGATAATGCCAGCCACAGGGCTGATATACCTTACCGAAGAAGTGCCCTGAAAAGTGCGGTCGGTATCAATAAATACACGTCTCACCTCACTGAAATTTATGCCAGACTGCGTGTAAACTGAAAATACGGTATCGATGCGCACCCTGGGCTCGATCAGACCTGTCATGGCTACAGGCCAGCCTTCATTAACCTCAGCAGGATAATAGAACATCCTCGTTTTCCCCCTCGACTTTCCATTTATAAAAAACTCCAGTGTAACAAAGTGACAAGGTTCACCTGAAACGCTTTTGTCCGGACACAATGTAGCACTCTCGCTGGCAATTTCAAATTCAATGCCATAAAATGGCCAGGCAACCCGTGTTTTCAGCACTTCCTTGCGGGCAAAGGGCAGTCGACTGCCCGGATGCAGGAGTTCTGCAGTGTCGATGCGGCTGCTTATCACATAGAGGGAGTCCTTGAAGAATAAGCCGGTATTTTTCTCTTCAACAATCCAGTAAGAGCCCGGGGAATAATAAAAAGCCTTTTTGAGGGCTTGAGGCAAATATATATCGCCTGTGTCAGGCACCTCTTTTCTGCATGAAAAAAGAAACAAAACTGAAATAACCCCAATAATTGACAGCTTTATCACTGTTGTGATGTGGAAACTATGCATCGTTGGCAATGCTACATTTTGAACGGATCTTTTTATCAAAGCCAAATATACAACAACATGACTTAAGGAGAGCTGTCGCGGACTTAGATGGCAAGGCATTCCTGATCACTCAACATTGCATTTTAGTTGCTCTGCTTTACGTTGGGAGATAGGCGCATTTTTCTCAGCACGGTCATTCTTTCTTTCGCAGGTTGCCTAAAGCGATAATTAATTCTAATTTTGTGTTTTGTCGCCATGCAACCCCTGACAAAAGACCAACATCTGACAACGCAACAACCAAATCGGTTCATTTAGGCCGGCCAACCAAATCATTGCTTATGGTATCAACCATCGCCAAACGTTATTCCGACAGGTTCCTTTCCAGATGGATTGTCTTTATTGTCGATAGCGCTATCGTGTATGCAACATACATTCTGGCCAACCTGCTGCGGCACAACTTCGAATACATTGCCATCAACCCTTACATGCTCGAGCGGCAATCGGTGCTGTTGATGGCGCTGTACATTGCCGGCTTTCTTATCATGAACTCCTATCGCGGCATCATACGCCTAACAGGCATTGCCGATGCCATCAGGATTTTCAAGGCCACCGGAGGCGCATTTTTGATCATCGTAATAATCAGCCTGCTTTTGCGCGACCTCCAGTTGGGTAAGTCCTTCGTTCCGCCGCTGTCTGTTACCATTATCCATTTTGTGCTCTCAGTATTCACGCTCATCGGCAGCCGCTTCGTCATTAAGTCTGTTTACAACCAGTTGCTGCAGCAGCAAAATAAACGCAGAATCAGAGTAATGATTTACGGAGCGGGTGCTGCCGGTATGCTCACCCGCAATGCCCTGCTACAGGATGGGATGTTTCATTACGACATTATTGCCTTTGTTGATGATAACAATTCCAAGGTCAACAAAACCCTTGAAGGCGTTCCGGTCATGTCGGCCGAACGTGCCATCAATGCCGTCTTCGTCAAACGCAACCGTGTCAGCCAGCTAATCATCGCCATTCAACGCATGGATCTCAACCACCGCAACGAAATCATTGAAAATGGCCTCGAACTGAATCTGCAGGTCAAGGTGGTGCCCCCTATCGACAACTGGATTAATGGACAGCTAAGTGCCGGGCAGTTGCGTCAGGTGGCCATCGAAGAACTGCTCGAGCGCGACCCCATCCGGCTCGACAACGAAAACGTGGCTGCAGATATTCGCGACAGAATAGTGCTGATTACAGGTGCTGCCGGATCAATCGGGAGCGAAATCGTGCGTCAGGTCATACGCTATAAGCCCGACAGGCTGATTCTTGTCGATCAGGCCGAATCGGCACTCTTCGACCTGGAGCAGGAAATCAACAGCCACGATCACCTGCGACACCTTGCCCACAGAATGGTTTACGTGGTGGCCAGCGTTAAGGACCGATTGAGGATGGAGAGGCTTTTCCGCAAATACAAGCCTCAGATCATTTATCATGCGGCAGCCTACAAGCATGTGCCGCTTATGGAGGATCATCCGTACGAAGCTGTGATGGTCAACGTGTTCGGAACCAAACTGATGGCCGACCTGGCACTTAAAAATATGGTGGAAAAATTCGTCATGGTAAGCACCGACAAAGCCGTCAACCCGACAAACGTGATGGGCACTACCAAACGCATTGCCGAAATGTATATCCAATGTCTGAGCAAAGGGTCAACACAATTTATCACTACACGTTTTGGCAACGTATTGGGGTCAAACGGTTCGGTGATCCCTGTTTTTCGCAGACAGATTGAAAAGGGTGGTCCCATTACCCTTACCCATCGCGACATCACCCGCTATTTTATGACCATCCCCGAAGCCTGTAACCTCGTGCTCGAAGCAGGCGCAATGGGCGAGGGCGGCGAAATATTCATCTTCGATATGGGCAGGCCGGTAAAAATTATAGACCTCGCCCGAAAGATGATAAAACTCAGTGGACTGGTCCCCGACGTAGATATAAAAATTGAAGAAATAGGCCTGCGACCGGGCGAAAAATTGTTCGAAGAACTGCTGGCCGATGAAGAAAACACCGTGCATACACACCACCGGAAAATCATGCGTGCACGGGTGCGGGAAATCGATTACAAAATGGTGTGCAAACATTTCGATGAACTGTCAGAGATTATTCTCGATGGGGATGAATTCCGTCTCGTAAATAAAATGAAGGAAATGGTTCCTGAGTTTGTGAGCAACAATTCGGTGTTTGCAAAACTCGACCGCCGCTCATGATATGCAGCAATTGAATAGTGTTTGTGCCCATGCTCAACAGCACACTTCCTTAGCATTGACAGCAGCCAGGGGTTCCTGCCAATGGCATGCTCCTGATAAAAAGTGCAGGACGTTAAGCAGCCCTAATCATCTTGTTTTACTATTTTTTTGCATCTCCTGGGTCTTTCCTCTTTCCTCCCAGACCTGGTACACGACTTCGGGCAGCCTGAACGAAGCCAGGCTACTTCAGCAGCTGACAAGCTCGGGCTGGCTTCCCGGAAACTTTGCCCCCGAGGTGCGGCCATGGCCGGTCATGAAGGTATCGGCCTGGCTCGACAGCCTGAATCCAACCGACAGCAACAGAATCAATGATTACAACAGACAATGGCTGCGTAACGAAAACGCCGCTGCATTGCTCAACCTCCATCAAAGTGGGGGAGGGAATCCTCCAAAATCGCGGTTCTGGTCGCCCAACCCGGCACGGTTCGCTGAATGGGGCAACAACAGGGTTTATGTTGCCGTAAACCCTGGCCTTGACCTCTCGATGGGTCTGAGCCGTGAAGAAAACCTGCCGCTTTTCGTCAATCAAAGGATGATTGAGTTCAAGGGACATCTGGCCGGCAAAGTGGGTTTCTACAGCTGTGTGAATGAAACACAGCTCAGGGGAGCACTCCATGAGCAGGCTTTCTTTAGTCAGTGGCAAGTGCTGCCGGGAGCACACCTGGTGAAATCTTACAGGACACGTGGATACGATTACCTTGCCGCAACAGGCTATATCACCTATTCCCCGATAAATGAAATCACTATTCAGTTTGGGCAGGACAAAAACTTCATCGGAACAGGCATGCGTTCGCTTTTGCTCTCCGATTTTGCCCCGGCATACCCATTCCTGAAAATCCATACGCGCATCGGCCGGTTTGATTTTGTTAACCTGTATGCCCGACTCACCGACCGCTATGGGCGCCTGGTAAATCCCTATCTGAACATATTGCTGCCGGCCAAGTATTACGCCATGCATTATCTGGCATTCCGGATCTCGCCAAAGTGGAGAGCCGGTCTTTTCGAGGCGACCATGTTTCACGACAACAACAACACCGGCAAAGGGTTTGATATTTCTTACCTTAATCCGGTGATCCTCTACCGTGCCATCGAACACCAGCGCGGCGACCCCGATAAAATGACCGTGGGCTTGAATACCCTGTTTCTTCCTGCACCCGGGCTTGAGCTCTACGGGCAGTTCCTGCTCAACGAATTCAGATTTTACGATTTAATTAATCGTACCGGCTCTCATGCCAATAAATACGGATGGCAGGCAGGAGTGCGCGTGGCATCAGACCAATTCCTTCCCGGTCTGGAAGTTCAGGCCGAAATCAACCGCATCAGGCCCTACACTTATGCACATTATACCGTTAGCGGCACTTATCCCGTAAACAGCTACAGTCACCAAAACCAACCTCTTGCGCATCCACTGGGGGCCAACCTCAACGAATGGTTGATAAAGGCCGGATTTCAGCCATGGCCGCGGCTGAGTGCCGGAATACTGGCGCAATACGCGCTGTTTGGCGCCGACAGCACAGGAAGCAACTGGGGCGGCAATATTTTCCTCGATTATCACACTTACGAGCGCGAAACAGCCAATATAGTAGGGCAGGGGGTGACTACTCATTTAATTAACCTTAATGCCTGGCTCAGCTATGAGCTTCGTCATTCGCTCAGCCTCAGCCTCGAAGCTCGACTGCGCAGGCTGCGCAGCGATATCACCGCTCGCAACAACACCGATGCTTACCTCGGCCTGGCTTTACGCTACAATTTACCCCGGGAGTACTGGCATTATTGAGGCTTAAAACCGCTCAAGCAGGATAAGCAAACCCTGAAGTACCATCGAACAAGCCAGAAGCCGGCAGATTTGCATAATAATCATGCAGTTAATGTGCTATGGCTATTGGCGTGTTGTGAATAGTGAACTGAGGCACGTTCAGGGCTCATTAGTGGCGATATATCAATAAGCCAAATCCCGAAACTGAGCTCGGCCAAAATCCGTGTGTCCCGCTCGGACACAACTCTTGGGACATAAAAAACATCTGATCTTGGTGGGACCAAGTGTTTGTTCGGCCTCAGACCAACCAGGGATCAGTTTGGGCAGTTATCCTTCAGTGCTTTATTGCTTGTGCATTTCGAGCAGTATCTCGAGTATGCTGATGGCAGCTTCTGAAATCACCGTTCCCGGCCCAAATATGGCCATCGCTCCGGCGTCGTAGAGGAACTGATAATCCTGCGACGGGATAACTCCACCCACGATGACGATGATGTCTTCGCGGCCCAGCTTTCCGAGCTCTTCAATCACTTGCGGAACAAGGGTTTTGTGGCCTGCAGCCAGGCTCGACACGCCCAGCACGTGCACATCGTTTTCCACAGCCTGACGTGCGGCTTCGGCCGGCGTCTGAAACAGTGGCCCGATGTCCACATCGAAGCCGATATCGGCGTATCCGGTAGCCACCACCTTGGCACCACGGTCGTGCCCGTCCTGTCCCATCTTGGCAATCATGATGCGCGGACGGCGACCTTCGAGCTTTGCAAGGGCGTCGGCCATAGCCTGTGCTTTCCTGAAACTTTCGTTCTCGCCGCTCTCGCTCGAATACACGCCCGAAATGGAGCGTATCACAGCCTTGTAGCGTCCAAACACTTTCTCGCAGGCCAGGCTGATTTCGCCTAAGCTGGCCCGTTTGGCAGCTGCATCCACAGCCAGCTCTAGCAAGTTGCCTTCGCCGGTGGCACAGGCATGCGTGATGGCTTCGAGGGCTTTCTGCACCTCGTTCTCGTTGCGGTTGGCACGCAGCTGTCTCAGACGTTCTATCTGTGCCAGACGCACGGCCGTGTTGTCGATATCCAGAATGTCGATGGGGTCTTCTTTTTGCAGCCTATACCTGTTTACCCCCACAATCACATCCTTCACAGCGTCGATGCGTGCTTGCTTACGTGCGGCAGCTTCCTCGATGCGCATCTTGGGAATGCCGGTCTCAATGGCCTTGGCCATACCGCCCATGGCCTCAATTTCTTCGATGTGCTTCCAGGCCTTTTCGACCAGCTCTTCAGTTAGTTTTTCCACATAATAGGCGCCGCCCCAGGGGTCCACCACCTTGGTGATGAGGGTTTCCTCCTGCAGGTAAATCTGTGTATTGCGGGCAATGCGGGCCGAGAAATCGGTAGGCAGGGCAATGGCTTCATCGAGCGCATTGGTATGCAGGCTCTGTGTATGTCCCAGCGCTGCGCCCAGCGCTTCGATGCATGTGCGCGCCACATTGTTGAAAGGGTCTTGCTCGGTCAGGCTCCAGCCCGAGGTCTGGGTGTGGGTGCGCAGCGCCATCGACTTGGCCAGCTTCGGCTCGAACTGCTTCACAATTCTGGCCCAGAGCATACGGGCAGCACGCAGCTTGGCTATTTCCATGAAATGATTCATGCCCAGCCCCCAGAAAAACGATAGTCGCGGGGCAAAAGCATCGATGTCGAGGCCTGCCCTGAGGCCGGTGCGGATATAGTCGAGGCCGTCGGCCAGGGTGTAGGCCAACTCAATATCGGCCGTGGCACCTGCTTCCTGCATGTGATAGCCCGAGATGGAGATGCTGTTGAACTTGGGCATTTTGCGAGAGGTGTAGGCAAAGATATCGGCAATGATGCGCATGGAGGCATCCGGTGGATAGATGTAGGTGTTGCGCACCATGAACTCTTTGAGGATGTCGTTCTGTATGGTTCCACTCAGCTCTTCGAGACTGGCGCCCTGCTCAAGTGCCGTAACAATATAGAAAGCCATGATGGGCAAAACAGCCCCGTTCATAGTCATTGAGACCGACATCTTGTTGAGCGGGATCTGGTCGAAGAGAATTTTCATGTCGAGGATGGAGTCGATGGCTACGCCGGCCTTCCCCACATCGCCCACCACGCGCTCGTGGTCGGAATCGTAACCCCGGTGTGTGGCCAGGTCGAAGGCCACCGAAAGGCCTTTCTGACCGGCCGCCAGATTGCGGCGGTAAAAGGCGTTGCTGTCCTCAGCCGTGCTGAATCCGGCATACTGCCTGATAGTCCAGGGCTGCATCACATACATGGTGCTGTAGGGGCCGCGCAGAAAGGGCGGAATGCCGGCGGCATAGCGCAGATGCTCAGCATCTTTAAGATCATCGGCAGTGTAAACAGGCTTCGACATGATGTGTTCGGGCGTTTCCCAGCCAGGAGCAATGCCGTTCTGTTTCTCCCATGCCTCTGTGCTCTGGGATGCGGGAGCATGCTTTATATTGATGTTTTTGAAATTGGGCTTCATCTTACTCAGGATTTTATTGTTTATACGATACCGAGTTTCTGCTGAAATCCCTTCAGGGTTTCAAGCACATTGGAACGGACATGGATAAAGTTGTCGAATCCAGCCGCTTTCAGTTTGTCCACAATTTCGGCCGGGTAGCCGGCAAGCACCACAATGGCCTCGGTTTTCAAGTCTTCGAAAACTGGCAGTGCGATATTGGCGTATTCCTCGTCGGAGCTGCAGATGACCACGATTTCGGGTTTTTCGGCGCGCACAGCGGCAATGCCCTCTTCAATAGTGGCAAAACCGTTATGGTCGGTCACCTCGTAGCCTGCACAGGCAAAAAAGTTGCATGCAAAGGTGGAGCGTGCCCTTCGCATGGCCAGATTGCCATAGGTGAACATCCAGGCCACCGGGCGCTTATGCTCAAGGCTGTACATATCGGTCTGATAGCGTAATGCTTCGAATTGCTGTGCACCGCGCCAGGTTTTTATGGTGTTGATTTCCGAATCGGGTCTGGCTTGGTCTTTTGGTTCGAAAACGGCTGGGTCGAGCGGCTGAGTGAGGTGTTCGCCAAAATTGGGATATTGGTTAACGCCCAGCAGGATTTCCTTGCGGTTGGCCACGTTGTCGAGACGCTTGCGTGTGGTTTCTTCGAGCATGCCCTGAACGACGTTCCTCCGTAGCGCTTCCACATACCCTCCTTCGTCCTGAATGCGTAAAAACAGTTTCCAGGCTTCCTCTGCAAGGGTGTTGGTAAGCGTGTCTATGTAATACGATCCGGCCGAAGGGTCGGCTACCTTGTCGAGGTATGATTCTTCGCGCAGCACCAGCTGCTGGTTGCGGGCTATGCGCTCCGAGAAGTCAGTGCCCGGCTCGAACACAGCATTGAAAGGCACAACACGAAACGAATCTACCCCGGCCAGCACAGCCGACATGGTGCTTGTGGTTGTGCGCAGCATATTAACATAAGGGTCGTAGATGGTGAAGTTCCACATGCTGTTCTCGGCATGGATAAACATGCGGCCGTTCATCGAATCGTTCAGTCCGTAGGCATTCACCAGATGTGCCCAGAGCAACCGATAGGCCCTGATCTTGGCAATTTCCATGAAGTAGCTGGAACCCACAGCCAGATTAAACTTAATCTTCGGGGCTACCTGTCCTATGAACAGCCCTTTGTCGGTAAGCCGTGTAAGGTATTCGGCGGCCATCGAAAGGGTGAAAGCCATTTCCTGAGTAATGGTCGCTCCGGCATTGGCAAACAGGCTGCCATTCACACTCAGTGCCCTGAAGGACGGTAGGCGTTCTGCGGCTTTGGCCAGCTCGTAGGCCAGACAAAAATCGGCTTCCTCGTTGTCGTACCATTTGCCTTTACGGCTAAAACGGCCAATGGGATCGTATTCTGCCGAGCCACGCACCTTTTCGGGCAGGTGGTTGTATTTGCGCACCAGTTGGTCCAAATAGCGAACCAGGTCGAGCTGATGTGGATTGTTGCTGAAGTTCAGCTCCGCAATGTCGGCCCTGATGTTTTTGAGCAGGGCTTCGATCTCTTCCACCGTGTAACGGTGATTGCAATCGAGTTCAAAGCCCAGCGCATCAACGCCTTTCATCAGCAGATCAAGGGCTTTTTCGTTGGCCGTTGCTATGTCGTCAACCTTGATATCCTCGCGCACAAGCCAGTCATTTCCCGAAGGCTTGTTTCCCCGCACAAACGGAAAGCTGCCCGGCAGGTTGTGTCGCCATGGCACCTCAATGAGGTGGTCTATATGGTAATAGGGCCGCACTGCAAACCCCTCTGCGGTTCTCCAGACCAATTTCTTCTCATAGTCAGCCCCCTTGAGGTCTTTGATGATCTGCTCTTCCCATTGTTCCGGACTTACCGGCGGAAACTCTGCAAACAGCTTTTTTTGTTCCTGTTCCATAATGAGCTATGTTCTTTTGCTGACTGAAATTCAAGTTATTAGGCAATTAATTCTGGCTTTCAGCCGGTTTGGGGGCAAAAATAGGATAAAAATGAAGATGACGGCCGTCTACAAGCCTTCTATTGTGAATTTTTTCACAGTTAATAAACCGTTCAATTGTTCTATCAGCGAAGAGTAGACTTTACTTCCTCCGAAAGATATCATTCCGGCTCATTGGCCGGAGTTCTTCCAGCCACTGGAAGCCCTTGAGCTTTTCCTCGTCCTGTGGCATCTCGTTTTCGGGATACATTACTTCGGTTGGCGTGGAAAAATAGATGATTCGTTTCATGGCCTTGTTTTCGAGTTCGATGCGCATGGTGCTCGATTTGGCAAAATTGATGCCAATAAGGGTGCCGTCGCTCTCGCGCACCCAGTAAACAGTCTGAGCATTGCCATCCACAAAGATGCGGTCGAGCTCATTTTCATTAAACCAGCCGATCATGCTCTTGCCTTTGATTTGATTGAAGCCCCTGATGCTGTCAACGGAGACAATAAAGGCATTGTTGTGCAGCACCAGCGAGTCGAGCTGGTTGTTCCGGTTGGTGATGAACAGGGAGTCGGCTGTCAGTTGGTTTTCGTCGCTCCACAAAATGGGTTCTTTATACATCCGCATGGTGCTGTCGGCTGTGGTATAGACCAGCGAATCGCACTGTCCCTGTATGCTTTGCCGATAGAACCTGACGCCATAGTATGCCTTAAAGAGGGTCACCTCACGTTCCTTTGTAAAATAGCTGAAGAGGGTATCGGCGTGCATATAGAGGGTATCGGTGTTATCGTATGAGAGCAGCCTTGCCCTGCCGCTAACGAACGAACGGCCCTCGTCTTCCCACAGTTTGCCGATATCGCCTTCCACAATGAGCCGGTTTGTGGTGTCGGTCATCACCACATTGCCATTTGCATCGGCAAATCCTGTATTGCGGTCGTAAAAAAGCTCGTCGGCTTTCACTGTTTGCTGCTGTGTGTCGAGCCGGTTTTTTTTGGTCAGACGTGCCTGGTCGAGGCCCGTATGATACCATCCATATTCGGTATAGATGTTGCTTTCTTCGCTTCGGATGAGGGTAGGACCATAAAAATAGGCCATCTCGGTATTGGTGTTGTACACCATGGTGTCGTTATAGATGGTGTATTCAGGGTTGATCAGCTCCACATCTCTGGCAAAATAGAAGGTCTTTAGATCGGAGCGATAATAGCCACGTTTGCTTTTGAGCCTGTTTTCGCCACTGGTTATCACGCCGTTGTTTGGATAGGTGGCCAGCCGCATCAGCCTGTAGTATGTCAGGTACTGGGTTTCGAGGGATGTGGTATCGTCCACCAACTTCACATTGCCAAAGAGCTCGGCTGTGCGCGATTCGCCTTTGTAAAGCAGCCGGTTGCTGTAGATATTCAGCGTATCGCTGACCTTGATGTGCACATTACCAAAAGCTTCAAAGTTCCGGCTTTGCTGGTTCAGGTAGGCGCTGTCGCAAAAAAACAGGGTGCTGTCCTGACGCAGCATTACATTGCCGATCAGGCGTTCGATGTCGGGGCCGAGCTGACGGTCGAAGCGTTGCAGACGTGCCCTTTCCACATAAATGGTGGTGCGCTGCTGTGCCGCAAGCTGGCATGTCAGCAACACAAACCAAAGAAAAACCAGGTAACGCATAGGCTTCATTGTCCGCAAAGTTAGGTTTAAACGGCTATCAGCCCGCAAAATTGCCACAAAGGCAACAGCCGGTGTTCGACGGGCCTCAGGAGATGTTTGCTGAGTTGGCCTGCCAGCAAGGGAAGATGATCTGGTTCCTTATGCAGGCTAATGCGGCCGGAAGCGTTTCAAGGACTGCCCCGCTCAATCACAACAAAGGCATTGGCCATCTCCTTCACATGCGATATGCTCAGGTGAATGGTTGTAATGTTTTCGTTGTGGAGATACTCCTTTACTTTTCCATGGAAGATGAAGGTTGGCTTGCCGAGTTCATCGTTCATTACCTCCACTTCGGTAAAGGCCATGCCAAAGCGGTAGCCTGTGCCCAGGGCTTTGAAGAAGGCCTCCTTGGCAGCAAAGCGTGCTGCGTAATGCTGCGATCGCGTCACCTTGCCTTCGGCGTATTCCTGTTCGCGATGGGTGAACAGCTTATCGCGCAGGCCGGTACTGTTGGCCAGCTGACGCTCCATCCGGCCCACTTCAATAATGTCAGTGCCAATACCATATATCATCGCTTCATCGCATTTTGATGATGAACAAACACTGCCGGCTCGTGCCATGGCTTACCGGTTAGCCCTCTGGCCTGCCCCATGAACTCGTCTCTCAGCCGATAACACCCAGTTCGCGTCCTACCTTGGTAAAGGCCACAATAGCTTTGTCAAGGTGTTCGCGCTCGTGTGCTGCCGAAAGCTGAACACGGATGCGCGCCTGACCTTTGGGGACAACAGGGTAATAAAACCCGATCACATAGATGCCCTCGTCGAGCAAGCGCGAGGCCATTTGCTGCGAAAGGGGTGCATCGTAAAGCATCACGGCACAGATGGCTGACTGTGTTGGCTTGATGTCGAAACCTGCCGCCAGCATTTTTTCCATGAAGTACGAAGTGTTTGCGTGAAGCTTATCCTGCAGCTCGTTGGTTTCGTCCATCATCTCAAACAACCGTATGCCGGCAGCCACCACCACCGGAGGCAGCGAATTGGAAAACAGGTAGGGCCGCGAACGCTGACGAAGCAGTTCGATGATTTCTTTCTTCCCTGTGGTGAAACCACCGATGGCTCCGCCAAAAGCTTTGCCCAAAGTGCCTGTGATGATGTCCACCTTGCCTCGGATATCAAAAAGCTCAGTCACACCGCGGCCCGTTTCGCCAACCACTCCGGCCGAGTGGCACTCGTCGACCATCACCAGCGCATCGTATTTTTCGGCAAGCGCAACAATCTTGTCCATGGGTGCCACGTTGCCGTCCATCGAAAACACACCATCAGTGACGATGATGCGGAACCGCTGGGCCTGAGCTTCGATCAGGTGTTTTTCGAGATCTTCCATATCGGCATTGGCATAGCGGTAGCGCTTGGCCTTGCTCAGGCGCACCCCATCGATGATACTGGCATGGTTGAGTGCATCGGAAATGATGGCGTCTTCCTCGCCAAACAATGGCTCAAAAACGCCTCCGTTGGCATCGAAAGCAGCAGCATAGAGGATGGTATCCTCCGTGCCGAAAAATTCTGCCACCTTCTTTTCCAGCGTTTTATGCAGATCTTGCGTACCGCAGATAAAACGTACCGAACTCATGCCAAAGCCGTGGGTGTCGAGGGCCTTCTTGGCTGCTTCGATCAGCTGAGGGTTGTCCGAAAGACCAAGATAGTTGTTGGCACAAAAGTTGAGTACCCTTTGTCCCGAGTTCAGCGTGATTTCGGCATGTTGCGGGCTGACAATGATGCGCTCGTTCTTGAACAATCCGGCCTCGCGGATAGCGCTCAGCTCGTTCTGAAGATGTTGCTGGATTTTTCCGTACATATCTGGTTTATTATTGGTTTACAGATGAATACATAATTTATGAGGAGCATACAAAGGTAGGGGTTTTGTGCGTGCAATAAAAGGATGCGTCTGATTGATAGGCCACGGTTAGGCAGAAAAGGCGAACTTTGCATTTTATTGTTGCAACAATGGAAATTGCAGCCCTGGTTTCAGGTGGAGTGGACAGCTCAGTAACGATCCCCTTGCTTAAGGAGCAGGGCTACGATCCGGTTATCTTCTATATTAAAATTGGTATGGAGGATGTGCCCGGTTTTACCGACTGCCCATCGGAGGAAGATGTGGAGATCACTTCTTATATTGCTGATAAATACGATTGTCATTTTATTATCGTCGACCTGCAGAAGGAATACTGGGAAAGGGTGGTTGCCTATACCATTGACGCTGTAAAGAAGGGTCTGACACCGAATCCTGATGTGATGTGCAACCGGCTCATCAAGTTTGGGGCATTCGAGGAGCGGTTTGGAAATCAGTTCGAGTGCATCAGCACCGGGCATTATGCCAGCATACTCGAAAAGAACGGTCAACAACACCTGGGTCTGGCAGCCGATCCGGTGAAGGACCAGACTTACTTTCTGGCACATGTAACGCAGCAACAGCTTCAAAAGCTGATGTTTCCGCTGGGAAACCTCAACAAATCCCAGGTGCGCGCCATTGCAGAAAAGATGCGGCTGCCGTCGGCGCACCGCCCCGATAGCCAGGGCATCTGTTTCCTGGGAAAGATCAACTACAACGAATTCATCCGGCGATATACAGGCGAACGTCCGGGGAAGATTGTTGAGCTGGATACCGGCCGTGTGCTCGGACAGCACAAAGGTTTCTGGTTTCATACCATCGGACAGCGGAAGGGCTTAGGCCTCAGTGGTGGTCCATGGTATGTGGTGCTGAAAGATGTTGTTGACAACGTGATCTATGTTTCCAATGCCCTTCATCCCGAAGCACTCACGGGCCATGAGGTTCCGCTTGTTGACATCAGCCTGCTGAACAGCGACTTTAATCTCACCAACGGCATGCCTGTGCGTTTTAAAATCCGGCACCAGCCCGGCTTCAATACCGGAAATCTGCGCATCAAAGGCCAAAAGGTGGTTGTGGAATCCGATACCCTGCTCAGCGGCATAGCTCCCGGGCAGTTTGGGGTGCTCTATCACCCTGACGAACCTTATTGCCTTGGCAGCGGCGTCATTGCTGACTGATTCAGCCTGATTCCTTTGAGTGACTTTATTAGTAGCCTAATATTTGTAAGGACATTCAGGCATTATGCTTCACCGGCTTGGCCTAACCTTTTTCATTGTTGGTTGAGCAACATTGCTGCACGCGCAGAATCACTTTTTTCGTAAGTACGACAGCAGGCAGGGTTTGCCCTCGAGCGAGGTCTATCACTCTGTTCAGGATGATGATGGTTATATGTGGTTCAGTACCGACCACGGCCTTGTGCGTTACGACGGCTATCAGTTTCGCACTTTCGACGTGCATGATGGACTTCCTGAGAATTCGGTGTTCACGCTTTTTAAGGACGACAAAAACCGGGTCTGGTTTGTTACCTTGTCCGGAAAACTGGGCTACCACTTCAAAGAGAGGATTGTGCCATACCGTTATAACGAGAAGCTGGTTGACTTCCTTAAGCTGAACACCCATACACGGTACACCATTTTTAACCATTTTATTGTCGATACCGCCGAAAATATCAGATTCTCTTTACGTTCTGATGACCTGTTTGATGTTGATAATCAATGAAATATAACCCAAGCAACCCCCCATAAGAACGAAAACACAGTGATACTTGAAGCCGGACATGATGGCAGGATGCTTATTGATTTTCCCAGAGTGAACCCCACAAAGACCGTTATTCTACGTTCATCTTGTGCCGGAGCCGACACTTTCGATGTGAGCCGTATATTGGATTTCAGGTTTTTCGGACACTATTTCAATGATGCCCTTAAACTGGATAATGATGTCTATTTTTTTGAGAACAATTACGTAATTCATTTTCGTTCGGGCCAGATCAGGCGCGTTATCAGACTGCCACATCCAATCATCAAAATAGACTCTGACCGCCAGGGAAGGATATGGATGTCAACCAATGGAGGCGGAGGGCGCCTGTACGACAGGGAGTTAAACGAACTTGAGGTATTTCTGGATGGAGAACCCATGAGTTCATTCAGCGAAAACCATGAGGGAGGCTTGTGGTTTACCTCCATGAACTCAGGTGTTTTTTATATTCCAGAGCAACGCAACAAGGTGATTGTGCCCCCTAGCATGTTTCGCCAGGAAACGATTATCGACCTGAAGTACGATCAGAGCGGCAGGCTTTGGTTCAGCTCGTTCAGTTCCATCGGTTCATAAGATGGAAAGGTGGCCCGGACTATTCCTGTATTCCTTTCCGGCGACACCATTATCAGCCGTATCATGCCCGTTCAGGATGGAAGATTATTATGGATTGGTACCTACAAGGGTTTGATTTTATTTGATGCCATCAGCGGACGAAGGGTTGCTGTGCCCGCCCTGTCTGAAAAAAAATATGGCCACTGGAGTGTAAAAAGCCTTTTTCATGACACCTTCCGAAATGTCTTATGGGTGGGGTCGTTTGCTGGTTATTACAACATTACACCTCAGCTGGAGGTTTCTGAACTATACCAGGAAAATAAGCTTAAGCGGGTCGAAGCCATTGTTACAGAATCCAATGGCATACTATATCTGGGCGATCAGAACGGTCTCCAAGCTTTCGATGGAGAGAATGTTGTACCTGTGCGCCATCATGGCCTGGGGACATGTAGGGTAATTGCGCTCCGTTGGCGCAACGACAGTCTTTGGATTGGCAAACGCGAGAGGGGATTGCTGCTTCTTACTGCCGATACGCTCATAAGCTTCAGCCGTAAGGAAGGTTTGTTGTCGTCTTCGGTCAACTTTATTGAGCTCAAAGGCGCACTTACCATTGTCGGTACAAACAAAGGTTTATCGATACTGGCCAGAAGCACGATTAATGGAAACTTGTCATTCATTCAGAACATTACATCCGGATATGGCCTGTTGGCCAACGAGGTGTCGGCCATGACATCCGGCAACAACAAGATCGTTGCTTCAAGCGCCGGGTTTATCAGTTTTCTGGAGGTTGACCCACAGATGCTGCAGCGCATCCGCATGCCATGCCATATCACTGGTATTGTGGCTGGCAACAACCCCATCGGGCGCCCGGAATTGGGAACGATAACCCTGCTCCACAATCAAAACAGCATCAGCTTCAGCTATTTTGCTATCTCGTTCTTTATACAGGGCAGGCATACCTACAGGCACAAGCTTTCGGGTATTGAAAATGAGTGGGTGGTCAACCAGCAGACCACCGCATCTTATCCTTATTTGCCTCCCGGAAATTATACTTTCGAGGTGCAGGTGCAAAACCCCGATGGAAGTTGGTCGGCTGCCGGCGAAACGATTCGGGTTGTTGTCCAGAAGCCTTTTTGGATGGCTTGGTGATTCATTGCATTGTTCATTATCCTGAGCATACTCCTGCTGCTGGGCTTGTTCTGGGCAGTGAACGCACATCTGACACGGCAGAGGAATATCGTCAACGAAATGAGACGCTATCAGCAGGAAGCCCTTGCCCTGCAGATGAACCCTCACTTTTTGTTCAATGCGCTCAATACCGTTCAGTGGTATATCCTTGAAAACGATAAGGTGTCTTCAAGCCGCTATCTTACACGATTTGCAGGTTTCATGAGGGCTATGCTCGAAAATGCCCAAAAGCCCGACACCACGCCCTTAGCCAGCGAGATTCAGCTTCTGAAACAATACCTTGAGCTGGAATCGGCCCGGGCCAGACACACATTTTCTTATGAGATTTGTTGTAACGAAATGATCGATCAGGAAGGCACCATGATCCCTGTATTCCTTATACAACCCCTTATCGAGAATGCAATAATTCATGGATTAAAGGCTTTTTCAGGGGAAGGGCATTTTAATCTTGGCTTTTATCACGATGAACAGCACCTGCTGGCCATTGTGCAGGACAACGGCATTGGTCGCGAAGCCGCTTCCCGCCACACGAGGGAGAAAAGGACCTCGCTGGGCCTTTCGATCATCGAAAAAAGAATATTTTTGATTATTAAAAGCAGACAGACAAACATCAGTCTGGAAATTACTGCCCTCTATTCGGACACAGGTGAGGCAAATGGAACCAGGGCAGTGCTTCGTTTTCTAGATCAGGCAAAATTGAAAACCAATGGATAAAATCAGAATAGGCATCGTGGACGACTAACCCGATGCGGTTGCGCTTATCGAAATGATTATCAAAGAATTCTGTAAGCAAACAGAAGTGGTGATGACTGCCAACATGATTGACCAGGCCTGGGAGAAAATCAAGCAAACCGAACCTGAGCTGCTGACTCTGGACGTTGATATGCCGCGAGGCTCCGGATTCGATCTGCTCGAACGCTTCCCGTTTCGCCGATTTGACGTCATTTTTGTAACCGCTTTCTCAAAGTACCGCGATAAAGCCCGCCGCTATGGAGCTTATGATTATATTCTGAAACCTGTAGATATTGAACGGTTTACTTCTATCATCGATCGTTTCGACAACGAAAGGGCCTCGCGCCTCATACAGCCTTTCAAACTAAAACCTTAAGCCTTTTTTTTAAGTCATTTATTTTTCCTTTGGCTTTAACGCCGAAGGTGTACGATTGCGGACGCTTGGTGTTCGTCTTGTGCTTACTTTTCCTTCGGCCCAGGAGAGGATGTGTTTTTAAATAGTTGATATACAGATGTGTGTAACTTTTGGCACGGTATTACGTCTTAGATTGTGTAACCGATAAGAAAACACAAAAAAATTCATAAGACAATGAAAACAAAAGCACAAATCATCAGCATCGCACTTCTGTTTGCATCCGCAAGTCTCTGGGCAGGCAACTGGAAGCATACAGAAGAAGAGTATATCGATGACATCCCGTTCAACACTAAGGCCATTTTCGATTCGGTACAGGCCAGTCGCCTCACCGCCGATTTCAGGCCTGCTGAGGAAGCCTATATTGACGATATTCCTTTCGACACCCGTCAGATCGCAAGCCGTACGCTTTCGGAGAAGGCTTTAAGTGTTCCCTTCCGTATGCAAGAGGAACCATACATCAACGATATTCCGTTCAATACCAGGGTTATTGCTTCGAAGCATATGTACCGCAACAATACAAGCATGAGTGTAGGCGTCATTCGTTACGTATTTGTCCGCTAACGCATCATGTAGTCCGATTTTGTGAATACCAGCTAAAGAAAAAGGCCACCCTATGAGGGCGGCCTTTTTCGTTTTTATAAACCCCTTGAGGATCAATCCTCGTCCTTGAGTTTTTCTTCGTACTCTTTGAGCAGCTTGGTCTGTACATCGCCCGGAACCTGACTATATTCGGCAAACTTCATACTGAAGCTGCCACGTCCCGAAGTGATCGAGCTGAGCGAGGTGCTGTAGCGGTCCATTTCGGCGAGTGGTACTTTGGCGCGGATAGTCTGATACTTGCCGTCGGAGTCCATTCCCATGATCACAGCGCGACGTCCCTGAAGATCTGTCATCACAGCCCCCATCATATCTTCAGGCATGCGCACTTCAACATCGTAGATGGGTTCCATGATCTTTGGCCCTGCATTTTTGAATGCGATGCTGAAAGCATTGCGTCCGGCCAGTTTGAACGAGATTTCGTTCGAGTCAACAGGGTGCATTTTGCCATCATAAACATATACTACAAGGTCACGGGCGTATGAGCCTGTGAGTGGTCCTTCTTCCATGCGTTCCATGATTCCCTTGAGGATGGCCGGCATGAATCGGGCATCGATGGAACCGCCAACAATGCAGTTGTTGAAGACCAGTTTTCCTCCCCACGACAAACTGTGTTCTTCCTTGCCGCGTACCGGAAAATCGGTTGGATCTTTGTAGCCTTCGAAATAGGGCTGAACCATCAGGTGAACCTCGCCAAATTGTCCGGCTCCGCCCGATTGCTTCTTGTGCCTGTAGTCGGCCTTAGCCGACTTGGTGATGGTTTCGCGGTAAGGAATCTTGGGCGATGCGAGTACGGCTTCTATTTTATACACATTGTCCAGATACCATTTCACGGTGTTCAGGTGGTATTCGCCCTGACATTGCAGAATAAGCTGTTTGAGCTCGCGCGAAAGCCCGGCAATGATGGTGGGATCGGTGCGGTGCATATCCTGCAGTATGCTGCCAAGCTTTTCGTCGTCGTTGGAGTTGGCGGCTTTTATGGCAACGGAGAACAGAGGGTCAGGGTATACAATGGGTGCAAATCCTGCATCGGCAGCTTTGCTATCTATCAGACTGTCGTTGGTGCGTGCATCCTTAAGTTTGATGGTTACGGCAATATCGCCGGCAACAACTTTTTCTACTTTTTCACGGTTCTTTCCGTTTACCACGAAAAGTTGCGAGATACGTTCCTTGTTATTCGTGCGGGGGTTTATCAGGTCTTGTCCTTCATATATTTCACCTCCCAATACCTTGATCATCGAAATTTCGCCGAGATGTTGCTCATTGGCCATCTTGAAGATAAAGAGTGCAGCCGGATCGGTGGATTTGCAGGTATATTGTTTTCCTTCGGTTGTGCAGCGTCCACGGGCCTCGGCAGGCGAGGGGCAGGTTTTGCTGATAAAATCCATCAGCCTTTGCACTCCTACGCCATGTTTGGCGGCACCGCAGAATACCGGAAACACGCCACGGTTGACCAAACCCTTGCGGATGCCTTCGCGAATCTCGTCGAGGCTGAGGGTGTCGTTTTCAAAATACTTTTCCATCAGGGCTTCATCGCCTTCAGCTGCTACCTCCACCAAAGTGCGGTGCAATTCTTCGGCTCTGGCCATTTCGCCGGCAGGAATATCACTTACCTTTGGCTCGCCTCCGCCCGTCTTGAACTTGAGCATCTTCATCAGCATGAGGTCGATAACGGTATCGAAACCTTCGCCGGTATTGACCGGATATTGGGCAAGAGTCACTTTTTCGCCAAAATAATCCCTGAGCTGACGTACGGTTTCATCGAAGTTGGCATTGTGGTGGTCGAGCTGGTTGATGAAAAAGATCACAGGAGTGTTGGCTTTGGCTGCCTGACGCCATGCGTTTTCGGTGGTGGCCTCAACAGCCGACTGACCGTTGACCGTACAAACAGCCATATCGGCTACGTTGACGGCGGCAAGGATGTCGCCGGTATAATCGCTGAATCCAGGTGCATCGAGTATGTTGAATTTCTTCCCGTCGTGCAGGGTATGCAGGAGCGAAAGGTGAACCGAAATCTGCCTCTCGGTTTCAATTGGCCTGTAGTCCGATACAGTATTCTTGTCGTCAACCGAGCCTTTGCGATTAATCACCTTGCCCTCGAAAAGCATGTTTTCGGACAAGGTTGTTTTCCCTGACTTGGCGGCACCTATCAGTGCCAGATTTCTAATCTCTTCTGTCTGAAAAATCTTCATATCAGTTCATATTAAATTAATATCCTGCGGGGTAATAAAACCGCAAATTTATGAATTTAAGGGCAATAACAATGGTAAGCCGGCTTATTTATAACGAAGCTGAATAAGCGATTCAGGCTATGTGGCTAAGGGTGCTGGAGCCTGATTTGCTCAGTTTTTCCTGATGCTTCGGGAAAGTGCGGGCCATTGTTCGTCAGGGATTTTTGGCCCCAGATGTTCGATCACCCTTGCTCCCAGCACTGCTCCGGCTTCGACCGCGTCCTGCAGCGAGCCGCCATTGGCAAAAACATGAAGAAAACCTGCTGCAAACAAGTCGCCGGCACCGGTAGTATCGAGCACCTTGGCTTCGAATGCAGGACCTGAAATGATGGTTGAACCACATTTGACGATAGCTCCGCGTGCACCCAGCTTTACTACGGCAGTGCCGCACACACTCGACAGATAATCCAGACTTTCTTCCGGAGCGCTGCCTGTCAGCGCCCTGGCCTCTTCCTCATTGGCAAAAACAATATCGACATTGCTGCGCAACAGCTCGTCGAGCAAGGGCCTGTTGGCTTCAACCACATTGTAGCTGGCCAGATCGAGCACCACCTGCAATCCGCAGCGTTTTGCCAACTCCACGGCCCGTCGAATCAAGGCTTCGTTCTGAACCAGATACCCTTCAACATAGAGGTAGTCAGCGTTTTCGAACATCGAAGTATCGAGGTGGGCTGCGCTCAGCCTGATTGCTGCTCCCAGAAAGGTGGCAAAAGTACGCTCGCCATCGGGTGTGATCAGGGCATGAGCAATACCGGAAGGATCATCGTTGGTGATGAGCACCGGATTTATACCGGCTTTTTCCATATCCTGACGGAAAAAATGACCAGTTTCGTCATTGCCGGTATGTCCGATAAATGATGTGCTATTGCCAAGACGGGCAAGACCGTGGATGGTGTTGGAGGCCGACCCCCCCGAAGCCTTGTGATGGCCGTAGTGACGCACCGACTGCATCACCTGTTGTGCACGTGCATGATCGACAAGTTGCATACTGCCTTTTGGCAATTGAAGGGCTTCAAGTATGGATGGATCGGGAATCTGAACAAGCACATCCACCAGGGCATTGCCAATACCGATAAAACGACTCATGGGCAGGAATTTTGCGCAAAAGTAGCCAAAATCCTGCCCATGAGGTGCAATCCAGTTGTGTGATGCTACATCAGCACAAGCTTACGAACATATTGCTTGCTCTGGTGTACCACAAGCACAGAGTAAATGCCTGCAGGCAAGTATCCCAGGTCAAGAGTACAGGGTGATAACGCTGTGCACGTCTGGCTTTCACTGCTGTAAACATTGACGCCTTTGCTGCTGAAGATATCAATTCGGATGTTTTCGCCTTCCGGCAGGCTATGGTTTATGGTGAAACGGCCGTGTGTAGGATTGGGCGACAGGCTGATACGGTTGTTTTCATCTTGTTCGCCAATACCGATGTAACAGTCGTTGCGTATGGTCACTTTGACCGAACCCAATGCCGAGCACTGAGCAATGGTTCCAACCACGGTAATGGTGCGGGTGGTGCCAGGGAAGTAGCTGTTGCCCCTCACAGTTGTGGTGCGGGTGGTATCGCCGGTGCTCCAGTAGTAGTGCTGGAATCCCGGCCCGGCATCGAACAGCACCTGCTCGTGCGGACAAATGGCCACATCAGGCCCAAGGTTAATGGAGGCCGAAATATTGATTACTGTGGTATAGGCTGTATCAGACCCGAAGCAACCAAACGAATTCACATACGAATACACGATCATATGATTTCCTGGACCGGCCACCTGTGGCCTGAACTGACCCCCAACAATCCCCGGACCACTGAAGATACCGCCCGATGGTGTGCCAGCAAGTGCCACAGGAGCATCGTTGAGGCAATAATGCGATGCCAGTCCTGTGAGGCTCACCTGAGGCGAAGGGATAATGTTGACGGTTACTGAAGCCGAACTGGTGCAACCATTGGCCGAGACACCAATTACGTTGTAAACTGTTGTGCTATTCGGCCTTACCGTTATGCTCGATCCTGTTTGTCCGGTTGACCAGATATACGATTGTGCTCCGGTAGCTGTCAGGATGATGGACGTTCCGCCGCAAACATTTTGTGCGCTGGCATTTGCGGTGATCTGAGGTACCGGAAGTACCGTGACCATGACACTGTCTGTACGCAGGCATCCCAATGGCGGCCCGCCCGTGATTGTGGCATAGTAGCGACGGGTTTGTGTAGGCTGAATGTTCAGGTCGTAGCCCACACCAAGAATCTGTCCGTTAACATCGGTCCAGATGCAGCTGAAGCCTCCTGTGACCTTCAGGGTGAGCGGCTGACCGGCACAAACCGTTGTATCGGCCGAGATGGTCATAGACGGAAGCGGCTGCACGGTAACACGCAGGCTGTCGGCCCCCGAGCATCCGAATGTGCTTATCATCCTGACATTGGTCCAAGAAGTCTGGTTGAACTGACGTGTAAAGAACTTAACTGTATCGTTGCCCATGGGCTGGATAACATTGTTGTTCCAGATCACATGCGAAACAGGTACGCCACTTGTTTCGCGCACCGAGAACGTGACTTCGCTATTCTGACAGACGGAGGATGCACCAAGGCTGATTTTCATCCTGGCCTTGGGATTGGGCCGTACCATCACATTTATGGTATCAAAGACAACGCAATTGTCGGGACTGATGACCCTTGCGGCGTATCGGATCAGCCCGGTGTCGGCAGGTGTTACAATCCGCGTAAGCCCTGCAAAACCATCCCACCACCTGAAATCGGCAGCATCGCTGATGTTTGCAGCGAGGGTAACACTTTCGCCGAGACAAATGTCATTGTCTGAGGCCGATAGGGTCATTTTAGGGTTGATGAGTGGAATAATGATGATGTCGAGGGCATCAGAACAATTGAATATCGTGTTCACCTCAAGCCTGAGAGTCACCGTATCGGCCACAAAATAGCTGAATGTGGTGTCGGTGCCGGAGAGCACCCCGTTCAGGAACCATTTGTAGGTGAAGCCTGGTCCCACAGGGGCTTCAACCGTCAGTGTTTCGCCCAGACAGGCTTCCTGTACAGGAAAGATATTGATGTGAGGTGTCGGGTTCACCATGATAAAGACGTTGCGTGTGCGTGTGCAGCCATACTCATTGGTCACGACAAGGCTAACTGTGTCGGATTCCATGGCCACATAGCTCAGCTCCGGACCACTGGCCATCAGAATATTATTGATGTACCACTCGTAGGTGTTTTCGCCTTCCATAGCGGTAAGGAGAGTCATGGTCTCGCCCTGACAGATGGAGGTCCCAACCGGTGTTTGTATCAATGCGTTGGGCAATGGACGCACGTGGATGATGGCGGTATCGCGCGATACGCAGCCAATACTGTTGATGCCCTCGGCCCAGTAGATAAAAGTACCTATCTGATTGGCAACAAAAGTACGGCTGGTCTGGTTGCCTGCCAGATTGTCCCACCAGTTGAAAGACTGAATGTGTTGCGTATTAATGGTCAGCGTGAAATTGCTTCCGAAACACACATCCAATGTATCGGGCGAGAGTAAGATACCCGGAGCAGTATGAATGAATATTTGCAGCGAATCGGCGGATGAGCAGCCGAACTGGTCAGTTACCTTCAGCTTAATCCACGAATTCTCTATGATTTGTCTGGTCAGCAGGTGGCTGCTTTCGGGCACTTGCTGATTATTCACAAACCATTGATATTGATACCCGGCTTGTTGTGGCCCGATGATTGTGACCGATGTTCCCTTACAAACCGTATTGTTTCCTCCTTGAATCTGAAGTGATATCTGTGGGTGTTTGCGCACTGTGAAATAGCTGGTATCGCGCGAACGACACCCGTTGGCGCCGACGGCCTCGGCCCAGAACACATAGGTTGAATCGCCAAAGGTGGGCAGAAAACTTCTGAGGTGCACATTCGAACCCAAACCATCCCACCAGATGAACGATGTTCCGTTGGTAGTCAGGTTCAGTATGGCCTGATCGCCAAGGCAGATTGTAGCTTCGTCGGGGCTGAGGTTGATGTTGGGCGAAGGTAGGGCCGTGATGAACATTTCGTCGGCAGCGAAACAACCCTGCGGTGTGCTCACTTCCAGCCGAAGACTGATACTCTGCGTTAACTTGAAACGATAAACAGGGTTGCCACTCACCGGAATGCCATTCACCAGCCAGGTGTGCGTGATGCCCGGTCCGGTGGGGCTGCTGAATTCTGCCAGATAACCCTCACAAATTGACTGGTCGGGGCCAAGGTTTACCACAGGTGTTTCATTAACCGTTATTGTGACCTCTGCTGATGTAACACAGCCAAACTGATTGGTTACTTCGAGGCGGATAAGGCTCGTGACATCAGCGGTGAAGCTGTAAATTGGTGTTGTAGCCACTTGTACCCCGTCCTTAAACCATTTATAAGTGTATCCGGCATATTGCAAGGCATTGAGCACCACTTCGGTATGCTGGCAGGCCACCAATCCGTTGGGCGGAGGAATGATCTGAGCCACAGGATTAGGCTGCATAATCACATGCGTGGTATCGCGGCTCAGGCATCCGGCTGCATTATAGCCCTCAGCCCAATAGGTGTATGTTCCCACCTGATTGGCCACAAAACTGCGCTGCAAAATATTGCCTGCCAGTCCGTCGAACCATGCGTAGGAAACCACATGCTGGTTGTTGATGGTGAGCATAAACTCCTTGCCCTGACATACCCTTACGGTGTCGGGCTGCAGAATGATACCCGGCAGGTTAAGCGATTGGATGGATAACTGATTTTCGTTCTCACATCCGAAGGCATCGGTCACCTTTAGCTTAACCACAACGTTCTTTGTCACCTTGAAGGTGAGCTGGTGACTGTTGCCACCGGTGGGCTGATTATCGATAAACCACTGATATTGATGGCCGGGAACCTGAGGACCAGTGATGGTGGCATTGGCCTGATAGCAAATGATATTGGAGCCCCCCGAAACGGTAAGTGGCACAGCAGGCAGCGGACGCACATACACCGAAACCGAGTCGCGGTTGATACACGAGAAACCGTTGATGGCTTCGGCCCAGAAAATGTAGGATGTATCGGAACCAAATGGGAAAAACCTGCGGGGGTTGATGTTGCCCGAGAAATTGTCCCACCACCTGCTGCTGGTGGCACCATTGGTCTGGATGGTTAGGTCAACAAAACCTGTTGCACAGATGCTGCTGTTGCTTGCGCTTACAACAATTCCCGGTATGGGTTTTGAAGTAATGATGACCTCATCCGAAGTAGTGCATTCTTCGGCAGAAGAGGCTTCGAGCCTGAGGGTGGTGATTCCCTGGGGTACTACAAAGTTTAACACCCTGCTGGTGCTGAAAGGTAACAGTTCGTTGTTGCGATACCATTTATAGGTAAACCCGTCGCCCAATGGACCAGTGAGGGTTACCACCTCTTTTTCGCACACCTGAAGATCAGGCCCCAGATTGAATATAGGCGCCACCCTTGTTGTAATCTGTTTGAAGGCCGAGCCTCCGCAACCCACAACAGTATCTGTGACAATAACCCTCACGATGGCATTCTGGGTAAACGAACGGGTGTATGTGTGGGTCGTGGCGGCCGGTATCAGCACCCCGTTTACAAACCACTGGTATTTATAACTGGGGGCAACAGGAGCATTGAATACAACATCGGTGCCGATGCATACGGGCAGGTTACCGTTCGAAGAAGCAATGCTGAAGGCCAGGGTATCACGCACAAGAAAGTTCGCTGTCTTGCGGGTGATACAACCTGTTGAGTTGATCGCCTCGGCCCATATTGTTGTATCCTGTGTTGGGATAAAGCCACGCGTAAGCACATTGCCCTGCAGACCATCGCCCCAGGAAAAATTGATGGGAGGGGTGCTTGCCGACGAGAGCACGATAAAGGTTTGGTCGCCCCGGCAAAGCTGATTCTTGCTCACATCCATATTCAGGATAGGGGCCTGAACAGGCGTAACCAGCACCGAATCAGCATTTACGCAACCGGTAATGGTATTAGTCGCCTGCACTTTTACGTAAACCGGATTGGTGCCTTTGATGGTGTCGCTGAATAAATGAGTGGTAGCTAGGGGTTTCAATTGATTTGCCACAAACCATTTGTAGGTGTAATTGCTGTTTTGGGTGGCCGTAAACTGTTTCGGAGCGCTTGTGCAGGCATTGGGGCCTCCTTCTGCAGTGATGCTCAAAGCAGGTGGTGGCAACACATTGACGGTGACACGGGCTGTGTCGGTGCACCCGTAAAATGAGGTGGCCCTTGCCGAAAACAAGTGGTTGCCAGATTGGATAGGGAAGATGGTAATCGGGGTGAAGTTTGCTACCGTATCGGGGTGGATCCAGTTCCATGTCGTGCCCGAAATGCCTAATAGTGTCAGTGTAAGCGGAGAGCGTGAGCACACCTGTGCTGCACTGGCATTGAGCTGGATGTTTGGAAGTGGGTGGGCTACAATGGTTTCTTCGTCTTCAAGTTCGCAGTCATTCAGCTTCACAACGACCTTGACTGTAGTGGTGGCTGTGATTTTAAACTTGTAAGTATTAAATCCTGTTCCTGTTCCCTGCAGCACCAGTTCTCCGTTTTTGTACCATTTATAGAGGTAGGAAGGGTTGAATGGCGTTTGCATGAAGATGCTGTCGTTCACACATTTCGGAGTGGAGCTGTTGGTGTAGGTCAGGTTGACCGAAGGTGAAGGGGCTACCACGGCAGCCACGATGTTCGAGGTGGCAGGACTTCCTGAAATGCATATCTCACTCGAAGTGAGCACGACCGATATCTGGTCGCCATTGGCCGGAGTGTAGGAGAAGGAGGGGCTGTTGCTGCCAACATTCGTGTTGTTTACTTTCCACTGGAAGATGGGGGCTGAACCGCCATTCAAGGGGCTGGCGGTGAAGTTGACCGGTTGACCTGCGCAAATATCCACTGTTGCCGGACTGATGCTGACGCTGACAGGTAAAATTGGGTTTACCGTGATGGTCACCGGTGGTGACACTACTGTGGGAGCGCTCACACAGCTCAGACTTGAAGTAACCTCAACACGAACAACATCATTATTGGCAGGGGTGTAAGTAAAGCTGGGAGAGTCAGTGCCCACATTCACATTGTTCACTTTCCACTGAAAAGATGGGGTTCCCCCATTGGTAACCAGCGTAGTGAAAGCAACCTGTTCACCGGCGCAAACTGTGGTTAATGTAGCAAAGATCTGGACAGATGGGGTCAGTATCGGGTTCACCATCATGGTAACAGGATTCGAAGTGGCCACTGAGCTCAGCACGCAGCTTTCGTTCGAGGTCATCTGCACCGTCACCTGATCTCCGTTTTCGGGGATATAGCTGAAGGTGTTGCTGGCAGTGGGACCGCCCTGATTCACCCCATTCACGCGCCACTGGTAGATAGGGTTGCTGCCTCCGTTGAAGGGCGTTGCCGTGTAGTTAACCAGTGTGCCCTGACAAACATTGTTGGCATCGGGAGTGACCAGTACGCCGGCAATCAGCTGACTCAGCACCGTCATGGTGAGGGTGTTGGATGTGGCAGGATTCCCCGTGGCACACACTTCGCTCGAGGTGAGCTGCACCTGAATCTGGTCGCCATTGGCAGGCACATAAGTATAGGTCGCACTGTTCGTGCCTGCATTAATGCCGTTGACTTTCCATTGATAAACGGGCGTTCCACCCTGATTGGACGTGTTTGCGGTGAATGTTACAGGTGTGCCAACACAAACCTCCAGGTCGGGGTCGTTGGCAGTGATGGTAACCGCAACAGGCAAAATGGGGTTGACAATCATGGTGATTGGCAGGCTCGTGGCGGTTGATGTGTTGAGGCAGCTGGCACTTGAAGTTAAAACAACAGTGATGACGTCGCCATTGCTGGGAGTGTACAGAAAGGTTTGGCTGTTCGTTCCGGCATTCACGTTGTTCACCTTCCACTGGAAAGACGGCGAACTGCCTCCATTAACGGGTACTGCCGTATAAGTTACCGGTGTGCCGGCACATACGATATTCGGGCCGAGGATGCTCACCGAGGGTGTTACATTCGGGTTCACCGTCATGGTGATGGTGTTCGAATTGGCTGTGGCTCCGGTACATGCGCTTGATTGCACTACTGCCCATACCTGATCACCGTTGGAGGGGGTGAAGGCAAAAGATGATGCTGTTTGACCCACCTGCAGCACATTGTTCACAAACCATTGATAGGTAGGATTGTTGCCGGCATTGACCGGAGTGGCGGTGTAAACCACATTGATGCCCTGACATACGGGGTTTGCTCCGCTGATTGTTACCGATGGTGTAATCGAAGGACTTACCGTCATGACCAGGGTGTTGGAATTGACCATGCCCGGTGAGCAGGTCAGCGAACTGGTCATTTGAACCAATACATTGTCGCCGTTGTTGGGCGTGTAACTGAAAGAGGGCAGATTTGGCCCAACAGGATTCCCATTCACCCTCCATTGATAATCTGGAGAGGAGCCAGGTGCAACGGGGGTAGCGGTAAAAGTTACAAGTGTACCGATACACACATTCGACTCGTTGGATGTAATCGTAACGGCCGGGCTTGGAATTGCGTTGACAACAATAGATCCTGAGGCTGCCACTGTGCCGCAGCCGCCGGTGAGATTGATGGTGTAATTGAATGTTCCGGCCGATGACGGTGTGCCGCTAATGGTTACCACATCGAGTGCCCAATTGCCTGTAACACCGGCTGGCAGGCCTGTAATGGTGGCTCCGGTGGCACCTGTGGTGGTATAGGTGATGGTGGTTATTGGGTTGCCATGGCAGATATTCTGATTGTTGGTTCCTGGCGCCGAGCTCAGGGTAATGGTGTTGTTGGGTAGCACCTCAATATAATTAGTCTTGGTTTCGGTGTCATTTCCATTGTCATCGGAAATGGTAAGCGACACAGTTTTATACCCTGATGTTGAATAGGTTACAGTATGCGGACCAATGGTATTGGCGGTAGCCGGACTGGCACCGGGGCCAAAGTTCCAGTTGTAGGTCACCGTGCCGGTGGTGCCGCTGGAAGCATCAGTAAACGTTACTGATTGTCCGATACAGACAGTGAGCGGGCTGGCAGTGAAATCGGCTGTCTGTGCATGTAGGCTGCCGGGTAAAGCCAGCAGCAACAAGAGGATGGCTATGGGTTGGTAAAGAAGCTTCATTGTTTAGTCCCTCCTGTATTTTTGTTCGTACATCTGCTGATATTCGTGTAGCATAAAGCGTTTGTTGCTGTCTCGTTTTTTGTTGCGCTGGGGCGGACCTCCGGTGCTTTGTCTTTTTGAACGGCCTTCGCTCTGGCTCTCGCCAAACCTGAATCCGAGGGTGATTTCATGGGTGCCTCCGGAACGGTAATGATAACCTCCAAGGCCGGTTTCATAGGAATAGGTCAGCTGCATGGCACTGACGAGTCTTCCGCCAACGAGCAAGGCAAGCGCCTGGCTATTGCGGTAAAGGCCTCCCAGCCAAAACTGATCGTTGAAAACAATATTAACCGATCCGTCGATACCTGTGGGCTGATTGGCGGTATGCCTGACCAAAAGCATGGGCATCAAAAAAGTGTTGTCCGCGAGGGGAACCCTGCCGCCTGCATGAAAGAGAAATTCACGCTCAAAGGCATAATTGCCCTGGCTCTGCAAAATATAGGCATCAGGGGTGCGCAGCAGAACCGGCATCCCAAAACCGGTTTCAAACCATGGATTGGTGTACATGATACCCCAGCCGGCATTGAAATTGAGCTTGGTCAGCTGATCGAGGTTCTGAAACAGGGGGTCGCTCAGGTCGCCCTGCAAATTGCTCAGATCGATGCTGTTCTGATACATTTGCCCGTTGATTCCAAGGTGCAGAAACTGGTCATCACTCATCTGCAGCTTATAGGTGAAACTGAGGGACCCTTTGAATCGCTCAAGGATATCGACCTTGTCGAGAAAAGCCTCAGCGCCAAGATATAGCCCTCCGCCAACACCAAAGTTGGCATTGAAACGAATGGTCTCAGGTGCTGGATTATTGTTGACCCAGTCCTTCCTGTAGTTGAAGAAAAACTCGCCCGAACTCCTCGCTCCAGCATATTGAGGCCCCAGGCTGTATGGGTTCTCGGTGTAATGATTCGAAAGCGGAAACTGCTGACCAAACACCGGATAAGCCCCCGGCAACAGTAAAAGCAGGATGATTGTATGAAGCTTATTCATCGCAGGAGGGTTATGGTTCCTTTAAAAGTTTCACCACGGGGACCTTCGATCACATAAAAGTAGGATCCTTCGGGAAGTGGATTGCCATTGTGGGTTCCGCCCCAGTCGTTGTTATAATTGGATGACTCGAACACCTTCAGGCCCGAACGTGTATAGATTGTCACGCTTGCCGGCCGAATACTGTTCAGAATGTCGATCTTCCAGAAATCGTTATATCCATCCCCGTTGGGCGTGAGGATGTTCTGCACCTTGAAGCCGGGGTCGAAGTCAAAATTGCTTTGCAGGATAACAAAGTTCTGTTGTGTCTGACAACCAAGCCGAAAGCCCCTTACGTTGTAGTTGCCGGGCAAAGTAGTGGCATAGTTGAGATTTTTCACCTGATTGTTCCAAATGGCCGAATCCAGGGTGCCCGAAACGCGCAGTCGGACGGTGTCGAAACGGTACTTGGTGTAGGGCGACTGAAAAGGTTTGCCATCCTGCAGCTGTATGTTGAACGATGGGGGGTTGAGCACATTGATCATTTTAGTGAGCGAGTCAGTACAGCCGACTGAAGTGGTCACTTTTAATTTGACCTGCACCTGACCGGGCTGGCCAAAGGTGTGATCGGGGTGCTGTATGCTGTATTTGCTCTGGCCAATGGTCCAATCCCACTTATCAGGCAAACCTACCATCATACTGGTCTGGTCGGTAAAGCGCGTGGGACTACCGGAGCAGGGCTGCTTATTCACAAACCGAACCACCGGAAAATCGCCCACAACCACCGGAAGATAAACCGAATGCGGGGTGCTGCTGTGCTTGGTGTTGACTCTGATACCTACCAAACGCTCACCTGGGCTTGAGAATAAAAACTTTGCCGCAGGCCCGGTTCCATCTTCGAATTGCAGATCGCCATCAAGATCCCAGAGCACGGAAACCACGGTATCATTGGTCTGGATCTTAGCCATAAAGCGTGTAGTATCGCCAATACAGGTTTTGGTGTATTCGAACGATGGGATGGTCGTGTATAACACGTTAACAATAGCTGAGGCACTGGCTGTGCATCCGTTGGTGCCAATGCCCTGCACTCTGTATGAATTCTGAGGAAGATGTGGGCGCACAAAAAAGGTGGCCGTATTCGGGCCGTTGAGCCAGGAGTATGACTGAGCCCCCGAGGCAGTGAGCAATACTGCCTCACCGGGTAAAAGATTGGTGACAGATGGGTTGATCACCACATTGGGCAAGGGCAGCACATTCACCCGGATGGTGTCGCGTTGCGTCTGGCCCTGAAAATTGGTGATGCTCACCCAATAGTCTGTGGTTGTGGCCGGCTTGGCGACAATAAACCGCGTGGTTTGGCCAGTGCTCCACAAATAACTGAAAGCCAGCGGTGCTTCAATTACAGTGCTGTCGTTGAAACAGAGGCTGCGGTCAGGACCCAGAAAACCACCCTGTGCCAGAGCGTTGCTCCGGCCCGCAGCCCAAATGACACTCGTCATCCAAAAAAGGAAAACGATACGGCGTAGAGATGCTTGCTTCATAGGAGCAATGTTCGTTTTGGCTTCATTATAACCTGTAAAAATAGTGCCCTATTTCTTATCTTCTGCTTTCCTGATCGAAAAAATCATTATTCCTGTTGCAAAAATTATATTTTTCGAGTGAAAGTATGTGCTGGTTAAAAAAATAGCTCAACGCAAAAAATCAAATTGTCTTTGAAATTAATGTTGAACGTGAAATGGAAATAGAATGCTGATTCGGACTTTCAACGACCTAAGCCTGAAAAATCATTGAAAAACACAGGTTTATCAACGATTGTGAATTTTTGCTTTATGTGGCCATGGTTTCAGAAGTAGGCCTGACTGTAAGGTAACAAAAAGAATCAGATGTTTGAGATTTCCGGCAAAATTGATTGATGCTTATTGCCTGCCATGCGCTGCGTTAAATGTGCAGAATCCAGGCTCATAATCAATACCTTGTAAGGCACAAAGTCGGCGTCGGAATGTAGTCTTCTGGCGGCCCTGCGGCATAGCCATAACGTAATCCATAGCAACAAGGGCATAGTGAAAACTTTTATGCCGCTCTGCCGCAATCACAGCCAACTCGGCCGCTTCTTCCAATGGTTCCTCTTTGTTGCCATTCCAGCTCAGGTTGATCAGCATTTTGTCGCTACCCACAGCAGAATGCGTATGCTCTTGCCCTTTGTCAATAACAACAGACCTGATGGTCGCTCCAGGAGTATGCACCAACAAGGTGATTGGATAAAACCTGAGATCGGGTGGCAAGTGGCCTGAAAGGGTTACTACTAAAGTGTTGTCTTTTAACTTTTTTTCAACATTAATGCGTTGATGTACAAGTAGATAGTTGAGAATCTCTTCTTCGCTGGCCATCCAGATTTCATCACTGCCGTTTTTGCCGTAAGTATTGGCAATGTAGTTCCAGTCGCTAAAAAAAGTTTGCAGAGGATAGTCTTCGATGATGCGGTGCGTGAAAACAGGCATCCAGTAATGTGCTCCATTGATGCTTCTGGCCCTGAGCTGGTCAGCAAGTTGTTTCACATTGGTGCTTTCGGCCAGCACCCTGTTGAGCTCAAGCGGTTTATCCCATGCGTTGAATGTGCTGACATTCATTCCGGTCTCGGGCATCAGCGTCCAGGCCCCCATTCTGAATGCATAGCGGTAGCCCAGACTAAAAGCAACCGGGGAATAGTCGGATAAGCCATTGGGGTTGACAAGTACGCGTGTTTTGACGCCTTCCGGCACCGTGTTTATCAATCTGCGCCTGATGTAGCTTTCGTTTCGCCTTATGGAATAGGCCATTTCGTCGCGCCCAATGGGAGCATCTGAAGTAAAGCCGTGGTTATAAATACCGCAACCGTTGCGGTACATGGTATCCAGCTGTTGCCAGTTGGCGGTATTGTAAGCATTTCCCGGCTTGTGCATATCTTCTTTGTTGTATGCATTGAACGAAAAGATGGCTGAGCTGATTTTGAAGCTGATATCGTTGCCGCAACCATCAGTGAAAAACAATCCAGGATGGCTCTTCGATGGCTTGCCGATACCTGTAAAAAATGGAAAACCAATGGTATATACGTCGGCTATGCCATCGTCGGTATGGAAACTCATTGCAAAACGCTTGTTGTAGCGCAGCTGAGCCTTTTCCACACTTACACTTTCCGGATTACCGTTCAGATGGATATGAATCTCACTGACGCCGGGCGGCGAAACGTTTTGCTGTGCCAATACAGGAGCAAAGTTTTGCAGAATGACGATCATCACGACAGAGAAGACCTGTAAATACATGAAAGATAATTATATATAACAATCAGAACTTCTCGTAAGGTGCATATCGTGGCTGCAGGGGCATGTTGTAAGGCTTGATGCGGATGTTGCTGCTATCTTGTTTACGCCTGTTTCTATCGTTTGGTTTTTTGGACTGCTTATCCGACTTTGGCTTATCCCAACGGTTGTTTTCCTTACGGCCAGATTCCCAGTCGTAATGTCTATCACGATTTCGGTTATACCTGGTGCCATTGTTTTCGCCCGGTATCGTTGGCCGGGCAAAACCGATGCTGATTTCGTGACTGCCACCCGAGCCAAGGTTTATGCCGCCGATACCGGCCTCGTAGGTATAATGAAAAACAGTCCGGTCGAAAATGCGTCCGCCAACACTCAAACCAAAGAGGCCTGTGGTACGGTAGAGCGCTCCCAGCCAAAGCCTCCGGTCATAGCTGAACATGGCTGACACGTCGAAAGTTGAAGGTTGATTGATGGTTTTGCGGAATAGCAACATAGGGCTGAACTCCCAATATCCGTCAATATCGAATCGGTTACCGGTAAAAGCGTCCCAGGCGCGCTCATATGCAAAAAGACCCTCGACGCCAGTGTAGTATGCCTCACGGGTGCGCAATACCAGTGGTGAGCCACCACCAATAAAAAAGTCATCATACTGCCATGTTAATCCAAAAGAAGCATTGAAATTGGTGTTAAGAAGGCGGTCAAGGTCGCGCAGTACCGGGTCTTGGAGGTCAACATTGGCTTTGTCAATCCTGATAAGGCTCTGAAACATATTACCGCCCAAACCCAGGCTTAGGTATTGTCCGTCCCCGGTTTGCAGGTGGTAGGTCAGGCTGACACCTGCCCTCAGCCGGTAAAAGATGTCGGCCTGATCGCCCAGAAGCGAGCCGCCTATGTGCAGGCCTTCCACAAGATGCCGGTGGCCATTCATCTGTACGGTTACAGGACTACCGGGGATGCCCACCCAGTCACGACGGAAAGTCATAAAGAAGGAATTGTCGTAGGTGTGACCGGCAAAGACAGGGTTGAGCGAATAGGGATTTACTAGATAATGCGAGCCGAGAGGCTGCTGTTGTGCAAAACCTGCCAGCTTTTGCAGCAACAAAAATGCTATGATATAAATTGCAGCCTTTTTCATTTTATCTGATAATACTCAATGGTCCTTTGATTACCACGTTGTCCCTGCCCTCGATGATGTAATAATAGGTGCCCTCGGGCAAGGGGTTGCCATTGTGATATCCGTTCCAGTCGTTCTGATAGTTGTTGTTTAGATAAACCAACGAGCCGGTGCGGGTATACACAGCTACCCTGACAGGCTTGATGGCCTCGTAATTGGTAATCACCCAAACATCATTAAATCCATCGCCATTGGGAGTGAAGAGGTTCATCATTCCATCGGCCGGTGCTGCGCCTCCTTGCTGTTTTACAACAAACTGACGCCTCACGGAACAACCGCCTTTGTACACATCGACATAATAATTTCCCGGAGAATTCACTGCATACGTAAGGGAACGCACTGTTCCCTGCCAGATAAGGCTATCACGATCGCCTTCGATGCTGAATATCAATTGCTTGCCTGAGCTGATCGGGGTTTCGCTTCCCGGGCTCACCATTGTTCCATCCGACAATTTCAGATTGAATACAGGCAAGGGGTTGATGGTGATCGGTTTTGTAAGGGTATCCGCGCATCCGTATGATGAGGTAACAATCAGCCTGACGTTGTAATTACCCGTCTGAAGGTATTGGTAGTTGAATGTTGCCGTACCGAAAGCGTTTCCATCGCCGGTTTCCCATATTCTTTCAGCAATGGTTCCGATGTTTACTGTTGATTGATCAGTAAAGGTCACCGGCAAGCCGATACATCGTCCGGTTGTTGTAAAACGCGCCACCGGATGATCGGCAACAATAACCTGATGGTAAGTGGTTACTACGGCCTGACTCGCAGTAAGGATTCGTAACCCGACGGTTTTGGTGCCCGTGGTGGCAAATTTTACTTTAACGGTATCGCTCACTGCATCAGTAAACACGCCGCTCCCGGTCAGGTCCCATTGCTTTTGAATAATTGAATCGTTCGATTGAATCTGTGCGATAAATACTGAAGTGTCCCCCAAACAAACAGGAGAGTAGAGGAAATCGACGATATTGGTAAATACCACGCTCACCAACGCCTGCGCCCTTGACTTGCAACCATTCTGGCCGGTGCCATCTACCCAGTAAGTGGTAGATCGTCGGGGGCTTACTGTCACGGCTGGTGTTGTTTGCCCTGTTGACCAAAGATAGGTGGCGGCACCCGAAGCGGTCAGAAGCGTGGGTTCTCCGGGGCCGATGCTCACCTCAGCCGGATTGATCAGCACATTGGGGCGGGGCAAGGCGGTAATATTGATGGTGTCGCTGATGATAAAGTTGTTGGGATAGGTTACTCTGGCCCAAAGCTGTGTGTTTTGTTGAACCACCCAGGTGAGTGTGCGGCCTGTGTGGCCATTGCTCCAGAGGTAGCTCAGTGCCTCAGGTGCTGTAAACCTCAAGGTGTCGCCCACGCAAACTGCTGTGTCCGGACCAAGAAACTCGGGAGCACGACAAAAACCAAGCTCGTAGGGGATGTTGTCGGGCAGTGCACAAAGGCGATCCCGCAAGGTTTCCTTAAGCTGGCCGTCGGGAAGCATCTGCACATAGTCCATGGCCACGAGCGCATTGGCTATGGTAGTTTGCTGTTCGGCAGCCACCACAGCAGCCGTTGCCCTGTTGCCTGCATCGGGAATCACCCTGCCATTCCACTTGAGGTTGAGCTGTGCCTTGTTCTGACTGTAAAAATAACTCGACAAGCCATCGGGCTGAACCACCTGCATATCAACAATATTTGTAGCTCCTTCGATCACAAGCGTCAGGGCATAATAGCGAAAATTACCAGGGATATTGTTCCCTGTAAAGGTCAGGGTGAGTACGTTCCCGTCGATGTTGCTGTTTACGGTTATGAGTTCCCTAAGGCGCAGGTATTCAAAAACTTCGCTCGACGAGGCCGACCAAATCCTGTCGGAGCCGTTGCGGCCGTATGTAGTAGCAATCTGATTAAGTTGTGTTTTGAACTGATCGAAAGTAATATCTACGTTGCCAAAACCGTGGTTGTAGAAGGTAGCAATAAGGTGGTTGTTCGGCCCTGCCTGATTGGCAATGGTTTGCACCTGATTAAAGAGGTTGTTGGTGATGCTCCAACGCGAAATCTGCAAACCCTGAATGGCAGGAAGGTTTTCGACCACCAGCGGATTTTCTATTGAGCTGATACCATCGTAATACACAGCCAGGTTATGCTGTTTTGCAAATGGCAACTGAGCCTCTGCGTTGTTAGGCAGCACATAAACATTCATATCATAGCCATCGGGGATGGTGCCGCTGCGTGTCTTGCGTTTGGTGTAGCTTGCGTTGCGTCGTACCTCCAACTCATGATGTGTGGTTGGAGGGTCGGTTAAGCCATGGTTTGTGATCCCAAATTCACCAGCCCACAAATTGATTAGGTTATCCCAATGCAAAAAACCGGGCACGAAATTATGAATATCATTACCCAACGAATTGAACGAAAAGTGCACGGCATCCATCTTAAAAGGCTGAATGTTTTGCGGAATGCCTTCGGTGAAAAACAGGCCGGGATTGCCTTGCTGGCCTTTGAAAAATGGCATCACCTGATCGTGGATGGCAGGGTTTCCATCGTCCATTTGCAGAATGAGTGCAAAGTCTTTGTTGTATTTCAGGGGGGCTTTCACTACCGATGGAGGGTCGGCAATGGGTTGAGCAAATGTGATGGTAATAGTAAAATCACTGATTTGACTGGATTGTTGGGCGATAAGCCTTGTTGCAGCCAATAGCAGCACAATATTCAAACTTAAGCGCAACAGTTTAGGAGCTTTCATAGTGCAGCTTTGGTTCAGTCGGCATCACAAAACTAAATTATTTTGCCGGAAAATCACAAAACTACAGTTTCTATGTACTTAATTCCAGTGCGTGGTGAGACCAGCCCAGTCGGAGTTGGCAAAGACAAGCACTTCGTCCGACAGGATGTCAGAATCCGGTGACACGGTACTGTGAACCATCAACACACGATGCTGCTGCCGTATGTAGGCGGTGCAAAAAAACCTGCGACCATCCTCACCAGTAAGTTCAATGCTTTGCTGAACCGTAAATTGAGCTTCAATCAGCTCGTCAGGAGCAGCAAAATCGTCAATTGGTGTCAGGCCTGAAGTTAAACTTTCGAAATCATCGTTGTAAATCTGGGAAGTGAATCTAATCATTCTGAGAATTTTTTGATAGGCCGGAAATAATGAAATCTAAAGACAAAGTTAGCCATTCCGAAGCTTGAGATGGATTGAACTTTGGGATATTTTTATAAAAAGTCTTGTGCATATTGCGAAAAGCCTTAATTTTGCAGCCTCAAAACTGAGAAAACACTCCTCCTTAGCTCAGTTGGTTAGAGCATCTGACTGTTAATCAGAGGGTCGCTGGTTCAAGTCCAGCAGGGGGAGCCAAGAGGGGCAATTGAGCCCCTTTTTTGTTATGCATTACCTTTACATATTGCACTCAACATCTGCGGATAAGTTCTATGTTGGCGTCACCGATTCGCCTGAACGCAGGCTTGATCAGCATAACCAAAAACCTGCAAACACCTTCACTGCAAAGTACAGGCCGTGGAATATATCACGCATTTTACAAAGGGTGAAAATGGCAACCCAAAAAAGGTATTTTTTGCTGATCCCTGAAACAGGCTAAATATGAGATTATTCTGATTATTGGAAAAATTTGATGACTCAGGAAAATGCTACTCCTCTGTCTGGCTGAGGGTTTCGCGCAGATCCTCAAGATAATGCAGCATCCGGTTGGTGTTTATTTCGTTGAGCTTGATGCGCTCGTGCAATTCGTTCAGGTGTTGATGGATGCCTTTTTTAAAAAGCTCGATCTTTTCGATGGTAGCTCTGTCTGAGGGTTCGCCGGAAGACATATTCTGTAGTTGTGCCACCGTATTCTTTAGTAGGTTAAGTTCTTCCAAAAGCTGATTTAGATCGGGATGGGCATGTTTTCCGGGACTTCCGGAAGGATGAAAAAATATAATCTTTTCTTCAAGCTCAGAAAAACGGCGCATATTGTTTCGACGATGGATGATGAGGAAGAAAAATAAGAAGAGTGCAATCAACAGCAACAGACCCATAAGTATCCAGGGCATCTGATCGACTAAGTGTGTAGGTAGATAAACTGATACAAATAACAGCGAAACCATAAATAGCTTGGGTTGGCTTAATTACTGCAATATTACAAAATTAGAAAAGCAAAAGTCTTTTTTTGCTATTTAGGCCTATAATGTGAGCAATCAGAACAAATAATGGCGTGAAGCATCTTTTTTCACAACTTTGGCTTTCGAAACTCCAATGGTATGTGCTTGCTTTCGGTGGTCATCATCACCTGGAACGAGGAAAATAATATAGAAAGATGCATTCGTTCGGTGCAAGGGCTTGCCGACGAAGTGGTTGTGATAGATTCTTTTTCAACCGACCGCACTTCGGATATCTGCAAAGCACTTGGGGTACGTTTCGAACAGCATACATTTGAAGGTTATATCCAGCAGAAGAATTATGCAATAAGCCGTTGCAGCCACAATATGGTGCTGTCACTGGATGCTGACGAGGCCCTTTCGTCACAGCTCCATCAGAATCTGCTGAAAGAAAAAAGGAGGGACTTTCCTGCGGACGGCTATACCATGAACCGCCTGACAAGCTATCTTGGTAAGTGGGTAAGGCACTCCGGCTGGTATCCCGATCGGAAGCTTCGCTTGTTCGACCGCAACAAAGCCCGTTGGGGTGGCCTTAATCCGCACGACAAAGTGATAATGGACGAGTACGCGGTTGTTGGGCATATTCAGGGAGACATACTTCACTATTCCTACCATAAACCCGAGGACCACAGCTTTCAGATTGAACACTTCAGCTCCATTGGCGCACGTACTTATTTCCAATTGGGCCGCAGAGCCAGACGAGTGACTTTATGGGGAGCCCCGTTTGTGAAGTTCGTCCGCGACTTCTTTTTCAAGCTCGGATTTCTGGATGGAAGCACCGGATGGCGTATTGCCCGGTTCTCTGCCAGAGCCACTCATCTCAAATACCTGAAGCTAAGGTATCTGCATACCGCAATAACACCTTGCAACATCATAATTTCGCGCACCGACAGCATTGGTGATGTTGTACTTACACTACCGATGTGCGGCCTGATCAGGAAATACTATCCCGAAGCTAAGATTATTTTTCTATCGAAGCCCTACACCACGCCTGTAGTGCGACTTTGTGAGCATGTGGATACCTTGCTGGACGCCGAATCACTGACCAATCTTCCTTTTGCTCAGCAGCTTGAGATGATTCGCCAGGCCAATGCCGACACCATTATCCACGTATTCCCTGACAGACAGTTAGCCAGGCTGGCTAAGAGAGCAGGTATCCGACACCGTATAGGTACAGCCGGAAGGCTGTTTCACTGGCTGTATGCCAATCAGAGGGTGCCCATGAGCCGCAGACGCTCTGACCTTCACGAAGCTCAGCTAAATATAAAGCTCCTGATGCCGCTGGGTATTGTTGATTTTTTACCCTTGCAGAAAATCTGGACATATTATGGCTTAAAGCCGAAGTCCTGGCAGGACAGTAATTTATTTGGACTGTTGGAGCCCGACAAAACGAATGTGATTTTGCATCCCAAATCGAAAGGCAGTGCGCGCGAGTGGCCTCTGGAACGTTTCTCAGAGCTGGCCCGCTTGCTGCCTCCCGACAAATACAGGGTATTTGTTGGCGGAACAGCCAGCGAGGGCGAAATGATCAAGCCATTACTTGACGAAAACCCTGATCTCATTGACATCACTGGCAAGCTCAACCTTGAGCAATACATTTGGTTCATTGCCAAGGCCGATGGTCTTATTGCCGCCAGTACCGGCCCTTTGCATATTGCCGCTTCGCTTGGTCGCATTGCCGTGGGGGTGTATCCTGCCATCCGACCCATTCATCCGGGGCGATGGAAGCCTGTCGGGCCATGGGCAGTTGCCCTGACAACGAAAGAAAATTGCGTCGAGTGTAAAAAAAATGCAACTTGCACATGTTTAATAAATCTGGACGCACATACTGTTGCAAATCAACTCAATAAGCTCATTGATGAAAGAAAACGACAAATGGCTGGTGGTGGTGAATCCGAAAGCCGGCAGTGGAAAGTGTGAAAAAGACTGGCCTATTATTCAGAATCTTCTGGTGAAAGGGCGCTTTTCGTTCATTTCGGTACTCACCGAGCGGCCTTTTCATGCCATCGAGATTACCCGCAACATGGTGAACGATCTTGGATTCACAAAAATTATTGCTGTTGGTGGTGATGGAACGCTGAATGAAGTAGTTAATGGCATTTTCCAGCAAACGCGATTTGCTACTACCGATATCATGCTCGGTATGGTTACTGTCGGTACCGGCAACGACTGGGGACGTATGTACAAGTTTCCGCTTAAGTACGAAAAGGCCATTCGCATCCTGAGCCGACAGCGGACCTTTTTACAGGACGTTGGGAAAGTTAAGTACCGCCACGACACCGAAGACAAAAGCCGCTATTTCATCAACATGGCAGGGATGGGCTACGATGCACTCGTAGCCAAGAAAACCAATGCTATGAAAGCCGAGGGCAAAGGAGGCGCACTGGCCTATCTGCTGAACCTTGTTACCGGTTTGTTTCAATACGAAAACGTTCAGTTGAGTATCATCATCGATGGAAGCGAAGTGGTGAATGATAAGGTGTTCAGCATGAGTATCGGTATCTGCCGTTACAACGGCGGCGGTATGATGCAATTGCCAAGCGCAGTACCCGATGATGGGCTGTTCGACATCACCGTGATCAGAAAAACCACCAAGTGGCGCATCGTAAAGAACATCAAGAACCTTTATGACGGCTCTTTCATAAAATTGCCCGAAGTGGATACCTTCAGGGGCAAAACCGTCAACATAACATCCACACCACGCCACTCCATCTTTCTCGAAACCGATGGCGAGTCATTGGGGGTGTCGCCGCTCGATTTCAGCATCGTACCCAGAGCCGTAAAACTTATCGTCAGAAAAAAAGCACTCAAAGAATTCGGCTCCGATCAGTCAGAAAATGGCGATGCCGAATCAGAAAACTGATGCAAAGTCAAAATAGTTTAAAAATAATAGATAACCTTCGCATAATAGTCTGAAAAACAAATATATAAACGGGTGCAACCGATTGCTGACTGTCTTTGTTCATCAACTGCCATTCTGCGACAGCCCCACAGAAAATTACGCCTAATTTTGTCGAAACTTAAGTGGCTCATATGCTGAAAAGCCAAAGCTTTCAGTTTCGAAACTTGCCAAACGTCATTACAATACTGCTTCTGGTCCTTTGGGTAGCCTTGGTTTATTGCTCATCGATCAACAGTTTTCCATCGCATGTGCATGCCTGGACCCAAAGCGACCGTTATGCCCTCACTATTGGCTACCTCGATAATGGTTTTGGCCTTTTCAAACCGTCCACACCCAACCTTTGGCCTAAATACCCGCCATCACGCATGCCCGAAAAGCTCGATGGCGTCACTAAGGCCGATCTTCCACTCACTGAATATCTTGCTGCACAGATGATGAGACTTAGCGGAATTAGACAGCCGTTGTTTCACCGAGGCCTGAATCTGATGTTTGCTTTACTTGGTATATTGCTGCTATTCAGTGTCATGCGCAGGATAGGGTCGTCATTGCCACTGGCATGGCTTGGGACGGCGTTTACCTTGTTCTCTCCAGTATTTGCCTATTACCTCGATGGCTTTATACCTGGCATTCCGTCCCTTGGGCTTCTTATGGCTGCTTATTACCTTTTTTACCGGTATCTCGAATCAGGACGAGACAGCTTTCTAGGCTTTTCGATTGGTGTGGCCACGCTCGCCGCACTCATCAGACCTCCGATGCTAATGGCCCTGCCTGCAATCATGCTGGCCTCCATGCTGGCTTCGCAGAGAAGGAATGTAAAAAAAGTAATGCTGTCGGGTGCTGCCAGCTTTGTCGTTTTTGGCTTGTTTCAGCTTTATAATCGTCACCTTGCAGTCAATTATGGATCCTTATTCATATCCAACTTCATGCCTGCAGATAACCCGGCTGCAATGATCAACCTTTTTCAGCTGAGCTTCAGTAAATGGAAACTCGAATATTTCAGCTACTCCCAATACCTGATTATTGCTTTTTCATTCCTGCTTATCCTGCTTTTCCGGCGCCAACTCAGGTCAACACCTATTGCAGGCTTGCTTGTTGCAGCACTGATTCACCTTGTTGCAGCAGCTGCTTATTTTGTGGCGATGGCAAAGCAATTTCCTGACCACGATTACTATTTCCTCGAGAGCTTTTTCCTGCCCATCGTACTCATTGTTGCCATCGGCCTTTCGCTCCCCATGGCAGACAACCTTCTACGAAAAATCGTATATAGTGTGGTTTTCGTTATTTCCACCTGGCTGATGTCCGATGCGGCCCTCGCCAGCCGCGAAAACCGCTACACCACGCAGCCCTGGGATATGACCGAAAAAACCCGCCAGCTTTTCGAAGGCAGCCCGGCCTGGCTTGATGAAATGGGTATTGCACGCGAAGCCAGCATTCTAGTGCTCGACAGCTACACTACCAATGTGCCGCTGCTGCTGATGGAGCGACGTGGTTTCACCGTGATAAACACCACACCCAAAAACCTGAAAGCCAGTCTTGCATGGCCTTTCGATTATCTGGCAATCCCCAACCGCGGCCTTCCTGCCGATGTGTTGCGCAACCTACCTGAATTGTCCTCATGGCTTAAGCCAATAGCTAATAATGGACGGATTGGTTTGTACAGTATTGACCTAAACGGAAAAGAAAAGCAGCTAAATCAATTGACGATGCCTGAAAAAATCGACAGCATGAGTTTGGTTGACAGTATTTTAACCATCGCAAACACGGATGAGTTTACTGAGATTTACACCACTCAATATACATCTTCCGAAGCTTCGCGCGCCTTTGTTTTCGATGGGTTTGCCGTGGCAGGAACCGATGAAGTGAAGGATTTGCACCTGGTGGTTGATATCAGCAGCGGGGAGGATAATCTGTTTTACGAATCTTTCCGTCTTGATCCGTTTTTTGAGCAACCAGCACAAGCAAGTCGCGTTAGTGCCTTTATCAATCTGCCATATCTTGCCAGGCATGAGGCCCGGCTTAAGTGCTATCTTTGGAATGCCGGACGAAATCAGATGAAAATCATGCATCCTCAGATAGAAATACTGCATTTCAATAACCTTAAAACCCTATAAACAAATGAAAAACATTGATCAGTACAACCTCTCAGGCAAGCGCGTCATTGTCAGGGTGGACTTCAACGTTCCGCTGAACGAAAAATTCGAAGTTGCCGACGACACCCGCATCCGTGCAGCCATTCCTACAATCAGGAAGATTCTTTCCACAGGTGGCTCAGTAATCCTGATGTCGCACCTGGGCCGCCCCAAAGACGGGCCAACGGATAAGTATTCGTTGCGTCATGTGATTCCTGCACTGGAGAAACACCTCGGCACGAAGGTTTTGTTTGAGACCGATTGCATCGGCCCGGAAGCGCAGAACATGGCCGACATGCTGAAGCCTGGTGAAGTGCTCCTGCTCGAAAACCTCCGATTTTACAAAGAAGAAGAAAAGGGCGACGAAAACTTTGCAAAAAAATTGGCCTTGCTTGCGGATGTATATGTAAACGATGCTTTTGGCACCGCCCACCGCGCGCATGCCTCCACCGCGATCATTGCCCGGTTTTTCCCCGGCGCCTCGCTCTTTGGTTATCTGATGCAGGACGAAGTGGCCAGCCTTGAAAAAGTGACCAAAAACCCTGAAAAACCTTTCACTGCTGTGCTTGGTGGCGCAAAAGTATCCGGCAAGATCGAAATTATCAACAACCTGCTCGACAAGGTGGATAACCTGATCATCGGAGGCGGTATGATGTTCACCTTCATCAAGGCCATGGGCGGTCAGGTGGGCAACTCGCTGGTGGAAGATGAGCTGCTGGAGACCGCTCTGAATGCCATTGAAAAGGCCAAAGCCTTAGGCGTAAACCTGCTCATTCCGGTTGATGCTGTGGCTGCAGATAAATTCGACAACGAGGCGCAACAGAAGGTTGTATCATCCAACCTGATTCCCGATGGCTGGATGGGACTCGACATAGGACCCGAAACCCTCAAACAGTTCAGCGAGGTGCTGCTAAACTCAAAAACCATTCTCTGGAACGGCCCTATGGGCGTTTTTGAGTTTCCGAACTTTGCCTCCGGCACCCGCGACCTTGCCCATGCCATCGTAAAAGCTACATCGAGCGGAGCCTTTTCGCTGGTAGGGGGTGGCGACTCGGTGGCTGCCGTCAACAAATACGATCTGGCCGACAAAGTGAGCTATGTTTCCACCGGTGGCGGTGCCATGCTCGAATACATTGAAGGCAAGGTGCTTCCGGGCGTTAAAGCCATTCAGGAAGGAATCTGATTCTTTTTTCCAAAACGTAAATGAAAGGCTGTCTCGGAAAAAAGGGACGGCCTTTCTTAGTTTTCAATCCTGACACAGTGATGTGGGGCCGAACCAATTCAGGCACAGAGGTTATCCGCAATTTGTCGTATCGAATTGACAGGCTGTTAATAATCCAATACCTTCGCCAAAACAACCAATATGAACCCTCCTCCGGCAGCAATTTATTATGTGTCTAATCTTGTGGCTCGTTTGACACCCGAACATGCAGTCCAATGGTCGAGTCCAGAAGTGTTTATGTTGGAATTGCTCGAAAAGCACAAGGATAAATTAGCCATTGGCCGCGATCAGGCTATTCTGACAGGCAGCTACAACACGCGCCTCACTGCTTTTATTCAGCTCACTGCAACGCTTCAGCAGGTAGATGCCGGTCCGGTGGACGGATTTTGGGGACCCCAAACGCAATACGCCTTCGAATTGCTGCAACACCGCGAAAACTATGGCGATTGGCCTCCACTCTGGCGCGACTGGACTATACCGCCCAACAACATCAACCAATGGCCACTTGAAGACGAGGCAGCCCTCACAGCCTTTTACGGCCCGCCATGCAACGAGTCGGCATTAGTAACCGTGAACCTACCTTATACGATGCGACTTGCCTAGAATCTGAACACCAGCCTGAACCGTATTCGCTGCCATAGCAAAGTGGCTGATTCGGTCCTCAGGGTACTCACTGCCGTACAGCAACACTATGGCAATCAGCAATTACGCGAGCTGAGGCTCGACCGCTTTGGTGGTTGCTACAATCCACGCCGAAAAAGGGGTGGATCGGCCTGGAGTACGCACGCATGGGGTATAGCCCTCGACTTTGACCCCGACCGCAATCAGCTGAGCTGGGGACGCGACCGCGCTTCATTGGCACGACCCGAATATGAGAGATGGTGGCAGCTCTGGGAGGCCGAGGGTTGGATAAGCCTTGGCCGCAGAGCCAACTACGATTGGATGCATGTGCAGGCAGCACGCTGAGGTTTAGTCAACCTTGATCCTCGTTCCGGCCGAGTGGGTCGAAAATGCCGGAGCATAGTAGCTCTGCATGCGGGCAAAGCCACCGCTTAACCGACCACTCTGCATTACCACCAGACCATATTCGAAAACGTGTTTTCCTCGGGGTAAAAAGTCGAAAAAGAAATCGGTTGATGCATCGCGCGTGCTCTGATAATAACCCAGCCCATTGCGCCACTGATATCCCGAAAGCACATCTGATGGTTCGAAGGCAGGGCTGCGAAGGTCGCTCAGGTGAACAAACTCCAAATCGCTATCGGTTTCCAGCACCAAACGAATCCTGATGCGGTCGCCAGGACGAAGGTTTTGTTTGCGCCATGGTTCAATCATTATGCCTGATGCACTGGTTCTTTCGACCATGATTTCACGACTCAGTTTCACATCGCTGGCACTTGGCCGCACCGCATCCACCGGCACTTCAAATTGCCTGAACACGCCTCCCCAAATTGGCCCGGTGTTTGGATTAGTTATCTCAACGCGTGCCATGGCTGGTGTAATGTCATGGTTCCAGAAAGTGCTGAACTGGCCAGTGCCGGCTTCCTGATCACTGATTACCACCGGCTTGTTGCCTACCACAACTTTTACCGGACTGCCTGTTGCGGTCCAATTGCTGCCAACCATAAGCAGGGCATAGACAGCTTCGGCAGTGGCAGGCCCCGATGTCCACCTGCGGGTTTGCTTCTGACTGAGAAGATATTGCCTGATGCCATCGGCCATCGGACGGTCGGCTGCCACAAGCTCGAATACATGCACCAGCTGGGCATGGGTTTCAACAGACAAAGCCTGATGATCGGTGCGAGCGGCTTTCCACCAAACTCCCAGCTTTTCGCTCCGAACTGCCCGTTCGGCAAGCGAAGCAGCAATGCGCATAGCAAGGTCTTTTTTGCCTGTTCGCCGGTAATACAAAGCCAACCGGCCCTGATCACCGATGCCAAACTTGTTCCAATCCCTCGAAACCAAAGCATCAAAATAGTTGTAGGCAAGAGTGGCCTCGTCAGTTTTTTCAAATTGGATGAAATAGCTTCTGGCGCTCAGCAGTTGAAGATGGTTGCTGCCGGCTGATTCCTTGTCGGTGCGTTTTGCATACATTTCGGCTGCCTGCCTGTCGATGTAAGTCAGGGCGTTTTGGAGCATTCCGCCTACGATGGGATTGCTATTCAACTCAGGCTTGATCTCGGTGAGCTTCCCAAAACCTTCGAGTATGCTGAGGGTAATCCACAGATTGCCCCGCATGCCCGGAAACCATGGCCAGGAACCATCGGGCAGCTGCATCTGCGCGAGTTTGGTCAGCGATTGTTCTTGCTCCGAGCTAATGCGGTTTTTGTCGAAAAAGAGTATAAGGCGCTGCCGCTGAGCTTGTTCGCTTTCGGCTTCGGCCAGCCATGGTGTTTGTTCCAGGGCTGTCGGTTTAACATCCTGATGCTTATGCAGCTCCGATTGCAAGGCAATACTGCCGCTGGCGTTCCATGCTTTGAGCACGGCATCGAAGTGGGGAATCGAAGTAGCCACATGAGAAGCAAGGGTGTTGGTATAGAACCGGCGAAAAGCATTGTCCGAGTTTTCAAAGCCATCGTCCACCATATATGGTAATGCTTTGACAGCCACCCAGGCAGGATGCTTTGTTACGTCGAGTTTAAGGCTCAGGGTTTGTTCTGCCGGATTAGGTTTGTCGAGGCCGGAAAGCACAAAAACACCAGTGCTGTTGCCTTTGACGAACATCGGAAGTGTTTCGGTGAGCCGTATTCCCGATGGCAGCAGTGGCACCAGATGCTCCTCGGCATCTGTGAAAGTGCCGGCCGAGGCCGATATGCGCAAACGCAGGAGCGGAGCTGTTGTGTTCATCACCACTGTCCATCGGACTTCGGTGCTCTGGCCCGGCCTGAGCTGAACAAATGGTTTGCGAGCAGCATCTTTCATTTGACCGACAGTCTCGCCTGTCAGGGCATCAGCAGCTTCGAGCATGGCCATTCCATCCATAACTGATGTACCTGTATTCACTACCTTGCAGTAGATCACTGCTGTGTCGCCAAGCCTGTAGAATCGCGCCAGGTTTGGTACCACAAGCAGGGGTTTTGAGGCCTCGAAATCAAAGGTGTTGGTTGCGCATTTCAGGTCAGTGGTATGGGCCAGCAGCATGAGTCGCCAACGTGTGAGGGCGTCGGGCGTGGTGAACCTGAAGCTGACGCGGCCCGCACTGTCGCTACGCATCTGCGGGTAGAAAAAGGCCGTTTCACGAAAGTCGCTGCGCAGGTGGCGGGCTGCCACAGTAGTGCCCTCTGAATCAACTTGTTCATTCTGATTGGGTTGATTACCCCCCACTTCAAGGATCCTGCCCATGTCAGCAACAACAGGATCACCGGCACGCATCAGTCCCTTAGCCGACATTATCCGCATCATATCGTGCCAAACCTGTCTGATAAGAAAATCGTACCAATTGATCACAGGGGGCTGCAGGTTGCTGATAAATACCGGTTCGGATACAGGAAGATTGATGGGCCATGTGGTAAAGGTTCCAAACCCGTTGTCGCTCATCCAGCGCTGGGCATAGGGTTTATCAGGAATTGGGTTGAAGAGCCATCGGTGGGATTTGAACTGCTCGAGCGAGGCATCGTACATGGCAGCTAGAAGCTCGGCCGGAACAGCCTGTTTGTTACCTCTGCTGATGCGTATGGTCCATTCTTCCTGACGGCCTGGCTGTAGTCGTTCGACGATGGTTTCGAGCCTGAGGTCAAGTTTTTGTTCAGGGTCGGCTACCCGCATGTCAAACACTTTATGAAAATGCCTGTTGAGCGCTACTCCCGTAAACTGAACACTCAGGCTGCCGATGTGCTCTGAAGTAAGGATCAGTTTTACGTTCTGTTTGCGCTGCCCTAGCTTAAGCCAACGACGCTGGAAAATTTTATCGTCGCTGCTGATTTCCATCAAAATGCGCATTCCCCGTAGCGAGGATGACACGAGTAACTCGATCGTATCGCCAGGCTTTGCCTCTTTTTCAATGGGTTTTACCCAAAACAGTCTGTTGGGAAGGTTGCAGTGAGAGGCTGGGTTGAAAAGCGTAAAGCGGTGCTGCAACTTCACTGTCTTTCCTGACTGATCAGTACTCTGAAACTCGGCAAGATAGTCGCCTTCGGGCCACTGACTGAGTGCTTCGGGAAAGGCCGGAGCACTGCCATTGACAAAGGAGGTGTAGTTCATAACGAGGCTTTTGGGAAGGCTATCGGGCACGCTTGAAGTGTAAAAGTCATCGTGGGGAAAAAGGAATTTAAGCGCGGCATCATCAAGCAACTTACGGTCAGGCAAGCCAAAGATGGCCGGCCTTGCGATTGATTGGCGTTGATCAAGCCTGTAGAAAGTAAAAGTAGTTTGGGCCGCTGCGGGCTGGCCCTGGGTAGTGCTCAGAATGATCTGAAAGCGGCCCGCCTCATTGCGGTTGATGCTTACGGGCCACTCACCCCCAAGCATTAGCGAGCGGTTGCCAATGAGCAGACTGGTGGAAGCCTGACGCACCTCGCCATTGCGGTCGGTGACCCAAGCCGTTAGCTGAAAGTCAAAATATTTTTCTTCGTTCTGCAATTCACTGTAGTCGGGTAAAGCCGGAAACGATAGCTCGAAACTTCCGTCGGAGGCAGTGATTGCGTTTCCCTTTTTGATGAGCTGCTTGACCTCGCTCACCGGAAAAGGCCTCCACCAGGGAATCCATGGCAAGTGTTGCTGCCTTTCGACACGAAATTCCACCTTTGCCCCGTCGATGGGAAAGCCCGCAAATGCCCTTGCAATACCCTTCATCCGTACAGTATCGCCAAGCATTAACTGATGCTCGGGCAGTTTCAGGTTGATCTCAAAAGTAGGTCGCTTATATTCCTCCACCTGAACGAAGGCCATGCCATGCTCATTGCTCAGGCGCATATTGCCCGTAAGCAAAGTAGCGGGCAACACAAAACTCCCTTCGAACGAACCAAACTCATTGGTCATTAGGGCTACAGAACTTATTTCGCGCCCATTGACATCGAATAGCCTGATTTCGGTTCTGTTTCCGTTTTCAGCTTTCCATGGGGTGCCCGGATCTTTAACAAGTGTAATTCCCTTGAAATAAACCACTTGTCCAGGCCTGTATATGGCCCGGTCAGTAAAAAGCCAGGATTTGTATTGTGTGCGTTGTGGCTCGGTAATACGGTAAATGTCGAAGTAATTGTCGCTCATGAGGGTGTCGCCATCTCTTACAACTTCGATGTAGAACGACCTATTTCGGGGAAGTTTCGGATGATCAGGACCAATACTGAATTCTCCGTTTTTTGGTGTAACAAACTCAAGAACAATGTTTTCGACTGTTTTTTGGACAGTGTAATTATACTCGCGCACGCTGACGCTTACTTTAGCACCACCCACAGGCTTGCCCGAATATCGTTCGAGCAAAACAAAGTGATTGGTTCCTTTGCGGTTGACCTGCATAAACGAGATGCTGCTCACTTGAAATGAAGCGAACGTAATCAGGCCTTCTGCATCGAAACTGGGGTTGTCCGAGGCCAGTATCACGTACAATCCGGGTTTGAGCGCAGGCAAGGCGATGATGGTGCTGTGCCCGGCATAATCAGGTTCAAAAGGCAGTTCCAATTCCCATTGATTCAGAGGTCTCAGGTCTAACAAGGCCTGCACACGTCGTTTATGATCAAAATCCTGATTGATTTCAGCAAGCTGCCGGCTGCTCACACGGGCAATGCGGAATGAGGGTTTGGTGAGGTTGCGGAAGGTGAGATGGGCAGCAATGGATTTGCCGGGATATTCGGTGCGCTGAACAGTGACCGATAAGGATTTCTGGAGTATTTCGCCGCGTATGGCTTTGCAACGTTGTGCCCCCCGGCTGTCGGGGAACTGGTCAATTGCCTGGTCGCAAATGCGCAGCGCTTCGGCCAATGGCATGTTCACGTCTGTCAGGGGTCCGGAACTCCTTAAAAGCTCAGCCATATCGGCCGCTACTTCTGCCGAAGCAGGATTGGTAGCATATTGTTTTCTCAACTGGATCAGGGCCTTGTAGTACGACTGATTATCGCCTGTGAGTGCGCCGAGCCAGCGGAATCTTTGCAGCTCATTGTGAATCAGGGAAAACGTGTGTCCCATCCTGATATTGGAGGTAAGAATACGCTGCATCAGCCTCAGGCGAAGCAGGGTTTCGTGGTCTTGTCTAGGCAATTCGAGGGTGGCAAACAGTGTTGCAGCTTGCCAGATAGCCCCAGGTAGCGCTTCGCTCAGCGATAAACGCGACTGTAGTGCTGCATCGGCCTGCGACAGATAAATGAGGTAACGGCCTGCCAGAAAATCGAACAAGGTTGGCTGCAGCTCAAGCGATGCAGATTCGCTGTCCTCGAGCAGCAATGACCATTCTTTGAGGCTGATACCTTCAAGCTGAGCCTGGTTACGGAGGCTCTGCTGAAAGTGATGCAGAATTTCATCCCTGTAGCGCAAGGCATCCCATTCGTCGGGGTCGTCGGACGAAAAACTTCCGGCAGCCGATCGGTCGAGGATACGGTGGCGGTTTTCCTGATAGTGAAACCAATACATCTCGGCCAGCAGCGAATGGGCTATTTCCTTTACCGGACTGCCAGCCTTCAAGCTCAGTTGTCGGGTTTGGGCAAGGGCGTTTTTGAATACACCATCCTCAAATGATTTCCTGAGGCCGAATCCGAAAATCATGGCGCGCAGCATTTGCAGTTGGTTGCCTTCGGCAGCAGCTTTGTCGTAAAGGCGGTTTACAACCAACAGCGCCGACTGTGGAAGCTGCTTTTCATTGAGCTGACGGGCCTGTTCCCAGAGCTGCTCGTAGGTTTGATCAGATTTATTGCCTGCTCTGCCTGTTCCAATAACCAGCAGGATACTGGTCAGGGCACTGACAAACAGGATTTTATGGAAATGCATAAAATCAGAAGTTATTTAAGGAATAAAATATTCAAAGATCAGGCCAAAAAAATTCTATTGCCTCACTCTTGCACGCATCGGATTGCGCAGGTTACGGGCCTCCACCAATTCCATCTTCACGCTGCCCACAATCACTTTCGACTCGGCAAGCAAGGGCAGGTGGTTTTCGTCGTCGGTAACCCACACAAACATGGGGTAAGCATCGGCGAACACATTGCCTGTGGCCATCATGGGAGCTATCTTGAGGCAACGGAAAGTGCCAAGGCTGGTACGAATTTCTTCACGGCCTACAAAAACCACTTTGCTGTTGTAAACCGAATCATCCAGAAAGAAATCGACAAAGTAATTACCCTGGTTATCAAAATCCTGCAGGTTGAGTGTGCGCATAAAGTAGAGTGCCGACACAAAATCGTGCACATTTTCGGGTATAGGCTTGTGGGCCGATTTGCTCACGGCCAGGCGTTGTTGTGGATAAAAATACACATCATCATCTTTGGCATAACTTCCTTCGCGGGTGCGCCTTATGAACAGGTATGGAACAACTGCCTGCTTGTCAACAAAACTCTCATAACGATTCCTTACCTTGAAAAACCAATTGAACGCACCCTTGCTCCGCCCATGTGCTTCGATGTGCCACACTTCGCGGCCAAAGAAACGCCTGCTTGTCGGCTTCACTTCAATGGTGGCCTCACCTGCTGTTACGTTTCCTGTAAGCATCGAATTGTAGTAAACCCTGAATCGGAGAATCTCTCCCGTATCCCATGCATAGTTGGGATGCGTGCGTACATTTTGTGCCCCAATTGCCTCTGAAAACAGCAATAACATGAGCAGCACCAGACCGCGCACAAGACTTAAAATACTGATATACATTATATTACAATGTTGATGATGCGGTTTGGCACCACAATCACCTTGCGCACCGGCTTGCCTTCGGAATAACGGCTTGTTTCAGGGGCTTCGAGGGCAGCCTTTTCAATCTGCTGTTGGGTCAAATTCACGGGCAGAGTCAGCTTGAATCGCGTTTTGCCATTGAACGAAACAGGATAACTGAAAGTGTTTTCGCTCAGGTATTCTTCTTTATATGCTGGCCACTGCTGCACCACAACACTTTGATTGTTGCCCAGCAGATGCCAGAGTTCCTCTGCAATATGGGGGGCATATGCCGAAACCAGTATGGTAAGTGGCTGCAAAATTTCGCGCTTGCGGCAATGCAGTTCGTTGAGCTCATTCACGCAGATCATAAAAGCTGAAACAGCCGTGTTGAAAGAAAAGCGTTCAATATCGTCCTCCACCTTTTTGATGGTGCGGTGCAAGACACGCAGTTCAGCTTCGGTAGCCGGAGCTTCGGAAATATCGGGTTTGTTGTTTTCGTCGTGAAACAGCCTCCAAAGCTTGCGGATGAATCTGAACACACCTTCGATGCCCTGAGTGTCCCAAGGTTTGGTCTGCTCAAGTGGTCCGAGAAACATTTCGTACATGCGCAGGGTATCAGCTCCGTATTTTTCAATCAGGTCGTCGGGATTCTGCACATTGTATTTCGACTTCGACATTTTCTCCACCTCCCATCCACAGAGGTATTTACCGTTTTCGAGGATGAACTCTGCTCCGGCAAATTGTGGTTGCCATTGCCTGAAAGCTTCGATGTCGAGCTGATCGTTGTGCACCAGGTTCACATCCACGTGCAGGGGCTGCACATCGTGTTGTTTTCGGAGGCCAGCACTGACAAAGGTGTTGGTGCCCGTGATGCGGTAAACAAAGTTCGAACGGCCCTGAATCATGCCCTGATTAATGAGCTTTTTGAATGGCTCGGGATGGACGGTCATGCCCAGATCGAAGAGAAACATATTCCAGAACCGGGCATAGATGAGGTGACCGGTGGCATGTTCGGCCCCGCCAATGTATAAATCTACATTTTGCCAGTATTGTATGGCTTCCTCCGAAAAATAATGTGCATTGTTGTTGGGGTCCATGTAGCGCAAATAATATCCGCTCGATCCTGCAAAACCGGGCATAGTGTTGGTTTCCAGCAGATAACCCTCGGCGGTGTGCCAGTTTTTGGCCCGGGCCAATGGCGGCTCACCTGTTTCGGTGGGCAAGTAGGCATCCACCGACGGAAGTTCGAGCGGAAGCTGGTCTTCGGGAAGGGTATAGGGAAGACCATTTTTGTAATAAACCGGAAAAGGCTCACCCCAGTAGCGCTGCCGACTGAATATGGCGTCGCGCAGCCGGTAGTTGATTTGCCGGGCACCAATGCCGAGTCTTTCGGCTTCGGATACCACGGCTTCGATGGCAGCTTTCACCTCAAGCCCGTTGATGAAGCCTGAATTGATGGCCACTCCCTCTTTCGAATCATAACTTTCGTCCCAGCCTGCAGGGTCGGATGGCTCCTCGCCGATACGGCTGATCACCTGAATGATGGGAAGACCGAAATGCCGGGCAAAGGCAAAGTCCCGGCTGTCGTGAGCCGGCACTGCCATAATGGCTCCGGTGCCATAACCCATCAACACATAGTCGGCAACCCAAACGGGAATCTTCTCTCCGTTGAAAGGGTTGATGGCATAAGCGCCGGTAAAAGCGCCGCTCACTTTCTTCACTTCAGCCATGCGCTCACGCTCCGAGCGGTTTTTTGTGCGATGCACGTAGGCGTCCACTTCGGCTTTCTGCCCCGGGCTTGTGATACGCTCAACCAGGGCGTTTTCGGGTGCCAGCACCATAAAGGTGGCTCCGAAAATGGTGTCGGGACGGGTGGTAAACACTTCGATGGTTTCGGTATGCCCTTTAAGCGCGAATTGTATTGCTCCCCCGGTCGACTTACCAATCCAGTTTCGTTGAATCTCCTTGAGCGAGTCGCTCCAATCGAGCGTTTCCAGTCCTTCGAGCATCCGGTCGGCATAGGCAGTGATGCGCAACAACCATTGCTTCATCGATTTGCGCTCCACCGGATACCCGCCACGTACCGAAAGACCTTCGCTCACCTCGTCGTTGGCAAGCACGGTTCCAAGCGCAGGACACCAGTTGACCATGGTGTCGTCAAGATAGGCAAGACGATACTGCATGAGCACTTCCTGCTGCTGCTGTTCTCTCATGCTATGCCAATCACTGGCAGAAAAATTAAGCACTTCGCCACAGGCTGCATTCACGCCAATATTTCCTTCATTATCAAATATTTCTATCAATTTCGAGATCGGCTCGGCCTTGTTTGAGTCTTTGTTGTACCAGTGATGGAACAACTGCACGAATGTCCACTGCGTCCATTTGTAATATTGCGGGTCGCTGGTGCGCACTTCCCGGCTCCAATCGAACGAAAAACCAATCTTATCCAACTGCTCGCGGTACCTTGCAATATTGTTTTCGGTGGTGATGGCCGGATGGGTACCGGTTTGAATAGCATACTGCTCGGCCGGCAGTCCGAAAGCATCATAGCCCATGGGGTGCAGCACATTGTAACCGCGCAGACGCTTGTAACGCGAATAAATATCGCTGGCAATGTAACCCAGCGGATGCCCCACGTGCAGGCCCGCTCCCGAAGGATAGGGAAACATGTCGAGCACATAAAACTTGGGGCGATTGTGGTCGATATCTACCTTATAAACTTGATGCTCACGCCAATATTGCTGCCACTTTTTTTCTACCTCATTGAAATTGTAATCCATCTTATTCTTCTGTGAGTACTTTCAGTGTGAAACTTCTTATTTCAGATACAAGGGGTTTCCTGTCTTTGTTCCTGCTTTTTTGAGTTCGCCAAAGCTCAGGTCGAGCAGTCTGAAACGCTGCCAACCCACAAAATCGTAATGCCACCATTCGCTGTTGATCACTTCGAATCCATAGCGCTTCAGAGTATTTATAAGCAGGTTGCGGTTTGACTTTAAATCTTCCGGCAGGTCATTGTAGGTGGGAAAAGCCTCGGGCCCAAAGTAATCGAATGCAGTCGGCATCGGCACCAGGCTTTTATCGGACCGGCGGATGAGCCCCACGTCCACTGCTGCACCCCGATTGTGCCTCGAACCTTTGACCGGATCGGCCAAAAATCGGGTGTCGGGATACACTTCGAAGAATTTCAGTGTGGCTGAGTAGGGTCGGTAAGCATCGTACACCACAAGACCAAGCCCGATGCTGTCCAAAGCTTGCTGAACCCCAGCCAGCGCCAATGCTGCAGGTTTGCGGAGCCACGCAGCAGGATAGGGGTAAACCTTCTGTCCTGTGAAGTTGTCCGGTGTTGCATATTTTATTTCGAGCTTTATGCCCAGAATCAACGCTTCGAGGTTGACCATCCGGTTGTCCTCGGTTTGACTAAGCTCGGCAAGGTAAGCCTTTATGGTGCTAACAAGCGGAAGGTTGTGCGGGTTCAGCTTGCTTTGTGCAGCAACAGCCCCACTGAACAAGAGCAACAAAAAGAACAGCAGTGGCCGCAACTTCATATCCGCATTGGTTTCAGGCCACGAAGATAGGAAAAAGGGGGGTTGCGGGCGCTTTACTGTATGCCCGGGTAAGAGCGGGACAATCTCTGGTTGAAAAATTAATGGACTGAGAAAGAGCAAGGTGAGGTTTGTTTCGAGACATCCTGATTCGTTTTTCTTCAAACATTGTTTTCGGCTGTCCTGGTGGCGATTGCACTTTGGGCAAGCTCAAAACCTAAGTCGTTATCTTTGCTCTATGAACGACAGGATCGAAACCGTATCGCTCATCAACCAGATGGCATCTTCACGAACGTCTTTTCTTTTTGCTTTCGACTTTGTTGGCAATCAGTCCTTTGCTTTTCCCCTAAGCTGCATCGATCCCAAACAATTGCTTTTTAGCATTGCTGGTTATACCAATGCCGCCAAAAGACGTGCTTATCCGGACACTCCCATTCGTTTCGAACGCAATATCCTTGACCAGGATTTGTATAAAAAGGCATTCGACCAGGTGATGCATCATCTGAAAAGGGGCGACTCTTATCTGCTCAACCTGACTTTTCCTGTTGGTATCCGAACCAACCTCGACACAAAAGAAATTTTCCATCGTGCACAAGCTCCCTTTAAGCTATGGGTCAGAGATCGTTTTGTGGTTTTTTCGCCTGAGTCGTTTATCACCATCAGTGGCAATCGCATCCACACCTTTCCAATGAAAGGAACCATCAACGCAGCAGTGGCCGATGCCGAACAAGCCCTGGTGAACAATAGAAAAGAGCTTGCCGAGCACTATACAATTGTCGATCTGCTCCGCAACGACCTCAGCATGGTCGCACAAAATGTACGCGTAGAGCGTTTTCGCTACGTCGATACAATCCACACCCTAAAAGGTAAACTGCTGCAAACCAGTTCACACATCACAGGCATTTTGCCCGATAGCTGGCATTGTCAGCTGGGCAGCCTTTTGCTGAAGATGCTACCCGCTGGCTCCATCAGTGGGGCTCCTAAAAAAAGCACTGTCGAAATCATCCGCGAAGCAGAGCCTGACGACAGGGGTTTTTATACCGGCGTAATGGGCTTATTCGATGGCTATAAGCTGCATAGTGCCGTCATGATTCGTTTTATTGAGCAAAGAGGGGGCGAGATGTATTTTCGGGCCGGCGGGGGCATCACCGTCAACAGTTCCTGGCACGAAGAATACGAAGAGCTTCTGCAAAAAGTGGTGTTGCCATTTGGCGAACAAACGGTGCTGCCATGACGGAAGTGTTTCCATTGCTTGAGAGTATCCGTTGTAATGATGGGCTATTCCCATTGCTCAGCTATCACCAGCAAAGGGTTCAACACACTTTTGCTTTGCTCTGGCCCGGGCAAAAAGCCCCGGACTTGCAAGCGTTTTTAAATAACCACCCCGTCCCTGACAGGGGCCTGTACAAGTGCAGATTGCTTTACGGTCGATCGGTAAGCGAGCCTGTTTATCAGCATTATTTGATGCGGCCGCCAGAAAAGCTGCGATTGCTGGCTGCAAACCACATCAGTTACCACCTCAAGTGGACCAATCGCGATGAGCTAAACAGCATGTTTGACATGCGAGGGGATTGCGACGATGTGCTGATTGTCCGCAACGGTCTGATTACAGATACCACTTATTGTAATATTGCTTTTCTGCGCAATGGCCTCTGGTTCACCCCGGTCGTGCCATTACTGGAAGGTGTGCGGCGCGCGAGCCTGCTCGATCAGGGCCTGGTCAAACCGATGACTATTACAGCGGAGCAACTTGGTTTGTTCACTCATTTCAAGGTGTTTAATGCCATGATAGGCTGGGATGATTGCCCGCCAATACCTGTTTCGCTAATCAAGTCTGATCGGTGAAACCATCAGGATACTGAACAGTTGTGTTAAAAAAATGCCGAGGCTTCGAGTGTAATCAACAATCCAAGCCCCGGATTAGGCAAAGCTTAATTTTCAAAAATCAGGTGTTTAGACCTTTTTCAGCTCCTTCACCGCCTCAATAAATTCAGGCAGCACTTTCAGGGCGTCGCCCACAATGCCGTAGTCAGCAGCTTCAAAGATTGGCGCTACGGGATCTTTGTTCACAGCCACAATTACCTTCGACCCGCTTACGCCGCCCAGATGTTGAATGGCTCCCGAGATACCAAAGGCGAAATAGAGGTTTGGGGCAATGATTTTTCCGGTTTGTCCCACGTGTTCGCCATGAGGCCTCCAGCCTTCGTCAGACACAGGCCTTGAACATGCTGTGGCTGCGCCCAGCAGTTCTGCCAATTCTTCGATAGGCTTCCAGTTGTCGGCGCTTTTCATTCCGCGACCGCCCGATACCACGATTTCGGCTTCGCTCAACAAAACCTTGCCGGTCACTTTCTGTGTTTGCTGCACACTGAGCACGAAGTCGGCAGCAGAGCAGCCGCTGTCGAAGGTTTCAATGGCGGCATCAACAGCTTTTTCATGAGTACCAAAGCTGTTGTACGACAGAGTGAGCACCTTTTTATGGGTGAGTATGCTGGCATGACCGACGGCTTTGCCGGTGAAAACCACCTTATTCACGACAAAGGGTGAAGTGCTCGCCGGAAGTCCGGTAACAGCGCTCACATATCCGGCACCTAAACGTACTGCAAGACGAGGTGCCACGCCTTTACCTTCGTTGTCGTGGGGCAAAACCACCACTTCGGCATTGCTTGCTGCAGTGGCCAGGGCTTTGGCTGTAGCCCTGTTTTCGAGCTGCGCAAAGGAGGTTGTGGCATCATGCATCACCTTTGTAACGCCATAACGACCTAGTTTTTTCAACTCGTCGGCTTCCATTGGGCCTAGCACCACAGCCACAGCTGAAGTGCCCATTTTTTCGGCCAGTGCGGCACAATACGAGGCCACTTCAAAACCGGCCTTTTTGATGATTCCTTCCTGATTGGGGATGTATGCAAGTACTGACATAATCATTTGTTTTGCTTGATTTATAAGGCTTTGGCTTCGTTGCGCAGGGCATGGATAAGTTCTTTGGCCTGTTCTTCGGTATACTTTTTACAGGCCGCTTTGGCCGGTGGCAGGTCGAAGCCTGCATATTTCATTCTTGCCTCAGCGGCATCGGGCTGAATCACCTGAAGGGGCTTGGTGCGTGCCATCATGATGCCACGCATGGCGGGAATACGGGGTTCTTTGGCAATGCCTTTCTGTACGATAGCCAACACCGGAACGGGAGTCAAAACGGTCTGGCTTCCGCCATCAATTTCGCGGGCAAACACGGGTTTGCCGTTCTCCACATCGAATCCCGAAACGCCGGCTATCGATATAATATCTAACATCTCGGCCAGCATGGGACCAACGGCATTGCCATTATAGTCTGAGGCTTCGACTCCGGCAAAGATGAGGTCGTATTCCCGGCAATGGGGTGCCAGCAGCTCAGCTACGGTAAAGGCATCTGCGGGATTGGCATCAATCCGCAAGGCTTTATCGGCACCAATGGCCAGTGCTTTGCGGAGTGTAGCTTCGGTTTCAGCGCGTCCGACATTGGCCACGGTAATCGATTCGATGGCTCCTGCCTGAGCTTCCTTTACTTCGAGTGCCCGGGTAAGGGCCAACTCGTCCCACGGGTTGATAATCCACTGCACGCCAGCTGTGTCGAAAGCGGTACGGTCGGCATTGAATTTTACCTTGGTGGTTGTATCGGGCACATTCCCGATAAGGATAAGAACTTTCATGTTTATGCTGTTTTGTTATTTCTTTAACAGTTTCAGGCTGCGAAAATAACCCAAAATTGTTTTTTAGAGGATAGGGTTAAGGCTGCCTTATTTGAGCAATTCGCGCGAGATGATTATTTTCTGGATTTCGGAAGTGCCTTCGTAAATCTGGGTGAGCTTGGCTTCGCGCATCAGGCGTTCCACGTGGTATTCCTTTACATAGCCATAACCGCCATGAATCTGAACGGCTTCGGTGGTTACCTCCATGGCTATATCGGCGGCATATTGTTTGGCCATCGAGCTGGCAAACCCATAGGGTTTGCCTTGATCTTTGAGCCATGCTGCCTTAAGGCACAGGTTGCGAGCATTTTCTACTTTCACGGCCATATCGGACAGCTTGAAAGCAATGGCCTGATGGTTGGCGATGGCTGTGCCAAATGCTTTGCGTTCCTTGGCATAGGCAATGGCCCTATCGAGTGCCCCGCTGGCAAGGCCCAATGCCTGGGCAGCGATGCCGATGCGCCCGCCTTCAAGGGTTTTCATAGCAAAGGTGAAGCCAAAGCCTTCTTCGCCTATACGATTTTCTTTTGGCACTTTCACATCGTTGAACATTACGGAGTGGGTGTCGCTGCTGCGCATGCCCATTTTATCTTCGTGCGGGCCAATGCTGATGCCTTCGCTGTGACGATCGACGATAAGCGCAGTGATTCCCTTGTGTTTTTTTGTGGGATCTGTCTGCGCGATAAGCAGATAGGTTGAGGCGCTGTTGCCATTGGTTATCCAGTTTTTGGTGCCGTTTACAAGGTAGTAGTCGCCCATATCCACAGCCAGTGTGCGCTGACTGGTGGCATCGGAGCCGGCCTCAGGCTCTGAAAGCAAGAACGCACCTATTTTTTCACCCCTCGCCAAAGGTTTCAGGAATTTTTCCTTTTGGGCGTCCGTACAGTATTTCTCAAGCCCGTAGCAAACCAGCGAATTGTTCACCGACATAATCACACTCACCGAAGCATCCACCTTGCTGAGCTCCTCCATAGCCAAAACATACGACACCGTATCCATACCACCACCATCCCATTCCGGGCTGACCATCATGCCCAGAAAGCCAAGTTCGGCAAGGGCTTTGACATGCCTGTGAGGAAATTCCCCTGTCCGGTCACGCTCGAGCACATCGGCAATCAGCTCGCGTTGTGCGTAGTCGCGCGCGGCCTGTTGAATCATGAGTTGTTCTTCAGTAAATTCAAAATTCATGGGTTTGTATTTTTCAATCTATCAAAAGTAATGATTTCAATCGATTGCAGGCTTGTCAGAATTGGGGGTTGAACATTTCTTTTCTGGCCTGTTCAAACTCGTTGAGCATCTGATGCATAATGGTGGCTGCCGGAAGAATATCGCTGATCAGGGAAGCTGCCTGACCAATTTCCAGTTCTCCTTCGTCCATATCGCCCTCGAACATTCCTTTTTTTGCCCGGCCACGCCCTAATATTTCTTTCAGCACATCGGGCGAAGCCCCTTGTTCCTCTGCTTTGCGAATATCTTCGTAAAATTTATTTTTTAACAAACGCACGGGCACTACGTTTTTCATCATCAGGGCGGTACTGCCATCGCCGGCTTCTACAATTTTCTGCTTGAACAATGGGTGAGCCGATGACTCTACGGAAGCTGCAAAGCGCGAACCCACCTGCACCCCTTCAGCGCCAAGGGCAAATGCCGCCAGCATCTGCCTTCCGGTGGCAATGCCTCCTGCGGCGATCAGGGGCAGGTCGACAGCTTTTCTGATGAGCGGGATCAGCGTCATGGTTGTGTTCTCTTCCATCCCGTTGTGGCCGCCAGCTTCGAAGCCTTCGGCAACAAGGGCATCGACACCGGCATCAGCCGCTTTGACGGTAAACTTTTGGTTGGCAATCACGTGCACAACGGTGATGTCGTGGTTTTTCAGCAGTTGGGTATATTTGGCCGGATTGCCGGCCGAAGTGAAAACAATAGGGATCTGGTATTTGATTACCAGGGCGATAAGTTCGTCGGTTTGAGGGTAGAGCAAAGGAATATTTACTCCGAAAGGCTTGCAGGTAGCGGCCTTACATTTCTGTATATGTTCCTCGAGCACATGTGGATACATCGATCCGGCGCCAATGAGCCCGAGCCCGCCGGCATTGCTCACCGCCGAGGCCAGTCGCCATCCGCTGCACCAAACCATGCCGGCCTGTACGATAGGATAGGTTATCCCGAAAAGATTGCAAATGCGGTTTGCTGCGTTCATAAAATATGAAAAGACCTGCCGAACATGCGTCCGGCAGGTCGTGTGTGGCATGTATTATTCCTTGAAATCCGGGTTGGGTTTAGGTGTCTGAAGGTGCCCATCGGCATCGGTATAGCCATAGATGCGGTCGAGCAGCACTTTGTATTTGGCTTTCACGATGTTGCGCCTGAGCTTGAGGGTAGGCGAAAGCTCACCGGTATCAGGTGTCCATTCAGTGCAGGTGAGTTCAAATTTTTTCACCTGTTCGTGAGGAGCAAGCTGAGCATTGATGCGGTCAACCTCTTGCTGAAAACGCTCAATGACCTTCGGGTGCTTAATCAATTCCTTGGTGTCGCGGTATTTGACATGATGCAAGAAAGCCCAACCGTTGAGGAAATGGAAGGAAGGGCAGATAATGGCTGCGGTAAACTTTTCGTTATCGCCCATCACCATAAGCTGTTCGATGAACTGCGACTCCTTGAACTTGTTTTCGATCACCTGAGGGGCTACATACTTGCCTGTTGAGAGCTTAAATATTTCCTTTTTGCGGTCGGTGATCTTCAGAATATTGTGTTCGTGAAGCTCGCCGATATCACCGGTATGGAACCATCCTTCGGTATCGATCACTTCTGCTGTTTTTTCAGGGTCTTTGTAATAGCCCATCATCAAACTTGGACCACGCATGAGGATTTCGCCATCAGTGGCAATTTTAACTTCAATATTCCCCAGCACAGGCCCTACTGTGCCAAACTTCAGGTATGGATACACCCGGTCGTTGCAGGCAATAACCGGCGAAGTTTCGGTGAGGCCATAGCCTTCCTGAATGATGAGACCTGCGCAGGTAAAAACGCGTGCAAGCCTTGGCTGCAAAGCAGCTCCGCCCGACACGATTACTTCCACTTTGCCCCCGAGCGCAGCGCGCCATTTGCTGAATACGAGCTTGTCAACAATTTTGCGCTGAAACTCGTACCATGCGCCATTGGCGTTGTTCAGCTCGTAGCGCAGCCCGATGTTTACTGCCCAGAAGAAGATTGCACGCTTCAAGCCTTTAAGCTCTTTGCCTTTCAGGATGAGTTTGTCATACACCTTTTCGAGTACACGGGGAACGGTAGTGAATCCCTGCGGGGAAATTTCGCGTAGATTATCGCCAATGGTGTCGATACTTTCGGCGTAATATATCGACACGCCCGCATGCTGAAGCAACATGTTTACCATGCGTTCAAAGACGTGGCAGAGCGGAAGGAAGCTGAGGAACTTTGCGGTATGGTCAACGGGTAGCAGGTGCTTGCTGGCCATGATGTTCGAAAGGAAGTTTTTGTGGCTGAGCATTACCCCCTTGCTTCGTCCAGTCGTTCCGGATGTATAGATGATCGAAACAAGGTCTTCGTGGTCAATGGAAGCCTTGATCTTTTCGAGCAGTTCAGGTGCTTTGTTCTGACGTCCGACTTCGATAATGTCGTCAAAGCCCGGTACGCCCTCAACCTTGTCTATGGTGAATACTTTCTCGATGTTTGGGGTTTGATCGGCCAGGGGCTTTATTTTTTCGTACAGTTCGGCCGAGGATACAATGACAAAGCGCGCATCGGAATGCGAAAGGATGTGCAGAAACTCATCATCGCTGTTGTTGGGATAAACAGGCACATGAATACCACCAGCCTGGCTCATGCCCATATCCATGATGTTCCATTCAGGCCGGTTGTTGCTGATGGTGAAGATTTTGTCGCCTTTCTTAAGGCCCAATGAGATTAATCCGAAACTAAACAGATCAACTTTTTCCCTGTATTCGGCAGTGGAAAATTTTTCCCAGTGCCCGTTGCGTTTTACGGCAAGGGCGTCATCTTTGGGATAGTTGGCCATCATATGGGCCACGATGTCAAAAGTTCTCGTTACTTCCATGGAAATTGTTTTTATTGTGTTGATTGGATCTACTTCCTTTTAAAAGTCCAATGAAATTCGAAGCGCGCCACTTCCTGGCCATTTTTGTCAATTCCGCTGGTGCGAACAATCACTTCCTGTCCGTCGTCGGATTGGCTGCAGGCAGCTATAGCAATGCTGATGGCCTTCCCGTCGCGACTTTCGAAAAGGATGCGGCTACGGGCTTTTTTCAGAAACTGAGCTTTCATGCCAACCACCAGCATCGAAACAGGTACTTCGGATGCCAGCACTCCGTGCAAGGCGTACAGCCCCGATGCCAGTTCGGCAGCCATGGTAAGCGGCGCAAAATATATAGAGCGGAAGGGATTTCTCGTCAACTTGCTGTAAGGCACCGATACCACCGATCTTTGTGTGTCGAAATGTTCCACTCTCAGCCCTGCAATAAAACCTAAGGGCAGCTTGCGTAAAAGGTAAAAACCAAACAGCACACGGCTATGTACGGCTCTTTCGAATAGCCTCAGTCTCGTATTGTTCATCTTGTCTTTTTCGGTTCGATCCCAACTCAATGCGGTTTTGTAATCTGCAGCCGCCAAAGGCATGTTTGTGCTGTTTTGCGCTAAAATATAAACTAACAGCGTTTTAGCAAAAAAACCATCATTTTTTTGCTAAACAGAGGGGCTTGCAGACGAAATATGAACTGTTAACCGCAAAACAGTTCAAAATGGATATGCACCCAGATTCATCATGGCTTGAGCAATTCTCCTGCGAGCTTCCACCGGATTGATGTGTTCGGGTTTTGTGAAGCGCTTAAGGCCCATCAGCATGGCATTGCGTTCGTCGCCGGTGGCAAAGGCATTCACGGCATCAAGTCCGCTTTTGTGCATCAGGGCACAAACGTCGTAAAAGTAAACATCAGCAACATCTTTCAGCTGATTGAGCATGGCTTGATCCAAGCTGCCGGCTTGTTTTTCAATGCGAAGCAGCATCGACTCGGCGGCATACGTCCACATGGCCATATCAGCCAGATTGAGCATGATTTCCTGTTCGTCGGCAAAACGTTCTGCAAAATGCTGCACCGCGGCACCGGCCACCATCAGGATGGATTTCTTGAATTGCTTCAGCATCTTGTGCTTAAGCTCGAAATAGTCGGTGCTCACCGAGCCGAAGTCGGGTATGGCCATCAGTTCTTTAGCTACGGCCATGGCAGGTCCGAGCAGGTCGATCTCGCCTTTCATGGCTCGTTTTAGCAGTTCGCCCACTATTACCATGCGATTGATTTCGTTGGTGCCTTCGAAAATGCGGTTGATGCGTGCATCGCGAAAGGCTTTTTCTACAGGGGTTTCGGCCGAATACCCCATGCCGCCGTAAATTTGAACACCTTCGTCAACCACATAGTTGAGCACTTCCGATCCGTAAACCTTGGCAATTGAGGCCTCAATGGCGTACTGGCGCATGGCTTCCACTGCGGCAGCACCTTTGTCCAGGCCCGATGCGGCAAGGCTCAGTTTGGTGTCTTCGATATTCTGGCTCATCCGGTAAGTGAGCGATTCCGCCGCATAGGCAACAATGGCCATGGTGGCCAGCTTATGCTGTATTGCGCCAAAACTGGCGATGGACTTGCCAAACTGCTTGCGCTCCAATGCATAAGTTATGGCGTGTTTCATCACCCCTTTGGCTGCACCCACTGTGGCTCCAGCCAGTTTGATGCGCCCAAGGTTAAGGATGTTCAGGGCAATTTTAAATCCGCCGTTGCGCTCGCCCAGAAGGTTTATGACAGGCACCTGCACATCTTCAAAGTATATTTGGGTGGTTGACGAACCTTTGATGCCCATTTTTTCCTCGTCAGGACCAATAGTGACACCCTTGCTGGCTGCCTCAACAATAAAGGCGCTAAGGTTTTTGTCGTCGCCAATGCGAGCAAACACAATGAGCAGGTCGGCCACACCTCCGTTGGTAATCCATATCTTCACCCCGTTCAGGATATAATGCCTGCCATCGGCGCTCAGGCTGGCCCGGCTCTTTCCTGCATTGGCATCCGATCCGGCATCGGGCTCAGTGAGGCAATAGGCGCCTATAAACTCTCCGCTGGCAAGTTTTGGCAGATATTTATGCTTCTGTTCTTCAGTGCCATAATACAAAATGGGCAGGGTGCCGATGCCCGTGTGTGCGGCAAACGAAACGGCAAAGCTGAAGCCCTTGCCCATTTCTTCGATGGTGAGCATACTGGTTACAAAATTTTGTCCGAAACCACCATATTCCTCCGGGAGCGATATGGCCAGCAGCCCCATTTCGCCGGCTTCCCTGAGCAGCTGTGCGAGCAGGCTCCGGTCGTGTTTTTCAAGCTGGTTGATCTGAGGGATGATGCGGGTTTCGGTGAAGTCGCGGCAGCTTTGTGCCATCATGCGTTGCTCTTCGGAAAATTCTTCCGGGATAAAAATTTCGACAGCAGGGGTTTCCTTGATCAGAAACTCACCTCCTTTAAGCATTTCTTTGGTCATCATATAATATTAATTGTTTGATTACGAAAGGTTTTCGAAAATGCCTGCAGCGCCTTGGCCCGAACCAACGCACATGGTTACCATACCATAGCGTTTGTTGAGCCTGCGCATATCGTGAAGCAGCTGCACACTCAGCTTCGAACCGGTGGCTCCGAGGGGGTGACCCAGGGCAATAGCGCCTCCGTTGATGTTAACCTTCTCGGGATCGAGGCCCAGCTCGCGTATCACTGCCAGCGACTGCGATGCAAAAGCCTCATTGAGTTCGAAATGGTCGATGTCGTTCATTTTCAGGCCGGCATGCCGGAGTGCCTTAGGGATGGCCTCCACTGGCCCGATGCCCATTTTATAAGGTTCCACACCTGCCACCTGATAACCTACAAAGCGGGCAACTGGGTTGAGGTTAAACTGATGGAGCATTTTCTCCGATACCACAAGTACAAAGGCTGCGCCATCCGACATTTGCGATGAGTTGCCGGCTGTGCTGGTGCCATCGGCTGCGAAGGCTGGTTTCAGCTTTGCCAATGCTTCGAGGCTGGTGTCGCGGCGGGGGCCTTCGTCGGTTTCAAAGCTGTAGCTGCGGCTGGCTTGACGATCGCCCTTCACATAGTGCTCAGTCACCTGCATGGGCACAATCTGATGTTTAAAAACGCCTTCGTCGATGGCTTTCACGGCTTTTTGCATCGAGTGCAGGGCAAACAGGTCCTGATCTTCGCGGCTAATCCCATATTCTTTTGCTACCATCTCGCTTGTAAGACCCATGCTCAGATACCATTTCGGATGCAACCGGGCCATTTCGGGATTGGGTGCCACCCGCCATCCGCCCATACTCACCAGACTCATGGTTTCGGCTCCGCCGGCCAGCACAACCTTGGCCATACCACTGTTAATTTTGGCTGCTGCTATGGCAATACTTTCGAGGCCCGAGGCGCAATAACGGTTGATGGTACATCCGGGCACCTCTATGGTTTCGAGGGCCAGCAGCGAGATCATGCGCCCCATATTAAAGCCTTGCTCGGCCTCCGGAAAAGCATTGCCAACAATCAAATCATCGATTAGTCGCTTTTCGATCTGAGGGAAATCATCCAACAAACGACGGATTACTGCTGCCGCCATATCGTCGGGTCGAACAAAACGCAGGCTGCCTCTGGGCGCTTTGCCCACAGCAGTGCGATATCCTCCAATAATATATGCATTCATATTTTTTGTGTTTCAGGTCTAATTTCTCAGAATTTTTCCGGTGGTGATGAGGCTTTGCATACGCTCGAGGGTTTTGCGCTGCATGCACAGCTCAATAAAGGCTTTGCGCTCAAGGTTGAGTAAATATTGTTCCGACACCTCGGTGAGGGCCTGCGACACATCGCCTCCGGCCAGAACCCAGCCCAGCTTTTCGGCAATAAGTTTGTCGTGTTCGCTCATGTATTTTGCAGTAGTGAAACTGTCGGCGCCAACATAAACCATGCCCAGTGCCTCGCGGCCCAGAATACGGATGTCGGTGAGGGGCTGTGGTTTGGTGTAGCCTCGGGCAGCCATACCAAGCACTGCCTGCTTGGCCTGCGCCAGTTGGTGAGCCCGCGAAACAATCACCTCGTCCTGACCCCGCCGCAGGTATCCCAGATCGAATGCCTCGTGGGCCGAAGTGGATACCTTGGCCTGACCTATGGTGAGAAAACGCTGCTGAAAAGCATTGATGCGCACATCGCCTTCCCTGAGCTCGTCAGAAAGTCGCAAGGCAAACTCTTTTACGCCTCCTCCGCCAGGAATCAGCCCCACACCAAACTCTACCAGCCCCATGTAAGTTTCGGCATGAGCGATCACTTTGTCGCAGTGCATACACACCTCGCAGCCTCCACCCAGCACCATGCCATGCGGTGCAGCCACCACCGGCACCGACGAGTATCGAAGCCTCATAGTGGTTTTCTGAAACCATTGTACAGCCAGATCAAGCTCATCAAAGTCCTGCTCCACGGCATACATATATATCATGCCCACATTGGCACCGGCCGAAAAATGCTCGCCTTCGTTGTATATGACAAGCCCGGCATACTCCTTTTCAGCCATGTCAAGGGCTTTGTTCAGTCCTTCGAGCACACCCTGCCCGATGGTATTCATCTTGGTGTGGAAAGCAATGCCAAGCACTTCATCGCCCAGATCGTAAATGCTCGTGTCGTTGTTTTTCCATAGGATTTTCTTATCCAGTGTTTTCAGAGCGAGCAGCTTGTCCTGACCGGGAATTTCCGTGTAATCACCTTTTTGGATGTCGTAGCACCAGCGGCGACCATCCTTCACGGTGTAGAATGAACCAATACCTTTATCGAGCATGGCTTGCACCCAACCCGCTGCTTTGAACCTTTCGGCTTCCATAACTTTCAGGGTTTTTGCAACACCCAGGGCATCCCAACTTTCAAATGGCCCCAGTGTCCAGCCAAAGCCTGCACGCAGGGCGTCATCGATGCGATAAAGCTCGGTCGATATTTCAGGTATGCGGTGCGAAGTGTAAGCAAAAAGGCTGTGGAAATTGAAGCGGAAAAAGTTGCCTGCCTTGCCTTTGTCGGCCAAAAGTACAGGCAGGCGTTGAGCCGGGTCGGCAATATTTTTGGTTTGGTCAATCACCTGAAGCTTAGGCTTTGGGGCTTCTTCGTAGTCGAGTATGGAGAGGTTGAGCGAGAGGTACTTCTTTTCACCATTTGTACTTATCTTTTTAAAGAAACCTTGCCCGGTTTTATCGCCCAGCCACTTTCTTTCGAGCATGCTGGCCAGCCAGTCGGGTGCTGCAAATGATCCGGCAGCTTCGTCGGCTGCTTGCTGACTGATGTTGCCTGCCACATGCATCAGGGTGTCAAGTCCTACTATATCAACTGTGCGAAAAGTTGCCGATTTGGGCCTGCCGATGAGTTGGCCGGTGAGCTTATCAATCTCGGGTATGGTGAGGTCGAAGGTGTTAACATGGTTGAAAAGGTTCATAATGGCAAAGGTGCCAATACGGTTGGCAATAAATGCCGGAGTGTCCTTGGCCAGAACGGCTGTTTTGCCCAGAAAACGCGAAGCATAATCTTGCAGAAACGCTACCACTTCGGGTGAAGTTTCCTGATGAGGGATGATTTCGAACAGCTGAAGGTAACGTGGAGGGTTGAAAAAATGAGTGCCGCAGAAATGTCTTCTGAAGTCATCTGAACGCCCTTGAGCCATGGCTTCGATGGAAATGCCACTGGTGTTTGAGCTGACCAGGGTGCCCGGCTTTCGGAACTTGTCCACTTTTTCGAATACCTGTTTTTTGATGTCGAGGCGCTCTACCACGACCTCGATTATCCAGTCGCAGTCTCTGATTTCTAGCATGTTGTCATCGAAATTGCCGGCGCGGATGCGACGGGCAAACGATGGATGATAGATGGGAGAGGGTTTGCTTTTGAGCGTCTGGGCAAGATTGTTGATTGCAATCCGATTGCGCACCTTCTTGTCGCTGAGGCTTAGCCCTGTAGCCTGCTCCTCGGACGTAAGCTCGTGGGGTACAATATCCAGCAGAAGCACCTCGGCCCCGATGTTGGCAAAATGACAGGCAATGCCCGAGCCCATAATGCCTGAGCCAAGCACTGCCACCTTGTTGATTTTTCTGATCATATAGGGATGATGTTGAAATTAATGTTCGGTAAAATCGTTGCTATGATCCCCGGCAAGCCCGTTGGCCTGAAGGCGAATGTGCTGACACACCTGGATAAATGTTGCCGTTTCCTCGGCCGACAGGTTCACGAACAATTTCTTGTTGAAGTCAATCACCACCTGTCGTACCTTGCGACGAAGCTGCTGCCCCTTTTCGGTAAGCAACACCATTACCACCCTGCGATCGTCCTGACTTTTCCTGCGATAAATCAAACCGTCTTCCTCCATGGTTTTCAGCAACCGCGTCAAACTGGTAGTACTCATTCCCATCATAGGAGCAATGCTGGTGGCCGCAATCCCGTTGTGAGGCACATTGATGAGGACATAAGCCACACCTTGGGTGGTTCCGAGCTCTGCCGCCATGATGTTGTACATTCTACGCATTGCGAAAAGCGCTCCTCGTAAGTGATAGTCAAGTGTTTCACTGATTCTCATAATAAAAAATGCTATGCATGCATTGCAAATATAATGGCAATAGTTACCTTAGCGCAATCGTTTTCTGTGAAAATTTCACAGTAGTCAGTAAAATAGCGCTTTTATTTTTACAAAAGTTGGGAATGTATGGGGTTAAATTATAAATCATATTGATATTCAATTATTTAAACTTTCATTGTGCATTGCGTAACAGATGAATAATCCACTTACCCTCGACCGGATGCTGGGCATCAGGTACCCGTTGCTGGTGGCGCCAATGTTTTTGGTGTCGAATGCTAACATGGTCAAGGCTGCACTTGATGCCGGTGCCACGGCGGCCATTCCTGCGCTCAATTACCGGACAACCGGAGAGCTTGCAGCGGCCATACGCGAGATCAGGACGCACACCAACAGGCCATTTGGTATTAATCTGATTGTGAACCGCTCCAATCCGAAATATAAGGCACAGCTCAAGGTACTTTTACGCGAGCGTCCGGATTTCATCATCACTTCGCTGGGAAGTCCGGCCGAGGTGATTGACGTGTGCAAGCCATTGGGCATCAAAGTCTTCTGCGATGTGGTGAACCTCGAATATGCCCTCAAGGTAGAAAAGCTGGGGGCCGATGCTCTGATTGCGGTGAGCAACAGGGCTGGCGGGCATTGCGGACCATTATCGCCCTCCGAACTCATGAGCCAGCTTACAACTCGATGCAGCCTTCCGGTGATTCTGGCCGGTGGTGTGTCCCTGCCCGTGCATGTTGAGGAAGCTATGGCGCTCGGGGCTGCCGGGGTATCAGTGGGTACAGTGTTTATTGCAACGCATGAGTCGCCGGTATCCGATGATTACAAGCAGGCGCTAGTGCACTATGGTGCAAATGATGTTGTGCTCACTACCCGACTTTCGGGCAGCCGGCTCACTGTGATCAATACGCCCTATTTTCAGAGCCTTGGTGGAGACGAGAGTATGCTGGAGCGCTTGTATAAAAAACTTAAATGGGCACGCAAATACCTAAAGATGCTGCTTTTTGCTTCGGGCATGAAAAAAATTGAGCAAGCCGCATTCAAAGCTACCTACAGGACAGTTTGGGTGGCAGGTCCGGCCATAGAACATGTGAAGTCGATCAGACCTTTGGGCGAGATGGTGCACGAGCTCGGCAAAGGCTTGGATGCCTCTTTATGAGCATTGTCTGGTGTTGATTTCATGACATGAGCAAGTTGTTGCCTGCCAGATTTATTCATGCAGAGAAAACCCTCGGTTACTAAATCCATCAGGTTTTTAGAAAATCAGGTTAACTTTGCACTATGAAAAGCTATGCCCTGGTGCACCGCCTCTTTGCATTTTTCATCATCGCAGCCTTGATAGTGCAGGGTTCGGGCAGGCTTTTTATCCTCATCAACTTCAAATTGCATCAGGCATACATAGCCAGCACGCTTTGCGAAAACCGGGATAAACCCGAAATGAAATGCAATGGCAACTGCCATCTGAAAAAAGAACTGCGTAAAAACGACGAAAGAGAACAAAAACAGCAACCACCCAATATAGAGTTGCGTGAGGTATTAATGGTTCTGCCCGAATGCACCTCTTTTAACCTTTCAGCAGGGTGCATGCAGTCCAAAAACCAAAATTCCACAGCGCAAAGGAACAAGCTTCTTACTGGCATACTTCCGGCCATTTTTCACCCTCCCCAAAGCACGACTTAATTTGTTTGTAATTGACCCAAGTGCTTACCGTTGTTTCCGAATAAGCACGTAAATCATTTATTTATAGCAATTTAAGTCTTTTTATATCAATGAAGAAATCTCTTTTAATGATAATGCTATGGCCATACCTTGCCATGGCTCAGCAAAGCCTGAAACTAACCATTGGCCAGGAAAGGGAGCCCTTGTCCTTTGCACATTATGTTTATGGAAGGCATAATGGAGTGGCCGACGAACACGGTGTTGTCAAACTTCTATGGATAGCAGGTAAGGATTTGTCAATCAATCATTTGAGCTCAGGGCATCAGGTGTTTGAAGCTGAGGTGCTCAGGCGGGCCCTCGAGGTGGGCGAACTCAATGTGGCTCGGGGCAATGGCTATCAGTTGCAGCCTGTAACCGTGATGGCCTTGCGTGCCAACAAGCCTCAGCGCGATTTGATGCAAATTGACGATGCTAGTTCGGTTTCGCATGATGCGGGGGCCTTTCTGCTTTCCAATCCTGTGGTTTCGGTCATCCGCAAAAGTGGTGGTTATGGGTTTGACCCGGTACTGCGAGGGTTCAAATACGACCAGATTAATATCATTCTCGACGATGGGCATTCGGCCCTCGCAGCATGTCCCAACCGCATGGACCCTCCTGCAAGTCAAATTCCCATGAATATGATGGGGACAGTCGAAATACTCAAAGGCCCCCACGCACTGCGCTATGGCAATACCACCGGCGGAATCATCCGCTTCAGGAGCAACCCTCCGGTTTTCTCCGACCATCTGGCACCCATTGTCCGGGCAACGGTGGGATACGAATCCAATGGATCTATCCTGCGCAGCGAGCTCATGGGCGGTATCAACTGCCGTAATATTCAGCTTCAACTATTCGGGGCCCTTTCGCAAGGCGAGCCTTACAAAGCCGGGAAGGGCGAAACGATTCCATCCCAGTTCTTTCGTCAGAGCCTCGGTATGAGGCTGTCATCAAAACCCGCCATGAATCAGCTCGTGCAACTCAATGTAGTGAATAACTATGCCAAAGACACCGACTTTCCATCCTTGCCAATGGACTTGCGCCAGGACAACACCTGGATGATCAACCTTCGTCATGAGCTGAACCTAAGTGGCAAAATCCTAAAATCGCTACACTCTCAGTTGAGCAGCAGTGCCGTGGATCATGTGATGGACAATCTGTCACGTCAGCTCAATCCCAGAACAATGGATGCTGTAACCCTGGCCAGCACCACATTTGCCGGTTTTAGAAGCGAGGCCGAACTAAAGCTGTGGAAGGGACTGATGATGGCGGGCATTGATTTGCGCAGCGAAAATGTGAAAGGCGAAAGAACACGTAAAATTCTTGTCGGGCCCATGACGGGCAAAGTATTCAAGGATAACATCTGGCAGGACGCCGCGGTGAACAAGGCGGGAGTGTTTGCCGAGTACAGACAGGCATTCGGAGATTATTACTTCACCGGGGCTGTTCGGCTGGATGGCCTGTTGGCCCAGGCAGGTAAGCCTGATGAAAAATTTAGCCAGACCTATAGCAAAACAGAGGCTTCGCAGCTCTATCCTTCTTTCAGTGCTGGTGCCACGCGCTTGTTTGGCCGCAATTGGACTGCCTCGCTCTGGCTGAGTCGTGGAATGCGTGGGGCAGGAATCACCGAACGATATATCAACTTTTTGCCCATAGGGTTGGATGCCTGGGAGATAGTGGGCAATCCTGCCCTGAAACCCGAGGTTAATAATCAGGCCGATGCCGAACTGCAATTCCGGTCAGCAGGTTTTTTGGCCAGGGTCAGCCTGTTTGCTGCATTGCTGAACGATTATATCACACAGGAAAAAACCCATCTTACACCAAAGTTCAGCACTTCGCCAGGTGTCAGACAGTTCAGCAATGTTGACAGAGCCAGCATGATAGGAGGTGAGTGGCAAATGCTGATCGACCTGCCGGCAAATCTATCTGCAGGCCTGCAGGCAGCCATTGTGCGCGGACAAAACCTCAGCGCAGAAGAACCATTACCTGAAATACCACCGATGGATGCCCGCATCTTTCTTAGCGGTAGCTACCTGAAGGGCAGGTTAAATCCTGAGATCAGCTGGCGCTCGGTGTTCAGCCAGAAGCGCTTATCGGGGCAGTTTGGCGAAACCAGCACACCCGGATTTGATCTGGTGGACATCTCCTTGCTTTACGAAATCGTCAAAAACCTTAACCTTAAGCTGTCAGTCACCAATCTGCTCGACGAGCAATATTATGAGCATCTGAGCCGGGCAATTCGCCTCACCTCCCCACCACGTCCGCTTTACGGACCGGGCCGGAGCATGAATGTATTTCTGAGTTATCGGATCAATTAATTGATGTTGTCACACACAGAGCAAAAAAGTGCATTGATACAGACAGTTTCGTTAATAAGAAAACAAGGCCGGCAAAGTACAGGCCTGTTTCCTTAACAAGCTGGCCGCAATGCCTTTGAGAGCATCAGATGGATTATGTCGTAAAAAAATATCCCGACAACCTGCTTTATCTTCATCAAGGACACTCCGATTCCCGGAAGGAATTTCAAACGTTTTTCGTGCAATTATATACTGGTTCTTATGTTGCAAAAGCCAATCTTTGTATTCATTTAAAAAATACATTTTGTCCCCATGCTGAAAGCTATCGTTAGCACAAGCCTCAAACACAAAAGCATTGTTTTACTCAGCACCGCCGCTATGGGGTTGTTTGGTTTGTTTGCCTTGTTTCAGTTGCCCATCGGAGCGGTGCCTGATGTGACCACCAATCAGGTGCAGGTTATCACCACCACCCGGAATCTGAGTACGATTGATGTGGAACGTTTCATCACCCAGCCAGTGGAGCTTCAGATGGGCAATTTGCCTGGCCTGATGGAGTTGCGTTCGGTGTCGAAGTTTGGGCTTTCGGTGGTCACGGTGGTATTCGACGACCAAATGGGCACCTATCTTCCCCGTCAGTTGATTGCCGAGCGCATACAGGCGGCCGTCGAAAACATCCCACAAGGTTTTGGAACCCCATTCATGGGGCCTATTTCGACGGGACTTGGAGAGATTTACCAATATGTGCTCGAGGTATCGCCCGAATATCGGCATCTATATTCCTCCACTGACTTGCGCACCATTCAGGACTGGATAGTCAAACGGCAGCTTTCAGGCATCCCCGGTGTGGTAGAGGTGAACACCTGGGGAGGATTGCTCAAGCAATACGAGGTAGCGGTAAATCCTGCTCACCTTAAAGCAGCCGACTTAAGCATAACCGAAGTGTTCGAGGCGCTGCAACGCAACAACAGCCTGGCCGGAGCAGGCTATATCGAAAAAAACCAGCAGGCATATTTTATCCGAAGCGAAGGCCTGATCGACAACCTCGACGAACTCAGGCAGGTAGTTGTTGCGCGAAAGGGGGGGTTGTTGATTCGTGTTGGCGATGTTGCCGAAATCCGCGAAGGCTCGGCCTCACGGTTTGGAGCCATAACGGCCAACGGGGAGGGCGAAAAAGTGCTTGGGCAGGTGATGATGCTCAAAGGAAGCAACTCGAATGCTGTGATTGGTGCCGTGAAAGAAAGAGTGAAGCAGATTTCGGGAAATCTTCCGCCCGGTATTACGATCAACGGCTTCCTCGATCGAAGTAAACTGATACAGAAAACAACCACAACCATTGCAGAAAACCTAATCCTGGGTTTTCTGATCGTGATGTTTGTGGTGGTACTGCTCATCGGGAACTGGCGTTCCGGACTGCTTGTGGCTTCGGTAATCCCGCTCAGTCTGCTTTTTGCCATTGCGATGATGTATCTTTTTCATATTGATGCCAACCTGATGAGCCTCGGGGCCATCGACTTTGGTATCATCATTGATGGCACTGTCATCATTGTGGAATATGTGGCTTTTCAGATCAGCCGTAACGCGTCCTCACTCGGACTACTTGCCGGACAACCGCTCAGGCAGCGAATGGACGAGATAACCAGCGAGGCCACCCGGAAGCTGAGTCGGTCGGCTGTTTTTGGCCAGCTAATTATCATTATTGTATTCATCCCGATTCTGACCCTCACCAGCATCGAAGGCAAGATGTTCAGGCCTATGGCCCAGGTGTTTGTGGCAGCACTGCTGGGCGCCATGATTCTGGGTTTCACCTATGTTCCGGTGATGTCGTCCTTGTTTCTGAAACCAACGGCTGGCGGTCATGGATTGGCACAAAAGCTGGTTAGTCTGCTCAACAGGGCCTACGAACCAAGCGTCAATTGGGCACTCAATCACAAAAAAGCAGTGGTTGGCATTGCAGTGGCTTTGCTGCTGGCAACAATATTCCAGTTTACGCGTCTCGGAGCCGAATTCGTGCCCACGCTGGACGAGGGCGACTTTGTGATTCAACCGGTATTCAAAACCGGAACCACCTTATCAGAGACCATCGGGATGACCACCAAAATCGAAAAGATCCTGAAGGGCTTTCCCGAGGTTGATCAGGTAGTAAGCCGCATTGGCGCTGCTGAGGTGCCCACCGACCCCATGTCGATGGAGGAAAGCGACATTATCATCACCCTCAGGCCACGCAGGGAGTGGACAACGGCACAAAACAAAGATGACCTGGCCGACGCATTTAAGGAAGCCCTCAAAGTACTGCCGGGAGTAGAAATCGAGTTTACCCAACCCATCGAAATGCGGTTCAACGAGCTGATAACGGGTACGCGCGCCGATGTGGCCATTAAAATATTTGGCGAAGACCTCGATATGCTCAACAGTTACGCCCAACGCATCAAGCTGCTGGTAGAAGATGTGGAGGGCATCGGCGATATAGTGGTAGAAAAAACCACAGGCTTACCCGAATACCTCATACGGCTCAACAGTGTGCAAATGGCACGGTATGGCCTGAGTACCGACGATGTGAACAAGGTGGTGAGCATAGCTTTTGCCGGCCTCAAAGCTGGCGAGATCCTTGAAGGAGAGCGACGTTTTGATCTCGTTTTGCGTTATGATAAGTCGTTCAGGCTTAACGATACTGACCTGGCCAACGTTATGCTGCCCCTTGCAGGGGGTGGCACAGTGCCACTATCGGAGGTGGCCGAAATCGTCCGCAGCGAAGGCCCTGCCAAAATCTCGCGCGACAACGCCCATCGCAGGGTTGTGGTCGGCATCAACGTTCGCGGACGCGACATCGAGTCTGTTGTGAGCGACGTCCAAAAACGTATCAATCAATCTATTGCACTGCCCGATGGCTTCAGTATCCATTACGGAGGTCAGTTCGAAAACCTGCGTAAAGCCCGCCAACGCCTTGCCATCGCAATACCGGTGGCTTTGATGTTCATCTTCATTTTACTGCATCTGGCCTTCGGTAAATTTCGCGACGCTCTGCTCGTTTATACTGCCATTCCCATGGCTGTTGTCGGAGGAGTGTGGTTGCTCTGGCTTAGAGGCATGCCATTCAGCATATCTGCAGGCGTGGGCTTTATAGCTTTGTTTGGCATTGCCGTGCTCAACGGCATCGTGCTCATCGAGCATTATCATGCCCTGAGCCAAAAAGGCATCACCAACCTGCGCGAACTCATCGTGCGTGGAGCCACCGAGCGTATGCGGCCTGTTCTGCTCACCGCAACGGCTGCAGCCCTTGGCTTCTTGCCCATGGCCATCTCTCAATCGTCCGGAGCCGAGGTGCAACGCCCACTGGCCACAGTGGTCATCGGAGGATTGCTTACATCAACTTTTCTGACGCTGATTGTGTTGCCTGTATTGTATTGTCTTGTTCAACAATACATTAACCGGCCGCCCTCAGGCAAACAAGGTAAATCTGTTCTGCCAATCATGTTGCTGCTTGTCCTGCCTGCTTTGCTCCCGGCACAATCACCCGGGGCCGACCATGCAGTGGAGCTTGCGCTGATCAACAATCCCGGCCTGAAAGCTGCACAAAAACAAGCCGAAGCCTCACGAGCTGCCCTTGCATTGAGCTTTTCCCCCGATCTGGCCTCGGTATATTTCTCGCGCGACAACAATAACCTGGCTCCCAACGACTTGCCGCTCAAAGTATGGGGCATCCATCAACAAATAGCCTGGCCGGGTTTGCTTGCCGCAAAGTACCGATTGGCCAAAGCGGATGCAGAGCAATACGATTTATTGACGCAAAAGATGCGCATCGAACTTGAGCGGCAGGTAAGGCTGGCCTACATCGAGGTGCAATACCAACAGGCTTTGGATAAGCTGTTCGAAAACCTCACTGGCATCGAAGAACAGCTGCGCGATCTGGTGGCCCGACAAGCCCGCGAAGGCACGGTCACGAGCCTCGAACTGATGCTGGCCGAAGCCAGCTACAACGAGAAACGCCTTGCAATGCAAGAAATCCAGAGCCAAAAGCTTCAGGCAATAAAAAGGCTCGAGGCCCTGTTATTGGCGGGCATTGAGCAAATTGTCACCGATACACTCAGACCCATGCCCATGCCCCATACCGACAGGCTCAACCGATTGTGGGAGCAATTGTCGGAAAACATACTCCAGCAATCCCGCTACAGGATGAAGGTAGATCAACGCCAATGGCTTCCCGGTATGGAGCTCGAGTACTTTTCGGGAACCAACAGAATACTGGGTAGTGGCCGGATCGACGGTTTCAGGCTTGGTTTGAATATCCCTTTGCTTGTGTTTCCGATGGTTTCCGCGCACCACACCGGACGCCTCCGCTATCAAGCCACTCGCTGGCATATCGATCATGAAGTGAGGATGCATCAGCTCAGCCGCCAGGAGCGTTTGCAAAAGCTCCAGACCAAAAGCAAACGGCTTGAATATGTGATGTCGCAAGGCCTCGAAACAGCCGGGCGTATAGAGGCTGTGGCCCGTGTGGCCTACCAGAATGGCGAAACTGATCTGACAACATATCTTTTTGCCTTATCTAAGGCTTTCAACATCAACAAGATGTATCTCGATGCTGTGTATGAATACAACTTCAGTGTAATCGAGTTTATGTTTTCACCCATTGATTTTAAAGCAGTTGAACCATGAATCAAATCAGATTTAAGATAAGTCTATGGGTTGCCCTTTGGATGCTTGTCCATGCCTGCAGCCCGGCGTCTGTTCCGGAAAACGTTCAACCTGACGGTACAATTATAATTGAAATCAGGGTGTTTGCTGAAGCAGGCATGGATACTGCCAGTGTCCGGGACACCCTCTTTATGGATATTTTGCAATGTACGGGACAAGTGGATGTGCTTCCGGCAGCCCGCAGGTTGATCAGCAGTCCGATAGCTGGCATACTGAGTGCTTGTGATGTCATCGAAGGTGAACGGGTGAGGCAGGGAAGCCTGCTCTTCACCATCGAAGGTCTCGAAATAGCCGAGCTGCAATACAATTTCGTTGAATCAAAGGTCAACCTCGGTCTGATGACCAATCAACTGGAAAGAACACGGAGGCTTGCACAGGGTGATGCTACAAGTCAGCGCGAACTGCAACAGGCCGAAGCTTCCTATGCAAGCGCAAAGGCAAAGTATGAGACGCTTGAGCAGAAGTTGAATCTCGTGAATCTCCAACCTGAAAGGCATGGCATAGTCCCAAAACTAAGCTTCAGGGCTCCCTTCAATGGAATTGTTGCAAAACGAATGGTTACCAATGGCCAGTTTATACAAGCCGAAATGCCCCTGCTTGAGCTGATTGACGACAGCAGGAAGACCATTCACCTTGAGCTGTTGGGCAATCAACGCATGAGGGCCGAACCTGGGCAGCAAGTGATCCTGCCTAACCCTTTGGAAAATACCGAGGGTATTGTGGCCGAGCTGATTCGCATTTCGCCGGTGGTTGATCCTACCACATCTGCTGTTTCGGCTACTGCGACCATCAAATCAGGCAATGCCGAAAAGCTTCCGGTAGGTGCTTTTGTGCAGGCTGGTATAGTCACCGGAACGCGAAGCGTTAAGTATCTGCCTGCCACAGCCATCATCCCGCACGAAGGAAAGCAATTTGTGCTGTTGGTTGAAAGCATTGATGACAAAAGGATGGTTCTTCGCCCTGTGGAAGTGCTAATCGGTCAAATCAGCGGAAGCATGGTTGAGCTGCTGTCGGCGCAGACAATCATGGGCAAGCAGGTTTTATCGGTAGGTGGTTATCAATTACTTCAGTAGCAAAGATCAAGGCATTTATTTTCAACTCCTCGAAAACCAATCACCTGCCCGCAATTTATCAAGTGCGGCCTACCAATCTAATTCAACATACACCGGGCAATGATCCGAATGTACCGCCTGTGGAAAGATGCGCGCAGCGCGAAGTTGAGGCAGCAGGTTGTCGGAAATCATGTGATAATCGATGCGCCAGCCTTTGTTGTTGGCGCGGGCGTTGGCACGGTAGCTCCACCAGCTGTAGTGGTGCGGCGCTTTGTTGAGCTGCCGGAAGGTGTCGATATAACCCTTGTCTAGAAACCCGCTCATCCAGGCCCGTTCTTCGGGCAGGAAGCCCGAAACCGTGGCATTGCGCACAGGGTCATGAATATCGATGGGCTGGTGACAAATGTTATAGTCGCCCGAAAGCACCAGATAAGGCCTTGTTTTGCGCAGTTCATCCACATATTGTTCAAAATCGTCCAGCCATTGCATTTTAAAGGCCTGACGCTCATCTCCGCTGCTGCCCGAGGGATGGTAAACCGAAACTACCGACAGCGCCCCGAAATCGGCCCTGATGAAGCGGCCTTCGGTGTCGTATTCAGGCATGCCCATGCCCAGCACCACCTTATCGGGTTTTGTTCTGCTTAATATGGCCGTGCCGCTATAACCTTTTTTTTCGGCCGGAAACCAATAGTGTTTGTAGCCCAGCAATTCGATTTCATGAAGAGGAATCTGATCAGGGGTGGCTTTGATTTCCTGCAGGCAAATCACATCGGGTCCGGCCTTGTCAATCCAGTCGAGCAGGCCCTTGCTCATGGCCGAGCGTATGCCGTTCACATTGTAGCTGATGATGCGCATCTGGGTATTTTGCCGCGAAAGTAACGATTGTTGTCCGTAATGTTCACCAGAGGGGTTTGGTAACCATAGCTTTTTCTTTCTACATTAGCCTTTCATTCAACACCTATGATGCGCCGGAATATATTACTCACCCGATTTCATGCATGGAGGGTAAAGCACATGAGCGAGCAGCAATACATCTACCTGCTCAGCGTGGTGGTGGGTGTGGCGGCGGCCGTTGCGGCCATCATCATCAAGAAATCGGCCCACTTGATACAATACCTGCTTACCAGCTGGTTTGCAAACTCATACGACTATTTTCTCTTCGTGTTCTATCCGGCAGCCGGCATCCTGCTGGCTGTGCTTTTCATGCGTTATGTGGTGAGGCAGGAGCCTGGTCATGGCATACCTGGCGTACTCCACGCCATTGCCCGACGGAACGGACTGATACGTTTTCATAACACCTATTCGGCCATTGTGTCGAGCGCTCTTACAGTAGGCTTTGGCGGATCGGTGGGGCTCGAAGGGCCAACAGTGAGCACCGGTGCCGCCGTGGGTTCCAACATCGGACAGGCGCTCAGGCTCAACCATCGCCAGATTATCCTGATGATCGGCCTTGCCAGTGCCGCTGCCATGGCGGCCATTTTCCAGTCGCCGGTGGCGGCCATCGTATTTGCCCTCGAAGTGATGGCCATCGATCTGGCTGTGGCATCCATGGTGCCCTTGCTGATTGCCACGCTCACAGCCGTCATCACTTCCTATTTTGTACTGGGTCAGGCCGTGATGTACCCCCTTGGCGAAGAGCTGCGTTTCGACCCGCACACCACACTCTATTTTGTGGGTTTGGGGCTGCTGGCCGGACTCCTTTCGGTGCATTTCACCAGGGTGATGATGAGGGTGGAGGAGTTGTTTGCTCACAAGATAGCCAGCTGGCAGCATCGATTTTTTCTTGGCAGTATGGGTCTGGGCTTGCTTATTTTCCTGTTTCCGGCGCTGTATGGCGAGGGTTATGAGGTCATCAACAGCATGCTGGGGGGCAACTATGACAGCCTGTTCGAGCGCAGCTTGTTTACGGGATACCGCGACAGCTTCTGGATGGTTGTAGCCCTGTTTTCGCTGATAATCCTTCTCAAACCCTTTGCCTCGGCATTCACCTTTGCTGCGGGCGGGGTTGGAGGTGTTTTTGCTCCTGCCTTGTTTCTGGGGTCGTTTCTGGGTTTATTTTATGCCACTTTTCTGGGCCACTTTACCGATACAGGCATTCACCCCGGGATATTTGCTGCGGTAGGTATGGCCGGTATGATCAGTGGTATCCTGCATGCCCCGCTTACCGGTTTCTTTCTGATTGCCGAAATCACCGGAGGCTACAGCCTGTTTATCCCGCTGATGATTGTTTCTACAATCTCGTTTGCGCTTACCCGAACAATGGTCACCAACTCTATTTACACATACCAGCTGGCACGCCGGGGTGAGCTCATCACCCACAATAAGGATCGTAGTGTGCTCAATATGATGAAAGTGGGTCAACTCATCGAGAACAACTTCCACAGCATCAGCCCGGGCCAGACCCTGGGCGATCTGGTCAGGGTGATCAGCTATTCAAAACGCAATATTTTTCCGGTAGTGGACAATGATGGCCGATTTCTAGGGCATATCCTGCTCGATGATATCCGACAGATTATGTTCGACCGTGAGCTATACGATACGCCTGTGGAAAGCATCATGATTTATCCCGAAAACGTGATCCGCCCCGAAGACCCCATGGAAGAAGTAGCCGCCAAGTTTCAGAATTCAGGAAAGTACAACATTGTGGTCGTGGATGGCGATCGCTATCTGGGCTATATTTCACGAGCCAATGTTTTCCTTACTTACCGCAAAAAACTAAGCGACCTGTCGCAGGATTAATGATATAACCAGCAAACCGATGGCAAGAAAAATGACTGCTGATTAAAACATTCACTCAAACCCTGAAAACCAGTGTAACTATTCCTGATCTTCTGCAAACCACTCTGCATAGCTGGTGGCAGTTTCACGAAGGCGGACATTGTGTAGCTTCAGGTTTTCGGGCAGCCTGCCTGCTATGCGTTGGGCGAAATCGATGAGCATCAGCTCGCTTGTTGGCTGATAATCAAGAAGAATTACCTTTTCGAATGCGTCAACGAGATGTTGGGCGATGTGCTCAGGCATTTCGCGGTTGAGTACAAGAGCATGGTCGAACAGGTCGATCACTTCGGTTTTGACAATCTTTTTCAGGTCGCCGAAATCCATCACCATGCCCAGCTTTGTATGGCCTTTGGTATCGATGGGTTTCCCGGTTATTGTTACAGTAAGCTCATATGAGTGTCCGTGTACATTACGGCATGGACCATCGTAGCCCAGCAAGGCATGGGCCATCTCGAACTTGAACTCTTTGGTGATGCGTATATTAGCTTGTTTAGCCATTGAAGTTGGATCAGGGTTTTACAAATAATTTTCCAGTGGCAGTGGCCTTTCCTTCATGATAAAGTTGCAGAAGGTAAAATCCCTGGGCAACCCCTTCGAGTTTCAGCTGACCACTTCCCGATTCCAGTGTGATGCTTTGTGTGCTCAATAGTCTCCCGCTGTTGTCGAGAAGCTGAACGCTGACAATGCCATCCTGACAACCCGCGCAGTGAAAAAAGGTGTTTTCATTGGCCGGGTTAGGCCAGACGCTGATGGTGGTCTGCTGCCCGATCTCGGCCTGCATGGCAGTCGGATCCCATAAGCGCACGGCAAACTCAGGCCTGTCGATAAACGGATTTCGGTTTTGCTGCAAGGCGTATATGGCGTTGTTCCTGGTAATTTCTTTCTGACTCACAGGATCTTGCTGGTGCCAGCGAAGCAGCATGGTCACTGCCCACGGCCTGATTTCGGCGCCCTGCGTCATCGCGCTGCCGGCCCATCCTGCATCTTGTCCCATATAGCGCACCGACATGTAGAATAATCCTCTGGCAAAATCACCTTTATAAGGACTGATAGGCTCAAACACTGTTCCGGAATAGCCCGGAGTTACCGACGGACCAAGCTTCGAGCCATTGGTCGAAATCCATGTAGGACTGTTCACCTCACCAAACGGGAAGTTGCCTCTGCGGTTGTTCACATAACCATCGGTGGGAACAATATGAAAAAGGTCGGTGTACATTGGGGTTAGATTATTGAACCAGCTAGCCGGCCACGAATGTTCGCGGTTGTAGCATTGCCCTTCGGCATTGTAGTTGCCGCACTGGTTCACAAAAAAGGTGTATTCATAGGCAGGGGTTCCGCCCGGTATGTCCGAATACATGTCCCAAACCTTATCGTTGGGCTTGCGGTCAGTCTGGTAAAAGGCCTGCCAAAGTGCATTATAGGTCAGGGCCTGATGATTTTTGATGATGTTGTTGAGGGCTGTTTTCAGGGCTTGACCGTAAAGTCCTTCAGCTGTATCATAGTAGCCTGCCGGCGGCTGCGATGCCAGGGGCAGATGCAGCAATAAATAAAATATGATAACTGAAGCGAACTTGTAAAAACTACTCATACTGCCCAAAGTTTGGTGAGGTGGTAAAGCAAAGCGATAATGATCAACACTCCAGCGGCAAAGAACTGAAAAACACTTGATAATAAAATGTTCACCCTCGAAATGTTCATGCTGATACCGGCAACCGACCAGGCAAAGCCTGCGCCAACCAGCAGTATGGGCAACAAGTTTCCATAGGGCATGAAATGATAACCGGCCATACCGATGATAAAGGTGTTGATGCCGGCCGAAATTGCCATGATGACGAATTTGGAATAATTGTCAAACGAGAAAAGCTTCGATCCCCTCCGTATGTTAAATGCTTCTATGGCCATGCGTATAGCTACCGCCGCCAGTATGCCAAACACTACCCATTTGTATCGTTTAATAAACAAATGCATATAGGTGTTGCCGAGCAGATTGCCCAGATGATACATCACCCCCTGAATCAGACCGAAAATCGCAGCCATGAGTACATTTTTTACATGGCTGTTCCGATGGTCGCGGTTTTGTCCGAGCGCAAGCGGAAAAGTGTTGTACGACAGCGCAATAACGAACAGAATATTGAAGATATGCACCACGGCGGCTTCAGTTTAGTTGCAAATGTAATGTGTTCAGTGGGTTGAACCGGCAGTTTGATAAACGAGTGTGCAAATCTTTTCGAGCCATCGGGCATCGGTTTCATCAAAGGCAGCATGCTGGGTACTGTCCACATCAAGCACACCAACAATTTCGCTTTTTGCATTGCGCAAGGGGACCACTAGTTCTGAATTCGAGCGGCTGTCGCATGCAATATGGCCCGGAAAGGCGTGAACATCATCCACAACAATCGGTTTTTCGGCATTGAGGCCTGCCCAGCATACGCCGGTATCCTTTTTCAAATCGATACAGGCCAGCGATCCCTGATATGGCCCCACCTGAAGCCTTCCATCCTGAAGCAGATAAAACCCCGTCCAGAAAAAATATTCCATCTTGTGATGCAATACAGCAACAATGGTAGCCATGTTAGAAATAGGATTATTGCTCTTTTCGAGCAGACTTTCTATCTGATCGTATAGCCTTTGATAGCGCTGTGCTTTTTTTTCCTGATTCATTACGAAAGTCATATGGTATTTGCGGCAAAATTACACAGATTCGGCCACTTGAAAGCACCCCTTTTATGCACTGCTTCGTCCAAAAGCATGACTTTCAATGAGTTTCGAAAACGATTGAAATAAAAAGCATCAACCCCAAAATATGCATTAATTAATTGTATATCAAGGATAAATCACAAATACTTAATATTCAATAGTTTGCTGGTAGAGGTGCTGGATATAATTTTGTAGCGCTAAAAAGCAGACAACTTAATTTGCAACCTAATCAACAAAGCATGAGTATCAAGAAACAGTTTCTCAAGAGCAAGCCTGTTTGTAAGGTAAGTTTCAAAGTGAGCAGGGAGGATGCAGCCGGAGCTGCTCAGGTGGCCGTTCTTGGCGATTTCAACAACTGGGATCCAAAGGCAGGAGCCTTAAATGCCCTTAAAGATGGTTCGTTCAGTCAGACATTTGAGTTGGAAGCTGGTAAATCATACCGTTTCCGTTATCTCGCCGATGGCAGCCGCTGGTTCGATGAGGCTGAAGCCGACGGCTTTGAAGCCGGTGAGTTTGGCGCACCCAACAACCTGCTGAATCTTTAAGCAATAGCAATCAGGCCGGAACACATTGTCCCGGCCTGATTTCTTCATATATTACATTTTGTCCAGCTCCACCGTAAAATGGCGTAGGATAGGGGCTTCATTCACAATACGGTAGCCGCTTCGGATGGAGTGCCGGCGTTGCCAGACGTTTTTCAGGCAAGCCGCCACGTAGTCCATATGGTTGTTGGTGTACGTCCGCCTCGGTATAGCCAGACGCACGAGTTCCAGTGCCGGATAGCGATTGAGCCGTGTCACCGGGTCGCGGTCGGCCATGATGGTGCCGATTTCTACCCCGCGCACTCCGCCTTCGAGGTATAGTTCCAGAGCAAGGGTTTGTGCAACAAATTGTTCGCGAGGCACCTGAGGCAAAAATTTGAGCGCATCAACAAAAATGGCATGTCCCCCGAAAGGGTACTGAACAGGGATGCCAGTCTCATGCAATTGCTTTCCGAGGTAGGCCACCTGATTGATTCGTGTTTGCAAATAATCGAACTCGGTAGCCTCGTAAAGGCCGATGGCCAGCGCATTCATATCGCGCCCCGACATGCCGCCATAGGTAATATATCCTTCGAACATGATGTTGTAAGCACTGGCCTGGCGGAATAGCGCTTCTTCCCTTAAGCCGATAAACCCGCCTATATTGACGATGCCGTCTTTTTTGCTGCTCATGGTCATGGCATCGGCCAGGCTAAACATTTCGCGAACAATCTCGCGGATTGATTTGTTGGCATAACTCGGTTCGCGAAGCTTGATAAAATATGCGTTTTCGGCAAAACGGGCAGCATCGAAAATTACCCTGACACCGTATTTCCGCGCCAATCGGCTCACCTGACGCATGTTTTCGAGCGAAACAGGTTGTCCGCCCGAGGTGTTGCACGTGATGGTGATGATCACAAAGGGAATCTGTTCAACAGGATAACTGTCGAACACCTGCTGCAACTTTTCAAGGTCAACATTTCCCTTAAAAGGGTGATCGAGGGTGGTGTCGGATGCTTCGTCGATGGTACAATCGATGGCTGTTGCCTTCCTGAATTCGATATGCCCCTTGGTGGTGTCGAAGTGTGCGTTTCCGGGCACAACCTGTCCTGCCTGTAACAAAGTACTGAAAAGTACATTCTCAGCGGCCCTGCCCTGATGGGTAGGCAGGAAATATGGGAAGCCGGTGATTTCGGCTATGGCTTCCTTGAGGTTATAATAGGATGAAGCCCCGGCGTACGATTCATCGCCCAGCATCATCCCCGACCATTGACGGTCGCTCATGGCTCCGGTTCCTGAATCGGTGAGCAGGTCAACAAAAACCTGATCGCTCCTTAAGTTAAACAAGTTGTAACGGGCCTCCCTGATCCAGTGCTCGCGCTCCACACGGGTGCTGCGCCGGATGTTTTCAACCATTTTTATCTTGTAGTTCTCGGCAAATGGAAGTTCCATGGTAATTAATCTTGTAATCAGCTAAAAAGGTTTACTGTCCCATGCTGAACGGAAAGTGTCCGTCGGCGTACACAACTGCTAAAACCTGTCGCGCTCCTTGAGGTTGATAAAGTTAAATTTTGAGCTCGGCTGAAAAACCATGGTGCTTTTTGTATGGCATTCCGGACAAAATTAAGCAATCGTTTCAGAATGTCAAGAAATGTATTTAAATACTTTGAAAACAATCTATTACATCTGATTTCATCATGCAATTTCTGACTTCAGATGCAGTGTTTTCGCTCCCAGTTCACCCTCTGTAAGGGCGCCATGCCGATTTTTTTTGCAACCCTGAAAAGTTTGGCATGTCTTTTTACCTGGCAGGTGAGAATCGAAAATTTGATTACAGTGGAAAAGGTCATCACCCAAGCGCACAACGAGCTCATCCTGCAGTGTCTCGAAGGAAACAGAAAAGCGCAGTATGCACTATATCAGCAATACGCAAAAGCCATGCTCAACCTGAGTTACCGTTTGATACAAAACCGGGAGGATGCCGAAGATGTGCTTCAGGAAGCCTTTTTTGAGGCTTTCGACAAGCTGCACCGGTTCAGGTTCGAGAGCACCTTTGGCGCCTGGCTCAAGCGCATAGTGGTGAACCGCTGCATCAACGCCCTTCGCCGTAAGCGCATCCAGCTTCAATACCTCGACGATATGCAGGCTTTTGCAGGCATTCCTGACGAAGCTCCCGAGGAAACAGGCCTCACTGTGGAGCAGGTGAAAAAAGCCATGGCCGGGTTGCCATCGGGCAGCCGCACCATTTTCTCGCTTTATCTGCTCGAAGGTTATGACCATAACGAAATTGCCGAAATACTTGATATTTCGGTATCCAACTCCAAAACACAGTACATGCGTGCCCGCCAGCGCGTAAAGGAAATTATGATGCAACAGGGATATGCAGCCTGAATCATTAGAAAAATTCATTATTACCAACCGAATGGCTTTCGACGATCTGGAACCAGATCACATTATCTGGCAACGGCTTGAACAACGCCTGAACCAGAAAAATACCATGAGCAGTGCCGAAGCCTCCGAAATCCTGAAACTCAGGACGCACGAAAGCAACAGCAAAAACAGCGCTCACTAGCAAGGGCTTGGCACAATTCTGGTATAAAACACACCAAAAATCCTAAATCATTATATTATCATATCAAAGACCTTTTTTATGAAAACCTCTGTCAACGTATTTAAAGTGGGCAGTCCTCTCCTTATCATTGCTGCCACATTCATGCTTCATGGTTGCTATTTCGAAAACATATGCATCAACGGAAAAGGCATTCCAAGAATCGAAATGCGCACACTGCAGTCATTTACTGGTATTGTGAGCAATGGGTCCTTCGAAGTATATGTACACCCCTCGTAGCGCCACGAAGTGGAGATCGATGCCGAGTCGAACCTTTTACCTTACATCCGTACTTCGGTGTCGGGTGGACGGCTTTTCATCGAAACCTAGGGGACCCATTGCATTAACCCGGGCATGACTATTATTGTTAACGTTTAAGTTCCTTATGTTGAGTCGCTTACGCTGAATGGTTCGGGTCTGATCATGGTGGATAACCTGATGCTCGACAACCTCAGCCTGCAACTCAACGGATCGGGTGTGATTGAAGCGGATGCCGATGTGGTAAATCTGGATGCCCGCATCAGTGGTTCGGGCAATATCTGGCTCACCGGTCTGGCCGAAACTTCCGACATGAGCATAAGCGGCTCGGGCAATTTCGAGGCTTATGGGTTTGTACAGAAGCAATGCTACACCACCATCAGCGGCTCGGGCAATGCCTATCTGCGTGTAACACAATTGCTCGATGCGAACATAAGCGGCAGCAGAAACGTGTATTATCGCGGCAACCCCGCTGTGCAACAGCAGATTACAGGTTCAGGCAGGGTAATTCGTTCCTGAGCGAACCGGCCAGCAATTAATCGGAAAAATATAAGTCACACTTTAAAAACCACAGCTATCCAGTGGGTCTATTTGCCTGAATGCCGGTTGATTTTTTGTTCAATATCCGGATAGCTGTTTTCGATACACTCCATTAGCCTGATTTGATTCGACGCCCGGTGCAGATTCTGCATCGGGCTGTTTGTTTTGAAATAGATGTCTCCATTCAGGAAATCAGTCAGAAACCTCACTGCCATGATGTAGGGCAGAAGCCTGCAGCTGAACGATAGATGCCGAAGCTCGACTGGCAGGAGCATGGCAGAGGTTTGCATAAGGTAACCTTCGGCAAAAGCATCAAACAAGGCCTGATTGAAGCTGACGAGCGCCAGATTGGTTTCGTCTTCCCTGGCCGTATTGCAGAGCGTGCGAACTGCATCTCCAAAATCGTAAAGCACACTTCCGCTCATCACCGTATCCAGATCGATGATGGCTATCGCTGTGCCCTCTTCGTTGAATAATACATTGTTCAGCTTGGTGTCGTTGTGCACTGTGCGCATTGGAAGCCTGCCTTCTGCTTCGAGTGCACGAAGCCTGAGCATTTCATTTTCTCTGCTTCGGAGGGCATCGAGCTGGGCATGGGCAAAATGACTGCGCCCGGAACGATTGGCAACCAAAGCCTGGTGCAATGCATCGAGCCGCAAACGAAGGTTGTGGAAGTTGGGGATGGTATCCGAAAGCCTTTCGCCGGGCAGGGTGGATAAGATTTTCTGAAACAAACCGATGGCCCTGCCTCCTTCGCATGCAATGCTAGTGGTGATCTTTTCAACAGGCTGGTGGGGGATATAGGTCATGCAGCGCCAGTAATTCCCATGGACATCTTCCGAAAAGGCCTTGCCGTCGGTATCGGCTATGATTTCCGGAGCAACAAGGGTCTTTTCTGGCCCGCATTGACGACCGGCCCTATTGATGTGTTCACAAACACGGCTGATATTGTGCATCAGTGCAGGTACATTTTTAAAGATCTGATGATTAATACATTGAAGCACGTAGCGGGTCCCGGCATCTGTGATGATCAGGAAAGTGTCATTAATGTGGCCTTCCCCGAGCTTATTGACGCCGGCCACATTGCCTTCGATGGCAAAGTTTTTCACCACAGCTTCAGGGTTGATGCCAGCGTTCATCGGTAGAGTTAATGATTAATTCCATAAACGCGCCGGATAAATGTCTTGCTCGATCATGGACTGCAAACTTTTTTCTGCCAGGGGTTTGTCTTCGGGGTAAGTGAGCCCAAACCAGGGCGAGGAGGTTTCGATTATGCGTATTGAGCCGATGTTGTTTTCCAGCATCATATTGAAGGGTTGTGAAATGAAATACTCGTCATGCAAAAGGTCTTTGCTCACCTCAAAAAACTCTGCAAACCCTTTGCGCAGGATTTCGAATATCGTTGGATAGAACCCCCATGCATTCATCGAAACCAGGCTATTTTCGTCCAGAATCACCCAGTTCCCTTTGGCGTCGATGTATCCGGTTTTGCCGTCCTTGCGCATAATCCTGGTGATTTCGGTTATGCTGCTGAGATGCATGGCTTTGTCGTACGTGCAGATACCTCGCGAAACTGCACCATGTTCCGACAAGGTATTCCTCAGCCTGAAGCCTGCCATGCAGTGCAGCCGGCTGTCGAAGCTGGTCATCAGGTATTGCCCTACAGCTTCGAAAGTGTCGCGACCGTAAAAATCATCAGCATTGATTACCATAAAAGGCTCGTTGATTGCTTTTGAAGCAACCAAAATGGCATGCGCTGTCCCCCATGGTTTTGTTCGTCCAGCCGGAGGCTTAATTCCCGGAGGCAAGGCTTCCATATCCTGAAACACAAATTCCAGCCCGATTTGCCCAAGGGGTATTTCGCTGAAAAAGTGTTCAAAATCTTTTAACGAGCTGCGGCGGATCACAAGCACAATTTTTCCGAAACCTGCCTTAATGGCATCGTAGATGGAATATTCGATAATTGCACTACCCTTCGATCCTATCTTGTCGATCTGCTTCAGGCCTCCAAAGCGGCTTCCCAACCCTGCTGCGAGGATGAGTAGTGTGGGTTTTTGCATCATCTGTTGACCAACTTCATTGCCGGAAACAATACAAGCAGTTCATATACAGTGAGATAAATAGCAGATCATCAGTCGAAGTTGAGTTTGCCCCAGGTTTTGCTCAGCGCCACGGCAGCTACTGCAGCAACAACGGTCAGTATGGTGGCCGGCAGCCATTCACCATAAATCCAGTATCCGGTGGCAAAAAGTGAGGCATACACCGTTACACTTCCCAGCAGCATGCTCAGCAGACCAACAGGCACATCCCACGATTTTTGATGCGCGGTGTCGAGTTCAATGCCGGCCGACCGCGCTTCGGCAAGCACTCTGGCCCAGCCGGGTCCTCCGGGCCGCACTTTGTTGTAAAAACTATACAATGTAGCCTTTTCAACCGGTCGGGTCAGGAAGGTAACCGTTATCCACACTGCTGTGGTGAGGAAAACCACGCCGGTGAGCTTGATGATGTTCCAGTAGGTCTGGGTGGTGTAAATGCCGAACACTTCGAGCTGACCACCCTTGTCGGTCATAAAGAAATTCTCGATGACGATGAACGTCAGAGAAAACACAGTGGCGGCAATCATGGCCGAGATTTCGGAATAGGCATTGATGCGCCACCAGAACCAGCGCAGGATGTAGATCAGGCCAGTGCCGGCTCCGATCATAAGAATATACTGAAACGCCTGTAAAGCGTTTTGCAGCACCAGCGCAAGCAATACGCCGGATACCATTAGGAGCACTGTGCTGATCCTTCCAACCAGCACGAGTTTCTTTTCGCTGGCTCGGGGATTGTAAAACCTGTGGTAAAAGTCGTTCACCAGATAGGACGAGCCCCAGTTGAGGTGCGAAGCCACAGTGGACATGAAGGCAGCAATAAGCGAGGCCACCACCAGTCCGAGCAATCCGGGGGGGAGGAAGGTGCGCAGCATGGCAGGATAGGCAAAATCGTCGCGGATATATTGTCCTGCCACATCTGGAAAAGCGTTTTTCATCGATGCGATATCAGGAAAGATCACCAGCGAGGCGAGGGCCACCACTATCCATGGCCATGGTCGCAGCGCGTAGTGAAAGAAATTAAACAGCAGGGTGGCGCCCATGGCGTGTTGTTCTTTTTTGGCCGAAAGCATACGCTGGGCCACATAGCCTCCGCCGCCAGGCTCGGCACCCGGATACCACACGGCCCACCATTGCACAGCTATGGGAATGATGAAGATATAGAGCAGCTGATCGGTCTGGCTGACCGATGGAAACAAGCTGAGCTTACCCGCAACATTTTCGTGAACCAGCAAGCCCGAAAGCCCGTGCACATCCTCGGGAAGGCCCTTCACCACCAGCACCGCGGCAATGATGGCGCCAAACATTGCAAAACCGAATTGGAAAAGATCAGTCCATAATATTGATTTCAGGCCCCCGAGGCTGCTGTAGAACACCACAATCAGTGCAGCTATGATCAATGCAGGTGCCGGCTGGATACCCATCATCAGTCCGGCCAATTTGATAAAGGCAAGCGAAACACTGGCAATAACCATCACATTGAAGAAAAAGCCCAGATAAATGGCCCTGAACCCCCGCAGAAACGCCGCCATTTTTCCGGAGTAGCGCAACTCGTAAAATTCCAGGTCAGTAAGCACCTTCGAGCGGTTCCATAGTTTGGCATAGATAAACACCGTGAGCATGCCTGTGAGCAGAAATGCCCACCAGGCCCAGTTTCCGGCCACGCCGTTCTGCCGCACGATATCTGTAACAAGATTAGGGGTGTCGGCCGAAAAAGTGGTGGCTACCATGCTGATGCCCAACAGCCACCAGGGCATGTTGCGGCCCGAAAGAAAAAATTCGTTGTATCCCTTTCCGGCCGATCGCGAGGAGGCCAAAGCAATCCCGATAAGCACAATGAAAAACAATGCAATAATCAGCCAGTCGATGCCTTGAAGTACCATAAGGTCATTTTTTGGCTAAAGTACAAAGCCCCTGGCTTATGCCTGACTGATGACGCAAAAAAATGACCGTCGGGCATTTTACTTCATGATACGGAATGGATTGCAAAACCTGCCTAGCTAATTTTTGGGATAAGGGAATATAGAAAGAAAAGATTGTGCAACACTTCCTGAGTAGTGCGTTGATTTTCAATTAGGAAGCGCCACTTTTGCAGAACGATCAATCCTCACCTAAAACCGGCAGATGACGGGCAATCATATCGAGCAGCAGGCGTCGGTCGATGGGCTTGGTAATTTAATCGTCGCAGCCCGATTCGCGAGCCTTCATGATCCTTATTTCCATGGTGTAGGCTGTTTGGGCAATCACCGGCAGTTCGGGCCTGATTTGCTTGATATGCTTTGTTACTTCGTAGCCGTTGATGCCCGGCAGGCATATGTCCATCAGCACCAGATGGATGTTGTTCTTGTGTTGCCCGAACAAGGCAATGGCTTCGTTTGCGTCCCTGGCCCACAGGAGTTTTACCCTACTGGGTCGGAGCATGATGTTGAGCAGGTTGTAATTGGAGCGCTTGTCTTCGACCACCGGAAAGGTGTAGTCGGACCAGTCGTTACGGGAAGCCCCGTTGTTGATTGAATTATTATGGGTCTGTTGCATGATGAGTCCGGGAATAATTACAGTAAATAAAGCGCCTTTTCCAGGCTCCGATTCCAGGCGCACCTCGCCCTCGAGCAATTCTGCCAGGCTTTTCACCAAAGCCAGCCCCAGGCCGTTGTGCAACAGGCACACTTGTTTTAGGTTGCAGGAAAGACAAACTTGCTATACCTGATGGGATTTATCAGGGGACTTTTTCGGTATCCGGCCGGTCGGAAACACAAAAAGGCCCGGTGATTCTGGAGCTGGTTAATGGCAGGTATTCCTGCTCGCGCAATGCGAACCGGATTCCGGCCGGCGGTTCAGGCACTTACAGCGTGACAAAAGGCAAAATACATTCCGCTGACGAAAATTTCTGGCCGGACGATTTTGACTGGGGTTTGATTCTGAGCGGAACCTATGATTACACCTTCGATGGCACGAAACTTTATATTACCTCAGGTAATAAACCTTTTGCAATCTACAGGTATGAGCTCGAAAAGCATGATCACGGGCAGCCTGTTTATCCTCATTAAAGCCCCTGATATTAAATTTGTGCACGAACCACATTCAGTCAGGCCGGTCATTTTATTTTGGTGATTCCGCGATTCGAATAGTTCACGCATGAAAAAATTATTGGTTATACTCTCAACGGTCATCCTGTCCGGTGTTGCTGCCGCACAGGGCATCTTTCCCTCCCATCAGTGGCAATGCGTGGGAAACAACCGCTCCGTAATCGCTCGGCTGGTGTCAGTACAAAATAGACAGTTTGCATGCTTATCTGAACGCCAGCAACACAATGGCCTTCATACTGCTAAAAAACGGGCGGATAGTGCTTGAATTCTATTTTGGCACCCACACACCCAACACGCCGTGGCAATGGGCATCAGCAGGAAAGACCTTTACCTCGTTCATGGTAGGTATCGCTCAGCAGGAAGATCATCTGACAATCAACGACACCACTTCCAACTATCTGGGAGCCGGATGGACGGATTGCACTCCTTCTCAGGAGGAAAAAATTACCATCAGGCATCAGTTGACAATGACCTCGGGGCTTGATGATGAAGTTCCTGATCACTATTGCACACTCGACACATGCTTGATTTACAAAGCAGAAGCAGGCACCCGTTGGGCTTACCACAACGGACCATACACCTTGCTTGATGGGGTTATTGAACAGGATGCCGATCAGACGCTAAATGCTTACACCACACAAAAACTGAAGATCCCCACAGGCACGACCGGGTCGTTTATCAAAGTAGGATATAACAATGTGTATTTCAGCACTGCACGAAGTATGACCAGGTTCGGACTGTTTTTCCTTAACAGGGGCAACTGGAATGGTCAGCAGATTATGACCGACACCGGCTACTTCAGCCAGATGATCAGCACTTCACAAAGCCTGAACCTATCCTGCGGATATCTGTGGTGGCTGAATGGCAAGCAGTCGTATATGCTGTCCGGATCGCAATTTGTGTTTAATGGCTACTTCAACCCCAATGCCCCGGCAGATATTGTTGCTGCTATGGGCAAGGACGGACAGTTTCTGAATATTGTGCCGGACAGCGGACTGGTCTGGCTCAGGGTGGGAAATGCGCCCGACGGATTACCGGTTCCTTTTCTAATGAATGATAAGATATTGGAACACATCAATGCACTTGACTGCAACGCAGTGGGATTGGGCGCCGAAGGCCCGATGTTGCCGCAGATGCTCATGTTTTATGAAAAAGATCGCGACATCCTTGTTCTGAAAGCCTCCGATGAGATACTCGCGGTTGAGTTATTTTCGCCGGATGGTCGTCTGACGATTTTTTGTTCCGGTAGCGGAAAGGATTGGAATATTCCGCTTCATCCCTTGCGAAGAGGAGTTTATGTTGTGAGGGCAAAATTGAGGCAAGGACAGCAATGGTCCGGAAAGCTGATAAACTAATGATTGCCATTACCTGACCATGATCATTCTGAGGTCAGGATTCGAAATATTGAATATCAAAATCATTTTGAATTTTTTTTTTAAAAACCTAAACCACATGAGTTACGCACCGATTACACAAACAGAGCGAATCGTACTGGTGGACGTCCTGAGGGGATTTGCACTATTGGGCATCCTCATGGTCAACATGCCCTATATGTACGAACCCATGACCAGAATACTGATTGGGCCCAAACCCGATGCAACACTCGTTCACATTGATTATGAATCGTTGATCAAGTTCTTCTTCGAAGGCAAGTTCTAATTCATTTTTTCAATGTTGTTCGGATTTGGGTTTTATATATTCCTGAACAAGAAAACGGATACAAATGGTTCAATAGTAGCAACATACCTGCGGCGGCTGGCAATATTGCTGATGTTTGGTGTGGCCCATATCACACTGCTCTGGGTTGGCGATGTGTTGCTTTATTATGCGCTTTTCGGATTTATTCTTGTGCTGTTCCGCAATTTGTCCGACAAAAAATTGTTGCGCCGGGCAGGTTTTCTGATTTTTCTGCACATTATCCTCACCGCCCTGATGAGTGCGCTGGTTGTTTTGGCTTCTCAGGTTCCGGAAGCAAAATTGCAAATGGATGCCCAGTTCTCACAAAGCGCAGCTGACATGAAAGCCCTGATCGAAAGGGCGACGCTTGTTTACTCTTCAGGCACATTCAGCGAGATTACCGCTATCAGAATAGAGGAGTATATGGGTTTGCTCGGTGGCAGCCTGTTATTTTTCTGTCCGGTTATTCTCGGGATGTTTATAATTGGTTTTCTGGCAGCCCGGAAGGGTCTCTTTACCGCTCCGGCAGGTCATACGCGCTTCTTTAAAAAGGTGTTCTGGTTGGGTTTGGCAGCCGGGGTGGTTTTCAATGCTCTCTATGACGTAAGCTATCGCTATGCAGTGCCCAGTGTGCCGGGCATATGGTCGTTTCTGGCCTCTTCGATGCTCATCCTGGGTGGTTTTTCTCTGGGGATGTGCTATGTGGCAGGGATTGCATTACTGTTTATCGCCGGCAGGTCGGGCTTTATGGTCAGGTATTTTGTGCCTGTCGGTAAGATGGCATTGACCAATTATTTGCTTCAGTCGCTCATTTGTGTGCTGCTTTTTCATTCCTACGGACTGGAGCTTTATGCCAAAGTGGAAGTCTGGCAGGGCATGCTGCTGACGCTTGTCATTTTTGCGTTGCAGATTGCCTTTAGCCGCTGGTGGCTGACACATTTCCAATTCGGTCTGTTTGAGTATCTGTGGCGAAGCCTGACATATTTTCAGCTGCAGCCAATGCGCAGGCGATATTGCAAAAGGCAGGATGTATGTTGCAAACCAATACTGACAAAGCAGATCCTGCGCTTAGAAAAGCCGAAAATCATCCCTTAAGTCTCCGCGGCACAGAGCCATATAAAGGTTTTTTCTGCCTGAGAAACAGCCTGCATAGACCTGATTTCACCTGATGGAAATAAAAAACCGCACCTTTAGGATGCGGTTTTTTTGTGGAGCATAACGGAATCGAACCGATGACCTTTTGACTGCCAGTCAAACGCTCTAGCCAACTGAGCTAATGCCCCAACTGAGGCGGCAAAATTAGATATTATTTTTCATCCTTGTCAAGATTTTCTAATCTTCGTGCAAATTTGTAGAGCAATGACCGTAGCATGAAGCGCCTTTTTATTGCCATACACCTCCGGCCTTCCGACGCACTGCTCGGATTGCTCAGCCAGCTGAAGACACAGCTTGCGCATGAGCGTATCAACTGGGTGAAGCCCGAAAACATGCATCTGACGCTTAAATTCTTAGGCGAGACCCCTGATCTTAAATTGGCCGATATCAACAATGCGCTGAGGGAAACGGTTGAAAGCCATCATCCGTTTGGTTATGAATTCGATCGTACGGGCATTTTTGGCAGTCGTCACAATCCGCGGGTGCTTTGGCTGGGAATGCAGTCGCACAATCAGCACCTGCACAGCCTATCCGAAGCCATCATTGATGCGATGGGTGCCATCGGATTTGTCCGCGACCGGCAGAACTTTGTTCCGCATCTTACGTTAGGCCGCATCCATAGACTCGTGGACAAGAAACTGTTTTCAGGAATTGTTGATGCCATCCCTCAGCGCGGTTATCTGCAGGGCGAGGTTGAGGAGGTGAGTCTTTACGAGAGTATTTTGCTGCCTCAGGGGCCGCGCTACGTGGTGCTGGAGAGTTATGCTTTGCCGGGATCTGCTGTTCCGTGAGTCGAATAGCCGAAGAGCTGCCGGCTGATGATGCGCTTCGAAATGAATTCGGGCACATCCTTTTTCCAGCTTAGATCGCCGTTTCGAATTTTTTCCAGCACATTGTGGACCTGAATGTGGAGGTGTTTGCGATTGCAACTGGGTATATCCAGTATTATCCTGTTGCTTCGCAAGTGCTCGAAAAGATGCCGTGTATGTTCGGGAAAACTCAGGGAACCGATCGTACAGAGGTTGTTGCCATCGTCGGTAAGGGCCGGATAGATATACATTTTCATGTTGTCGGGAAAGAGTTTTCCGAGCGCGGTGAGCACGCCGCCTTTCAGTTTGGTGTAGTAATCCGGATTCATGACTTTTTTGAAGGTGTCAATACCGATTACTACGCGCATTTTGATGATGCGGAACTGCGAGAGGTATTCCACCAGCTTGTAAAACTCCCTGAAATTCGAAACCATCACATTTTGTCCCATTTCGTTGAGCAGGTCCACACGGTCCAGAAAGTCGCGTTCGTCCAGCTCTCCTTCCTGCAACAGGTTATTGAGTGTGATTTCGCACATGGGCAGGGTATTGTATTTGTCGTAGTCTTCGTCTTTTTTAAACAGCGCGAAGCTCGACTTGAGCATATCGACACTCACATAGGTTACCGGCCGGAAGCTGCCCCTGAAGACGAGGATATTTTTCTTGTAAAGCATATCATCCGGCTCCTGTACTTGTCCATACCGGTCGAACATGATGGCAGGGGCCACGCCGTTTTTCACGAGCTGAACGCCAAGCAGGCGGTTATCAACATAGCTCAGCTCGGGACCGCTCATGTGAATCATGGTGATGGCCAGCCTGTCGGTGTCGAGGTCATCGAGCAGTGATTGGAGGAAGGTGTTGGGGCGCTGCCAGAAATAGTAGCAGGCATAGAGGAGATTCACACCAAGCACACCTAAGGTGTTCTGTTGCAACAGGTTGTCGTTTTCGAAGAGACGTACATGAAGGATAATCTGGTTGGGCTGGCCGCCTTCAGTCAGCTGAAAGCGAACGCCGAGCCAGCCGTGCGAGATGTTGTCCTTACGGTAGTTGAGGGTCGAAACGGTATCGGCAAAGGCAAAAAAGCGAAGGCCCGGCGTCGCATTTTCGTTGAGCAATCCGGTAAGCTCTTCGTATTCGGTTTCGAGCATCAGTTCGAGGCGTTCGCGCGAAACATAACGCTTGAGCAATTTGTCGGGGCAGTAAAGGGCATCGCTGTAGCGCTTGTCGTAGGCCGAAATGGTTTTGGCGATGGTGCCTGAGGCAGCTCCGGCCTGAAAAAACTGACGGGCCACTTCCTGACCGCCTCCAATCTCGGCAAAGCTGCCGAAGATGGTGGGATTCAGGTTGATTTCGAGGGCTTTGCGTCTGGTACTGTTGTTCGATTGTTCTTCCGGCATAGGTGGCAAAATTAACTAAATCCGACAACTCTGTTGGAATTGACTGAAAACAAGTGCATTGATTCGTGACAGCACAATGCTGTGCCGTATGGTTATTGTACTTTTGTTTTATGAAAAACCTTGTGGTATTTGTTTCGGGTTCGGGCACCAATATGGAAAACATTGCCCGTTATTTTGAAGGCTCCTCTGATACGCGTGTGGCTCTGGTGGTATGCAACCGTCCGAGTGCCGGAGCTATTGTCAGGGCGCAGGCTTTGAATATTCCTGTACACATGATAACCAGGAGCGATTTTGAGCATGCTTCAGCACTCATCGATACACTGCACGGCATTGGTGCTGACCTTATTGTACTTGCGGGATTTTTATGGTTGTTGCCTCCTGAGCTCATCAGGGCTTTCCCGGGGCGGATTGTGAATATCCATCCTGCTTTGCTGCCCGCGTATGGCGGCAGGGGGATGTATGGGATGCGTGTGCATGAGGCTGTGGTTGCAGCCGGTGAGCGCTTTTCGGGCATCACCATTCACTTTGTGGATGATAAGTACGACAGGGGAGAGATTATTTTTCAGGCCCGCATTGCCCTTGCTCAGGATGAAACACCGGAGAGCCTGGCTACACGGATCCATTCGCTGGAGTGTGAGCATTTTCCCAGGGTGATTGAGCAAATGATCAGGGAGATGTAAAACCTAAGCCTGTTGTCCGCCCTGCTGCACATCAACGGCAATATGGATCTCGATGCCGGGGTTTGTATTCCGGAAATTAAATACCCCATTGAGCGATCGCACCCTGCTGATGATGTTTTTCACACCCATATGGTTATCGCCTTTTTCGATGGCCTCCTGAAGGTCGAAGCCTTGCCCGTTGTCGCGGTAATCGAGATACAGCCTGCCCTCTTTTCTTGATAGGTCAATGTCAGTCCGTGAGGCGTTGGCGTGTTTAATGGTGTTGTTGATGAGTTCGCTGATGATGCGGAAGCAGATGAGTTCGAGGGTGGAACCGATGCTGTGGTCGATCTGGTCGAAGCGGGTATTGATGGTGAGCAGCTGGGTGGCATTGATGGCATCAGTGAAGTTTTCCACTGCTTTTTGCAGGCCGTAATCGGCCAGGATGCGGGGAGTGATGTTGTTGGAGATATTGCGTGCGTTGTCGATGGCTTCGTTGAGCAGGTGGTTGATCTGGCTGGTGTATTCGGCATGTTCGGCCGAGCCCGGAGGGGTGCTTTCCAGCTCGTTGACATATAGTTTGACGGTTGAAAGCAGTGGGCCAAGACCATCGTGTATTTCCTTGGCAAAACGCCTGCGTTCGCGTTCTTCCGTTTCTATGATGGCGATGCGGACTTTTTTATCGAGCTCGCGTCGCTGGGTAGTTGTCCGGCCGATGCAGGTGATGTGCGGGTTTTCGTCTATATCCACCATGCGGCAGTTCAGTTCGACCGGGAAGCGGCCTCCCTGACCTGTAAGCAGCTCTGTTTCAAAGATGTGGTAACCTTTGTTGCGGATATCGTTCACATGATCCATTACCCCTTCGGCTGCAGGTCCTGCCTTGATGTCGGCAAAACGCTTTGTAAGAAGCAGTTCACGGCTCGTATTCAAGCGTTCGCAGGCGGCCCTGTTCACCTCGGTGATGCGTCCGTCGGGCATCAGAACGAAAAGAAGGTCGCTGGTGGTGTCGAAGAGTTGCCGGTAGCGTTTTTCGATGCTTTCCCTGATGCGTTCAGCTGCGGCAAGCCTTTTCAGGATTTTATTGATCATGGCCGTACCGGTGAGCATGAGCACCGAAACGGCAAAGCCGGCCGAATGGGGGATGAATTGCCCCTGTGCGAGGTTTGACACATCGGCCAGAGCCAGAAGCTGAAAGAGGCTTTCGAGTGCCAGCAGCACCATGGCTGCTGCAATGAGCAGCCACGCAAAACGGTGACGTGAATCTTTGTAATAGTTCATAACCACTGCAAAGGTTGCCAGCCTGAGCAGCATGGAGGTAGTGATGAGTACTATACTGGTCAAAGCTTATCGGGTGTTGGTTTATCCAGATGTCTGAGCGCCTGCTGGAGCACCTCATCGATTTGCTGGTAGATGGGGTAGAAGCCTTCGTCGTCGTATATGTTTCTGGCAATATAGGCCTTAAGGAGTGTGCTGGTGTGCTCTTCGCCGCCCTTTTTAGCAGCACGGTTGGCAGTTATGCCTCTTTCGGCGGCCTGCAGATAGAGGTTTTCGAGCATGGTGGCATTGACGTTGAAACGACTGATAAAGTCGTTGACGTTTTTGTATTGTCTGAGGATCTGTCGGTTGGCATCGGCGTAGTCGAAAGCATACTGGAAGATGAGGCCGCTGTTTGCCAGCCGGTTAAAATAGAAGAGCGAGCTATCGGATTTCTGGGGCACATAAAGGTCGGGCAAAATGCCTCCGCCACCATACACCACCTTCCCTCCAGGCGTGACAAACTTGACGGTATCGGCAAAGTGCAGGCTGTCGGGATTGATTACCTCCCCGTTGAGGAAACGGTCCATCGGTTCGTGGTGGTATTTTTCAAAGTCGCCATCATATGGCCTCTGGATGCTCCGTCCGGTAGGTGTATAGTAACGTGCCACTGTAAGCCTTACCGCCGAGCCGTCGCGCAGGGTCATTTGTTCCTGTACCAGTCCTTTTCCGAATGAGCGGCGTCCGATGATGGTTCCCCGGTCGTTGTCCTGAAGTGCTCCGGCCACAATCTCGCTGGCACTGGCCGATCCCTCATCTATTAACACTACTACGGGCATATCCTCGAGCATATCGGTACGTGTGGCGAAGGTGTAGGAGCGTGGCCTGTTTTTACCCTGGGTATAGACGATCAGCTTGCCTTCGGGAAGAAATTCGTCGGCTATATCGGTTGCGGCCTTCAGATACCCGCCGGCATTGCCACGCAGATCGACAATAAGCCGCTGCATACCTTCGCGACGGAGCTTGCGCACACCTTCGAGGAATTCCTTGTAGGTAGTTGCCGAAAACTTGTTTAGTCTGACGAAACCGGTCTGTTTATCAATCATATAGGCGATGTCGAGACTGTAGGTGGGTATCACATCGCGTGTGATGGTGTAATCTTTCAGCCCTTTGACCCCTTTGCGGCTTACACCTACTTTAACCGGTGTGCCTTTTGGGCCTTTGAGCCGCCGCATGGCGTCGCGGTTGCTTATTCCGGTGCCAGCTACAATAGTGTCGTCGATCATCACAATTCGGTCGCCCGCCATGATGCCCACACGCTCCGAAGGACCTCCTTTGACCGGGTTAATGACCATGATGGTATCTTTTTCGATGCGAAACGATACGCCGATTCCTTCGAAACTGCCCAACAACGGGTCGTTCATTTCGTGAAACATTTCCGGAGTGATGTATGAACTGTGCGGATCCAGCTTTTCGAGCATGCCTATGATGGCGGTGTTTTCCAGCTTACCGCGGCTAACCGTGTCCACATAATCGCGCTCGATATAGTTGAGAATCATGTCGAGCTTGCCCGATCGTGATCCTCCTAACTGTACCGATGGCAGCTCGGTGCCTGTGCGACCCGATGCAATGCTGAATCCGATATAGATACCTCCTGCAAGCACAAGAGAGAAAAGGAGCGGAAGAAATATTGCAAGGTTTTTTCTCATGGGTATGATGTGGCTTTTGCCTGTGTTTTTTATTGTTTCAAAACGCAAAGTTAGTCGATATGTTCAAAGGTTGCCTTAAGACTGGAGCCTGATACCCAACTTGACAGGTCTCGACAGGAAGTCTGTCTTCATTTGTCTTGACTACCTTTGCAGGCTATAATCATTGCCAGTCTTGTTAGCCCTTTCCGAAAAAGTCAAATTGAGTTTTAAGGAGGTTTTTCACCCCAAGCTGTTTACCACGCTCCGAAGCTACGACAGGAAAACGTTCTACAACGACCTTATTGCCGGCCTTATTGTGGGGGTTATGGCCTTCCCACTGGCCATTGCCTTTGGCATTGCATCGGGCGTTACGCCTGAGCAAGGGCTTATTACTGCAGTTATTGCCGGCTTTCTAATATCATTTTTTGGTGGTTCGCGGGTGCAGATAGGCGGTCCGATTGGGGCTTTTATTGTAATTGTTTATGGTATTGTGCAGCAGTATGGTGTTGATGGTCTAATGGTAGCCACCATCATGGCAGGCCTTATGCTGGTTGGCATGGGGCTGCTCAGGCTGGGTTCCATCATCAAGTTCATGCCTTATCCCATTGTTGTTGGTTTTACGAGCGGCATTGCCGTGGTGATTTTCTCGAGCCAGATACGCGACCTGCTGGGCATGCAAACCACAGCGCCGGTGACAGCCGATTTAGTTGATAAATGGAAGTTCTATGCCTCCAATCTCGATGTTGTCAATCCATTCGCGCTGGGCATTGCACTGGTAACCATAGTGATAATCAGCGTCTGGCCCCGATATAACAAGAAAATTCCCGGCACTTTGATTGCTTTGCTGGCTACGACGGCCGCAGTAGCTATTTTCGATTTACCGGTCGAGACTATTGGCAGCCGCTTTGGAGAGGTCAAAGCCTCGATACCTGCACCAGCATGGCCAATGGCTGATTTTGAGACGTTCAGACTCTTATTGGCACCGGCTTTTACCATTGCCATGCTGGGCGCCATCGAATCGTTGCTTTCGGCCATGGTGGCCGTTGGTGCCACAGGAGGTCGTCATCGCTCCAACACCGAACTCATCGGCCAGGGTATTGCCAACATTGTGACCCCGATTTTCTGAGGTATTCCTGCCACAGGAGCCATTGCACGTACCATGACCATCATCCGCAATGGTGGCAAAACACCGGTGGCAGGCATCATTCACAGTATCACCCTGCTGCTCATCATGTTGTTTTTCGGAAAATGGGCCAGGCTTGTTCCCTTGAGTACATTTGCAGGAATTCTGGAGATGGTGGCCTACAACATGAGCGAGTGGCGATCGTTCAAGGCCTTGCTGGGCAACCACCGTTTCGATGTGGGAGTGCTGCTGGTTACTTTTTTCCTCGCCATACTCATCGATCTTACGGTAGCCATCCAGTTCGGACTACTGCTGACGGTGCTGCTGTTTCTGAGGCGAATCATCGAAACATCCGGTGTGGAGGTTATCGAGCGTGAAATCACCGAGGAGGAAGCTGGGCCAGGGGATGAAACAGCTAAACTTACAGTGCCAGAAGGGGTAGATGTATTCGAGGTGAACGGGCCGTTCTTTTTCGGTGTTGCCAGTCGTTTCGAGTAAGCCGAGCGCAATATCACCCGAACTCCAAAAGTGCGGATTGTCCGTCTGTGGCGCGTACCCTTCATGGATGCCACCGGCACAAACAACCTCCGCAATTTCATCAGGATGAACCCACGCAAAAATGTGGTTGTATTGCTCAGCGGTGCCAACGAAAAAGTGAAAGAAGTACTCGAAAAATTAGGCATCATAGGGTTGGTAGGCACCGAAAACGTATGCCGCGATGTACAAGCTGCACTCGAAAGGGCAAAACAGCTGATGTAGCTGTAATTATGCGTTGGATTTCAGTTTCATGATCGGAAAGATTGGCGTAAATTCATAGACGCAATGGTAAATTATCCGGATGAATATTCTGAAGCCTGATCAGAAAAACAGCATTTTACTTGTTCTGTTGATGGTGATAGCCTTCAGCATCCCTTTTCATAATACTTTTTCTTCGGTCTCAATTGCTTTGTTCGTCCTATTCTGGGTGATCGAATCTTCACCCGGAGCGAAACTGAAACGCATGCTCCAACCAGCCGGTTCGCATTATGTCATTGGTTTTTCGCTGATTTTTTTTAGTCTATCTTATCGGAACGTTATACTCCGACGGGCTCTTCACCAGACACTCAACGCTATTTGTAATTCAGGTTAAAGCCTCGTTGATAATTTTTCCTGTGTTGTTTTCAACCCTTGTTGCTGATCGTTTTACGAAAAAATTTCAAAAAAGAATATTTGTGGTATTCGTTATAGGTTGTCTGTTAAGCTCGGGGATCCTTCTTGGCAATGCTGTCTATTTATATCTGACCGACGATCAGGATATTTCAGTGTTTTATTATATGAAGCTTGCAAGGCATCATCATCCGAGTTATCTGGCTCTGATATACGCTATGGCGATGGCTGATTTAATCAATGAATACTTTAGAAAAGAGACTTCAGCCTTCCGGGCGAAGTGGTTGCTGTTGATGCTATTGTTGTACTTTCAGATTTTCATTATTGCATTAAGCTCAAAGGCCGGAATCATTGCATTGGTCATTCTTTATGCCGGACTGGTATTTTTTGTCGCACTCAGAAAAAGCACCCTGATTTCGAATGCAATCATATTTTCGGGCGTTATTCTGTGTGTAATATTAATACTGGTGGCAGTCAATCCGAAGGTGGCAGAGCGCTTCGTCGCTATGGGAGAAGCCATAAGCGCAAACAGGCAGGAAACAAATGCCGACACTGTAAAAAGTTCGCTGGGACGTATACTTATATGGGAGAGTGCAATTGAAGTGTTATCGCGTCATCCTGTTTTGGGAGTAGGCACGGGAGATGTAAGGGATGAGCTGCTGAAAAAGTATCATAAAAAGGAGCTTAAGCCAGCCACCAGGATGAAATCCAATGCGCACAGCCAGTATCTTCAGATTTATCTGGCTGCAGGTATTCCGGGATTGCTCATTCTGCTGGCATGTATTGCAGCTGGCCTATATGTTGCACTGATGTATAACAATTTGCTGTATTTTCTTTTTATCCTGCTTTTCTCATTTCATGTATTGGTTGAATCGATGTTTGAGCGGCAGGCAGGTGTTGTTTTCTTTTCCTTTTTTAATTCGCTCTTGTTTATCTTTTACTTTCGGAACAAGCATGAAACAGATAAACGGCTGAAGGATAAGCAATGGGATATTTCCTGACAAACCGCTATTATGCAACCTTACGCTTCATCAGATTCGTTTAACTGTTGAAGCAGGTTTTTGAATTGGCAGTTCATCCCGATTACTCATCAATGCGTAAATGACCCGGTAATCAGACGGCGGGTAGTAACAAATCGCTTACGGTAATAATCTTCCTTGTTGAGCCAGTCGAGACGAAGGCCGCCATGGGTAGCGCTGTGGATAAATAATATATCGTTCGATCCGGGCTCCACATCGACCACAATGCCCACATGTCCGATAAATTTACTCTTAGAGTTGCGCCCTTTGAAGAAAATCAGGTCGCCTTTGCGCACTGATTCCACTGGAACTGGCTCTCCAACCAGCGCCTGAGTCCGGCTCGAAGGGGGCAACTCAAGCCCGAACTTGCCATATACATGTTTGACAAAACCTGAACAATCAAATCCCTGTGGGGTACGTCCGCCATAACGGTAACGTGTGCCGAGATAAGAATGCGAATAGCTGATCAGGCTGTCGAGGGGAAGGCCATTGGGCAGGTACACAAGGTCGTTGCGCACAGGCTCGAATGTGTTCACGGGTTCTTCTAGGTACCTCAGCATTTGTAGGGTATCAGGCTGAAGAGAAACAAATTGTCCTGAAGCCTGCCGCGCTGCGAAAACAACCAGCAAAATAATGATCAGACCTGCTAAAGTTATCTTTATGTCCATCAAATTTAAGTTGTGCAGCACAATCAAGGAGCACAAAAATAAGCCTCTTTGTTGTAAGGACTATGGTTAAAATGACATAATCACGGATTTTTTATAACAGTCAATTTGAAATATACTTAATTTTTAAGCAATTAAAATGGTTGCGGTGATTGACCTTAGCAACCCATCCAGCTTCGCCTTGTCCTTTCAATCCAGATAAACACATTAAAAACTATGAAGAGAATTACAATTTTGCTGGGCATTTTTATAGCGTTGTTCCTGACAGGAAATGCTCAACCGAAGCAGACAAGGCTTGACAGTTTGTTCAGGCTGCTCGAAACGAACCAGAAGTTTATGGGTACGGTTGCCCTGATGCAGGACGACCAGATTACGTTCAATCATGCATATGGATTTGCAGAAGTGAGTGAGAAGTTACCTGCAGGTCCCGGCACTGTTTACCGTATTGGATCGATAACAAAGACCTTTACTGCCGTTATGATACTTCAGATGGTGGATAAGGGCAAGCTGGCGCTAGACGACAAACTTGAGCAATTTTTTCCGTTTATCGATGGTGCGGATAAGATAACTATTGATCAGATGCTCAGGCATCGGTCGGGCCTGTTCAGCCTGACCAGCGACAGTGCATACATGGGTTACCACACACAGCCTCAGACACGGCAACAGCTGTTGAGCCGCATCAGGGAATACCGCCTGCAATTTGCTCCTGATGAGAAAGTGGAATACAGCAACACCAATTATCTTTTGCTTGGCTGGCTGCTCGAAGACCTCAGCGGGATGTCGTATGCTCAGCTCTTGCAACAGGAAATTGCGAAGCCACTGGGTCTGAAGTACACTTATTCTACTAATCCTGGAAATGGATTTGCCGCCACTTCATATAACTGGAATGGAAACAACTGGGTAAATGAAACATTTACACATATGAGCGTGCCGGGGGGTTCTGGCAACATCTATTCAACGGCCGAAGAGCTACTGGTTTTTTATCATGCCCTTTTCTCCGGCAGGCTGATCAGCGAAACATCTCTTAAAAATATGATGGAATTGAAGGATAACTTCGGATTGGGTGTGTTTGATATGCCATTCTACGAGTATAAAGGATTTGGGCATACAGGAGGCATTGATGGTTTCAGATCGGTGACCATCTATTTTCCCGAGCAAAAAGTTGGGGTGGCAGTATGTAGCAATGCGCTCAATTACAACCAGAACGAGATAATTATCTCTTTGCTGAGTCATGCTTTTGGCCGCCCCTGGCAGCTTCCTGTGGTGGAACAGGCGCAGGTTGAAGAAAAGGTGTTGGAAACCTATGCAGGCACCTATTCGGCTGAAGGATTTCCACTCAAGCTGACCATACGGCACCGCAATGGTAAACTTTTCGGACAAGGAACAGGTCAGCCTGAATTTCCACTCGAAGCTAGGTCGGCCGACACTTTTGTTTTTGATAACGCCGGCATCAACATCACTTTTCGCGACGGAAAGCTGCACCTGAGGCAGGGGACGATAAAGCTTGAGATGAGCCGCGAGGAATAGCAGCCTACCGGTCAATGAATGCCCTGAAGTCAATAGCAGAGCGAAAATTTCCGGCCAGGTGCAACCTCTGGCATAGTTTTGACAGTCTAAGGCCTGAAATTACAAAGCAGTACCTGAATTACTGCTTTTTAAAAATCAGGAACTATGAAAAAATGGTCACTGGCTGCACTGCCGGTTGTGCTTGTGTTGCTGCTCACAGCCTTCGACTGGGAGCCCGACTGGCGCTCCGCTTCGGGCTACGCTCCGGTGCTTATGCGCAAGGACGACCTGCGCAACAGCATCGCATGGCAGGGCGCGCGCGAGTTTGAACGTCCCGGCAAGATTTACATCTATGGAAGCACGATTTTCATCGTGGATGTGTACAAGGGTATTCATCTGATTAACAATATCGATCGTACCAATCCTCAAAAAACAGGGTTTATCCTTATCCCTGGTGTGCTAGATATAGCTATACGCGACAGCGTCATTTTTGCTGATAATGCCATCGATCTGGTAGCCATCAATATGCGCAACCTCCCTCAGATTCAGGTACTCGACAGGGTAGAGGAAGTGTTTCCTGAGCCTGTGGCGCCCGACATGATGTGGTGGTGGGGATTCCGCAAACCTGAAGGAACGGTGATTGTGGGATGGAACAAAAAATTCGGAAGGCTATGAAGACATCAGTAATTCACAAACTACTGTGGGCCTTGGCACTCATGCTCAGCCTTACGGCCTGCCACAAAGATTCAGAAATCGCCGATAACGGACGTGCCGGCTCAATGGCCCGCTTCACCATCAAGGGCAATTACCTTTATGCTGTGGACATCGAAAAACTGAGCACCTTCAGGATCGATGACCCTCAGGATTTAAATAAGCTCAATGTGCAATACTTAGGCTTCGGGGTCGAAACGATATACCCGCATGGCGATCATCTTTTCATTGGCGACCAGAGTGGTATGCACATCTATAGCATTGCCAATCCCGAACGGCCCGAGAAAAAGAGTTTCACTCCTCATTTTCGCAGCTACGATCCGGTGGTGGTTCAGGGCAATTACGCCTACGTGACCCTTCGCACAGGTGAAGGCTTATCAGGTGGAGTGAATGCTCTTTACATTTTCAACATCAGTAATTTGTATAATCCCCAACGCGTCAAGGAGTATGCCATGACCAATCCCCGAGGTCTGGGCATCGATGGCAACCTGCTCTTTATCTGCGACGATGGCCTGAAAGTCTTTCAGGTGAGCAATGGTGTTGACCTTACGCTCCTGCAAACCTTCAACATACCGGCCATTGACGTCATCCCCGACAATCCATATCTTTATGTTGTCACAGAAGAAGGGCTGGTGCAATACAAGTACGAGAACAACAATCTTGTCCTGCTCAGCCAGCTGGGAATGGGCACTAAAATGTACCGCAAATGAGAAAAGTTGCCTTCATCTTTATCCTTTCGCTGCTGCCTGCCCTGTTGCCTGCTCAAAACGAAATGATGACCGTCAAACCTTCGGTCATGATATCGCTGGTGCCACAATACGCTTTTCAGAGCGGTTTCAGGGTCGATGTTGATCTTCCGCTCAACGACCATCACTGGTTGCAGCTTGCCCCGGTGTTTTATGCCGGAAACAATGTGGAGATGAGCATCAACACGGCTGACAAACTCGGTGGGGTGGCATTGCATGCTTTTCACCGCTTCTACCCCGACCCGGTGCGCGACCGCTGGCAGCCTTACCTGGCGTGGGGGCCAAGCTTCCAGTATTATGCACTCGACTACAAGGTGCGCAATGGTAACATCCGGACCGACAAACACACCAATATCAACAGGATTGGAATGGACCTCACAGGAGGCATTGTTGCCCATGGCAGCACATTCTTTTTCGATTTTTATGCAGGGGCAGGCATCCGTCAGGCATTCCTTTCGGGCGATAAAGACACCGGCGAAAAGTTTAACGACACTTTCCTCGATTTCGGATACTCGGGCGTGCTGCTCGTGGCAGGGGTGAGAGTGGGCATTTCTATCAAGAAAAGTAAGCAGCCATGAAAAAGATATTGGTGTTAATGGTCATTGGAGCCCTCTGTTTCGTTCCGCCTGTTGTCAAAGCTCAGGCTGCTGAGGAGAACAAGCCCGGATTTCGACTGATGTGGGTGCCGCAGTACCTGTTTAACAGTGGAATGCGTTTTGAAGTGGAAAAAAAGCTTAACGACAACCTGTGGTTTGTGGCCTCGCCGGCGATTTATTACAAAGACAGCCCCGATAGCTGGCTCTATGGCAACTCAAACATATATGGGCGTAAAGGTTTCTCGACCGAGGCCTGGCTCAAATGGTATCCAGAACAAAATAATCTTATGCGCAATTACATAATGGCTGGGGGTGGTTATACTTTTTCGCAACGCAAGCGATTTGCCGAGCGCTGGCAGGGTTACATCGAGGATGGATTATTGTTTTACCGCTACGACGAATCGTACTGGAACACCACTACACATGCATTTGCACTGAGGGTGGCCGCCGGACGTCATATCATCGACCGCAAAAATTTCCTCCTCGATGCCTATCTGGGACTGGGTATTCGTTTTGCCTCAACCAGCAGGCCACGCGGTTTTCTTTACAACGATCCCGAACCCTCCACTATCGATCAGGACTACAGCGGGGTTATCGGCGTGGCAGGGGTTAGGATGGGTTTACAGTGGTGAAACCGGCTGATACCGGTGATGGTACATGCGGTGTTTTCTAACATCAAAAGCAAAATGCCTCAAGTCCGTTGATTGACCTGAGGCATTGATTATGCATATAAGCACCTAGGCTTCAATTTCAAATGCCTAAAACTTCAGCGCGACGCCGAGGCGCCAATTTTTTATGTCGGCTCCACTGATATTGCCTTTAAACAGGGGTTGCCAGCCAAATTCTCCGTACGCCCCTAAATTTTTAGTAACGTAATAGGCCGCACCAAGCCCGCCAAAGAAATCGGCACGCTTGTCGTATTTGGTAAATATATTCCTCACGCCAATGCGAGCGGTTGCATAAACGTCAATACGCTCCGGTGTTTTTTCGCCCAAAAGTGGAAGGAAATGAAAGTTGACAATGGCATCGAAGCGGTGCGACAGGGTGGTATCGCTTTCGTAAGTGTAATCAGGTTTCAACCTGGGCACTATTACGCTCGATACTGCATAACCCAACCCTGCTTCCCAAACCTCACTGATGTTGCGTGTAATATCCAGACCAAAAAAACCATCCTTGCGAAAACGGTCTTTTGTAATGTAGGTCGGTCTTCCGCCAATGCGGATGTTCCAGTCGTTTGCTTCGGATTTTTGGGCCTGAGTGGGTAGTGACGACAAAACAGGCATCAGCAAGAAATGCAGAAGAAAAATTGTGATGGTTTTCATCATATGGGTTAGTTTTTTAATGGTTTTGAAATATTAAAATAAAATTTGTAGGCTATAACAGGCATTATCGGGAAAATGCTCATTTGCCACATGGCGGGAATCACCGGACGCTGACCCTGATAGTTGGGATAAACGATGTTGACAGTTGTTTCATCAAGATAGAAATAATAGGAAGGGTTTCTGCGGTTGTAAGCATTGTAAAGACCAAAGGTCCATACAGATCTGGGATTACCGGACAGGTCATATTTTTGACGGGTGAAGGCAATATCCAAACGGTGATGGTCTTTCATACGGGCACTGTTTTTTGGTCCATAGACCAACACCTGCATCAACATTTCAGGATCGCCGGTCGAGCCGAGATATCGGCCAATCACAGGAGTGTAGGGCAGTCCGGATTGAAAAAGCCAGTTTGCAGTTATGCTCCATGTCCGATTGATGTCGAAGGATATTTTGAGGTTTAGGTCAAATGGTCGGTCAAATTCAAATGGATAGCTTTCACCCCGGTTGATGCCCGGAAATCTTCGTTTTGTCTGGCTGTATGTGTAAGAAAGACCGGCCTCAAACCGATTTGATTTTTTGCTCAGCATCAGTTCAATTCCTTTTGATTTTCCAAATCCCCCGCTGACAATTTTTGAGTGGTAAAAAGCACTGCCTTTCAAATGGCTTAGCCCTTCCTTATAGGTTGTCAGGTTTTCTGAAATTTTATGGTAAAGACTCAATTCGGAGCGAAATCCAATCTCAGGAAGGCGAAATAGCCATGTGGCAGAAAATTGATCAGAAACTGTAGGTTTTGCCATGTTATCGGCCGGAATCCATATTTCGTTGGTGAGGATGTTGCCGTTGGCAAACAGCAGATGCCTGAATTGGTGAACGCGCATATAGGAAACATTGAACTGGTTTTTAACTCCGGATATCATAGTTAACGACAGCCGGGGTTCTGCTTTGAAAGAATTATAGCTATTGTTTGAAAAAAATGTGGCCCTGGCGCCAGCCGAAAATCTGAACCTGTTCAATAGTTCAATTTCAGAGCCTGAGTATAATGAATTTTCATAGGTTAAAATGGGTGATGTTCCGTGCGAGAGGCCTTCGCTTGTTCTGTATTCAACTGGTCTGAATCTGTCCATACCTCCATTGATTCCGGCTATAAAGTTTAATTTGTCAGTAGCTTTCCACGACCAGTCAGAACAATAGGCCAGAGAGAAATTACCCGACTGATAATGGCTTTCGAAAGCTTCAATCTGCTGAACAAATTGTTGTCTGCTGTTAAGTTTTTCAGTGATTCCGTAGTCATTTGCCGAGAGTGTGGTAGCCGAAAAAATGCCTGAATTGAAATAATGTTTCAATGTCAGCGCAATCAGCTTATTTCCCCAGTTGCTCTTGAAACTATATTTGTTGTTAGGCTTGAATGGATCTGTTTTGGACAAGCTGACGAAAAAGTCATTACCGGCATAAATGGTTGTATGTAAGCTGGTTCGTGGCGATAAAATTTTGGAAAACTTGGTGTTTATGTCATAAAAACCAAAAGCATTTTTGTTATTGGTCAGGTCTGTAGCTGCTGTAGCTGCAAGTAAAAATAAGTCGTAAACGCTTTTACGTGTCGAAAAAATAATTGTGCTTTTTTTGCTCACTGGTCCTTCAAGGGTTAAAGAGGCATCGAGCAATCCAAGGTGCATACTTCCTTTACGTTGCTTATTGTTTCCCTCGCGGTGTGTGATATTTAAAACTGATGATAATTTACCACCGTATCTGGACGGAAAATTGCCTTTGAATAGCTCAAGATGGCTGATGATCTCGGGATTAAAAACCGACACAAATCCCCCGACATGGTTGACATAAATGAGTGGAGCCTGATCGATCAGGTAGGCGTTTTCGCCGGGGGTGCCGCCCCTAACCAGCAACAGGCTCGAGCCTTCGGCTGTGCCACTTATACCCGGCATTTGTTGTAAGGATTTAACGATGTCTGGCTTCCCAAAAACGCTTATTTGTTTGCTTAATAACTCGTCATCCAAAGCAAGAAGATCGGTTTTATTGAATTTATCTGCTCTGACAATGACTTCACCAAGCAAAAAGCCTGGATTGAGCGATGCGTTTAGTAAAGTGTCCTTTAAAGTTTTGTGACTGAAAAGTTTTGTTTCGTACCCAATATAGGAGAAAACCAATGAGGATGGTGGTTCCACTACCAATGAGAAATAGCCATTTTCATCTGTGGTTGTGCCTTTCAGGGTCTTTTGGTCATATACATTTGCGCCAACCAGTCTCTCGCCATTGCTTGCATCGCGCACTATGCCTGAGATCCTAACATTTTGTCCATATAATATTGTTTTGAAGATCAAAAGAGCAGCAATAATTAATGGAATATAACTGGTTCTGATCATGGCTGAATGTAGTTGGATCTCCAAACCGAATAAGAACAGAAAATGCCGAGGCCGTTGCTGGTATTAGAATAAACAGGAGCAGCCTGGTAACCGGTTAAGCCAAAAACGGGATATAAGCCGTTCTGATACAGTTCGATGCTTTTCAAATAATTGAAATATTCCTCTGAAATGGCCATGACTTCCAGGCATGAGGGCAAGGCGTTTCCTGGAATAAGGTTCCTTGTTTCACGGCTATAATTAATCGTAATTGTATGCTGTGGTACTGCCATTAATGCGCTGCTGAAAACGGGATAGTCCAATCCTTCATGGATCAGCAAAGGATCGTACATCTCTACTATCCGTGCTGGTTTAATGGAGGTATCGCCAACTCGGTAGAAAACAGCTGCTTTGTAGTATGACTTTGATGATGGATTGTTTTGCAGCGAAAACTTAAACGAACTGTAAATAATATTGTCAGAATCTCTTCCCGCCTGAGTTTTATGGATGATGTTGCTTACTTGTGGCATCAAGGGCAGGCGGGTGCTGGCGAAAATATCTTCTTTTTCGCCGGGTACGCTTACGCGACATGTGTAAAATCTGCCGGGTTTTGCCTCAAATTCTGCTACATACCACCCTTTTTCTGCTTCATCAATCAGCATTAACGGCACATTATCCTCGCTGATCATCACCATGGCATTGTTGATGGGCCTTAAGGTATCAAGCCCGACAGACGCGGACCAGGAAACGTGCACAGCAACACATCCTTCGTTGGTTATGTATCCGTTGATTACAGGCTTTTTTGGGAAAGGCCCAAAATGGTCGCTCACTTTTTCCCTGCAGGAAGAACACAAAATGACTGCAATCAAAAACAAAATTGCTGACCGCATGATAATGAGGGTTATATAACTCCAAACATCCGCATGGAGATGCGGATGTTTGGAGGAGGCCTGTTTTACGGCACTAATTGACTATTGCAACTGATGGTGGCATTGCCTGTATTTGTTTGTTTGGCCCAGGCGTTTATACCGTCCATATGCGCGATTGGAAGTGCCCAGTACCCATTGCTTATCCATTGCTCGGTTAAAATGCTGTTCAAATTGTTGGTAAGGGTTCCGTTCGAATTGAAACTTCCGGCTATCCTTACCCAATTGATATAATTGTTGTAAATATAATAGGCCGTTGCAACCTTGATATTGCACTTGATAGTCCTTTTCACATTCCACCATATACCTGCCCATTTTTTATAAGGTTTTGCCGAAAAATATGTCCATTGGTTGGTGGCAGGAAATAATCCGTTTCCTCCCAGATGTACGTAAGCAACCCAAAGCCCAAGTTCAATTTTTTCATTGTCAACAATATTGTTTGCTCCTGCTGCGACCCCACAATAGTGAGCGCCATCTTTCATGTTTAACTCTGTATTATGGGAATAGAACGTGAACACATCACTATGGTGAATAAGCTGGTAGATGTCATGTTCAGTGACCCCCAGAAACATATTTATGTTGGATGCTTTTGTGCCGAGCACAGCGTCTTCGAAAACCCGCATCACAGTGTCGCCAATTTGAAACAAGCGGTCTTCGTTTATGTAAATGCGAAAGGGGTTGTCGGCCAACAATGGCTCAACATGCATTGCATTGTCAGTGTCGTAGTGGATATGCAGGTATTTAGGATTCAAATGGATGAATGCTTCGGCTTCTTCCTTGTTTGCAAATGCTTCGATGTTGATGCTTTCGTAGAACTCGTCTGCTTCTTCAGAAAACGAGCTAAAATTAAAGGCGCTTTTGAGTGCTGAATTCAGTTCATTGTTTTGTAGATTCCTGTGTTCCTCATAAATCGTTTTAAATTCGCCGAAACTTCTGAATTTAAGTATAGATTTATTATACTTGTCATTATCAGCCAATGAATTATCAACCTTTTGACAGGCTGTAGTAAGGAACGACATCGTTATAATAAAAATTTTTAAAAAGTTTGTTTTCATATAATTGTTTGTAATTTTTAAGTATTAAATCTTGTTCGTTTGTAGAAAAGTGGAAGTACTCCCCTCTTTCAGACCACGGATTAACAAAAATAAGTTTTTTTTAAA
>CAYWLJ010000009.1:0-138247 GCA_964459375.1 uncultured Lentimicrobiaceae bacterium | reverse complement strand
TCAAGGTCACACTGTTGGGCGCTGTTGTGGCTGAGAGATTCTGCGGTGGGGGGAATGCTGGTCCTGTAGCGGGTACGACAGTAACATTGGTAAAGAACAGATCAACGTCACCACCAGAAACAGTAGCCTCACCATAGAATCCGAGCATGATGCGGCCACTATAGCCACTCAGACTGAGAATAATACGTTCGCCAGTACTAGAAATTGGGGTCGACTCGTTCCACCATTGCAGTACATTATTGGTTGACCAGGTGAGACCACCATCCGTAGAAACCACTACGGCAAACTTATGGCTTGGGCCAAGAGTTGCAGGAGTAGTGTTGTTCCATTGTGTAAGTGCAAGATCAAATTCAAGCTGATAAGTAGTTTTGGTGCCAAGATTGATGGGTGGTGACATCAGCCAGTGACGCCTTGTAGTGCTGTAAAGATTAATGTTGGCACTATTATTCGCCGGCAAGCTTGCATTGTTGCCAAACTTTTTATGTACCCAGATGTTGTCAGTAGTTGGCACAACAGGCTGCGTACCAAACAAGCCAGCAAATCGACGCCAGTCCTGAGGCGGCCATGCACCAACAAAATCAAAATTGAAGCCGGGCTGAATGGTAGCATCATAACCAGATCCAAGTAACGGAATCGTATGCGTACCGGCAGTAGTGTTGGCCTGTATAACCAGTGAGGCATTGTAGGCCCTTGCCTGAAGAGGTGTAAAGGCAAGATTGAAAACAAATGTCTGTCCCGTTGTGAGTGCAATAGGCCAGGTCATACCCTGCGGATAGTTGATAACAAACGAAGCAGCATCAGGACCTGTAATATTTACACCGTCCTGATTAATAGTGAGCGTACCTGTTCCGGTATTTGTTATCGTGAGGGTATTGTTTGCAGTTTCGTTAATGAAGACATTGGCACCAAAGTTAACCTGCTCTTTGTCGGTACTGAAAACAGGCTGTGTCGGAACCATTTCATATACGATGTCATCAATATATAAAGTACGGCTAGCAACCTCAGGCACAAATCGGAAAGCAATGTATGCCTTTTCGGGGAATGTGCCGCCAACAAACGATACTGAGTAGTTGGCATATGTTCCAGTCACGCCAACAGTTTGCAAAGGTACAAACGATGCCGGATCGGTTCTGCTGGTAGTATAACCAACCTGCACGTTACCTGTATGTGAACTTACAGCCATCTTTGAAGAGAACCTGACCCATGACTGAGAAAGGTTGGTTGCTACAGGTGATATGAGCAACACATTGGCGCTGAGATCTGTAGCATAGAATAAACGCACATGGTTTGGAGGGGAAATAGGTGTTCCCACGTTGCGAACATCTACAACAGCTGTAGCTGCTGTTGACTGCACAAGACCACTCCATCCATCTGGCATCCAGCCGGGAGGAATTGTGGTAACGCCATCAAAGTTTTGTGAAAAACTTGTCATGGCATTGTATCCTGTGCCCTGTACCGGAACTGCCAGCGGGCTACTCTCACCATTATACGGGATATATAATGTAGCGTTAGCACTGCCAACAGCAGTAGGGTTGTAGGTAACCTTGACGGTTTTGCTCTGTCCGAATGGTATGACTAAGGGTTGAACATTGGTAAACTTCTGAACGATGAAGCCATTACCTGCGCTATAGGCCATAAATACAGGATTACCCTGTGCGTCAGGCACATTGTCGAGTCCAACACTGGCATTACCGTTGGCAATGCTGCCAAGGTTAACCGAATGGACTACCTTATTTGCAAAAACCCCGTCTGCGAGATTCTGGAATGCCGTAACCAGATCACCTCCACTCAGGTCGAGCACGTAGAAAGTATTCTGAGTGCCGCCGGCACCAGTCTGCACATGATGATATGCAAGATAGCGCTGTCCGCTACTGTAAAATACCATCGGATACATACTCCAGTAAGGGAACCAGGCAGCTGGTATCTCAGCAAGAATATTCATTTGTGGATCCAACAGCAGCACGCCAAAGCCTGAGCCTGAGGCAATAAAATTGGTAGAACCAGGGATGCCTATCACACGGCCAAAATTGGCGTTGGTGATTGTTGGGAAGTTATAAACAACTGGTGTTGTGTTGGGTATTTGGCCATTAACAATCTCCCATACGTAGAAGTCTTTTGTACCGTGACCGCTCGCAATGAGAAAAGCATTGGTAGAGGGATCGCCAACAACACTGATTGCATCACCAAGTCGGGCAGGTGCAGCAGGATAGCTTAGCAAAACCGTTGGCTGTGCGCTTAATCCGTTCCAATAATACACTTTAAATTCACCGCCAACAAACACCATATTCGAAACGAACACATGGTTGCCAACAACAGCGAGGTCAGAAAGGGTGAACGTACCGCCAGCAATGCCCGTCAGGCTAAGTTCCTGAGGGTTGGCTGTCGGATTATTTACATCCCAGTAATAAACGTTGTTACCATTCTGGCGCGAAGCAACGAAAACATATTGCCCGTTGAATCCAGCACCTAGATTGTTACCGGCATTATCAATAATGGCAGGAAGGTTTCCGGATGCCTGAGTCATGTCCATTAGTGTTGTAACTGGCGTAATGGAAGCAGGTCCGGGATATGTAGGCCATTCTACACTAAACTGAGAAGCATCATTGCCAGTAAAGTTCACTGCACCCGGGTTGATTAAGGCGTCAGCAAGACCCTGATTGGTAATCGTGAAGGACTTATTCTGGGTATCGAATCCCGGTACAGCCCAACCCACGTCAAGGCTCGGGACATTCGATACCAAAACCGCACCGGAAGGTACAGGTATAGCAGAAAAGTTGATGATCATGTCGGTGAAGTCTGGCTGAGGCCAGGTGCCGGCAATCATAAAATAGGTTCCCCCATCAAGTGTGAACTGAGGTACTGCAGCACCGGTAGAACCGCCGGCAAAAGCAAGTCTCGGAGCTGGGTTGGCAAGGCTCGGACACTGTGCAACAAAAATCAGCCCGGTCCATGCCCCTTGAATGGAAGCATTGATGAAACTTTTCGATGCCAAAGTGAACTGAAACACAACGTCGTAACCGTTGAGGTAATTCGAACTTGGATTGACCATCGCAGAGGTGTAGTCATTGCCATACGCCTGCGAGTTAATTTGAAAATTAACTAAGGGCGCACCTACCGGCTCAACAACCAGCGGATTGTCGCAAGTTGAGCCAGGCGGCTGGGCAAAAACAACTACATTGCTCCCTAACTGCAACAATGCCACAAGCATTGCGGGAAGCAGGCGCAGAAACGTAAACTTGTTTGACATAGAATTGAGTTTTGGTTTATAATTAGTACCTGGTTAAGATGCTTAATTCTTCGGTAACAAATATAATTTTTCAAATCAAAAAAAAAGTTTTCGTTAAAGAAATTAAAGTATTCGGTAAATTGCTTTCAACACAAAAATGCCTGCATCTTGATTCAAAATCAGATGATTCGGAAAGACTTACCTATCTATATTCTTGATTTACAAATGCAATCTTCTAACTGATCAAAATTTATTCTGAAAGAAAACTAATGTCTAAGCTAATCAGAATAAATCATTATTTCATAGATTCCTGAAATGTTGCGAAAATTGTTGAAATTTTAATTTAACAATATGATGTTAATAAATGCCAAAAGGCTGTCCGGTTATGGACAGCCCTCTGCTGACAACCAACAAACTCGATTTAAGAACTATCTATTTACCAAGGGCATAGCTGATTGGCGCTCAGCAGCCTTTCGATCCCATTCAGGCAATATCTGCTCCTGAAATACTTTCTTTTCCTGCCTCAGCTTGTCCATATCCAGGCCAATGAATGCCTGAGCCTTGGCCTTGGTGGTAATGTCGGGATAAGGGATTTCGTTCGTTATTCCCTTGGTAGCCAGCAATCTGGCCAGCTTGACGCGAGCTGACTGAGCATGATCGATAGCCTTACCCATCACCCTGGCACTTTCGAGTGGAGCATGAAATGAACCTCCATGCGATGCAGCCACATGGTCCCAGTACCATTGACCGGCCCTGATGTCGTATAGGATATCTTTCATTTCAGCCTCATTTGATCCAACTTCCCATGCAGCTTTGGCCTCCACATGAGCATGAACAAGGAGTTTCTCGGCTTTGTGGCGCAGTTCTGCAACCTTATTCTGCCTGTCATAAACATTTTTCAGAAGTGTGGCTTCACTTTCACGATGGCAGGTCTGACAAGCCTGCGAAACATATTTTAATGGTGATGTAACATGGTGATTGCTGTACTTCAATCCGCCCTCGCTCACATAGGGCATATGGCAATCGGCACATGATACACCGCGCTCGGCATGAATACCAGTCGTATAGACTTCGTAATCTGGATGCTGCGACTTTAACATCGGAGCCTTACTTAACGGATGTGTCCAATCACTGAAGCCAATTTCGTCATAATAAGCGAGCATATCCTCAGGAGTCATCCCCTTTTTCCAAGGAAAAGTAAGATAAAACGCTCCTTCGGCATCCGGACGGTTCCGGTTGAAATAATATTCTACATGACACTGAGCGCAAACCAACGACCGCATCTCCTGATGGGATGCTTTTGTGATATCCTTGCCCATGGACTGAAAAGCCTCAACAAGAGCAGGTCGTGTGACGGTCAGGTTCATGGTTTTCGGGTCGTGACAATCAGCGCAACCTATAGAATTTGCGTGTTCATGGCCAAGGGCAGCCCATGTAGTGCTGTAAAATTCCTTAACACCCATTTGGTTCATCATGCGCGGCACATCAGGACTCTTGCATGTCCAGCATGTACTCGGCATGCCCTGATCAGGGGCCAACGGGCCACCAGTTCGTAAAGTGTTACGTGTGTCAGTCACTGCATAAGAATGCCCCCGACCTTGATTGTAGTCTTTCGAAAATGCATAGCCAGCCCACATTATAACCAGTTCAGGCGCTTCCTCAAGCATGTCGCGCATTGCATTTCCACCATGAGGCGTACGAAAATCGCTTTCCTGTGTCTTGCGGTATGACTCGTACTGCCAGGGAAAGTTTTGTCCCCAAACCTCATTACGTGGCTCAAAATCTGCAAGTTCCACATTAGGAGAATAGGCAAACACAGCCTCAGCTCGCCGCTCAGTGATCGAAGCTACTAATAGCCCGAGCAAAAATACAACGATCAGGCTGCCAGCAAACAACAGCCAGTAAAGTCCTTTTCGGTTCTTCTCTTGTTGAAATGAATTCATATTCAGATGGTATTGGTTATGTTTTCATTTAATGTGGTTTCGCATCCATGATGGCACGGGCGACTCTGGTACTGGTACACGGGCATAAGGCGTACTCGAAAGGCTTTTAACCCTGCCATGTGGCACTTCCCGATGACAGTCCCAACACAGCCTGTCGCTATATTTGTCATGGAAAGATGAAGTGAATTCAAGTAGCTTTGAATCGGTAATCAAGGCACTGTGGCAACGTTTACAGTTGTTGTGAACCACATTGATTCCGGCCTCTTTGATGAAAATGTTTTGAGGTTCCGCACGCAGGGTAAAAATAGTGGCATGCCTGAGCCCGTCCATTGCTTTAAAATAATAGGTATTAAATACATTGTCGTGAGGCACATGACAGTCGTTGCAGCTAGCTACTTCACGGTGAGAACTGTGCTGCCAGGTGGCGTATTGGGGAGCCATAATATGGCAATTTACACAAGTCCTCGGGTCATCAGAGAGGTAGGAATAGGCCCTGCTGGCAAAAAAACCGTAAACCGCCAAACCAGAGGCAATACCCAGCAAAAGCACGAAAGCCACCTTGAATCCAGAGGGCACTTTGCTCCAACTTCCCTTAGCTTTAATCATATATTAATAGGATTTTAAGTATTTTATTGCTTATTTTCTTATAGCAAAAATAAACTGTTTTCGAATAAAACCCTTGCAATGTTAAAATTTTACACTATTTAGACCCATTCTTAATAACGAGTCTCCGGATGTAAATTACCAATCCGCTGATCAGGATAAGAAGGGCGACCATCCCCATCAGGGGCACAAAAAGGATATAAAATGGCCCGATGTAGTATTGAAACACCCTGCCTGTATGCATCTCAAGTGCAAGATTCCAGAGAGGAAAATTTTGCCTGCCAAGTTCTTCCGGCATAGGTAATTCGCGGTTTATCAACCCGCGATTATAATCGAAAATCAATTCCTCCCCTGCTTTGCGTATCATACCCGAAATCATATTGCTCCCAATGGGTGATGAAACGGTCGTCCGCCTTATATACTGCTCTCCTGTCAGATAATCAGCCAGATATCCCGTAGAGGGGTTCCAAACGAACAATCCGTTAAAGCTACCAATTAGCCAACGACCTTGCCCGACCTCTTCTAAAACATTGATACCCATCACCGAGATGGGGGGTTGAATCGGAAAAGGTTGCGGGTTTTCGCCTGTGAGATTACGGGTGTAATATAATCGCTCGTTAGTAGCAATCAGATAGCAGCCTGATTCAGCATTGTAACGAACAGCGCGCAATTTGTCGTGCCAGGTATTTTCATGGTTCAGCATCGTGCCTTTTACCTTTGCTACCCGACTGTTAGCAATGGCAATGAGAAACGGGGGTCGGAGGAATATACCAGTTGCAGCCGAAAAGATCAGGAATCCTCCCAGCCACAGACCCAGCGTATTGTGCCACCTGATACTCAACCTGTTGATCCTGATCAGGGAATCAGGTTTGTTTCCAATCATTTTTAAACGCCTGATCAGCCGCGGAAAGAAAAAATAGATATACCCTGTAAGTACAAAAAATATGAGCAGCAAGCCGAAAAAATCAACAATGAGCTTGCCTGCCGTTCCCAGAATTTCGCCACTATGCATAACCCAGAGCGTTGTAAACAAGCTTGTGGTTCCATCTTCATCGGAAGCCGACAACAAGCAAACAAGCTCAAATTTAAGAGGTTTCGAGCCAATATCTGCAATAAATAACTCCGATCTGCTCACAACATAAATTATTCCTTCCGACTCGCTGAGGTCCATCATCCGTCTATCTTGCACAGGCAAATTAATCCGTCGCCATTGCCCGGCTTCGCTGTATTCATAAAGACCTGACTGAGTGGCCGCCAGTAATTGATCGTCTCCTGTTTTGATTACTCGCATGGTCCGCCTGTTGTCCATACCTTTGGGGATACCCTGCATAAATGGCTTCCAGTGGGTGTATGTGCTGTCGGTCAGCCATATACCAATGTTGCCCCAGACCACCCATCCATCCTGCCATTCCAATGCTGACCTTACACTGGCAAGGTTCCAGTTTATTGGGGTGTAGTTGGGCGGTAAGCAGTTTCGGGGGACGTCAACCTTGCTCACAAGGTCACGGTGGTTCAGCACTATTCCGGATGCAGCCCACATCAGAAGGAACAGGCCGAATACCACCGAAAACCATTTATGAATCCATTTCCACTTTTTCATTGATACCGGCAGAATGTACTAATTAGTCTTAGTAATTTATTCCCGCCGGCATGATGTTTGCCGGATCGAAGGAATGGCAGGGAGTTACTCCGTAAACCATACCGCATTTGGGGCAATGGGTTTCGAAACGATCCATCAAAAAACCTTCGCCGCAATTTGAGCAAGTGATGTCGAATGGAACCGGTAAAAACTCTAAGTTAAAGCCCATCTGCCGGATCTTATCCACCACCATAGCTCCATTTAAAAAAGTTCCTGAACAACCATCGTGCATAATTATTTGATTTTATTGATTTCGCTGATTTTGATTTATTTCATGGAGCAATCCTCCAGTCCTCAGCTGATGACGGAATGCCATCATCCGACGGTCGTAATGCTCTAGCTCGGACAACATGTTTTTCTCCTCTCGGCTGGTTGCGATTAAATTAGAAATCCCTCCGTTGGAAATCACAATCCGTTGATCGGCCATCAAGGCCAGTATGGGATCGTGGGTGGCCATCAAAACAATCTTTTCCTCCCTGATGAGCAGATCGAGCGCCTTGCGGCGGTCGATACCGGCATTTTCGATCTCGTCGATGAGCACCACCGGACTCGAGCTCAGGATGGCTGTGTCGGCAATCATCAGCGCCCGCGACTGGCCACCGCTGAGGGCCGTGATCGGCGTTTGCGGGCCAAACTTCTCCCCTGCCAGCTCATTCGCCCTGGCAATGATGCGCTGCACAAGATTTGCGGCACCATTCACCATGCGGCTTCTGGTATGAAGCATCAGAAACTCTTCGACTTCAAGGTCCATCACAAAATTCATATTTTGTGATAACTGTGCAACCAATTTGCGGCCCGAGGCAAAGCGCCAGTCATTGTCAGGCGATTGGTTGTTGACTAGCACTCTCCGACCGGTCGGCGTATCGCCCTGCGCAACCCATTCAATATCAGCAAGCAACCTGCTTTTTCCCGATCCGGTAGGACCTACAATGCTCGTCACACTCCCCTTTCGGAGCTCCACTTTATCATAACTCTCCGGATTGCCATGCTTATCGAAACCGGGTAAGATGGTAAGCATCTCAACCTGATCACTTTCCTGTCCAAGAAATTCTTGCATCTGGCTGATGAATGCACGCATCTGCTCAAGAAAAACCAAAGGGTCGAATACAAGATCCTCATCCATCGTATCAAGCTCATGCAAAAGCCTCCCGAGCGGCAAATCCTGTGGTTGCTTCTCAATAAAAGGATATGCTTCCAGAAACTGACCAATATAGGGATATTGCTTGCGAAGCTGTTCCAGGCTCGTTCCTAATAGGGTTTCATTGCTGATCATGACTGCTCCTCCATATTCATCTTCTTCACATTGCCCATCTGGTAAGAAGCTCCGATGCGCGTTTCGCCCAAACAATACGAGCATAGGGCCGAAGGCATCGAAAAACGCAACCTGCTTCCCTTGAGCGACTCAATATCCTTGCGGCCGGCGATGAGCATATTGGCCAGCTCGAATGAACCCTGGCCAGTTAATCCGTTGATGTGCATAACAATGGCGGCCGGGTTTACGGCATGAACGCGTGCCGCGAACACTTCACGTTCGGCCTGAGAAACGATATCGCCTTTCGTAATCACCACAATATCAGCCATGCGTAGCATAGGACCAATCTTTCGGGGGGTGTTGATGCCACTCAGGTTGTCGATTACACAAACCGCCATGATTTCCTTAATGTAGGGCGAACACCGGTTGCACAGGCCAGCGCTCTCCGAAACCAGCATGTCATAATTGTTTTGCAGCCCCCAATCAACCACAGCTTCTATGTTCGAAACGAAATAATGATCGGGGCACAGGGCACCTGAAAGCCCCTTTTTAACAGGAATACCGGCCTTTTCGTAAGCTATGTCGTCATCTGTATGCAGGCAGTCGAATTTGACTGCACCAATGGTCATCCCTTTAAGTCTGAGCTGCGCTGCAGTTTTGATGATAACACTGGTTTTGCCCGACGAGGGCGGCCCTGAGATGGTGATGAGATTCATTGTTTTGTTGTTAAAGCAGACTTGAAACGATTGTTGCAATCCTGAAACTCGGTATTCAGGTTGTGGGTGTTGATATAGTCCCAACCCAGCCACATAAAAGGTACGTTGACGGGTAAACGGTTGTCCACTTCGGGATGCACAGACGGAAACAGACCAAGATGACTCAGTATTTCTCCCGTCTCCTTTGATGTCAGCATGGCTGAAACATCATTCAGGTGCTGCCCTGCATGTGTTTTCGCCAGCATAAAAACCGGGCTGATGACAGCCCCGTCCGTAGGCCAAACAGCCAGCATGGGGCCGCCTGGCTTGGCCATCTTGGTGAAAAAATTGGGCATTATCGTCACAGTCGGTCGTTGCGATTTTAACCGGTCGGACTTCACCATCTGTGCAGGATGTAAACTTTGCTGCATATTGCGGCCCAGGGCATCGATAGCTTCCATACCATATTTATTCCTGATTGTCAACAATATGGCGTTGAAAAGATCAAAGTCGGACACAGGCAGGCTGATGGAGGCTTCCCAGCGGGGATGCAGCAAGTCTTCCCAGCTTCGTGGCGCCGGACGGTCGTTTAATTCGCTTGTGTTGACCAGAAAAACCGCAGGAACAACGGCAATTACGCCATATCGTCGCTGTGGATCCATGATGTCGCAACCAACATTGGAAAACACGGAGTTTGAGCGGCCCCAGCCAGAAGGGTCGGCAAAACTACCATTGGCAACAAAACGGCCAAAATATTTATGCTCGAAAAAAAGGTCAAAGCCTGCCGACAGGTAAATATCATCTAGATCTGAATGATCACCGGCAGCCTTCGCCTCGTCCTTCATCCAATCGAGGCCCATGGAAGCAGCCTTGAACTCACCAATCACTTCGATGCCTTCTTCCTTCTTTTGCGCAACCAGGGCATCCAACTTTTCCTGAAGCGGCAAACGCACCGGACATGGTAAAAGACCCTTCAACCGGATGATATTGTCACCTTTGATGATTCGTCGTCCACCAATTTCGATGGCCATCTCTAGATCAGCTACAAAGGCCTCAATATCTATCTGCTTCATGCTCAGAGCAATATCCAAACTTAGTTTGCTTCCGAATGCTTTTCGCTTTTCAGGATCCGACATCATTGAAAAGCCGTTGCGCATAAATACCGGTATGGTTTCAGGGTGTGTTTCAGCAATGGTATTGAGGTCTGACTGTATATCAATGATCCGTTTGCGCGTTTCGTGATTCATAAGCCAAAAGATATGATGCAAATTTACTGAGAATTTAGGTATTTGTTTACCTTTTTTCTTTATTATCAGCTTTCTAAATTATACAGGTTGATTAATAGCACCTTACGCAATAATTTAGAACAAAGTGGTTCAAGCGGGCATATTTGGCTACAATTAACGCTTGACATCTGAGGAAAATGGCATTAACTTTGCAAAGAAACACAATAGGGGTGCCTTTCCCGTTAGATTGGGATGAAAACAGGCTGAGATTATACCCTTGGAACCTGATCCGGGTAATGCCGGCGAAGGGAAAAAGACGATTCAGTTCCCTATTGGTTTATTGGTTCATTATCAAACCTTTAAATCAATTGTTATGTCAAAAAGATTCATTTGTATTGTTTTCGTGCTGCTGTTTCCTGTAGCCATCCATGCTCAGTTCAGCCTCACCGGAATTGTTCGGGATGCCGAAAGTGGCGAAGCCCTCGCTGGGGCACATCTGAGTATCGCGATGCCTGAGTTGAGGGTAGTGAGTGGCATTGATGGCACTTTCAGGTTTGTAGATCTTAAGCCCGGGGCATATCAGCTTACTGTCAGCTATATTGGTTATCAGACAGTTGAAAAGCGTATTCAGCTTCGAAGCGATATCAACATCAGCATTGCCATGCGAGCAGCAAGCCTGATGCAGCAGGAAGTTGTTGTAAGTTCGACACGATTGGGCAACTCGAGTGCTGCTACATTTACTTTGCTCGATAAGGTGGCTATTCAGAAAAAAAATTATGGTGCCGACCTTCCTTATCTGCTTACCATGACCCCTTCGGTAGTGGTCAACTCCGATGCAGGTGCGGGCATTGGATACACCGGGATCAGAATTCGTGGTTCGGACATCACACGCATCAATGTTACGCTGAACGGTGTACCAGTAAACGATCCCGAATCGCATGGGGTATGGTTCGTCAACCTGCCCGACCTGTCCAGCTCGGTCGAAAACCTGCAGATACAGCGTGGGGTGGGCACTTCGGCCAATGGTACAGCAGGCTTTGGTGCAAGCATCAACATCAGTACACTTTCACGCTCCGAACGACCGTTTGGTGAGTTTATTTCCGGGGCCGGTGCCTACAACACATTTCGTAACACGCTCAATTTCAGTACAGGAACCAACGAAAAAGGTTTTAATCTTGAGGGCAGGCTTAGCAAGATCTCGTCGGACGGCTATATTGAACGTGGCTGGTCCGACCTCAAGTCGTTTTACCTCTCAGGCAGCTGGGTTGGTTCGCGAAGCCTTATCAATTTTTTGGCAACAAGCGGCGCAGAGAGAACTTACCAGGCATGGAACGGCATTCCGGAAAGTATGCTGAAAACCAACAGAAGGTACAACCCCGCTGGTGAAATCCTGGACACCAACGGTAATCGTGTTGGTTTTTACGAAAACGAAACAGACAATTACCAGCAGGACTATTATCAGCTCCACGCTGTGCATCAGCTGAACCCATTAAACACAATCACAGCAACCGCCTTTCTGACAATTGGCAACGGCTATTACGAAAACTGGAAAAATAATGAACGCTTCAGCAAATACGGATTAGCCAATCCGATTATCGGCGGTGTGGAGGTAAAACGCTCGGACCTGATCCGCCAGAAATGGCTCGACAACCAGTTCAAGGGCATACAGCTCGGGCATAATTTTGAGCAAGGAAGCCTTCTTATTCGATCGGGCATTGGAATAAACCACTATGTGGGCGATCATTTCGGCTACATCATATGGTCGAAGGTGGCGGCTGTTGACAACAAAACCCCCTGGTATTTCAACAAAGGGACTAAGACCGATGCCAGTATTTTCAGTAAGGCCGATATAAAAATCAGCCCAAAGTGGGAAGCTTTTGCTGACCTGCACCTAAGGATAATTGATTATAACATTGATGGGACGCATGATGATCTCCGCGACCTCAGCCAACAGCACAACTTCGTCTTTATCAATCCTAAGGCGGGATTAACACGTCACCTTGGGGCAAACAATCATCTGTATTTTCAGGTGGCTATGGCAAACCGCGAACCCAACCGGACTGCTTACCGCGACCTTGACCCTGGACAGATCATAAAGCCTGAACGCATGTTTAATCTTGAAAGCGGCTACAGGCACAAGAGCAATGGCTGGCAATTTGAAACAAACACTTTCCTGATGTATTATACTGATCAGCTAGTGCTTACAGGGAAAATTAACAATGTTGGTTCGCCCATCATGACCAATGTAGCCCAAAGCTATCGAATAGGTTGGGAAAACCTCGCCCATTGGAAACCGTTGCCTAACATTAACTTATCAGGACACTTCAGCCTCAGCTCAAACAAAATACTGAATTACACCGAGTACGTCGATAATTGGAATTATTGGGACGACCCTTCCACCCAACCTTATCAGTACGAAATCAGCCATGGCGAAACCGATATTTCCTTTTCACCTTCTGCCATTGCTGGTATAAGCGCCGGATGGAATCCCTCTGCTCAGGTTGAACTGAACCTTCAGACCAATTATGTCAGCCGTCAGTTCTTGGACAACACCTCATCCAAATCGAGAAGTATTGCTCCATATGCAACAGCAAACCTTACCATTGCTTATCACCCAAAACTATGGTTGACCCGCAGCACCCGAATTCAGCTCGGTCTATTCAATATTACTGACACAAAATATGTGGCCAATGGCTGGGTATACCGCTATTATCTCGATGGTTTACCCGAACAGATGGAAGGGCTTTACCCTCAGGCTGGATTTCATTGGATGCTGCAGTTAAACCTGATGTTCTGAAAACCCTTGAAGGTGATAGCTGATGAGTCCATCAAAGGGTGAAGCAACTACCTTGATGAGGCGATGATGATTCAGCATGCCTGCTGCTTTGCAAAGAATAGGCTCGAACACAGCTGCAACCGAACCTGTGGCCACCATGTTGTGGTTGGTATCGTGCCCCAAAAATAATTCAAGTGTCTTAAAAAAATCTTCGAACGATTGACGAACAATACTTTGAACAAACTTCTCATGCAGGTTGGCTGATAGAAAAGGAGCCAATGAAGCCAGATAATTGCCGGGTGACGAGTGGCCGTAAACTGCTGCAATAAGGTTTTGGCGATTAAGGCCTGTAAAGGCCTCAAATGCCTGAATCAGATGGGCCGGCATCTGATGCTGCATAAAGCTTTTTATGAGCAGACGACCAAGATGCGAACCGCTGCCCTCATCACCCATGATGTAGCCAAGGGAAGGAAGGGAGCCAACTATTGAATTGCCATTGTATATTCCTGCATTTGAGCCAGTTCCAAGAATGATTGGCACACCCTTTTCCCGGCCAAGCAAACCATGGGCCGCTGCCAGCAAATCGCCATGAACGCTGATACGAGCACCTGAAAATCGATCGGATAATAATTGATTGACCAATTCAGCCCTTTCCCTGACGGCACATCCTGAGCCATAATAAACAATGGTTCTGGCTTTCAATGAATCCGGTAGCTCCTTAACCACCTTATCTATAACAGATATCAGCTGCTCAGCTTTATGATAGTTTGGATTGTAACCATCTGAATCAACAACCTTAACCGGCTGATCATGGGCAATGAAGGCCCATTTCGATCGTGTAGCTCCGCTTTCGGCCAGCAGTATCATACACTGGTACTAGTGCGTTTTGGTCATATTTGCCGGAACAAGCAACACAAAATTGGCCACACCTTTCTTGTCCGCCGGTAGCTTGAGGGGCTGCTCAGCTTCAATTGTAGAGATGACCATGATTTTCATCTCGGGGCGCAACCGCCTGAGATACCACACAATCCCTTCAAAATTATCGGTATGAAATGCTCCGTTAAAATGCAACATTTTCTGGCCCGGCTTCAGGTTCTGGTGCACAAACCAGGCCATAGTGGCATCCTTTACCGCCTGAGCTTTGGGGAAATTAATCGCATTGGGGCCTTGGCCATGACCGGCCATCATGTCGAGCATGGATTTGTAGGAAGGCAACTCTGGATCGAAATCCATAGGTAATGGGGCCATAAATGCTTTTTCATTCTCCGGCAAATTATCGAGCGCTTCAAATCCTTGCCGGAAAACCAAGGAGGCATACCGGCGGGGTATGTTAGTGGCAACAAACGGTAAACCACGCTCTTTGGCCAGAAGTACAAGTGGCTCTATATCTGTTTTATAGTTTGGCCAAAGACGTGCAGCCTTCTGAAGGCTATCGCGCGTAATGGCGCCCGACAGAAAATCGTTGAGTGCCTGTTGGTTATCGGTTTCAAACATTTCGGCACCAAAAAGAAGTTTGTCGCCAACCGATGCTGCCATTGCATTGCTTAACTCAAGTTGCATCCAGTGCGCGATAGGATTGTTGTGCAATTCACCAAAAAACACAATGTCAGCTGAGGACGCAGCTTTTACCATTCGCTGGTAGGAGACTTTTCGGCCTTTTCCATCAACTAATCTGAATGCCAGGGGATCGCTGGCATACAATGAAAATCCTGCAAACAGAAAGAGGCATAGTAATGCTTTCCTCATCGTTTTCTTTTATTGTTGAATAAAAAGTCGTTGGCAAATGTGAAAGGCAACAGGTTGGCTACGGACTCAATTACCATTACAGCTCCACGCTGCCCCTGCATGAGAATGCGCATTGGCATTCCTGAGTTTTTTTCGTATTCGGCCATCACCTGACGGCACGAGCCACAAGGGGTAACCGGCTGGTCAATAACTCCTTCGCTACTAATAGCCGTAATGGCCAGCATTTTGACTTTCACACCGGGTTTGATGCTTGAAGCATAGAACAAAGCTACTCTTTCGGCACACAAGCCAGAGGGGTAAGCCGCATTTTCTTGATTGTTACCAGTTACGATTGTACCATCATCAAGCAAGGCTGCTGCTCCAACCCTGAAACCGCTGTAGGGGGCATATGCCAGTTCAGCTGCCTGAAGTGCCCTTACCAGCAAGTCAGCTTCCTCGGGAACGAGGTGATCAGAATCAGGCAACAGTTCGTATTCAACAACCAATGTCGATTTAGCCATTCTTGAGCATTTCTTGAAGCAAAGTTAATTAAAAGCTTCAAAGTAGGCTATGTCGGGTGCTATGGGAGGTTTGTGCAGCCGAAAACAGAAAGAATGCATTAAAAAAAGCAAACAAGGTGACCCCCGGCTGACTCTCGAGGGTATCTTCGGTTAACATAGACAAGAACAATATTATGAAGAACTGAAGGTAAAGCAAGTCATGAAATTGCCCAAGCCTGATGCCAGGATAAAGGATAGCTATGAAAAACCATAGAAAGCCAAAAATACCAAAAGCAATAGCCATCGTAAGAAACTGATTATGTGCCCTCCACCGGAACTTCTGATCAAGGGGTGAGTTGAGCTCATTATAAGTTTGCCGGAAAGCAGTTGAAACGTCACCTGTACCAACGCCAAATAGGAAATTAGTTTTGAGAATATGCCAGGAAGCACGGAGGTATTCGAGGCGCTGAAAATCGCTGCTGCGGTTCGGATCGCCGAAGAATTTCAGGTTCTGATAACCCAGAAAAGCTTTAGAAATACGTGTCCTCAGGCCAGGTTGCAAGTAACTGGCATTGGCAATTCCTCTTTCTATATTGCTGATATCTTGTGCAGTGAGTTTGGCCACCCCATCGGCATCCTTCCGCAAATCTTTCGAAGTCATGTATCGGATAATGGTATACATGATCAACTGACCGGCATCGTCGGTACCATAAAAATTATATCGGCTGCGACGATTCCAGGAATCAGCCAGTTCTGCTTCAGCAAAATAGAGACCAATGTGTTTTCCATCCTCCACACCAAAATGGATTGTGTCGTGCCGATAAGGGTAACCCCTGGATGTGAATGGCTCAAGCTTATCAAAATCAACTTCCGAACCTGTCGAAACTTGCTTAACAGTCTCGGCAACAAAAAGAATAGTTGACACCGGGATCAGCACGGCAAAGGCAAGTAATGTCCATCGCATCCAACTGGTTTTTATGCGCAGAATGAGCCACAAAGTAAGCACTGTAAGCAAAATCATCAGCCCAAAAAATCCTGTTGCCGATTCGAGCAGGGTTATCATATAAAATAACCATCCCGCAAGACCCAAACCGACAAAATAAAGTACCCATGACTGTGAAGGATAACGCAAAAGCAGTACAATGATAATCATGATGGAAAAAACCATTGTCAGGCTAAAGCGTACGGGACTTATAAAAAGTGATATCTCGCGAATGTCGGTAAAATTGCCACGGAAATAGGCGAAGATACTGAACAAACTGCCCGCAATCACTGCGGCAACAAAGAACAGCAAGACGGCATTGGTCTTGCGTTCCGGGAGCCGGGGCATTGAACTGAATACAAGAGGCAGGATCAGCAAAGGCATCTTAATCCGTAGGTCCTTGAAGGCATGTGCCATATCCGAAGTGTTGATCAGACCGACAAGATGCAGAAGAAAAACTGAAGCCGCAACAACAGCGGCAGGATTAGACAGGAAGCTTAAAAAACGAAGTCTTACATTTCTGGCTACGGATAATGCAAAACCGTCGACTTTGGAATCTTCGTGGCGATCGTAGAAAATCCAGACCAGTAGAAGCAGAATCTGGGCTACGGACATGCCGAACTCTGATAACGGAATACTGCATGCAAGCAGAATCAAAGTGATGAAATACCAATCAGGACTACGACGTGCCATATTCAACAATAGTGATAGCTATCAGATGCGACCCTTTTCGAAAACTGAGCGATAAGCTGCAGGGTTGCTGAGCACTTCTATGGCTCTTTTTACTTCAGGATCGTCCTTGAGTGCGCTGATAATTTTCCCTTTCTGATAGTAATAACGCGATACGATTTCGACCCTAAGTAATTGTTGAATTTCACGGCGGTGCCGCTGAAAATCATTTAATTTAATCAGGTCGAACTGTTCGCTCAATTGATCGATTTGTCCTTCAATGGCTTCTAGGTAGGCCTCCTCTTTAGCAATACGTTTGAGTTCGGCCAGCAGCTTTTCGCTACGGGTAGTATAACTGAAGTTTTTGCGGCGTGTGAAACTTATAAAATCCTCAAATATCTCATCCGTGATCTCAAATTCGGCCGGAGATGGTATTTCGGAGTTTTTGCGTGCGAACTCATTGGCATAGCGAAAGATGTAGTTTCCTGTGAACAAGCTGGAACTTATTGGACTGAATTCAACAGGATCCATTTGAATATCAGGCATAATCCCACCATAATCGTAAACAAGACGACCTTTACGGGTCTTATATGTGGAACGTGCGGAGTCGGGCACTATTCCCCCATTTTCATCCTTATGTGCATAGTCAATCTCCTGAATACAACGGCCACTGGGTATATAGTATTTGGCAATGGTGAGCTTGAGTTGAGTATTATAAACCAATGGCACTACATTCTGCACGAGGCCTTTTCCAAATGTTCGCTGACCGATAACCAGACCGCGGTCGAGGTCCTGCATGGCGCCTGCAACAATTTCGCCTGCAGAAGCGCTTCCTTCGTTGACAAGTATAATAAGAGGGATATCGGGTTCGAGGGGTGGAGTTCGCGTACGGTGTACAGTGGTACGCTCAGGAGCTTTTCCTTTTGTGCTGACGATAAGCTCGCCCTCATCAACAAATAAGCCGGCTATGTCCACAGCTTCGTTCAAAAGTCCGCCCCCGTTGCCTCGCAAATCAATGATCAGTCCTTTGAGTGGTTCTTTCCTTTTAAGTTCGAGAATTTTTTCGCGCACTTCGTCGGCAGCTTTCTGCGTGAAGCCCGATAAGCGCAGATATCCTATTCCACCGGGGAAAACTGTAGCATATGGGATATTGTCAATCTTAATTTTTTCGCGCAAAAGCTCAAATTCAACCGGTGCCTGCACACCCTCCCGACCAATGAGAAGTCGGAGTTTTGAGCCGGGAGCTCCTTTGAGCAATTCGCTTACTTCTGAAGATGGCCTGCCTTTCACATCTACTCCATTGACCTCCAGTATTTTATCTCCTGGTATCAGTCCCGCTTTCTGAGCTGGAAAACCTTCATAAGGCTCTGATATGATAACATAATCACCACCTTGCTGAATCAGCGAACCGATACCTCCATACTCTCCGGTGGTCATGAGCCGGAGTTCTTCAATCTGCGATTCAGGCACGAACACGGTGTATGGATCGAGCTCCTGCAACATGGCGTTGATGGCTGTCTCGTTGAGTTTTGAAGGATTAATCTCGTCAACATAGTTGATGTTGAGCTCCTTAAGAATACTATTGTAGATTTCGAGACTCTTCGAAATTTCAAAATTATTGCGGCTCTGGGCCGAAACAGTAATTGTTCCGAACAGGGGAAGCAACGCAACGACAACAAAGTAGATAAAGTGTTTCATATAGCTTTGAGGATAATGTATTAAGGAACTGGATCATAGCCACTGCCCCCCCAGGGGTGACATGATGAGATACGCCTGACAGTCAGCCATCCGCCTTTTAAAAGTCCGTATTTTTTCAGGGCCTCTATTCCATAGTTTGAGCATGTGGGATAGTACCTGCACGATCGCCCGATAAACGGCGAAAGGGTGTATTGGTAAAGCCTGATCACCGCAATGGCGAGATAGGCAGGTATTTTAAACAGTTGCTTCATCCGACGATGTTAAACGATGTATTATCTGAATTATTTTACTTTCTAATCCAGCAAGATGTGGCAGCTCAGTTCGTGTATAAACCAGTGCAATGTGCAGAGTTTTCTGCTTCACAGAAACAAATCCCCATAATGGCTGACGGTTTTTCCGCCAGGCTTCGCGCATGAGCCGACGAATGCGGTTACGGTGTACAGCACGCTTAAAATTGCGTTTTGAAACCGAAAACAGCACCTTTACCGGTATATTCCCTTGCTCGTCGGAATAGCGATAAATCACCCTGAAAGGAGGTACAGAAAACGATTTACCCTCGGCAAACAACCGCATAACCAATGTCCTGCCGCATAATATATGCGATCCGGGAAGTCTTTGGTCATTATACTTGAGTTTTTCTGCAGGCATGATGCAAAGATAGGGCTATGGCCCGTACGACTGCCATGGCACAATAAAACCAGAATTTAAATCACGATTGTCAATTTTTTTTCTTCCGAAATATTATAATCAAACAAAAAATATTAAAATTGCATCGATTTCAAGTTAACCTTGCACAGAAGAATCAGTTAAACAACACTTTAACAAAACACACAAGCTAGCAACATGCTCCGAGCATGCATCGACGGCGACATAACGACCGTTTATCGAAATCAAATCCAATCCATTTAATATCAAATCTTTAAAACAATCTGAGAACCATTAAGTAATTTTCCGTAAGATGAAACCGGTAAAGAAAAAAACGCGACTTTTCGACCGCCCAGAGAATGATGAAATAATCCGAAAACCTGTAAAAAAGCTGCTGGCCAAACGCGACAAAAAGTTAACTGTGTACGATGCATACAGCGATGAAGACGAGGGTGAGGATTTTGACCTTTTCAGGTTTGATGACGATGATGTTGATGAAAATAAAGATGATGAATAAATAATTACCCAACAAACGGTAGTAAAAGAGCCGGCATAAATGCCGGCTCTTTTTTTGAATACTAAATAATTCCGCGCTTTTTGAGCAGCGCTTTACGGTCGGGCTGCTTTCCCCTGAAAGCAACGTAAAGTTCCATTGGGTCAACTGTACCTCCCTTTTCCAATACCCATCTCCGGAAATCGCCGGCTGTTTTCTGGTCAAACAGCCCATTCTCCTTAAATGCTTCAAAAGCATCGGAGTCGAGCACTTCGGCCCAGAGATAGCTGTAATATCCAGCCGAGTAGCCTCCGGCAAAGATGTGACTGAAGTAGGTAGTTCTGTAGCGTGGTACAATTTCTGGGATTAGTCCGGACTTTTTTACCGAAAGGACTTCAAAGCTATCTACATCCTGAGGGATCTCACCTTCAAGCACATGCCAGTCCATATCAAGCTGCGATGCTGCAAGATACTCGGCCATGGCAAATCCCTGGTTAAATTTACCACTGCGCTGCATTTTCTCAACCAGATCCGTTGGGATAAGCTCGCCAGTCTGATAATGAAAAGCATACAATGCCAATACCTCTGGCTCGGAAGCCCAGTTTTCCATGATTTGTGAGGGCAGCTCCACGAAGTCGCGCGGAACATTGGTGCCACTGAGTGAGGCATAAGTGGTATTTGCCAGCAAACCATGAAGTGCATGGCCCATTTCGTGAAACAATGTTTCCACCTCATCCCAGCTAAGCAACGCCGGCATGCCCGAAGAAGGAGGCGTAAAATTGTAGCTTGTGGTCACGATGGGATGAATGAAGTTACCGTTTCGGATGCTCTGCTCCCTGAAATTGCTCATCCATGCACCACCCGACTTGGAAGCTCTTGGAAAATAGTCCATATAAAGAATGCCAATATGTGTTCCATCGGCTTCCGTTACCTCATAGACTTCAACATCAGGGTGATACTTCGGTAAATCGTTGCGTGGTATAAATTGCAAGCCATAAAGTTTACCTGCAAACGAAAAAACGCCGTCACGCACATTTTCAAGCTTAAAATATGGTCGGAGTGCATTCTCATCGAGGTCGTACTTTTCTTTGCGCACCATCTCAGCATAATACCACCAATCCCATGGCTGAAGCTTGAAATTTTCACCCGACTTATAGATCATTTTCTGCAATTCCTCGGCTTCCTTTCGTGCCATTGGCATGGCATCGCGCGAAAGATCGCCTACAAAACTCAATACCGTTTCAGGTGTTTTAGCCATCGACTGTTCGAGTACAAAAGCAGCATGGTTAGGATAGCCCAGTAGCTTTGCTTTTTGAAGCCGGAGTTCGGCCGAGCGCAAGGCCAGTTTTTTATTATCGAATTCGTCGTTGTTATCGCCTCGCATGATGTAGCCTTTGTACATCTTTTCGCGCAAAGCACGGTTGCGGGCAAACTGCAAAACAGGGATCAGGCTTGGCTTATGCAGGGTAAGCAGCCACTTTGCTTCGCTTCCTTCAGCTTTGGCCGCCTCGGCAGCACTGCTTATGAAAGACTCCGGCAATCCGGCCAAATCTTCAACCTTATCAATGAAAAGCTTGAATTTGTTATTCTCGGCCAGCACATTATCGCCAAACTGTAGTGAAAGTAAGGAGAGCTCCTCGTTAATCTTTCTCAACTGCTCTTTTTGCTCTTCATTGAGCAAGGCACCGCCACGTACAAAACGCTTGTAGAGTTTGTCGAGCAACATTTGCTGTTCGGCATTCAAACCTAAAGTTTCAATCTGTTCATGCAGTGCCTTTACCCTTTCGAACAACTGCTGATTGAGCAGGATATCATCGTTATGGGCAGATAGTTTAGGAGACACCTCTTTAGCAATTGCCTGCATCGCTTCGCTGGTAAGTGATGAATTCAGGTTGAAAAACACATCGCTGACACGGGTGAGCAGGGCTCCGCTTAGCTCGAGCGCCTCAACTGTATTGGCGAAAGTTGGCACTTCATTGTTTTCGGCAATGGCCTCCACCTCAGCTTTTTGTTCGGCTATGCCCGCTTCAAAAGCCGGCATATAGTCGGAAAGCATGATTTTCTCGAAAGGAGGGATTTCGAAAGGTGCTTCATAGGGCTGCATGAAAGGGTTCATTCTTGCCTCCTTTTGATTTGTTTTACATGCGGTTGAAACCGTTGCTATGAGCAACACAAATACGATTGTCCTTAACATATGGTTTTGGTTTTGATTCAAAGACCAAAGTTAAAGCAGCTTTATGACCTGACATCGAGAGAACGGCAACTGGATAAAACAAAAAAGCAAACGGATTCACCGTTTGCTAAATGAAATTAAATTTCTAAATATCAAGATTTTCTAACCTTTATTGTACAACCAATGGCACGTGTAAAGTCCGGGTCGGGATTTTCGCCTTTCTCAAGTGCCTTGATGGCATTTTTTACATATTTGTTATCAGCTTTTTCGGCATCTTCGTGGTTATTGTCAATGGCACCGATGTAGCGGACAACATAGTCGCTTTCCTTCTTCTGCAGAAGAAAAACATGCGGTGTTCTTGTTGCACCATAGGTTTTGTAAACTGTTTGATCGGCATCAAGGACATAAGGAAAAGGGAAGTTCTTTTCTTTGGCCCTCACCTGCATCTTCGAATAGCTATCCTGAGGCTGAGCAATACTGTCGTTGGGGTTGATGGCAATAACCGGATACCCCATTGGGGCAAACTTGTTGTGCAACTCAATCTTTCGGTCCTCGTAAGCCACTGAATACGGACAGTGGTTGCAGGTGAAGATAATGATGAATCCTTTGGCATCAGGGTAGTCGGCCATGGAGATCATACGGCCATCAACGTTCCTGAGTTTGAAATCGGCGGCTTTGTCGCCCACCTTGTAGCCCTGGGCCATAAGGCTGGTGGTCAGGACCAACATTGTAATGATTAGCGTGAATTGTTTCATGATGTTGGGTATTTATTTGGTAATAAGTTGCTTAACAATAGCATCCAACTCGCTGAAGCTGTAGCTGCCTTCACGAAAAATTGCTCTGTTGCCCTTATAAATCAAAGTAGCTGGGATAGAGCCCGACCAGTCAGGATTTACCTTTGCAATCCAGGCATTGGCATCGGGTGCATTCAGGTGTATTACTTGGGCTTTAAGCTTGTGATGCTGAACAAAAGGGATGAGTCGCGACTCTTTTTGCCTATTAAAATCGAGACTTACAAGCACCATTCTGAACTTCTGTTGGTGATACTTTTGGTTAATACGCTCAAAATCAGGCAATTCTTTCACACATGGAGCGCACCATGTGGCCCAGAAATTGATTACATAAACCGTGTCGTTGCGTTGACTCAGCAAAGGTTCGAAAGCTTCGAAAGTCAGTGTCGGAACCGGTCGCACGGGCTTCTCTCCGGCAACGGCATGGCTGATAGCAAAGAGCACATAAATCAATATGGCAATAAATCTGTTCATACCCTCCCCAAACAGCGAGTCAGCAACTTTGTTCAACGCATTAATCCTTTCGCTCAGGCAGGTATCTGAAGCGGCGTTCGCTGATATAGGCCGTTATTGATACGATAGCCACGACGGCAACAGTGTAATAAACAAAGCTTGGAATCGGCACCGGGTCGCCCGCTGCATAACTGTGCAATCCGGACAAATAGTAGTTCACACCAAAATAGGTCATGATTACTGAGCTGAGTGCAACGAGTGAGGCAAAACTGAAACTATAGTCAGTCTTGAGGCCGGGAACATAACCCATATGCGCAATAAATGCATAGATAAGAATGGTTACAAGCGCCCAGGTTTCTTTCGGATCCCATCCCCAATATCGACCCCACGATTCGTTGGCCCATATTCCGCCAAGAAAAGTGCCGATGGTGAGCAGATAAAGACCAATGATGATGGTGCGCTCATTGATATAATTAAGCTCCTTGATTTTTTGTGCCAGCCGCCCAAAATTGCTCTCCGTTTTCATAATCATGATGATGAGGTTGATAAACCCAAGCAATGCACCCAGTGCAAAAAAGCCATAAGAAGCCGTAATGACGGAGACATGGATAGTGAGCCAATAGGACTTAAGAACGGGAACCAGGTTAGTGATTTCGGGGTCAAGCCAGGCCAGATGGGCTACCATTAAAATAATGGAAGCCATGATCGAGGTGGCTGCAATGGTCATCTGCGATTTGCGGGCAAAAACAAGACCGGCCAGCACAGTCACCCATCCGATGTAGATCATCGATTCGTAGCCATTGCTCCATGGGGCACGGCCTGCAATATACCAGCGCATGGCCAGACCGAGCGTTTGCAAGCCAAAGAAGACGACCATGAGCCAGAAAAATACATTCAGCGTTCTGTTGATCCAAATACGTTCGCCGAATATATTCATGAAAACCAGCACCAGCATGATGACACCGGCAAGGGCATAAAGATTCCCAAGTCGGTCAAAAATCATCAGCTTGATGTAAACGATTTCTGCACGCACTTTGGCATCCGAAGGCATTATATCGGCACCATATTTCTTCTGGTAGGTCTTCATCCCATCAAGTATCATATTGGCCTGATCCATATTTCCTGAGGCCAGCGAGCTAAAGTAAACGCTGAAAGCACTTGCCACAAAGGCAGAATCATCAGGATTCAAACCTTCGGGACGCGAGCCGGGCGTAAACCAGGGAAAATGAGAGTCGCGCGGATCGGGAAAGATTTTCAGCAACTCACCGGTATAAACATAATAAGCAATATTTACCCTTTCGTCCACAGCTATAATATCGTTATCGAATTTCGAACGCTCGGCAGGTTTACGGGCATAAGCCTGACTGACCAGATCGCGCAGCTTGTAGCCTCCTCCCTGATTAAAATCAAGCATATCCACAAAGGCAGCATGATTGCCTGTAATGTTCAAAAACTTCTTCAGCTCGGGGTGCGAAACCTTGATCATACGCACGAGCTGCCATTTCTCGGGTTCCATTTGCATACCAATCAACACCTGCTCGGGGTTCATTCCGGCAAAACTGGTTTTGCGCGAAACCTTTCGTAGCATCTCGCTTGCCAGTGTATTGAGCGGCTTCAGCCTGCCGTCATGGTCCTGCACCAATAGCTCGCCGAAAGAAGCAGCATGCTTTTTGTCCACTTCCTTCAGCTGGCTCATATCGGCGCTGTGATCGTGCGATTGAGCACCAAGTGCTGATGAAAGCATCATAAAGAGCACAATCACAGAGGCTTTCTTGTTCATCAGCCGTCCCAGAAGGGCAAAACGTGTATTGGGCACCACGAGCGCCAGCAGCATCCCGAGCGTCATGAGGAAATACCCCAGATAGGAAACAAAAGTTCCGGCGGCATCCTTGTTCACCGAAAGCACAGTGCCCAGTTCATCCTTATCGTATGATGACTGGAAAAACCTGTAACCGCCATAATTGAGCACATTATTCATAAAGATACGGTAAGGACGTTCAACGCCATTCTTTTCGTCAATAAGAACCACCTCGCTTGCGTAGGACGAAGGGCTGTTGGAACCGGGATAACGGTCTAGCTGAAAATCAACAAGCTTGAGAGAAAAGGGCAGTTGAAGGTCCTTTGCACCATACACCATCCTGATTTCTGCACCATTCAGTTCGGCCATCGAAGACTCGCCTTTGTAACCCCTACCGCCACGAAGAGCAATGGTTGTTGACTTGCCTTCGGATTGAGCTTCAACAACCATGGCATTCATAAAACGCATATCCTTACCCTTATAACTTGTAAAATCAACCTTTCCATACTCATAAATATCAGTAAGCACGATACGGTTATCGCCCATACCGTATAGTTTTCTCATTTCGAAAGGATGCCACTGTCCAGGCAACAAAGTATCATTTGTTCCTCCCATCATGGCCATGGCTGTAACAGTTTCAGGAGCCATAAATTCAACTACACTACCGTTCATACGAAGGTTAAAAGCATCTTCCACAGCGGGCTGGTTGAAAATATACCGCACACCCATAAAGTTACGTTGATCTCCGGCCTTGATAATCAGGTTGTTGCGTCCAGTCAATCCTGATGAAATAACCATGACAAGGTATGGCTCACCATCGCCGGGATTACCTCTGACAAGCACCTCCTGTGCGTTGGGCACATAGCGCACCGACCTGAACCTAAACTCCTTGCCGTTTATCGTAACTCTGTCGCGATAGGCTCTTTCTGAAAGAGGCGACATCAACACTTCTCTTGTGGATTGTACCAGTTTGTCGCCCTCTTTTAATTCTAAAATAACATAAGATTTCTCTGAAAGCATCGTCGATTCTGTTTCGCCCTCCCTGATGCTCATCACACCTTCATAGCCAATGTAACGCGTAATGGCAGCACCAGCCAGAATCACAATAAATGAGAGGTGAAAGGTAAAAACTACCAGTTTTTCCCGCCTCCACATCTTATACCGGAAAATGTTGGCCACCAGATTTATTCCGAGCAAGACCAACAACACCTCGAACCAGGTGGCGTTGTAAACCACTGCTTTTGCTGCTTCGGTACCGAAATCATTTTCAATAATAGTGGCTGATCCGATGGCTATGGCAAATGCAATCATCATAAGACTCATAAGCTCCATCGAGAAAAGAATGTCTAAAATTCGCTTCATATAGGTTAAACAAATTGTTTTTGAATGGGTTAAACAATTTTCAAAACTATACGAAAAAACCCATCCCGACCGCCAAAAGCCTGTAAACACAAGACTTTTCGCTGTTAAAAAAACTTAATAGGAAAGCAAGCTTTTAATTACCAAAATGTTAAAGCAAGCCTCGAGGCTGTTCACCGGTCGCGGATAATTACATCGATGGCTCCAACACCAAATTTGCTCATGGAAGCCATCCGGCTCCCGGTACCTTCAAAATTTTCCAGGGCTTCGATAATGGCATTTTTCAACACACCATTACCAACACCGTGAATGAAGGTGACCCTATTGTAATCCTCAGCTATCGCACTGCTGAGCGTTTTGCTGAAATAATCGATCTGGATGTTGAACATATCGTGGCTGCTTAGACCGCTGATATTGCTGACCAGTTCGCCAATGTGCAAGTCAACCAGTGCCTCACCTTCCCCGGTGCGATGCTTGTCGATAAGGGCCATTACCTTTTCGGGTGCTTTTATTTGAACAGTTGGTTCCACATTGCCTTCACCAGCATCAGCCATGGCAGCATAAGGCTCAAGCAGAAGAGAGACTGCTTTCTCACCAAGAACTGCGAGCGAAACATAGCTTCCTTCCTTATAAAACCTCGATGCTTTGATGCTGTAATGAGCATTCAGCGGCTTCATGGGCTGGATTGAATTATCGAATACGATCAGTCCTTGTACCACTCCCCTGCTCCAATGATTAAGGTCGTCTCGCGAAATGGTTTCGATAACCGCTTTGCTGTATGGTTCCAATTGACCGTAATCGGCATTAACCCACTTGCTTTCGGAATTGATATGGATTGAATATAAAAGCTCTTCGGGGGAGTGGTTTACAAGCATAACATCGAGCGGCCCGGTGAGCAGCCATTGCTGCTCATGAGGCACAAATGCCAGATAAAAGCCTTCCTGCTCTGTGTTGCGGGCAAAACGTCGCAGCTGCGACTTTCTGGCTTGATCTCTCTCCTCAGCTTCGACCATTTGCTGGGCAGCAATTTCTTTTTGCAGCGCTTGTGTAGCAGCCAGCCTTGCCGTAGTGGGTGCCTGCTGTATAACAACAAGCTCCGATAGCAAAACAGGGATTTCAAATCCATCTTCAATGGACACTAGAGCCATCCGGCTATCAAGAATTCTGATCACACGTCCACCTCCGGTTGCATTTAAAAAACGCACCTCGTCACCGGGTTTGATATTGCTCATTTTAATTCCATTTTCCGACTGCAAAGATAGCTTCAGGCCTCGCAAACTCGTCTTTTACTCAACCTCACTAAGCAAATTGGTACTATTTTTGTATATATTTAACAGTATTAATTAAACCAATTTACAATGAAAATATTCTTATACAGCTACTTGACAGTTTTGTCATTGACAATTCTACTGTTTTCCTGCAATAAAGCTTCACAAGCACCAACAGGAGCAATAAAACTGACCGTAGAGCACAAAGTAGGCAATAGCCCCCTTGAAATCAACAAACTAATTTACACTAATGCTGGTGGTAATCAATATCTTGTAACTGAAGTACAATGGTTCATTTCACGGCTTCGCCTGGTCCGATCCGATGGCACAACAGCAGAGCTCAACAATGGCGAGCCAATTTATTTCGACACAGGAATTCAGGCTGGTCTGATAAAACAGTTCAGCAATGTGCCCGCAGGATCCTATAACGCCCTGCAGTTTATTTTTGGTCTTGATGAGCAAATGAATACCAGCCTTCGCTACAAAAACCCTCCGGAATCATTCATGTTTTGGCCTGATTACCTTGGAGGCGGTTACCATTATATGAAGCTCAACGGCAAATGGCTCAACATCAACGGATTGCTCGAGCCCTTCAATTTTCACCTTGGCATTGGCCAGATTTACGACACACTTGCTCTGAAATCGACCTGGGTAAATATGAACGAATGCTGCAAAACAGCCAGCCATTGCGAAGGCTACAAGCCGCCTCAAAAAACTATGCCCATTAAAGAATTTGTGCATAATCATTTTGAAGTCAGCCTCCCGGCTTCGATTATCGTTAGAGAGAATCAATCGAGTGGGATCTCGCTTGAGATGCATATTGACCAATGGTTCAAGGAGCCTCATATTTACGACCACAACCTGTGGGGAGGCAGCATCATGCAGCAGCAGGCCGCCATGAAAACAGGCTGCGAGAACGGTCGAAATGTATTTAGGTTGGTTATTTCTGACCCCAAATGAGGCTGTTAAACCTTGCTGTTATTTTTGTGGCATTGTTGTCTGGCTGCAGTAATAAGCACACAGATCACTGGAATCCAACACCTTATCAGTTGAACATTCCATTTGGTTTCCCTGACCGGCTCAACATTCCTGCTGATAATCCACTGACTGTTGAAGGCATTGCTCTTGGTCGTTATCTTTTTTATGATGGCAGGCTCACCGGACGCACCCACCCTGATTCGCTGATGAGCTGCGCAACTTGTCACATACAGGCCAACGGATTTGAAGCAGGCATTAATCACCCGCATTTTCAGGGTGGGTTTGTGCATGGGATCTCCGGCATACAAACCCGGCATGCGATGTTGCCGCTGGTGAATCTTGTGTGGAACCACAGCGGCTATGGATGGAATGGCTTCATATATCCTGAAAATGTCAATCCAAACCTCAGAAATATTGAAGACTTTGTGAGGGTTGCCGTGATGGCTGAGGATGAAATGCATGCTGACACCACAAAGGTAAAACAGCTTTTTCAGCAGCTTAAAGGCTATCCTGAGCTGTTTTTCAAGGCATTTGGCAGCGACAGGATTACATTTAGGAATATTGAAAGAGCCATAGCACAATTTGTACGGACCCTTGTTTCTGCCAATTCACGCTTCGACCGTTATCTGCGTGGCGAACTCCAGCTCAATGTTAGCGAGTTAAGGGGTTTTGTGCTTTTCACAACTGAAGAAGGCGCCGATTGTTTTCACTGTCACGGTGGAGGCGGAAATCCGCTGTTTACAACCCATTTATTTTATAACAATGGTAAAGACACCGTATTTACCAATCTTCAAGACAGGTATTACATCACCGGAAACACTGCACATATAGGTGCATTCAAGGCGCCAAGCCTGAGAAATATTGCCATTACGGCACCCTATATGCACGATGGCCGCTTTGCAAGCCTCGACGAAGTGATTGATTTTTATTCCATGGGTGTAAAATACTCTCCCTACATCGACCCACTTATGCATCATGTGCTTAGAGGTGGTGTACGGCTAACACCAAATCAGAAAATCGATCTTAAAGCTTTTCTGAATGCACTGACCGATCAAGACTTTCTGACGAACCCCACGTTCGCAAGGCCAGAAAAGTTCCCCGACCAGCAATAGCCCTTGGCCGGAGTTTTGCAATCACTATCTTTGTGCGGCCAACCCGAAGCAAGTATGGATAAGCAACAGGGAAGAACCCCCATCAAACAGTGGTCCGACGCTGACAAGCCCCGTGAAAAGCTCATGCTTAAAGGCAAGGACAGCCTGAGTGATGCTGAACTGATTGCCATACTCATTGGTTCAGGAAATCGGACAGAATCAGCCGTTGAACTGTCGCGGCGTGTTCTCCGGACTGTGAGCAATAACCTGACCGAGCTTTCAAGACTAAGTCTAACTGACCTGATGAAGTTTCAGGGCATAGGTGAGGCCAAAGCCATCACCATTATAGCCGCTCTCGAGCTAGGTAAACGCAGGCGCAGTTCCGAAATTCTGCGGCGAAAAAGTATCCGGAGCAGCAAAGAGGCCTTCGAATGCATTTATGCGCTGGCCAGCGACCTGGGTTATGAGAAATTCTGGATCATCCTCCTTGATCAGGCCCAGCAAATTATCCGCATCCACGAAATCAGCGAAGGAGGAATCACCGGAACCGTAGCCGATCCAAAGAAAATATTCCGTCTGGCTCTCGAAACCGGCGCAACAAACCTTATTCTTTGTCATAATCATCCGTCGGGCCAGTTGCGCCCCAGTCAGGCCGACACCCAGCTGACTGAGAAAATCCATTCAGCAGGTAAGCTGTTGGACATCAACGTTCTTGATCATATTATTGTAGGACACGACAATTATTACAGCTTTGCCGACAACGGCTTAATGCCTTCGAGATAAACCTTATGAAACCACTGAAACTTCTGACTGTTGTTGGCGCAAGACCACAAATCATCAAGGCAGCCGCCCTGAGCCGTGCTATCCGAAACCATTTCGAAGACAAAATCGGCGAAATCATTCTTCATACAGGACAGCATTATGACGAAAACATGTCGGCGGTGTTTTTTGATGAGCTTGACATTCCCCGACCACACATCAACCTCAACACAGGATCGGGCAGTCATGGTGTGCAAACCGCCAGAATGACTGAAGGCATCGAAAAGGCTCTCCTTGACGAAAAGCCTGATTTACTGGTCCTTTATGGCGATACCAATTCCACGCTGGCAGGTGCGATTGCCGCGGCCAAACTCAATATACGAATTGCGCACATCGAGGCCGGGTTGCGTTCATTCAATAAATCTATGCCCGAGGAAATCAATCGCATTGTATGTGATCATTGCTCAAGTTTTCTTTTCAGTCCAACACGTACTGGTTTTGAAAATCTGATACGCGAAGGTTTCAGGCCCGGCAATACCCCTCCATTCAGTGCAGATAATCCGGCTATTTATCATTGTGGCGATGTGATGTACGACAACAGCCTGTATTTTGCAGCAATGGCTGATAAACTATCCGAACTTTCCAGAAAGTTTGATGTGTTGAAAAAACGCCCTTATTTACTCTGCACCATTCACCGCAGTAATAATACGGACGACAGCAGCCGGCTCAACGAGATTTTTCGTTCACTTTTGCGAATCTCCTCACAAGGTCGTCATCGCGTTTACCTGCCATTGCATCCAAGGACAAAATCGATGATGGAGAAAAGCCTGGACGAACAATTGATTCGAAGCCTGATGGAAGACCGCAACATCATGATCACCCCACCAGCCTCATTCCTCGAAATGATCTGGCTTGAAAACCAGGCAGACATGATAATTACAGATTCGGGTGGCGTACAAAAGGAAGCTTACTTTTTTCGCAAGCCATGCATCATTCTCAGGGACGAAACAGAATGGAAAGAGATAATTGAGGCTGGTGCAGCTGTGCTTACGGGCGCAAATGAGCAGAACATTCTTTTGGCTTATAATGCATTCAACACCACCAGGCCTGCTGAATTTCCATCAATTTTCGGAGATGGAAATGCCTCCAAATTTATATGCCGGACACTCCTGGAACAAGCCTAAGTGTAGATTTAGGCTTGAATTTCAATATTTTTTGAGTTAGTTTCCAGATTTTAGGAAATTATTCTTACTTTTGCACTCCATTTTCGAAACACAAATCATCTATTACAAAATCCTTATTATGAATCAGTACGAAACCGTTTTCATTGTAACTCCCGTTTTGTCTGAAGAACAGATGAAGGAAGCGGTAAAGAAGTTTCAGGATTTATTGAAGGAGCAGGGTGCCGAAATCGTTCACGAAGAGCACTGGGGCATGCGCAGGCTTGCCTACCCGATCCAGAAAAAATCTACCGGCTTTTACCATCTGATCGAGTACAGAGCCTCCGGCGAATTGATTGCCGAATTTGAAACACAGCTCAAACGTGATGAACGCATTATCCGCTTCCTTACTGTAAAGCTCGACAAGCATTCCATTGCTTATAATGAGAAAAAACGTAAGAAAGTAATGGAAGCAGCTGAAGCAAAAGCCTAATCTTAAAAAACTGAAACATGGCACAACAAGGAAGCACCGAGATCAAATATTTGACTCCCATTGCGGTAGATACCAAGAAGAAGAAATACTGCCGCTTCAAGAAAAACCGCATTAAGTATATCGATTACAAGGATGCCGGTTTTCTGCTCAAATTCGTGAATGAACAAGGCAAGCTGTTGCCCCGCCGCATTACCGGAACATCGACAAAGTATCAAAAAAAGGTAGCTCAGGCTGTTAAGCGCGCCCGTCATTTGGCCCTCATGCCTTATGTTGCTGACTTACTTAAATAAAAGCCGGAGGAATAAGTCATGGAAATAATTCTGAAACAAGACGTCGAAAATCTGGGTTTTACCCACGATATCGTAACGGTTAAGGACGGTTACGCACGCAATTACCTTATACCTAGAGGCCTGGCTGTAATTGCCAACGACACCAACCGCAAAGTACTTGCGGAGCTCAAACGCCAACAATCGTTCAAAGCTGAAAAAATCAAGAACGAAGCCCTTGTAATTGCCAAGGCTCTTGAAAATCTTTCGCTACGCATTCCAGCCAAGGCTGGTGCCTCGGGCAAGATTTTCGGTTCGGTTAACACCGTTCAGATTGCTAACGCTATCAAGCAAGTTACCAATATTGAGATCGACCGTAAGAAAATTCATATCAACGAAGAGTCGGTGAAAGAATTAGGTAATTACAAAGCCAAGATCAAACTGCACAAGGAAGTTCAGTTTGAGGTTGATTTTGAAGTATTTGCTGAATAATTCCACAATAATCTTATTTTTGGCCTGGTCTGCCTTTTCAGACCAGGTTTTTTTATGCTTTCACGTAACCAGATCGCACATCTGCGCAAGCTTACCGATTCGCAATACAGGCAGGAAACCGGTCTGTTTATTGCCGAAGGAAACAAAATAGTGCGGGAATTGCTGCAAAGCCCCATCGAAATCATTGCGGTATATTGTACTTCAGAACAGACTGATCAACGTTGGCTTGCTTTGTTTGGCGTTAAAGTTCAAACGATAAGCGATCGCGAAATGCAACAAATTAGCCATTTGCGGACACCGCCGGGCATACTGGCCGAATGTAGGATTCCTTCCTTCGGGAATGAAAAGCCAGAGCTCCACCAAGGTCTTAGCCTTGCACTTGACGGAATCGCTGATCCTGGCAATCTGGGAACCATCATCCGCACTGCGGAGTGGTTTGGGGTGCGGCATCTTTACTGTTCGGCTGATAGTGCCGATCCATGGCAGCCAAAGGTGGTTCAAAGCGCAATGGGTTCGCTGTTTCGCATCAGGGTTGTAAGGACCGATCTTTCAAAGCTCATCAGGCTGGCGAAAGAAATGAACTTTACCGTTTATGGTGCGTTGATGGACGGAAAATCACATCACGATATCCCCTTGAAAGCCGAGGGCTCAATGCTGGTCATAGGCAGCGAGTCGCATGGAATCAGAGAAAGTATATTGCAAATGATTGATGTTCCAGTAACGATACACCGGGCCGTAGGGAGCATGACCGAATCGCTCAATGCCGGAATAGCCGCTGCAATCTTGCTATCGGAGTTTGAGAGAAGCAAACAAAAGCCCGGCTGAAACGTTAATAAGATTTACCTTTGCAAAAAAATCGTATGTTTCTCAAAGTACTTTTGCTCAGTGTTGTGCTTGTCGGACTTGGTATGGCTGGCATTGCCATAAAAATGTTTATGCAGAAAAACGGCGAATTCAAAAAACAGTGCTCAAGTGTTGACGCCCAAGGCCGTAAAATGGGCTGCAGTTGCGGAGGGGGTGAGGGCAGTTGTGAAAACAAGCCACTGGCCTGATCCTGAACACCAGATTTATTTTTCCATAAGCGATTCCATGCCAGGGGTCGCTTTCGTTTTATACTGACCGTCCTCGAAATAGATAAAGAAAACTTCAATCCCTCCCAGAAAAGGAATAATCTCAAGTGCCTTTTCGATGCCCATCACCATAAAGGCGGTCGAATAAGCATCGGCAATAGCTGCATTATCAGCAAGAACACTAACGCTCATCAGATTATGCTGCACAGGGTAGCCAGTTTTGGGATCGATGCTATGAGAAAAGCGTTTCCCATCCTGCTCATAGTACTTACGATAGCTGCCTGAGGTGCTCAGGCCCTTATTTTCGAGGAAGACTACCTTTTCAATCTTTCGCTCGTCATTCATTTCAGCAGCAGGTGTTTCAATGCCCACGCGCCATGAACTTCCATCGGGCTTGCGGTTTCTGGCAAAGATCTCGCCGCCGATGTCAATAATAAAATGCGCTATACCAAAACCATCCAACAGTTCGGCAATCAGATCGACAGTATAGCCCTGAGCAATGGCATTGAAATCGAAACTGATTCGGGGATCAACCTTGATAATCCTCTTATTTTCCAGTTTTACCAGACGGTAATCGACCAGCGATCTGAGGCTATCGATGGTGCGGTTGTTCATCTCAATCCTGTTCTTGCGATGGAACCCCCAGGCGCTTACCAGAGGACCAATAGTGAAGTCGAAATAGCCATCAGTGGCTGCGCTGACCTCTTTGGCAAGGAGAAAATTGTAGATGAAATGATCATCGGGCACCACTGAAGTGTCGCCGCGGTTGATTCGGGAAATAATGGAACTGTCAACCCACAGCGACATGGAGTTGTCAATTACGCTCAGAAGGGAGTCAACACTTTTCTGAAAATTGCGCCCCTCGGCATCATAGTAGGTTATAGCATAATAGGTTCCCTGGGTTTCACCCTGAAGCACAAACTTTTTTAGCCAGACAGGTCTGCTGCAATATAATACTCCAATTAATAACATGATAAAAAAAGTGATCAGCCTGAGGACTTTCATTTCAAATAAGTTTGATAATCAAATGTACCAATAAGTAGCAATGAAAATAAAAGAACCAGCCCATGAGCTGGTTCTGTTCCATTATCCTCCGAAGTCGTCGAAGGCAATCATTTCGTTGGGGACTCCAAGCTCATCGAGCATTTTGAACACTGCGGCATTCATCATGGGAGGTCCGCAGAGGTAATATTCGATTTCCTCAGGTTCAGGGTGTTGTTTCAGGTAATTATCCATAATCACCTGGTGGATAAATCCTGTATAGCCTTTCCAGTTGTCTTCCGGCTTTGGCTCGGACAGGGCAACATGAAATTTGAAGTTAGGAAAGTCATTTTCGATTTGCTGAAACTCGTCGATGTAGAAAAGCTCGCGCAACGAGCGACCGCCATACCAGAAGGTGGCTTTCCGGTCAGTTTTTACGGTGTGAAACAGGTGGAAAATATGCGAACGCATCGGGGCCATGCCGGCACCACCACCAATAAACATCATCTCGCGGTTCGTCTTCTTGGTGTGGAACTCCCCGTAAGGACCAGATACCATTACCTTATCGCCGGGTTTGCGCGAGAAGATAAATGAGGAACATACGCCCGGATTGACCTTCATGAAGCTATTGGTTTTACGGTCCCAGGGCGGGGTTGCAATACGTATGTTGAGCATCACGATGTTGTCTTCGGCAGGATGATTGGCCATGGAGTAGGCGCGGAATTGTTCTTCCGTGTTTTTCATTTTGAGGTCCCACATCTTGAACTTATCCCACTCATCACGGTATTCTTCCTCAACAAAGATATCTTTTGCGAAATCGACCTCAATTTTCGGAACGTCAATCTGTATGTAACCGCCAGAGAGGAAATCGAGCTTTTCGCCTTCGGGCAGTTTAACGACAAATTCTTTAATAAACGTAGCCACATTATGGTTCGAGACCACCTCGCATTCCCATTTCTTGATGCCAAAAACTTCTGGGGGAACAGAAATTTTCATGTTCTCGCGCACCTTTACCTGACATCCCAAACGCCAGTTATTTTGCTGCTCCTTGCGCGAGAAGAAACCTGTCTCGGTGGGGAGTATACTGCCGCCGCCCTCGAAGACCTGACACTTGCACATGGCGCAGGTGCCACCACCTCCGCAGGCTGAAGGCAGAAATATTTTGTTGGCAGACAAGGTGGAGAGCAGTGTTGAGCCAGGATCGACCTCAAGCTCTTTCTCCTCATTGATAATAATTTTGACCTTGCCTTGAGGCGTAAGCTTTTTTCGCGCAAAAAGCAGCAGCCCGACCAACAGTAGTATCACCGTCAGGAAGAAAATGATGCTGACAATGACAACGGTTCCGGTTCCGGTAACTAAGAGTGTCATGATATCCAACTTAGTGTTACAATTACAGTTTAATTCCAAGGAAACTCATAAAGGCCACGCCCATGAGTCCGGTGATGATAAATGTGATGCCAAGGCCACGCAGCGGGGCCGGAATGTGCGAATAGCGAATCTTTTCGCGTATGGCAGCTATGCCCACAATGGCCAGAAACCATCCGATACCCGAGCCGATACCAAACGATGTGGCCTGAGCAAGGCTCTGGTATTCGCGTTCCTGCATAAAGAGCGAACCACCCAGAATAGCGCAGTTTACGGCAATGAGCGGAAGGAAGATCCCAAGCGACGAATAAAGTGCCGGGCTAAACTTCTCGACCACCATCTCGACAAGCTGAACCATTGAAGCAATCACAGCAATAAAAACGATAAAACTCAGAAAGCTGAGGTCAACATCAGCAAAATCCTTGCTGATCCAGGTGAGTGCTCCGGGCTTGAGCACATAGTCGTTAAGCAGGTAATCGACAGGAACAGTAATGCCTAGAACGAAGATCACGGCAATGCCCAAACCTACCGAGGTGTTGACGGTCTTCGATACTGCCAGGTATGAACACATACCCAGAAAGTAGGCGAAGATCATATTGTCAACAAATATTGATTTGACGAAAATGCTGAATAGTTCTTGCATGGTTGCTGGTTTTTCCTTTTAACGACTAATTTTCTTCGACAAGCTCGGGATTGCGCGAACGTTGAATCCAGATAATAACCCCAACGATGATCAGAGCCATGGGTGGTAGAATCATGAAACCGTTGTTGCGGTAGCCCAGATCGTAGAAGACTTGGGGAATGATGTGATAGCCCCAGATGGTTCCTGAGCCAAAGAGCTCACGCACAAGACCAACGATGATGAGGATCATTCCATAACCTAAGCCGTTGCCAATACCGTCGAGTAAAGATGGCCAGGGCTTGTTGCCCATAGCAAAAGCCTCGAGGCGGCCCATGATGATACAGTTGGTAATGATGAGCCCCACAAAAACCGATAGTTGGCGGCTGACGTCGTAAACGTAGGCTTTAAGCAATTGATCGACAAGTATTACAAGCGAAGCGATTACCACCAGCTGCACTATGATACGTATGCGCGGAGGGATACCATTACGCAATAAGGAAATGATCAGGTTTGCGAGAGCGGTAACGACGATTACAGAAACAGCCATAACGAAGGCTGGTTTGAGCTTGGCGGTCACAGCAAGCGCAGAGCAGATACCAAGCACCTGAACGGTAATGGGATTATTCAGGTTGATGGGGTTGGTGAGCAGTTTTCGGTTTTTTGCCGAAAAGAGGGGTTCTTTTTCTTTAGTTGCAGCGCTCATGGTTATCCAATTTTTTTAATGAACGGTTCATAACTTTCCAATACGTTATGTATCATATCGCTCACACCATTACTGGTGATGGTTCCACCAGAAATAGCGTCAACTGCATGACTCTGCATCTCGGAGCCTAAACTTGCAGCACCGCCCTTTACGACCTTGATGGATGTAAAGCTTCCGCTTTCGTTAAACAATTTCTTGCCGGGAAACTGGTCGGTAAAAATCGTTTCAACTATTTCAGCTCCCAGACCAGGTGTTTCAGATTTGTGTCCAAAAGTTACACCAATTACAGTATTGAAATCATCGCGAAGTGCAATGTTACCCCAAACTGGTCCCCACAGCCCGACACCACGCATTGGAACGATGTAGATCACCTCGCCATTGCTACTGGCTTTGAAAAGAGGCAATTCGAAAGGTCTTTTCACAGATTTATTGTAGAGTTGTTCCTTGAGGTTGATTTTGAAGGCTCTCGAGTTTTCTTTTCCGGCACCTGTATAATCCTCAATCACATCGCCATCCTGATTGATGACGATCATGTTGGTGATGGTGCTGTTGAAAATGTCGATGGCATTTTTGTTGTTTACATCGGCAAAGCCTGCAGCCTTAAGAATACTGGTCATTTTATCGACCGCCTCGTTGCGCTCCTGCAGGGGCTTCAGCAGCATAGCCGCGGCCGAAAGTACTGCTGCCACCATGATAACCATGATGCCTGCGTAGCGGAAAATATATGAGTTACTGTACATATTTTGACGGTTTTATTGGTTTTAAGATCAGACTGCCACTGCAGCTTTGGCACGCTTGAGTCGCTTCTTGATATTCGATTGAATGACGTAGTGATCGATGAGCGGGGCAAACACGTTCATGAGCAATATGGCCAGCATCATGCCTTCGGGATAGGCCGGGTTAAATACCCTAATCAAAACTGCAAGCACCCCTATCAGAAAACCGTACCATATTTTCCCTACGCCGGTCTGAGAAGCCGAAACCGGGTCGGTAGCCATGAAAACAGTGCCAAAAGCAAATCCACCCATGACGAGATGATAATAGGCAGGAATATTCATATAGTCATTCGCTCCCACCAGATTGAAGATGCCGCCCATGGCCAGACCACCAGCCACTACCGAGAGCATGATACGCAGACTACCCACACCGGTTGCTACGAGCACAATTGCTCCTATAAGTATAGCCAGTGTGGATGTTTCTCCAATACTGCCCGGGATAAAGCCCAGAAACATATCAGTGAAGGAAGGAATTTTGTCAGCTTCGCCAACGAGCAGATGACCCAGAGCAGTAGCTCCAGAATATGCGTCTGCTTGTTCAGCAATCCACACTTTGTCGCCCGACATCTCGGCAGGATGGGCAAAAAACATGAAAGCACGCGCCGTGAGGGCCGGATTAAGTATATTCATTCCAGTACCACCAAAAACCTCTTTGCCAATAACAACAGCGAAGGCTGTAGCCACTGCAACCATCCACAAGGGGACATCCGGAGGCATAACAAGGGGTATCAGCATGCCCGACACCAAAAAGCCTTCGTTCACTTCATGGTGACGCACCTGAGCAAAGGCAAATTCAATGGCCAGTCCGGTGACATAAGATACGACGATGATAGGCAGCACTTTAATTAGGCCGAAGCCTACAATTTCCCAAAAACCGGCTTGGATGCCATGCGAGAGGAAGTGCTGGTAACCCACATTCCAGATGCCAAATAGCAGGGCCGGGACCATGGCCAGCACAACCACAATCATGGTGCGCTTCATATCGATGGCATCGCGGATGTGCGCACCACTGGTTGTAACCTTGTTGGGGACAAAGAGAAATGTTTCGAAAGCATCAAAAGAGGAATGTAGTTTCTCAAAACGCCCTCCTTTGGTAAAGTGGGGTTTCTGTTTGTCGAGAAAGTCGCGTAAAAATTTCATGTTTCAGATAATTTATGGTATGAAACAATTGCTTAACTAGCTCATTTCCTTGCGCATGAGGTCGAGACCACGACGCACGATTTCCTGGATATTGGTCTTGGATGTATCGATGACTTCGCAAAGTGCAAAGTCCTCCTCATCCACTTCATAAATACCAAGATTCTCCATCAGGTCGATATCTTCAACCAGAATGGCCTTGATTAGCTGAAGCGGATAGATATCCATCGGGAATACCTTTTCAAATTGCCCTGTCATTACATAAGCCCGTTCACCCCCATGCAGATTGGTATCGAGCCTATATTTCTTCGATCGGAAAAGGAAGCTCGGGAAAGTGCGCGATACACTGAATTTGTCAAAGCCTGGAAGAGCCCAGCCCAGAAACTCGTAATAGTTGCCTTCGGGAATAACTGTAACATATGTGTGATAGAAACTGACAAAACCATCAAGTTCGATTTTGGTACCGCTAAGCACATTGCCACTGATGTAGCGCTTATGACCGGGGGCAGTATTGTCCTTTGCAAGACTTTCTATACTAGCCCCGATATGTGTTTTGTAGTAAATGGGACTGAGCACCTCGGATCCGGTGAGTGCGATGATCCTGCTGGAGTCGTAATGACCTGTCAAAAACAGTTTTCCGATATTTATGACATCCTGAGGATACAAATACCACACCACATCACCTTTGTTAATCGGATCGATCTTATTGATCTGTACCCCCACATTACCTGCAGGGTGAGGGCCGGCAAAGTAATTGATCTGTACCCTTTTAGAATTGGTGAATACCTTTGAGTGTGTAGCGTTGGCATCGATGTTGAGGTGAACCTTGCCCGTAGTAAGTACGCTCAATGCGTCCAATCCTGCCTGAAATGCCTCGCCCTGACCATGGACGATAAAATCGTTGTCCGGAGCAAGCGGAGCTGTGTCGAATGTGGAAATGAAAATACTCTTCGGCTTATCCTTCGGATTAGCCACAACCGAATAGGGACGCTGGCGGATGAATACCCACAGACCGCTGTTGAGGAGTTTTTCGATCACAGCCTCACGGCCAAGGTCGAGCGGATTGGCCGCACCAAAAACTAAGGATTCAAACTTACCATCACTTTCTAATTTTACCTCAAGCAAAGCGCGTTTTGCTCCTCTCTTAATTTCCTTGACGGTGCCACTGACGGGCGAGGTGAAAAGGATATCCTCGCGGTATTTATCCAGAAATAATGGCGTTCCGGCCTTAACCTCATCACCTTCCTTGACCAGCATACGCGGGAAAACACCAATGAAATCAGTTGGTTTGATAGCATAGACTTTTGCGCTATGGCTCTTGATGACCTTTTCCGCTTCTCCTGTCAGGTTGATATTCAGGCCCTTAGTAATCTTTATAACATTCGACATATCTACCTTGATATATTTTTAGAAAACTTTTGCAAAGAAAAGCATTCTAAACTCTTGTTTTCACACTAACGTTATGAAAATAGTAAATTGAGCTATTCGACTTTCTCAAATAAAGTCTTGATATAAATCAAATCATTCAACTGCCATATCACGACGGGTTTTAGATCAATGGTGGCTGTTGAGCTATCCTGATATCTTTGCAACACATTTAACTCTGGCATCGTGAAAACAATAACAATAAAACCGCTATCAAATACTCTGATTCTATCAATTTTAACCTTTTTACACATTCATTCGCTTTTCGCCCAACAAACCAGTTTGTCTTTTGATGATAAATCATACCTGCCCGAGGTGCACTCTATAGAATTTTACCAGACCAATGATCCTTTGACTGATCCTGTTCTCAGACTAAACGATGCTACAACGCTGACGCTCGCCTTCGATATAATCAGCGATATGGCCTACACATTCGATTATACCATCATTCACTGCAATCGCGACTGGACTCCTTCTGCTTTGCGACCACAGGAATATATCGAGGGTTCTGCTGACGACAGAATCACAGATTACACCTTTTCGCTGAATACACTCACGCCATACGTGCATTACAGACTGAGTTTTCCGGGAAGCCAGCTTAGGCCAAGGCTATCGGGAAATTACCTGCTAGTCGTTTACCGTGGCAACACCCAGCCTGAGAATCTGATCCTTAGCCGGCGATTTATCGTTCTTGATGCCATCATCCCCATTCAGGCCTCGGTTGCTCAAAATACCCGTCAGGCGGGTTTGAGCCGCACACATCAGATGCTGGAAATAACTGTCATCATTCCCCAGCGATACGCTGGTGTTGGGCGCGAGGCATTCAGCATCGATATTTTTCAGAACAATCGGAAGGACAATGCCCGATACGGTTTGAACCCAACCCATGTGCTGCCCGGAAGGATGAGCTTCGAATACCTCAGCGAAACCACTTTTGAAGCAGGAAACCAATGGCGCAACTTCGACATAAAAAATTATCGCTACCAGTCGGAGCGCATCCAGCGTATCATTCAGCAGCCTGATAGCTATGTGGTGCGATTGTGGCCAGACGTCCGGCGCAATCGTCAGGTGTACAAATCAGAGCCAGACCTGAATGGCCGGAGGCTGATCAAGGCACGTGCGGATCAAAACACCGCCATTGAGGGCGATTATGCCTGGGTGGAATTCTTCCTGCCTTGGGAACCTCAACTCACACATGATGAGATATTTGTAGTTGGCCAGCTTACGGATTGGAAATTGGATGAAATCAACAGAATGCAGTACAACTATCAGCGTAAAGGCTACGAGCTGAGTCTTTTCCTCAAGCAGGGCTACTACAACTATCTTTACGTCCTTCGCGATAAAAAAACGGGACAAAGCAGTCTTGCCGAAGCCGAAGGCAATTTTTGGGACACCCGGAATAAGTACACCATCGTGCTTTATTTCAGGCAGCCGGGCACTGTTTATGATCAGGTTGTCGGCTACACCCTAATCGATGCACACTGAAATTCCAGCCAACTTAATGCCTAATTTTACATCATCAACAGTCTGCCCTGCATGGAAGAAAGTTTTGTGCGCTATGCCGATGTCATCATCCCATTACCGGTGCCGGGCAGCTTTACTTACCGGATTCCGCGCGAATTAGAACATGTTGTGAAGCCAGGCTGTCGCGTTGTGGTGCAATTTGGTAAACGAAAAATTATGGCAGCCCTTGTACGTGAAGTGCACAGCCGGATTCCACAATCCATTACTCCAAAACATATTATCGACCTGCTGGATGAGCAGCCTGTGGTCAATCCTATTCAGTTTCAATTCTGGGACTGGGTATCTGGTTATTACGTCTGCCATCCCGGTGAACTAATGGCTGCTGCCCTTCCTTCGGCGCTCAGGCTGGGAAGTGAAGCCAAAATAATGTTGCACCCTGGTTTCGAACCTGATCGTGATCATTTGAGCGACAATGAGTTTATAATCATCGAAGCTCTGCACACGCAGCCGCGACTCACAGTTGATGAGGTTAGCAGGATAGTTGGTTTCAAGAAGGTGATGCCGCTGCTCAAAACGATGATTGAAAAGCAATACCTGATTTCAGAAGAAGAACTGGAACAGCGCGAGATGCCAAAAAAGAAAACGTATGTGCGTCTGGCTGAAGCTTTTCAAGACGAGGAGAAGCTGCGCGAGCTCATGGATCAGTTGGCAAAACGCGCTTACAAGCAATTGGAGGCGCTGATGGTTTATCTGCGCGAAACCCGCTTTCCAGCCGCTGAAGCAACAGATGTTGCACTCGATCGCATTACCTCGGTAAGCGGTGCCAGTGTGGCTCAGGTGAAAGCGCTGGGTGAAAAAGAAGTTTTCGTATTCGAGAAGAAAACAGTGAGCCGCCTTGAACAGTTTCAAAGCACAGCAAATCCGGCAGCTTTGCAGCTATCCGAAGCACAGCAAAAAGCCTTCGACCTTATCAATGAGCATTTTATAGAAAAGGACGTTACCTTACTTCACGGTGTGACCTCCAGTGGTAAAACAGAAATCTATATCCGGCTGATCGATCGGGTACTGCAAGAGGGGAAACAAGTGCTTTACCTGCTGCCGGAGATAGCCCTGACCACCCAGATCATCATGCGGCTGCGTCATTACTTTGGGAATCAATTGGGGGTTTACCATTCGAGATACAGCATTGGGGAAAAGGTCGAGTTATGGCGTGAGGTTCTCAAGTCGGAAAGCAGTGCCGAACGGCGACTGATTATTGGTCCGCGCTCTGCCTTGTTTTTGCCATACACCAATCTAGGGTTGATTGTTGTTGATGAGGAGCACGATCCTTCGTACAAGCAGCAGGAGCCGGCCCCGCGCTATCATGCCCGCGACACAGCCATCATGCTGGCCCGGCTTACCGGTGCCAGGGTGCTGCTTGGCTCGGCCACCCCTTCGCTCGAAAGCTGGTTTAATGCCCGAAGTGGCCGTTATGGACTGGTTCAGCTTTTGGAGCGTTTTGGAGGATTCAGCCTGCCGAAAACGATAATCGTAAAAATGCGTGAAGAGCAAAGGCGCAAAACCCTTCGATCGCATTTCAGCTCGGTATTAATGGAAAAACTCCAGCAAACCATCGACGCCAGGCAACAAGCTATTCTTTTTCAGAACCGCCGTGGTTTCTCTCTAAGGTTGGAATGCAATCAGTGCAACTGGATACCAGAGTGCCGAAACTGCGATATCAGTCTTGTTTACCACAAAAAACAGAACCTGTTGCGTTGCCACTATTGTGGCTATTCTCGCGAAATCCCTGAGCAGTGCCCCGAGTGCAACAGCACTAACCTGCAATTGCGTGGTTTTGGCACTGAAAAGGTTGAAGAGGAACTTGGACTCATGATGCCGGGCTTGCGCATTGCACGCCTCGACCTCGACACAACACGAACACGGCAAGCCTTTCAGCAAATACTGGACAATTTCGGAAAAGGCCAAACCGATGTGCTCACTGGAACCCAGATGGTCACCAAAGGCTTAGACTTTGACCGGGTGAACCTGGTGGGCATTCTGAATGCCGACAACCTGCTAAGCTATCCTGATTTCAGGGCCTTCGAGCGAAGTTTTCAGCTTATGGCACAGGTGAGCGGGCGGGCCGGCAGAAAGAATAATGAAGGCTGGGTGGTGATTCAAACATACAAACCTAAACACGAGATATTCCGTTATGTGGTTTATAATGCTTATGAAGAGTTTGCCGATAGCCAACTCGCACAGCGCAAACAACACAATTACCCGCCATATTTCCGACTGATCGAACTCAGGTTACTGCACCGCGACCCCAGAATTCTCAACGAAGCGGCTTTCATGCTTGGCAATGAGCTTCGAAAACATGTCAAAAGTCAGGTGCTCGGTCCTGAATATCCGGTAGTTTCACGCATAAAAAACCTGTATATCAAACAGTTTCTGCTAAAGATCCCGCGCCAAGAAAATCCTGCCGCTGCCAAACAAGGGCTCATTCAAGCCACTGCTACAATGCTCAGCCTGACTGATTACAAGCAAGTGCGCATCCAGATTGACGTCGATCCCTATTGAGCATTTGTTAAAAAACGCTAATCCTGCCAGTCTTCCGGAATGCTGACCGGTAATGCTACGTTTAATGCCAGTGAACAATTATCCGTTCAAATTGTCATCAAGATTGAAAATTTCCAGTAATGATCAAAACACTCCTCTTCATCCTGCTATCCATTTTTTCCTTTGAAGTTTTAGCCACCATTCCTGATCCCGCCGACAGCGGACTTCGCGGCAAGGTAATCGCCCGCTCCACGAGCAAAGGCCTCGAATATGCAACGGTTATGATTTACAATCAAACCGACTCAAGCTTTGTTGCAGGTTCCATCACCGGCCCTAATGGCGAATTCGACATCAAGGTAAAACCCGGCATCTATTATATTAAGGTGCAATTTGTGGCATACGGCACCATTACCTTAAGTGATGTCCAAATTCAGCGTACCACACAATTGCGTGATCTGGGCAGCCTTTTCCTTTCGCCCAACGAAGCCCTGCTCAGCGAGGTGGAGGTTGTTGCTGAACGTTCAACAGTTGAGATGAGTCTCGACAAGCGCGTTTTCAACATAGGTCGCGACATCTCGGCCAAGGCTTCCAATGCTGTGGAAGTACTCGAAAATATCCCTTCAGTAACTGTGGATATTGAGGGCAATGTGAGTCTCAGGGGCGATGAGGGGGTGCGCATCCTTATCGACGGTAAAATGTCGGGCATGGCTGGCCTCAGCAATCGTAATGCGCTAAGAGCTATTTCGGCCGATATGATTGAACGCATTGAGGTTATCACCAATCCTTCAGTGCGCTACGAGGCCGAAGGCAGCTCAGGAATCATCAATATTGTGCTGAAAAAAGACCGGCGTAAAGGCTACAATGGCTCCATCGACCTTAATGCCGGTTTCCCCCTGCAGGCTGGTCTGGGCTTGAATGCCAATTACCGCATAAACAAAATAAACCTGTTTGCCAACTACAACATCAGCCACATCGAAAATCGCGGCGGTGGAACGGTGTACAGGGAAATATACAGCAGCGGACTGATTACCGAACAGGATGCAGAACGCATCAGGCGTTCGTTTAACAATACCATCCGTCTGGGGGCTGAATACGCTTTCAACCCCAAAACAAGCCTGACGGGAAATATCATGTACCGCCACTCGAAAGGTAATAATCCTTCGAAAGTGACCTATAACGACTTTTCCGGAGCTACCCGCTTCAGGACAACCCAAAGAAGCGAAGAACAGTCGGAACTGGACCCTACACTGGAATATGCTCTCGACTTCAGACAACAGTTTAAACGCAAGGACCAGTTGCTCACAGCAAGTGTCATGTACACAGACAATAGCGAAGAGGAAAAATCGTCGATTATCGAAAAGGTCCTTTTCAGCACTACCTCTCCCCTACCCGATGATATTCTTCAACGGATGGTAACCAATCAGACCAACAACAACTTTCAGGCACAGATCGACTATTTCCAGCCGCTGCGCGAGAAAGAGAAACTGGAAACCGGCCTCCGATACCAAAACCGCGATATTGTTAACGACTACAAGGTGGAACAACGCGACGATTCGGGAGACTTTATCATCTTACCCGGCTTTTCAAATATTTTCAACTACAACGAGGATATCCTTGCGGCGTACCTGCTCTATGGAGCCGACAATGGCAAATACAGTTACCAGCTTGGCACGCGAAGTGAATGGTCCAACATTGGCACCAAGTTGCTTGAAACCGGTGAAGAAAATAAAACATCGTACATCGATTTCTTTCCCAGTGGTCATTTTACCTATAGATTCAATCAGAAGAACAACCTGCAACTGAGCTACAGCCGTCGCATCCGACGCCCGGGATTTTGGCAGCTTAACCCTTTCCGTACCATTACCGATAACCGCTTTATCATGTCGGGAAATCCGGAACTGAAACCTGTTTACACAAACTCTTTCGAGATCGGCTATCTGCGCTTTTTCAAACAGGGCAATGTTAACTTTAATACCTACTACCGACAAAGCAACGATGTTTTCATGCGCGTCGAACGCATCGACACTACCGGTATCGCTTATGCGCGTCCGGAAAACTTTGCCAGCCGCGACGATCTGGGAATCGAGATCATTGGCATGGCCAATCCGTACAAATGGCTGAACCTCAATGGAAGTCTCAACTTCTTCCGGTCAGTAACCCAGGGCGAGCTTTACAATAAGTCCTATGACGTGGAAGATTATTCATGGACTGGTCGCCTGATGGCAAGGGCCAATCTGAAAAAGGGACTTGATGCCCAACTGGCACTCAATTATCAGGGCAAGTCGAAAACGCCACAGGGCAGCAGACTGCCAAACTTCGGAGCTGATGCCGGCATCAGCAAGGATGTGCTGAACAACAAAGGAACCATAACACTCAATGTGCGCGATATCTTTGGCTCCCGCAAATGGGCCTTCGAAACCATGGAAGATAACTTCTATTCCAAAACCGAGTTTCAACGGAGCCGGACGGTGGTTACAGTCAACTTCAACTACCGTATCAACCAGCTAAAACGCCGGGCTCCCGAACGCAGGATGGAAAACGAAGAAGGCATGATGGAATTCTGAGTCATAAGCATTGTTCCGGTCAGTAGCCATGACCGAGAAGTCGCGGTCATTTTTTATTAGGGTGCCAACTTCTACCATAATATCCTTATAGTTAGGGTCATTAATGACAAATGTTGTGTAATATTGAGCATCCTTGATTTTGTCAGGCTACGCATGATTTATCTGTCCAATAGCATGCTAAATCACTTTCAGAGGAAACTTTTCCGGCGTAAGAAGCCCAGTGTTTTTACCATTGCCTTTACTATTATCTGGCATTCAGCATTGGCTATGACACAACACCCGGAAATTAACCAGCCCGACTCGCTGCGAAAGATACCCACAAGCAGCGAGATACTCCTGCCCGAGGTACTCATCGAAGCCTACAACCACACCGGCACACTCTCGACTATACCTGGCAGCCTCTCGGTAAGAAGTAAAACTGACATCAGCAATGCTTCCTACCCAAGCCTGCTACCTTTGCTCAACACAATTCCCGGGGTTCTTGTGCATCATGGCACTTTCAATACCAACAGAATCGTTATCAGGGGGATAGGCGCCAGAGTTCCGTTCACTACAGGCCGGATCAGGGCCTATTTCGATGAGGTTCCGCTCACCAATGGCTCCGGCTTCTCGCTGGCCGAATACATAGATCCGGTGTTTGCCGATCAGGTTCAGGTGATTAAAAGCCCTGCCTCTGGTGCCTATGGCTCAGGACTGGGCGGAACCCTACGCATCCGCTCCAAATCAGCTGAAGAATACAAACCCAGCCTGCTAGCCGAGGTGCAGGCCGGTGCTTTTGAGATGATAAACGCTACCCTGGCGCTCGAAGAAAAAAGAGGCCGGCACAGCCTCAGAATTGCCTACGGCCGTGGCAGCATGGAAGGCTACCGGCAAAACAACAGAATGCAACGTCAAACGACAGGTATTATCTGGCACTTTGCACCCTCAGCCAAACATCAGCTGCACATGAAACTCATAGCCAATGAAACGAAGGCGCAAATTCCCAGTTCGATCGACAGTCTGACATTCCACACAACCCCCCGTAGCGCAGCACCCAGCTGGTTAAAAACCAAAGGCTATGAAAAAGGCAGAAGAATACTAGGCGCACTAGGACACACCTACCTCAGAGGCGAAGCAAAACTGTTTAAGACCAGTCTTTTCTTCAACATTTCGGGCGAATCGGAAGTGCGTCCCTTCGATATGTTCGACGAAAAACGTAGACTGGCAGGGATAAAATCAACCCTCAACCATCGTTTTACTAATGGCCCTTTGCTGGTTGACGGAAGCACAGGCATAGAAGCATTTGCAGAAAAGATAAACTTTAATAACCTCCAGAATATCAACGGAGAAGGAACACCCGGTAATCCGATCAGCAACAATGAAGAACTGATTAATGCTATCGCCTTTTTTGCCCAGCTTAATGCATCCATTGGAGCAAAACAGCTCAATGCCGGACTCTCGGTGCAACAAACTGCTGTGGACTTCGAAAACTTCAGTCACATCAGCCAGAAACGCTTGCAGGGCACTTACAAAACCGGCTGGATTGTGTCGCCACGCATTGGGATCAATCACAGCATCAGCGATCGAAATAATATATACTTATCTGTAAATCATGGATATAGCCCGCCAGCCTTAACGGAGACCCTCAATACAGACGGCACCATAAATCCCGCCATCAAGCCGGAAAAAAGCCTTACCTGGGATGCCGGCTGGAGAGGCAGCCTCAAGGATTCGCGAGCATGGTTCGATGTGGCTGCATACTATATGCATATCACTGATCTGCTTGTGGCTGAACGCATTGGCGATGATGCATGGATAGGTAGAAATGCAGGAAAGGCCAGGCACTATGGATTAGAAGCTGAATTGAAAACAGTACTTTACGGATTACGTGCGCCAGCATCAACAAGCCCATTGCCCATCCATCAGGTTCAGCTTCACCTGAATGCACAAGCCGGTCGTTACATTTTCACAGAATATATTGACAGGGGGATAGACCGGAGCGGGAAACAAATTCCCGGAATACCGCAGGTTTCGATGAACCTAATGCTTCAAATTCAGGCTTACAGGGGTTTGTTTTTCAACCCATCAGTTTTTTATTCAGGAAGGATGCCCCTCAACGATGGCAACACCGGATTTTCAGAGCCCTTTACTTTGGTCAATTTAAGGACTGGATTGAAAAAAACAGTTAAGAAAACCATTGCTGAAATTTACCTCCAGGCCAACAACCTCACCAGCAGGCATTATGCTTCCATGATTCTTGTAAATGCACCGGGATTGCGCAACCAGCGTTATTATTATCCTGGGCTGCCATTACATTTCTACGGCGGGATCATCATACGATTCAACTACCGACCATTGGCTTAACCTCCTTCAATCGAATCAGCAGCTCGTTTAGCGAGAGTTTTGTGCATTATCGAACGAAAACCGGCAAAGCAAAATGGATTTCAGTTTATTGATAAAAACAGAATAGCCTCAGCTTCGCTGGAAGCTGAGGCTATTTATCCTGTTGCAGTATGTTTAAGCTAACTTAGCTACGTATTTGGTAGTCTTCGACTTAAGGTTACCAGCCTTGTTTTTGTGAATGATGTTGCGTTTGGCCAATTTATCAATCATTGCATGCAATTTAGGGAGCAGGGCCTCGGCTTCGGCCTTCTCTGTCAGGCCTCTGAACCTTTTAAGTGCATTGCGCATGGTTTTGGCATAGTACCTGTTGTGGAGCCTTCTTGCATTGCTCTGGCGAATACGCTTGATTGATGATTTGTGGTTTGCCATTTTGATCTGAGCTTATTATTCTGAAATCTTTTTGGGCTGCAAAGATAAATAAAAATTCAATACGCTATTAAAGCCCCCCTCAAAATTTTACTTTTTTCTGTTTTATGCAGTAATGAGTACAGCATTCACCTCGGGCTCTTCGCCATGGTGAATACTCATGAGTTTAACATCTACAAACTGATTTCGTTCAAGGTGGGCGGCATGCTCCACCCTGATCGGGATATAACGTTCGCCGTAGCCTCGGGCAACCTGGGATTCTGATATTCGTTCGACCAGCAGCCGCTGTGTGCTGCCAATCATCGAGCTGTAGTAAGCGATCTTATTTTCGATGGCAAGCTTGCGGATGATCTCGCTACGCTGGGTTTTCACCTTTTCGCTCACCTGATCAGGCATGCGCTCGGCACGTGTGCCGTTGCGAACCGAATATTTAAATGTGTGTATATGACTGAATTGCAACGATCTGGCCATGTTCACTGTTTGCTCAAATTCCTCATCCGTTTCGCCTGGAAAGCCCACGATAATGTCGGTTGTAAGGTTGAATTGCGGATATCGACTGCGCAGGGTTTCGGCGATGCCCCTGAACTCGCGCGCTGTGTACATTCGCCTCATGCGGAGCAGCACCGCTTCGGATCCGCTTTGAAGACAGAGATGCAGATGAGGGGTGAGCTTAGGGTGATCAAATAGCTCAAGAAAACGACTACTGAAGCCATCGGGCTCGATAGAGCTTATGCGCAGGCGGAAATCTCCCGGAAGCTCAAGAATGCTTTCCACAAGTTGTTCAAAATTGGTTCCATCACTATCGTACCGCCCAATGTTGACACCGGTAAGCACCACTTCGCGAAAACCGTGAACGAGTACCTGTCGGATGTTCTCGAGCACTTCGGATTTTGGACGGCTGATGGCCCTTCCGCGCACTTTGGGGATGATGCAGAAGGTGCAAAAATTGTCGCATCCATCCTGAATCTTGATCATGCTGCGGGTATGGAAGGTTTTTGTGGCTGTTTCGTAACTGAACACATCAGCATCAAACCCCTCGGGGTCAGGCGCATCGCCCCTGAAATGCTCCTCGATGATGGAATAGATGGCTGCTTTGCGTTCATTGTCCACCACATAGTTGATGGCTTTTGATTCGAGCAGCGACTCCTTATAATTGTTGGCCATACAGCCTGTGACCACAACAAGGGCATCAGTATTGCGGCGACGTGCCTGATGGATGGTTTGACGCGATTTCTGGTCGCTCTGGTTAGTAACCGTGCACGTATTTACTACATAAACATCAGCCTTATCATCGAAATCAACAACCTGATAGCTTCCAAAGTGAAAGCGCGAGGCCAGCGCATCGGTTTCATATTGGTTGAGTCGGCAGCCCAGTGTTTTAAAAGCAATCTTTTTCATAATGCAGCAATAGTTTCGACCCTTTGCTGAACCAGCTCACCCTCAAGGGAAAGCGGGGCTGCCGAATTTATTATAACCTCAACAATCTGTCCGATCAATGCCTCGTTGCCCGATCTGAAACGGATTACCAGTTTTCCTTCGCTATAGCCGGATAAAAAGCCAGATTTGCGGTCGCGTCCGCGCACCAGCACTTTGATGGTTTTACCGACGAGCGTTCTGTTGAATTCGTGCGAATATTTCATCAGCACTTCGGTGAGGCGATGGTAACGTTCCTTTTTTACCTCCTTGGGAATATCGTCGTCCCATCGGGCGCTGGCTGCACCGGGCCTGACAGAATATTGGGCAATATAAGCCATATTGTAGCGGAATTCGTCGAAGGCCTTAATGGTATTCATGAATTGTTCTTCTGTTTCGCCGGTAAATCCAACGATGATATCGGTGAATAGCGTAGCCTCGGGTATTAGTTGCCTTATGGACTTAACAATATGACGGTAACGGTCGAGGCTATGTTTGCGGTTCATGCGCAGCAGCACGGCGTCGTCGCCCGATTGTAGCGGAAGATGAATCTGTTTGGCAAGGACAGGATATTGCGCTATGACCTCGATTACCTCGTCTGTCATATCGCGCGGGTGAGGCGATGTAAAGTAAACCCAGAACTCCTTACCAGATTGTTCGCCGAGCTGGCCGATGCGCCGCAGCAGTTCGGGGAAACTGATCTCGGTGCCGTCTTTATCAAGTCCGTACGAGTTGACGTTTTGCCCGAGCAGGGTGATGGTTCTAAACCCACGATCAATCAACCCATTCACTTCGCTGATTATCTCGTCCGACGGACGCGAAACTTCGCGGCCACGGGTGTAGGGTACGGCGCAAAAGGTGCAGAATTTATCGCAGCCGTTCTGAATTGGTACAAATGCCTCGAAGGCAGAGGTATATGTTGGCTCCACATGCCAGAAGTCGTCGATACCGATGGCCGGATTGAGTTTTGCACTTTTCAGATTAACAGCTTCTTTCGATCCTGATGACAGCAACGATTCTTCTTCATTGCCTTTTTCTCTTTGCATCAACGGCTGACGATCAAGATCCTGGTGCAGGAGTCCGGCCGGGGTTACAATGCCATACTGGCTGATCATGGCAGGCAATTCGGGCAATTCGCTCATGGTGAATACCAGATCGAAAAGCTTGAGAAAACGATCCCTGTCGGCAGGCAGGATGCAACCCGAAACGAAAGTGAGCAGGCTCTTCCGGTTTTTCATCCGGTTCCACTTGTCAATGCGGGTATATACCTTGTCGATGGCCTTCTGACGCACCGAGCAGGCAATGATTCCCAGTACTGAAGCATCGTTTTCATCTTCGGTTTCGGAAAAACCCATACCGCCAAGTACTGTGCGAACGCGCTCGGTATCGGATTGATTCATCTGACAGCCCAACGATAAGAGGTGGTATTTCATAGGAATTTGCGAGTTGAAGTTGTGGAGTCGGGTAGTTATTTGCTGGCTGTTTATCTGCCGATGGTCATATTTAACTTTGATGTTCTTCTGCGTCTTAACGGTTATGTTTTGCAAAATGCCATGAAAGCACTGCGGGTTCTGCGTTTTGATGTATCAGTCTAAATTTCACCGATTTGCATGCGTTATTAAAAATAAACTTCGGCATGCACATTGGAAGGCGGAATACCTTTTTGTTCCAGAATTTCAAATGCCTCGTGAATCATATTGAAGTTTCCGCAAAGGTAGCAATGGGTGTTGGATGCAACATAATTTTCCCTGAGCCACTGTGTTACCCTTCCATGATAGTCGCCGGTTTTGTCACCGCTGGTGCACAGAATATGTTTATCGGAAACATAATCTGTTTTGTCGTAGGCCTCGAATCCATAGCGCACACCATGCAGAAGGGTATAATTTATTGACGGATAGCTTCGGACGAAGCTATGAAAGGGTGCAATGCCTGATCCGGTAGCAATAAACAGAAAGTCGGAAGTTTCGATGTTTTCGGCAGGAATGGTGAAGAAGCCCAAAGGGCCTTCCAACTGCACCATATCGTCGGCTTTAAGCTTTTTCAACTGTTTGCTAACCAAGCCCTCATCTACTTCTTTAATCAGCACCTCAAAGTAATCGTCATGCTCGCCGCTGTACACCGAATACTCACGGTTGTGAATGCTCCCGGCTTTTCCCAGCAAGATGTGCTGCCCTGCCCTGAAACGAAGTCCGCGGCGCGTCATCCGAACCACATATGCACTGTTTGTGAGTTGTCGTATAGAGATAACCTGATGCAGGTTGTCGGTTTTCATTCCACTTATTATTGTAAAAAGCTGATTCAGCGATTATAAAGCTTAATTTTGTATCGGGCGGCAAAAATAAACAAAATACGCTCTCCTTTTTATAAGTTTGGTGTCGCAACAAGGTGTAGATGCCATGTAGAATCAATATTCTGTATTTATGGACAATTCGAACGATGAAATAGGGCGCATCCGACAGATTCTGTTCGGGCACAATGTGTCGGAGATTGAAAAGCGCATCGAGGGTTTTGAGCAGCAGATGCACACTGTTCTCGATACAATTGAGATGCGCATTACAACACTCAACGAAGGAATCGCAGGCGCACAGCGTCAGATTGATGAACTGAAGGCTAGTCTTGAAGAGCAACATCGTCAGATGAAACAGCAAGAGATTGCGCTGAAACAGAATATTTCTTCGGTTAGCGATCAACTTGAAGCAGATATCAGAAGGATCAGGCAAACAATCTCGGATACTGCAGAAGATTTGCGGATTGTTCAATCACAAAACCTTGAGCAACAATCGGCCTCCATCGCACAATTGCGCGAGCAATTCAGTACAAAGCTTGGTTTATTACAAAACTCTAAAGTTGACCGAAGCGCTATGGCGTTGTTACTCAACGAATTAGCATTTCAGCTTGGTGCACCGGAAAATACTGAATCAGATCAAAACGAAAGGGATTTATGAGTCAGCCTCATCATACATACGAAGGTTTACTGAGTCAGGCCCAGCTCAACGAGCTTCGGAACCTGATTGTCGGCCTGAGTAACGAGGAGCTGAAGCGACTTCAGACCTTGCTGCGTGACCCTCATGAGTTTGCCGGCGAAATCAGCCCATTGCTTCCAGCTGCTATCAGAAAGATGGTCGAACGTGGTCAGCTTAGTTTAGAGACTGTGCTCCCCATGATAGAGGAAGCCCTGCACCAGGGGATTCAAAAAAATCCAAAACGACTGGCCGACATCTTATTCCCTGTCATGGGTCCGGCCATACGTAAAGCGGTGTCGGAAGACCTCAAGCGGTTGATACAGACCGCCAACGCCGGGCTTGAGAGTGGGTTATCGCCACGGCGATTGGGTTGGCGCATTCAGGCACTCTTGAGCGGACGCTCCTACACCGAGGTTTTGCTGGCTAAAACCTATATTTTTCATGTGAGCCATGTCATGCTCATCCACAGGCAGACCGGACTGATGCTGCATCAGGAAAAAGCTGATAAAGCTGTTGACCTGGAGGCAGATATGATATCATCGATGCTGACCGCCATACGCGATTTTGTGCGCGACTCATTTAATCAGATCGAACAAGGATCGCTCGATCAGATTCAGGTGGGCGAAATGACCATCCTCATCGAGCAAGGTCCATTCGCCATTGTGGCTGCTGTCATCAGAGGTATGCCACCGGCAGATTACAGGGTTTCACTAATGGAAGTCATTGAAGCCGTACATTTTAACCATGCCATTGATCTCGAACAATTTGATGGAAATTTAGCTGTATTTGAAAATACAGGTAAGTTTCTAAAAAGCTGTCTGGTGAGCTACCGCAAACAAAGTGAAGCCGGCAGGCCATGGCCATTAATTATTATATTCCTCATTTTACTACTGGCATCGATCTGGTTCGGAGTTCAACGTTACAGCCAGTGGAAGCGTGTTGCAGGTTTTGTAGAACAGCTTGATGCCCTGCCCGGATACCACGTTCTTGAATTCAAACGCTCCGGCAGCCAGTTTTTGGTGAAAGGCTTCAGGGATTTTGAAGCGCCATCCTTCCGGCAGCTCGAATCATGGAACATTCCCGACACTGGAAAAATCCATTTTAAGCTCGACCCTATCATCTCTGTCGAGCCTTCGGTAGTACTTTTGCGATCGGAAAAAGTTCTTCAGCCATCAGGTCAAACCTTGATGGAATACCATGACGGAATTCTCAAATTAACAGGATCGGCTGATAAAACCTGGGTGCAAGAAAAACTGCCTCTCTGGAAAAGTATAACGGGAGTTTCGGACATCGACACCAATGATCTGTCCATAAAATCGCCACCCGACTTGAGCTGGATTATTCCCGAAATTGAGCGGCATCAGTTTGCGTTCGACGTCAATATCACCGCATTGGATGCCGCTCAGCAAATGCAATTTAACTCGCTTATCAGCGCAGCAGTTCGTTTGACGGACTACAATACCCTTTATGGGAAGAAAATGGCTATATTTGTTGAAGTTCATACTAACCGAAGCGGTAATCTTGAGGCCAATATCCGAAAAGCGACCGAAAGGGCAGATGCTTTTATGAGAATGCTCAGAGCAGCAGGGCTTCCGGATGATTTGCTGGAAGGAAAAGTTTCATTTACTGACGAATTGTCCTCCCCAACGCAGGTGCGAACGGTTACTTTCAGTGTATTCAACAGCGCAAAAGACAAATGATAAAGAAAAAAGTGGTTATGCTTGGCGCCTTTGCCGTTGGAAAAACAAGCCTGGTAAGGCGATTTGTTCACAGCATTTTCAGTGAGAAATACCTCACAACCATCGGGGTACAAATCGATCAGAAATACATCTCCGTCAAAGGTCAGGATGTTACACTTATGCTTTGGGACCTCTATGGCGAAGACGATTTCTTGAAAGTCAAAGCCAACTACCTTATGGGTGCCTCAGGGTACTTTCTGGTGGCTGATGGAACCAGGGCAGAAACACTTGATGTTGCAGAGAAACTTCACCTCATGGCAGCAATAAATTCCAACAAAGCCCCCTTCATCTTATTGGTCAACAAAAGCGATTTAACCGATTTGTGGGAAATTTCAGAGGATCGAATCGCTGACCTGCGAAAAAAAGGTTGGAATATTCTTTTTACAAGTGCACTCAGCGGCCTGAATGTTGAAGAGGCATTTACAACACTGGCCGAAACGATGATTTCGCAGCAAAATAACCCTAAGCCATGAGTGAGGAAGCCGGGAAAGACTTCATGGGAGGATTTACTCGCGAAGTAATCAATTATATCCTCAATAATATTCCTCCCTATCTGGGGCTCTTTGTGATTCGCACAAATGAGGAAGGAATCGTAAAATCATTTGTCGGCCCTTGGGATAAATACCTTAACTTCAAACCTATACAAGGGGCAAGTATTGACGATTGTGTACCAATGATGTTTGGCATGGTGCCGCCATTGGTCAACCCGATGATTGTTTCGCACCTCAATGTCAGCGACCAGCGGTATGCCGATGTGCATGTTTATTCAGATCAGGAAGGCGACATCTGGATTTTTTTCATCGACCAGACAAGGCAAGTGGAAATTATTCATCCAATTGTTCAGCTGTTCAATCAGGAAAGGTTGGAGCAGCGCATCGACAGTAAGCGTACAGGAACAAGTGAAACACTGTCGGCACTTTACCTGCTCGATTTTCTTGGATTTGAGCGCCGTCAGAATAATTATCGCCAGATTGGAAAAGCCCCTGCATGGTTTTCATCACTAAAAATTGATTTTCTGCCGAAGGGTCCGACATTTCCGCTGATCTTGACATTTCCTTATCTGGAGGTTTTTGAAGCTGAGGCAGATCGTATCTGGTCATCGGGCGAAGACAACAAACTGGTGAGCGACATCTGGCAGGAAGTCAACAAAGACGGTGAAACGATATATCTTCAAGCACTCGCTCTAAGGCACGATAAACGTAATTTTTTACTAATCAAACCTTTAGATAAAGGCAAAGACCTAAACGACAACTTTCTTCAGAAAGCACGCGAACAAAAACTCACCCTGGACCAGTTGGCCAGCACCGAAAAAAAACTGAAGGAACTCTTAGGTTTTAAGGATCAGTTTGTATCGATAATATCCCATGACCTACGCTCACCCATTGGTGCTGTAATCAGCCTTATTGACCTGCTTTTAACAGACCAATTGGTACAAAAAAAACTCGAAGCAGAGCAGATTGAGCTGATTTCGGATATAAAAAGTGAGATGTTCAGGCTGCTCGACTACAACGACAAACTATATCAGTGGTCAAATCTGGAGCTTGGCAATTTCAAGGTGCGTGCAAAGAGTTTTCCCGTGCAGAACCTCGCAAACTATGTTGAGAAGATTCAGAAAGTCAAGTTCGAGCAAAAACAGATTACTTTCGCTGCAAACATAGAAAGCGCACTCACTATAAATGCTGATGAAACCCTTATGGGTCAGGCTCTTAACAACCTAGTTGGAAATAGCGTGAAGTTTACCCCTCCGGGAGGTAAAATTTCCATTAAAGCCTATCGTAAGGGCGATTTTATCCATATCAGCGTTTCCGATACCGGTGTAGGCATGGATCAGCAAACGGCCAGCAGGCTTTTCGATAGCTTCACACGCAAGTCGACTATAGGAACTTATGGTGAACGTGGCACAGGACTTGGCCTCGGTATCGTAAAAAAAATCATCGATGCCCACGATTACACTATCAAAGTGTTATCGGCTGTTGGAAAAGGCAGCACATTTACTATCCTGATTCCTGTTGCTGTGCATTACACAGATATGTGATTCGCAACGCAGACGGTTTAGTACTTTTCGCAAGTCCGATTTATTGCACAACTTTTTGCTTTTCAAGATTGACTGTTTGTTTTACCACAATCACATATTAATATTTACTTAATGATTGTTTTTCAATATTTTAATATTTTGATGTAGTGATTTTGATGTATTAGACTTCGTGTAAGGCTGTAACCATGATGTAAGCAAATCCTTGCACTCCCGTCTATTTTGGTGTTAACATTGCTTTAGAATTGCAACCGTTTTCGTTGCAACACTAAAATGACTTACTTAACCAAAAACCAATATGTTGAAAAAAACCCTTCTCATCGCAATTTTCGTGATGCTTGCCGGAGGTTTGTATGCTCAGAGCATTTCGGGTGTTGTTCACGACAAATCTACGGGTGAAGCACTGCCGGGAGCAAGCATCTACGTGCAAGGAACACTCGAGGGCACTGTGTCCGACATGGACGGCAAGTATAAACTTGACCTGACGCCGGGCACAGTTAACGTAACTGCAAGTTTTGTGGGGTACAAAAATGTAGTGCAGCGCATCACAATAGTTAAAGGTCAGACAATGAGTCTGAACTGGCAATTGGAGCCGGAATCGCTTATGCTTGATGAGCTGGTTGTGATCGGCTATGGGGTTCAGCAAAAAAGTGTAGTAACCGGTGCCATTTCCGGAGTCCGTGCCAAGGATATCCAAAGCATGCCTGTTACGCGCCTCGAACAGGCACTGCAAGGACGAACCTCGGGCCTTACCATTGCTGCAGCCTCGGGTCAGCCCGGCTCGGGAGCCACAGTAAGAGTTCGTGGCACAACCACTATCAACAACAGCGATCCGTTGTATATAGTAGATGGTGTGCCGGTTGATGTGGGCGGCCTTGATTATCTAAATGCAGCTGATATTGAATCGATTGAAGTGCTCAAGGATGCCGCCTCAGCTGCCATTTATGGCGCCAGAGCTGCCAATGGTGTAATCATTGTAACCACGCGTAAAGGTAACCCTGGCGATATGAAAATCGAATACCATGCCTATGCAGGCACTCAATCGCCAGCTAAGAAGCTGGACCTTCTGAATGCCACCGATTACGCTAAGCTACGCAACGAATCGCTGCGCAATGCAGGTTTGCCAGAATTGTTCCCGAATCCTGAAAGTCTGGGCGAGGGCACTGACTGGCAATCTGTTATCTTTAACAACAATGCCATAATTCAGAACCATGAACTCAGTATAAGTGGTGGCACAGATCGATCTACCTATTACTTCTCCTTTGGTTATCTGGATCAGGAAGGCATTGTAGCTACCGATATATCACATTACAAGCGACTGAACCTCAGGTTAAATGCAACAAACAAAGTAAATGACTGGCTTCGGTTCGGCAACAATTTTGGTTTTTCGCATATTAAAAATAAAGGCTCGCTCAATACCAACAGTGAGTTTGGCGGTCCGCTGGGTTCGGCTATCAACCTCGATCCTGTCACACCACTTATCATCACTGACCCTGCCCTATTAAATGCACCACCCTACTCCAATCAACCGGTTGTCCGCAATGCAGATGGCTTTCCTTACGGGGTTTCGCAATACGTTGGTCAGGAGCTTACCAATCCTATAGCCTACATTGCAACTAGGCTGGGCAACTATGGGTGGTCGGATAATTTTGTGGGAAACCTTTATGCCGAGATTGAGCCAGCCAAATATTTCAGGTTCCGCTCGGACTTGGGAACCAAACTTGCTTTTTGGGGCGATGAATCATTTACCCCCGTGCATTATCTAAACGCAGCCACTCTTGTAACAAACAACTCATACTACCGTGCCCGCAACATGGGATTTACATGGAATTTTGAGAATACTCTAACTTACACCCGCAAAATTGGCCTGCACGATTTCAGTGGTCTGGTGGGCACTTCGGCATACGTGTCGAATTCGTCCGGTGTGAATGCAACCTACAAGGATTTGCCGGTGAACACTTTCGAGGAAGCATCAATGAATTACGGGGTAGCCGATGCCAATAAAATCGGAGGTGGCTGGGAAAGTCCCGATCACCGCATTGCATCGCTCTTTGCCCGCGGCACCTACAACTACGATGGCAAATATCTATTCACCGGCATCATCCGTCGCGATGGTTCGTCCCGATTCGGGACCAACAACAAATTTGGTTACTTTCCATCAGCCTCGCTGGGCTGGAATGTTACGAGCGAACCTTTCTGGCCAGAAAACAAGATCGTCAACTACCTAAAGATCAGAGGATCCTATGGTGTTACAGGTAACGACCAGATTGGCGATTTCCAATACCTTTCCACAGTGGGTAGTGGCCGGAATTATGTATTCAGCTATGATAATCTTATTATTGGTTACAGTCCGAATGCACCATCAAACCCCGATTTGAAATGGGAAGAAACAAGTCAGGCCAACATCGGTTTTGAAGCAACCTTGTTCAACGATTTCAGGATGGTATTTGATATCTACAACAAACGCACCATCGGTATGCTGCAGCCAATTATCCTGCCTGCTTATGTGGGGGCTAATGGTTCGCCGACAGGCAATGTGGCCTCAATGACCAACAAAGGCTTCGAATTGGAGCTGAGCTACTTCAAAAAGATTTCTGACCTTAACCTTGAACTCAAAGCCAACACATCCTATCTGAAAAACGAAATAACAGACCTTGGCACTGTTGAATTCCGCACTGGTGCAAACTTTCATAACAGCACATACGAAATATCGCGCCTTATGATTGGCTATCCTGTAGGTGCCTTCTATGGCTTTGAAGTACTGGGTGTTTTCCAGTCGCTGGGCGAGATTCAGAAATACAAAAACCCCGATGGAACATTAATTATGCCCAATGCACGGCCGGGCGATTTTAAATATGCTGATCTGAACAAGGATGGCAAAATTGACGCTTTCGACCGCAAAGTGATCGGTGATCCTACACCAACGTGGTCGTTTGGCTTCACCATAAATGCAAATTACAAGCAGTTTGATCTTGTTGTATTTGGGCAAGGTGTGGCAGGCAATCAGATTTTCAACGGATTGCGACGCCTCGATGTGCCAGGTGCCAACTGGACTTCTGAAGCATTGGGGCGCTGGACCGGTTTGGGCACATCAAACACTTATCCAAGGCTGGTGTTAGGCGACCCTAACAAGAATTTTGCCAACCCCAGCACCTTTCATTTAAGCAATGGCTCCTACCTAAGAATCAAAATCGTACAGCTAGGCTACGTGATTCCACGCGAAATCAGCCGGAAAGCTGGCATTCAGCGCATAAGGGTTTATCTAGGATCGAACAATCTGTTGACATTCACAAAATACAGTGGCTTTGACCCCGAAATTGGAGGTTGGAGCTATGGCATCGACAGGGGTTATTATCCCCAGGCCAGATCGTTTATGGCAGGCATCAATGTAACACTATAACAATAAGTTCATTATGAAGAGAATAGTATATATGATTGCGTTCACAGCTGTTGTTCTTGGCGGGTGCTCCAAGGACTGGCTCGAAGTGAAACCAAAAGGCACAACCCTCGAAGCCAATTATTACCGCAATGCTGATGAAGCATTTGCCGGACTGGTGTCGGTTTATGATCCATTAGGCTGGGATGTGGTTAAAGACTACTCCTCCAAAGTTGGTTATTTGAACACCGCCTCAGATGATTGCTGGGCTGGCGGAGGTAATTTTACTGACCGCGCCACATGGGAAGCATGGAACACCTATACCCTTGATCCGGCCCTTGGACCTCAGGACGATTTCTGGGGACGCAATTTTGCAGGTGTTGCCCGTGCCAACGTACTGCTTTCCAAGATTGATAATGTGCCTATGAACGAAAACCTGAAAAAACGTTTCAAGGCCGAGGCCAAATTCCTAAGGGCTTATTATTACTTCGATCTTATCCGCTTGTTCCGCAACATCCCTCTGATGGTTGAACCGCTTTCTCCCGCCGAATTTTATAATGTGACACAGGTGCCACGCGAACAGGTTTGGGCACAGATCGAGCGTGACCTCAACGATGCCATCCCCGACCTGCCATTGAGTGTGCCAGATCCGGAACGTGGCAGGGTTACCAAAGGCGCTGGCATGTCGCTGCTTGGAAAAGTGATCCTTTTCCAGAACAACGCAAGCAGAATGCTCGAAGCTGCCAACCTATTCGAACAAGTTGACCTTTCGGGGCAGTATCAGCTCCTGCCAAACTTTGGCGACATCTTCCGCCCGAACAACAAATTCAACAAGGAATCCATCTTCGAAATCTCGCACAGCAATGCCGCTGTAGGTTACTGGGGTCCATGGCCACCCGCCGGTGAAGGACATATTTTCACCCAGATGTGTGGTCCCCGCGGTTTTGTCGGTCCGGTGTACGATGCCGGATGGGGCTTTAATCCAATCAGGCCCGAGTTGGTTGACAAGCTGAAAAATACCAATCGGTATAAAGCCACTGTTGCCAATATCGATAGCCTTGAAAAAGCAGGTATTGCCACCTATGAAAAAGGATATCAGAATACAGGATATTTCTGTCAGAAGTTTATTCCGCTCAAAGCTTTCCGTTCAACCGGAAATGGCGATCCGGTGCTCATGTGGCCCTATAATTACATCGAAATCAGACTGGCCGATGTATTGCTCATGGCCTCCGAGGCATTCCTGAGGGGCGGCAATACCGCAAAAGCTCAAATTTTTCTTGATCGTGTCCGTACAAGGGCAGGGCTTCCGTCAGTTCCAGCTACACTTGATAATATTTATGAAGAACGCCGTGTAGAACTTGCCACCGAAGGCCATCGCTGGTTCGATCTGGTTCGCACCGGACGGGCAGCCCAGGCTCTGGCATTCAAAGGCTTCGTGGCTCCCAAACACGAGTTCCTTCCCATTCCATTGACAGAAATAAATAACACCAAACTGATACAGGATCCGAACTATTGATTCCTTTTCATAGCTCTTTTTGCGGTTAGTGAGTAGGGCGTGCCGCTGCTGACCCCAGCGGCCGCTCTTTTAAAAAATTTAGAAATGAAAATAAACATTCTCATATTCATTCTTCTGGCTGGACTAAAATCGGGGTGCCAAGTAAGCGACACCTCAAAATACCTGATTGAGTTGCCCGGTCCAGTGCAAGACCTTGGCTGGGATTTCGAAGCGAGCCCGGTCTGGAGTGACGAATTTAACTACACTGGATTCCCTGACCCTGCCAAATGGGATTACGATATCGGAGGGCATGGCTGGGGCAATAATGAGCTGCAGTATTACACCAACCGCATCGCAAATGCATCAGTTTCGGAAGGCACATTAAAAATCATTGCGCTCAAGGAAACTTTTGAAGGAAAAGAGTTTACTTCATCCCGCCTGGTATCGCGCAACAAAGGCGATTTCCTTTACGGCCGGATTGAAGTGAGCGCCAAACTGCCCTCAGGACGAGGCACCTGGCCAGCCATCTGGATGCTGCCTACCGATTGGGAATATGGCGGCTGGCCCAAATCGGGCGAAATCGACATCATGGAACACGTAGGCCACAACCCCGATGTAGTGCACATCAGCACACACACTGAAGCCTATTATTGGGTGCTTGGCAACAACAAAACAGCTACCATGACAGTGGAGAATGCACGAACTGCCTTCAACACCTATCGCATCGACTGGACACCCTATGCCGTGCGTGGCTTTATTAATGGTCAACACATTTTTACGCACGTCAACGAAGGAACTGGATACAAAGCCTGGCCATTTGACAAGCGTTTTCATTTGCTGTTCAATATTGCTGTTGGTGGCAACTGGGGAGGCCAACAAGGCGTTGACCCATCAATATTTCCAGCCACCATGGAGATTGACTGGATTAGGTATTACCGAATGATTCCAAAAAACTAATGAAAAGTAAACTAGTTACTTACGCACTTTTGCTTGCACTTACTGCATGCGAGAAAGGGGAAGATAAGCTGCCATTTCTTGCATTCCTTGAGCTCGTGGAGGTAAGCGAATCGGCAGGCAAGGCGGAAGTGATGCTTTCGCTGGATGCCAAAAGCAAAGAAGAGATTACGCTGAAATACAACACTATAGACGGCACAGCCAATTACGGTCCTGATTACGATTCAGTTGGCATGAAAAGCATCGTCTTTAAACCGGGCGAAACATCCAAGGTAATCTCAGTAAGCATTATCAATGATAATGAATACGAAGCTGATGAATACTTTTTTCTGGCTGCAGGTGGGTTGCGCAATGCGACACTGGGTAACGACAGAACCCGTATTGTAATCAAGAATGATGACCTGTTCATTCCTGTATTACAAATACCAGAGCGCCTGTTTTTCGATGAAGGAACCGCCTTACCCCTTGTTGCACGCGTTCCTGTCAGGCTATCCGGCCCTGCACAGGTGCCAGTGCTGTTCAGATGGAGTACTGTGCAATGGACAGCCCGGGCTGGTGAAGATTTTGCAGCAGTAACCAAGCAGCTCGTCACTTTTTCGCCAGGCGAAACGGAAAAAATGCTTGAAGTGGGCCTTGTAAACGACAATATATTTGAGATGGATGATCAATTTACCATCGAGCTCTCGGCCATTGAAAACGCCACCGCTACCGGCACTTCAACTAAAATTGTCATCCTGAATGACGACACCTATTCACCAGAAATGGCTGCTGACGGCCCGGTAACACCGATGTCGTATCCTCAGATGTACCTCAGCTGGAGCGACGAATTCAACGGAACAGCCATCAACCCTGAAAACTGGGGTTACAACATTGGCGGGGGTGGATGGGGAAATAATGAACTGCAGGTTTATACCAATTCTTCGCAAAATTCCTATTTACAGGACGGAAAGCTACACATAACTGCAACAAAACTCTACAATTCCTACAATTCGGCCCGGCTCATTACTCAAGGTAAACGAGAATTCAGGTATGGTCGCATCGACATCAGAGCTAAACTACCTATCGGGAAAGGTATATGGCCGGCCTTGTGGATGCTGGGCGCAAATTTCAGCACGGTAGGCTGGCCACGTTGCGGCGAAATCGATATTATGGAGTATCTGGGCCATGAGCCATGGAAAGTACATGGAAGTATTCACTATTTCGATGGGGGCCATAAGTCACGAACAAAGAGTTACACCTTGGCTACCAATGATAACTTCAACGATAAATTCCATGTTTTCAGCATCGTATGGCAGGAAAATGCCATTCGATGGTACGTGGATTATCAATTATATCATGAAATCAAGGATACCGACATCAAGTTTGAATCGTTCCGGTTAGCACAATTCTTCATTTTTAATGTCGCCGTTGGTGGCAACTGGCCGGGCAATCCAGATGCAACAACCGTATTTCCTCAAACGATGATAGTTGACTATGTCAGAGTATTTCAAGTGCCTGAAAATTGACAACACTTTATTTACTAAGATATGAATTGGACAAATAGAACAATGCTTTGGCTGATTGCATCATTACTTGCTGCAGCTTGCACAGCACCGACAAAACCGGTAAAACTGAAACATTCTACGCCTGAGATTGAAGCCAGGGTGGCTAAACTTATCAAATCCATGACACTGGAGGAAAAAGTTGGCCAGATGACACAGGTTACACTCGACCTGCTGCTCGTTGGCGACAATGCGCATTCCAGTTACGAACCTCCACGGCTAGACAGCAATATCATGGCTGAAGCCTTTGGAAAATATTTTATCGGCTCGGTACTCAACACTTCCAACAATCGTGGCCGGACACCACAATGGTGGAATACGATGGTGAAAGACATTCAGGATTATGCCCTTAAATACAACCGCCATGGTATTCCTGTCATCTATGGAGTTGATATGATACATGGTGCAAGCTATGTTGATGGGGCCACATTTTTTCCTCAACAAATTGGCATGGCCTCAACCTGGAATCCTGAACTCATCCGTCAGGGAGCCGAGGTAACTGCTTATGAGAGCAGAGCAAGCTCCATCGGCTGGACTTTCAGCCCTGTCCTCGATTTGGGAGTAGATCCACGATGGCCCCGCCAATGGGAAACCTTTGGCGAAGATCCCCATCTGGCCTCGGAAATGGGCAAAAACCTGATTGCCGGCCTGCAGGGAGTTGATAACAAGATAAATGACCCACAGCGTATCGCTGTTTGCCTCAAACATTATCTAGGGTATTCGCACACACTGAGCGGTAAGGATCGTAGTCCTGCATGGCTTCCTGAATGCAAGATCCGCGAATATCATCTACCTGTTTTCAAGACAGGTGTCGATGCCGGAGCCCTTACGGTAATGGTTAACTCGGGTGAAATCAATGGCGTCCCAACTCACATCAACAAGTACCTTCTCGAGGATGTTCTTAAGAAAGAGCTTGGTTTTGAGGGATTTATTGTTTCCGATTGGTCTGATATCGAATATCTTCATACACGTCATAAGGTGGCTGCCACACACAAAGAAGCGGTAAAGCTGGCCATCAATGCCGGACTGGATATGTCGATGGTGCCATACAATTTCCGATTTGCTGATTATCTCATTGAGCTGGTAAATGAAGGCGAAGTACCCATAAGCCGCATTGACGATGCTGTTACACGCATTTTGCGGGTCAAATATCTTCTTGGTCTTTTCGATACACCCTATACTTCAGCCAAAGATTATCCTGAATTTGGCAGCACCACCTTCGAAAACATGGCGCTGCGCACCGCTCAGGAATCGGTAACACTACTTAAAAACGAAGGAATTTTGCCAATTTCGAACAACCTAAGGCTGTTGATTGCTGGTCCGGCAGCCAACAGCATGCGGCCACTTAATGGAGGCTGGAGCTACAGCTGGCAGGGGGAACTGGCTGATGAATTTGCCGCAAAATACAACACCATTTATGAAGCCTTGCGTGCCAGGGTATCAAATCCCGGAAATATTGAGCTTTACGAAGGTGTACGCTTCAAGATGGACGGAAAAAATGACGAAGAAATTGTGGACAACCTCACTGAATTTTCGCGCAAAGCCTCTAAGGCTGATTTGATCATACTTTGTCTGGGCGAAAACTCATACACCGAAAAACCCGGTGACCTCGAAGATTTGTATCTGTCGGACAACCAGCAACAATTGGCCCGTCTGGCAGCAAATACAGGTAAACCGGTTATCTATGTTATGGTGCAGGGGCGTCCACGCATTATTTCTAAAATCGAACCTCTTGCCAAAGCCATACTGAATGTTTATCTGCCAGGCAATTTTGGTGGAGATGCCATCGCTCAAATTGTTTTCGGTGAGGTGAACCCCTCAGGAAAGTTGCCTTATACCTACCCTCGATTTCCCAACAGTCTGGAGCCCTATTATATTAAACACGCTGAACAGCTCGAAATAGCAGGCTCACCAACCGGTACGCAATACAATCCCCAGTATCACTTTGGCTTTGGTCTCAGCTACAGCAACTTCCAATACAGTGATTTAACCCTCGATAAAACATCCTATTCACCCGATGATATAATTAGGGTGGGTGTACGCATCACCAACAGCTCGGCTTTGGCGGGCAAGGAAGTAGTACAAGTGTACAGTTCAGATCATTATGCCAGCCTGACACCCTCGGTGAAAAGACTCAGGGCCTTCGAAAAAATTAACCTCCAGCCCGGCGAATCCAAAGAGGTTCGGTTCGAAATCCCTGCAAAGGCATTGGCATTTGCAGATCTGGACAACCTCTGGACCCTTGAAAAAGGCACATTCAGCCTGATGTGCGGACCTTTGAAAACTGACTTTGAACTCAGGGCAAATAAAAAGTTTCCGAACGTTTCTGAACACTGATTCCATGAAATCCAGACACATATTAACTACTCAATTATTAACCCAAAATGTTTCAGCCATGAAAAAAAATTTTAAGTTCTCCCTGTTGCTACTCTTTGTGGCAACACTGATTCCTTTAACTTCCTGCAAGAAGGAAGATCCTGAACCGGAATTGATTCCAAGCTTCACTTTTGCAATTGACGCGCAAAACTGGAAAAAAGTGAAGTTCACCAACGAGTCGCAAAACTATTCTGCTCTTGAATGGAATTTTGGCGATGGCAGCCCGGTTTCGACAGAAACCAATCCTGAATACACTTATGCCAATGCCGGCCAGTACACAGTATCGCTGAAGGCTACATCACTTAAAGGTACTTATACTGATGTTTTCCAGCAAACTGTTACCATCAGCGACCCCAATGTATTGCTGACCAGATTAGCTGGTGAAGGTACAACGGGCAAAAAATGGAAGTTGATACGTAATGTTAGCACTGGCCGATATCCATTGGAAGTAGGCCCCGAAAATTATTCTGAAATCTGGTGGGCAATGGGCCGCAACAACGACGATCTGGCCAACAGGCCCTGCATGCTTAATGATGAATGGACATTCCACCGTGATGGACGTATGATTTTCGATGCCAAAGGCGATGTTTGGGCCGAAGGCAACATCTTCGAACCGGGCTGGACCTGTGTGGCAGAAAACAACATGGTGAGCACAACCGGACAAAGCCTGGCTGCATGGGGAAGCGGCAATCACACATTCGAAATTATTCAGGGTGAACAGCCAAAGGTCAAGGTCAATGGCCTTGGCGCGTACATCGGGTTCTACAAGCTGGGTAATAACACCGAGGTTAACACTCCACAACAAACAGTAACCTATAACATCAAGAAACTGCATGATGGACAGGTGGATACGTTGATTGTTGAGGGAATCTACCGCTGGAATCCGGCCGAACCCGGTGGATACTGGCGTTTTGTGCTCGTACATTACGACAACCCCAACGAAGAGCCCCCAATCCCTGGCAATATGCCAAATCCCGCTTTCAGCTTCACACAGAATGGAATGACACTCGTGTTTAATAACACCTCCACATTTGCCAACAGCTACCTCTGGGACTTTGGTGATGGAACCAGCTCAACTGCCGAAAATCCAACCAAGACTTATGCAAATGAAGGTTTATACACCATCAAACTCACTGCAACAAATGCGATGGGTACACGCACAGCCGAACAGGATGCCGTGGTCTCGGTTACCGCGCTAACAACAGAGCTTCTCGTTGGTGCACCCTGGAGGGTTCGTGTTGCTGAACGGGCTGTCTATGTAGGTCCTGGCCTTGGCAATCCTTCGTGGTGGATTCTGCCGAAATCATTCCTTGACGGCACCGGAACCGGTGGTGATGACTGGTCGTGTATGCCAGATGATGAGTTTACTTTCCATGCTGATGGTAAGTTTACCTACGACACCAAAGGCTCTGCCCGTAACGATGGATACTTTGGCTCGCCCAATGGCTGTATCTCTGATGCCCAGATTGCAGCAAGCGGCAACGGCGCAGCCTTCGGCAGTGCCCTTGGTGCTAATGCCCATACCTTTTCGTTCACTCCGGCAACAGACAATAGCCGTGCCATTATCACTCTCACCAATGGACCTTCGCGTGCAGCTTTTATAGGTTTCTATAAAGGGTATTACGGTGGTGAGAATAGCAATGGCGCCAACCCGCCAAATGGCGGCAATCCTACCAACCGATATGAAGTAATTGGGTTTGCACAAGGTGCAACCAAACAATACCTCATCGTGTCGGTCGATATCACCCCTGACCACAATGGTGGTGGGGCCTGGACTATGGTTCTGGAACGCTGATAACTGCTTGCATTTGATAACCGAAACAGGAGGGGTAACATCCCCTCCTCTTTTCCTTATTGCTTAAAATCGATTCTTAACCATAAGAAGGATATGCGTAAATATCTGATATTATATTACTTGCTATTAAGCAACCTGCTTGCTAACGCGCAAGACATCAATGTTAAAGGTTTGGTTAAAGACTTGCAAGGAAACCCCTTGCCGGGTGTTACTATCCTGATTGAAGGCACAGGCAGAGGAACGATCACCGCTTTCGACGGACAATTTGAAATCAGTGCACCCCGTTATGCGAGTCTCAGATTCAGCTACATAGGATTCGTCGAGCAGATTGTTGCCATCGGAGGGCGAAGCAGGATCGATATTACATTGATGGAAGACATCGCACAATTAAGCGAAGTGGTGGTTATTGGTTACGGAACTCAGAAAAAGAAAGACCTCACAACTGCTGTAGCTGTAGTTGACGATAAAGAGATGCGCAACCGACCACTTGTCTCTGCGGCCGAAGCCCTGCAAGGTAAAGCAGCCGGAGTTCAGGTTTTTCAGCCTTCGGGCAAGCCCGGCTCCGGTCTTGCGGTGCGTGTGCGCGGAGCCACATCGGTGTTGGCTGGCAACGAACCCCTGTATGTGGTTGATGGCGTGCCAACAACTGACATCAGGCATATTAACCCGGGTGACATACAAAGTATGAGTGTGCTCAAAGACGCCTCGTCTGCTGCCATTTATGGTGCACGCGCCGCCAACGGGGTAGTAATAATCACCACCAAACGCGGACAGGCAGGCGAAAGCGCAATACGTTACAACACCTATTTTGGCTGGTCGCAGCTCCGTAAAAGCATTGATGTGTTAGGTACCAAAGCTTACCGCGAACTCATGAACGAAATCATGCCGGGCAGCATTGACCCTACCCAAACAAAATTTACCGACTGGTCGGCCCTGGTTTTCGGGACCGGTACAACCCAGACACATCAACTATCCTACACTGGTGGCACTGAGAAATCATCACAATTCGTGTCCGCCACATGGCTATCAGATCAGGGCATGGTTAAGCCCGCCCGTTTCGACCGCTTTACTGTGCGTACAAACCTCGACAACGAACTCAAACCTTGGCTCAAGGTAAACACCAGCATCAATGTCATGCACCTTAACACCAAAGATACCCCCGATAACCTCAGCTCAGGACGCGGTGGAGTGATCATGAGCGCTCTGAACACCCCACCTTTCCTATCAATTTTTAAAAGTGACGGCAGCGGCTGGTACGATCCAAACCCATTCCAGCCTTCGTGGGAACATCCGATTGCCTATATGGATGGGCCTGACCAACAATCTATTGACAATCAAATATTCGGAAACTTCAGCCTCAATGCCAAACCCCACAAAGACATAACCCTGACCACCAAATTTGGCGCCGACTTGCTCACCCATCAGTGGGATTACTATCTGGATCCGGTGCGCACTAATTTTGGAAGACAGAACAACGGTATAGGCCAGTCGGACAAAACCACCCATACCACCCTGTTGTGGGAGAACACCGTAGGCTATGCTAAAAGCCTTGGAAAGCACAACATCAATGCACTGGCAGGCAATAGTATACAGAAATACAAGGGAAACAACTCCTACATCTATGGCACCGATTTTCCGGCCGACGTCAATGTACGCACACTGAATGCCGCCAACAACATTACGGCCAGCACAAATATGCAGGAATGGGCATTAGCTTCGTTTTTCGGAAGGGCTGCCTGGGACTGGTCGGGGCGCTATTACCTTACCATGAGCCTGCGACGAGATGGCTCCTCGAAATTAGCACACCACTGGGGCACCATGCCCTCGTTCTCGGCAGGCTGGCGTATCTCGTCAGAAAAATTCATGCAAGGCATCACCCTGATCGACGACCTGAAGTTGCGCGGCGGATGGGGTAAAAACGGCAACCAGGAAGGTATTCCAAATTATGCCCGCTATGGCCTGGTGAACTATTACCGCCGAACGCCCACCAATCCCCTTTCGGGGCCGTCATTTGTGCAGGTAACCTACGGAAATCCTGATCTGAGGTGGGAAACCACCAACCAATCCAATATCGGTATCGACCTTTCGATGTTCAACTACCGCCTCAATTTCACCGCCGATGCCTATATCAAGCGTACCGACGATGTGTTGCTCAATGTGCAACTGAGCAGCTCCCTGCCCATCACTACCATCCAAACCAATGCAGGCAGCATCGAGAACCGAGGTATCGAGTTCAATATTAATACTGTGAACATCGACAAGAAAATCCGGTGGACGTCCGACTTCAACATCTCATTTAATAAAAACGAAGTGAAGAAACTGGAATATACCGACATCTACTACTTCGGGCGCATTTACAGCAACAATCAAGATGTGGCGATCGTCAAAGTTGGACTGCCATTGGGTTCGTTCTTCGGATATGTAGCTGATGGAGTTGACCCGACCACAGGCAATTTGAAATACAAAGATTTAAACAACAACAAGATCTTCGATACAGGCGACCGCACCATCATAGGTGATGCCAATCCTGATTTTGTGTTTGGATTTACCAACAACCTGAGCTGGAAACGCTTCGACCTGAACCTCTTTATTCAGGGAAGTTATGGCAACGACATTTACAATGCCACTCGCATCGACCTTGAAGGAATGTTCGACAGCAAAAACCAGAGCACTGCCGTGTTGCGTCGCTGGAAGAAGCCCGGTGACTTAACGGATATTCCGCGTGCCGGTAACATTGGTAATGTGCGCAATTCCAGCCGCTTTGTGGAAGATGGTTCCTATATTCGTCTGAAATCACTCACACTTTCGTACAACATCCTCACTGCTGCCGACAATTTTAAAGGCATCCGGGGATTGCAGTTGTTTGTTACCGGACGCAATCTGATCACCCTGACCAATTACAGTGGCTTCGACCCCGAAGTGAATGCCTTTGGCAACAGTGCCGTGGAAATGGGAATCGACTATGGAACCTATCCGCAGTCGCGATCATTGGTAGTGGGTTTAAACCTTGAACTTTAATACGTTGCAAAGATGAGAACACTGATTATTAACACGCTGGCAGTTTTGACTCCCCTGATGTTTAGCGGTTGCGACGACTTTCTCGACCTGCAGCCCGTTTCGCAGTCGATTGCTGTGTCGAACACGTCGGCCGACTCAATCCTATATAAAACCCCCGCAGAAGTGGAAGCAGCACTTGCAGGGGTTTATGCCGACTTCCGTAACGAATATTTCTCGCTCGACTACTATGTGAACGGAGATGCACAGTCGGATGATGCCTATGCAGGGGCTGATAACCCTATGAATTTTCAGATTGACGAATTCAGCATCGATGCAACCAATACCAATGTGAGCCGCGACTGGGCATACCTCTACAGTACCATCGGCAAGGCCAATTCAGTTTACAATAATGTGGACAAAGTGCCGGGTCTGGCCGAAGCCCGTAAGCTCGAAATCAAGGCCGAAGCAGCCTGGATCAGGGCGTTCATGTATTTTCAAGCTGTCCAGCTCTGGGGTGCGGTACCGCTTCAGCTCAAAGAAGTAACCACTGTAAGCATCGACCTATTGCCAGTAATTTATCCGATCATGTTTCCGGCACGAGCATCAGTGGACTCTGTATATGCTCAGATAATCAAAGACTTTGAGCTGGCACGCGACCATGCACGGCCAATAGCTCCTCACAAGGGCTTTGCCACGAAGGGCGCAGCAAACGCTATGCTGGCAAAAGTATATGCTACTATGCAGCCTCCTCAATGGGACAAAGTATTGCAATATACCAATGCCGTGATAGCAGGAGGATATAGCCTGTTACCAGATTATGAGATGCTTTGGAACAACCAGAGCGAAAACTCAGCCGAGTCGATTTTCGAAATCAATTATGAGGGAACGCCTTCGAGTGGTAACTGGGGAAGCACCATGTTTCGTGGCCTCGACTGGAAAAAATTCAACACCCCATCGAACGACCTTGTTGCCACCTTTGATGCCGAAAACGATATGATACGCAAAAATGCCAGCATCATCTTTCTGGATGTAACCGGCCGCTGGAGCGACCCCTATTGGCCACAGATCACTTTTCCATTTGTGAATAAGTGGCGCAACTTCACGATGCCAAGCCCGCAAAATTTCATCCTACTCCGACTGGCCGACATCCTTCTTCTTAAGGCTGAAGCCCTTAATGCACAAGGTGACGTTGCGGGCGCCGCTGCTCTGGTCAATCAAATCAGAGCCAGGGTGAGTTTGCCCTCTACATCAGCAAGCACGCAGTCGGCCATGAAGCTGGCCATTGAGAAGGAACGCCGACTTGAGCTGGCTTTCGAGGGCCACCGCTGGTACGACCTCAAGCGTACCGGACGTGCTATTGAGGTGATGAACAATGTGCGTGGCCCAAACAATGCCCCCCTCAACTACAACCTAACGCAAAACAAACTGCTGTGGCCTATTCCACAGCGCGAAATTGACAACAACACCAAACTTACCCAAAACCCGGGTTACTGAACCTGATCCTTTGGCCTTAACTTCGTCCAGAGGCTTTTCACTACTCTTTAAAAATTTATGATGATTAACACACAGCATACTATGTCCATTAGCTTGGTTATCATGCTATTGCTGGCTTCTATTCTTTCCCCGGCCTGCAACAAGAAATCTCCACCCGACGACCCTGAACCACCAGGCCCATCTGGACCGGCTGCCCAGGTGTGGCTAACACGCGCTGATCAGCTTAAACTGCTCAGCAAAGAGGCTGGGCTACCCATCATCAACCAGCACGATGGCATGTGGCCGCTTATAACCGTGGACACCTCTGTGAAAATGCAAACGATTGATGGTTATGGAGCAGCCATGACAGGATCAGCGGCCTATCTCATCAACCGGGTACTTAGTACCAGCGAAAGCCAGACCCTGCTCGAAAAACTTTTCGATCCCGTGAAAGGCATTGGAATCAGCTTCGTAAGGCTTAGTATGGGTGCAAGTGACTTCTCTCTCTCCGATTTCACTTACAACGATCTACCTACGGGACAATCCGATTTCGCACTTCAGCAATTCAGCCTCAAACAGGATACACTTGACGTTGTGCCAGTGATGCAGAAAGTAAAGAATATTGCCCCTCAGCTGTTTATCATGGGTTCGCCATGGAGTGCACCAGCCTGGATGAAAACCAATCACAGTCTCAAAGGTGGCAAACTGCGAACAGACTGCTACCATGTGTATGCCGATTATTTTGTGCGCTATGTGCAGGCTATGCAGAGCAAAGGCATCACCATAACTCATGTAACACCTCAAAACGAACCGCTGTACTTTACAGCAGGATATCCATGCATGGAAATGCAGGCGAGCGAACAGCTTACCTTTATTCGCGACCATCTCGGGCCCAAATTTGTTCAGGCCGGCCTGAGCACCAAAATCATCAATTACGACCACAACTGGGACAATACCAGCTACTCCATCAATATACTCAACGATCCTCAAGCCAAGGCCTATACTGCAGGAAGCGCATTTCATGGTTATGGCGGGCAGGTTTCAGCAATGTCTGCAGTGCACAATGCACACCCCGACAAAGAGCTGCACTTTACAGAGATTTCAGGCGGAGCGTGGGCACCCAACTTTGGAGACAACCTGATGTGGTATATGCGCAACATATTCATCGGCACTGCGCACAACTGGTCGCGTTCGGCCCTGATGTGGAACATGGCCCTTGATGAATTTCATGGCCCCAGAAATAACGGCTGTCCAAACTGCAGGGGTGTGGTTACCATCAATCAATCCACAGGCAAAATTACTTACAACGAAGAGTATTACGCTATCGGGCACTTTTCAAAATTTGTGCGCCCAGGCGCCAGCAGGGTTTCCGTCCTATGGGCACAATCCCTCACCAATATCGAGGCTGTGGCGTTTGTTAATACCGATGGATCAAAGGCAATGGTGATCAGCAATTACGATACCACATTTAAGACTTTCACCATCAGGCAGGGAGGCAAGTATTTCACCTATTCCATTCCCTCAAGGTCAGTGGCCACAATCGTCTGGTAGTCTGATATATGGTCCTGACCAAACGATCATGTATTACCAAATGTCAAGAAAAACAGCTACATTGTCAGATAAAAAACCATAGATTATCATGTCGAAATCGCAGGACGAACGCATCGCATCACTCACCATTACAGAAGTTTACCCGCTTTATTTGGCCAAAGTGGAGAAAAAGGGACGCACTGCTGACGAACTGAATCAGGTAATTGCGTGGCTTACGGGGTTCGATGATGCAATGCTCGGTAAACTGATCAATGATAATGCCTCATTCGAATCTTTTTTCGCCAAGGCCAATCTTAATCCCGCTGCCTCGACAATCAAGGGCGTAATATGTGGGGTTCGCATCGAAAACATCGAAAATCCGTTAACGCAGAAAATCCGTATGCTGGATAAATTGGTAGATGAATTAGCAAAAGGAAAGGCAATGATCAAAATTCTGAGAACGATTGAATGAGGCAACAATGACCAATGATGTTTAGAAGTTGAATAAAATGCCTGATGCTGAATCATTGATGCCTGTCCTTTTTTTGGGTCATGGCAGTCCAATGAACGCCATAGAAGAGAACGATTTTGTTGCCGGCTTTCGGAAAATCGCCACTGAAATACCCAGACCACGAGCTATTGTCTGTATTTCAGCACACTGGGAAACCAGAGGCACTTATGCAACAGCAATGAAAACCCCACGAACGATACACGATTTCGTAGGATTTCCGGCTAAGCTTTACGAAGTGCAATATCCGGCTCCGGGCAATCCGGCGCTTGCCTTGGAAACCAAAACAATAGTTACCAATACGGAGGTGGGCCTCGATCAACAATGGGGTCTTGATCATGGTGCATGGAGTGTAATTCAACATCTTTATCCAAAAGCGGATGTCCCTGTAATTCAGCTAAGTCTCGACTACACAAAAAATGCCCGGCTTCACTACGAACTGGGTCAGCAACTGTTGCCTCTCAGGAGGAAAGGGGTGCTCATTATTGGCAGTGGAAATATGGTACATAACCTCAGGCTGGTAGCCTGGAACAAACTTAACTCAGAACCTTTTGCCTACGATTGGGCAACAGAGGCAAGCAAAAAAATGAAGCATCTTATTACCGATAAGAACCACAGAAGTCTGATTGATTATGAGAAGCAGGGCAAATCATTCGGATTGGCCATTCCAACGCCTGAACACTACCTTCCTTTGCTATACTGTCTTGCACTTCAGCAGGAAAACGAAGAAGCGATACTTTTTAACGATCTTCCCATAGGAGGTTCTCTTACAATGACTTGTGTCAAAGTGGGCTAAAATTGTCAAAAAAAAACGGCAGGCCTCAACAACCTGCCGTAAGAATTTAGCTCAAAAATTTCATTTATGGGCAAACTTAGGCTTCATGCCCAGCTCGTACATGATGAAACTGTAGATATCAGTATTTTCTTCAATCAGTTTCGACGTCGGCTTTCCGGCACCATGACCTGCCTGTGTTTCGATGCGCACCATCACAGGATTCTTTCCGGCATGTTTGCTCTGCAGCTCAGCCATAAACTTGAATGTGTGTGCAGGCACAACCCGGTCATCATGATCGGCAGTTACCGCCAGGGTTGAAGGATAAGAAACCCCTGACTTTAAATTATGCAGAGGTGAATAGCCAAGCAGATATCGGAACATTTCTTCACTTTCGTCGCTCCTGCCATAGTCGGCAGCCCAGGCCCAACCAATCGTAAAATATTGATAGCGTAGCATATCAAGCACTCCAACTATGGGTATCGCTACTTTAAACAGTTCAGGCCGTTGTGTCATGGCAGCACCAACGAGTAAACCACCATTCGAGCCTCCCATGATGGCAATCTTCGACGGGTTGGTATATTGTTCAGCTATCAGGTACTCGGCAGCTGCTATGAAATCATCAAATACGTTCTGCTTATTCATCTTCTGACCTGCTTCGTGCCATTTCTTGCCATACTCTCCTCCACCACGAAGATTTACAGAGACGTAGATTCCTCCCTGCTCAAGAAAAGGAAGGCGTGAAACCGAGAAAGAGGGCATCACACTGATGTTGAACCCTCCGTAACTGTATAGCAATAGCGAATTCTTGCCATTGCGTTCCAAACCCTTCCTGTACACAATGAACATCGGCACTTTTGTGCCATCCTTGCTATTAAAAAAGATCTGCTCGGTAACATATTCCTCGGGATTAAACTGCACCTCGCTCGTAAAATATTTTTCCGAGCTGTGTGCATCGAGGTCGTATCGATAGATGGTGGATGGAAAAGTGAACGAGGTGAAGGCATAGAAGGCTTCAGGATCATCCTTATCGCCACTGAATCCTCCTGTGGTTCCGAGGGTTGGAAATTCCAGTTCCTTAACCATATTCCCTTCATAATCGAAGAAATAGGCCCTGTTGCTGGCATCAACCACATAATCGGCGTAGATGTAGAGCCCCGCCAGACTCACGCCACCAAGCACATTCTCTGCTTCCGGGATTATTGTTTTCCAGTTTTCGGGGGCGGGAGCAGCAGGATCAATGAGCACCACCTTCCGCTTGGGCGCTCCAAAGTTGGTTTCGACCAGAAGCATGCCATTCAGTTCATCGATCACATCATAGTCATAATCAAAGCCATCGGCGACTTTGGTAAAAGGTGCCTTGAAATTGCCGGCTGGCCTGACATAAAGTGCGTTTCCGCTGGTAGCCTGCGATTCACGCACCACCAGGTAGGTGCCGCCATCCGTAACACTACCGTAATAATTGCGCTTTGGAAATTCCTTGTTCTGGAATATGATCTGATCTGCCGACTGGGGTGTCCCTAGCTTATGAAAGAAAAGCTTATGGTATTCGTTGCTTCCCGACAGAGCCTGTCCCGCAGCGGGTGCATCATAAGCACTATAAAAGAAACCCTCCTCGTTGAGCCACGAGATGCCTGAGAACTTGACCCAACGGATGGTATCCGGAAGCAATACACGAGTCTCGAGATCCATGACTACAATTTCGTTCCAGTCGCTTCCACCCCGGCTGATGGAGTAGGCAAAATATTTCCCGTTTGGCGAGGGACTCACATTGCCAAGAGAGATGGTGCCGTCGGCACTGAATGTATTCGGATCGAGCAGCACCTGAGGCTCTTCGTCCAACGCTTTCATGGTATAAAGCACGCTCTGGTTCTGCAAGCCATCGTTGCGGAAAAAGTAGTAGCGGCCTGCTTTCTTGAATGGTGTACTTACACGGGGGTAGTTCCAGATGGACTCGAACCGTTTGCGCAGCGATTCGCGGTAAGGTATTCGAGAAAGATACTCCTGTGTTACAGCATTTTGTGCTGCCACCCACAAGGCAGTCTCATCCGAGTTGTCATCCTCGAGCCAACGGAACGGATCGGAAACTTCGGTTCCGAAATAGGTGTCAACATGATCAACACGCTTTGACTCCGGATAAACAACTGGCTTGCTCTCGGGCGCGCACGCATTTGCAAACATAGCAATGGTACTAAAGATTATCAGGTTTTTCATTGAATCGAAAAGTTTGACCTCAAATATACGAAAAGGCAATAATCCAATTCGCGGGCTATCAGACAACGCGCTTTGTTTTCCAACGTCCGGTACGGTAATACAGATAGGAAAACAAGGCCCCGAGTCCCCATGCGATGGGAATTCCCCACCAGATGCCCACTGGACCCATATGACGGGCCAGAATAAAAGAAACAGGCAAGCGTACCACCCAAAGCGAAAAAAGGGTAGCAAACATCGGGATCAGTGTGTCGCCTGCCCCCCTTAACATACCATTGAGAACAAACATGGCTGAGAACAAAACGTAAAACACGCTGACAATGTGCAGATAGTCGCGACCAACAGCTACAACAGACTCATCAGCCGTAAACATTCGCATGATTGGGGCAGAAAAAAGCCAGGCCACAATGGTCACTGACAACGAAAAAATGGTCGTCATCCTGAGGGTAGCAAATAACCCCTTTTTAACCCGATCAAATTGGCCTGCTCCAATATTCTGACCGACAAAGGAAGAAAGTGCGGCAGAAAAATTCATTGCCGGCAGACTGGCAAACGAATCAATGCGCATAGCCACGGCATAAGCCGCTATAACGGTTGTACCGAACATATTTACAACCTTATAAAGTGCCAACATACCCAAAGCCACAAAGGTCTGCTGAAATCCGGTCGGAAGTCCGATCTGCACACTGCTCCTGAAGATAATCCGGTCGAAGCGCATGTGCAGAGGCCTGAACCTCAGGAGCTCGTTACGATTATTAAGATATAAAACCAGAGTCAGGAAAGCCCCGGCCTGGGAAATGATGGTGGCAACGGCCACCCCTTCGATACCCCAGCCAAAAACGGCCACAAAAAGAACATCGAGAATAATGTTCATGATGGTGCTCACAACCAGAAAATACAGCGGGGTTTTGGAATCACCCAAGCCACGCAGAATGGCAGAGGTCCCCTGAAACCCGAAAAAGAAAAGATAACCGGCTGAATAATAATTAAAGTAAGTGACAGCCTGAGGAATGACTTCCTCCGGCAGGTCGATCAGACGGAACACCATACTTCCGAGCAACCAGCTGAGTATCATCAGTAAAAGTGATGCCCAGAAAAGAACAATATAGGTGGTATGAATGGCCTTTTCGACCATTTGGTATTGCTTTGCTCCAAAATATTGCGAAATGATGACAGTGCCTCCTGTGGTCAGACCAATCACCAGCGAAATGAGCGTGAAAATTAATGGAAAACTGGCACCAACTGCCGCAAGGGCTTCATTACCGAGAAACCTGCCTATAACAATACTGTCCACAACATTGTACAACTGCTGAAACACATTGCCAATGAGCATGGGAATGGTAAAGCGCAGTATCAGATGTCCTTCCTTGCCGTCGGTCAGGTCTTTCATAGCTATCCGTTGGTGATAGTAAGCCGTTGCACTTATCCCGAAAAGTGCGCAAAGGTATGTATTTGATGGTTTTAACATGAATGACCATAAAAAATAAAGCCAATAAGCACCTCATTGCTTAGTTTTGTAAAAAAACGGCAACTGAATTTTCTGGCACATGCCCTTTTGTCGGGCGACGACGCACTGGTGCTCACCGGTAATATGGTGGCCGATCATATAAGGGGAAATGCAATTGATGCCTTGCCCCGTGCCATGCGTCTTGGAGTGAATTTGCACCGCGAAATCGATGCATTTACCGATTCTCACCCCGTTGTGAAGGTGACCTCATATAGCTTAGTCTCCGACTTCGGAAAATATGCCCCTGTAGTACTTGATATTTACTTCGACCATTTCCTGGCGATAGGATGGGCTCGACATGGCAAAGGCGACCTTACCGGGTTTTCGCAGCATGTTTACCGCACACTGCTGTTCAATTACAGGCTCTTGCCAAACCGATCACGCCGCATCCTCCCCTGGATGGTAGCCCAGAACTGGCTTGCCGGTTATGCCAACCTTCGCGATTTACAAAGGGTGTATAATGGTATGAATCGCAGGGCAAGTTTTGTGAGCGGAATGGATAGAGCAGTAGACGTGCTCATGGTGCATTACGCTGCTTTGGAAACGACCTTTAATCTTTTTTGGCCGGAATTATCGCAACATGCACAAGAGGTTCTGGCGAGAATTGATAAGTCGTAACAGATCAAAACACCATCTGATTTGATGGGATGAGAAATAGCATGGCTGCCTGATTCATATATGAAGTTGCCGGATTGTCATAATGTCATCCCGTTAAAAGTGAAAACCAGGTTGGCAACAAAATTCCATACCATGACAACCACTGTTGCAAAAGCCTTACTGACATAGAAATTCATCCTCACCCTGTTTATCAGCAAAAAGAGCATCAAGGTATTGATGAACAGGCCTAGTATGGCAATAAAGATAAACCCTGTGTATTCTACAGCCACATTCGGGTTGGTGCTCTGAAATGTCCACCACCTGTTGAGCACATAATTTGATGTGGCAGCTGCCATGAAGCCCATTGCGTTGCTGAGATACTTCTGCCAGCGAAAGACCTCCTTGAGCAGCCATGTGATGCCAAAGTCAACAAAAACACCACTGAATCCCACCACTCCGAAGCGAAGGAATTTAAGCAAAAAGCTATCCGCAAGCAATTGAATATAGATGGTTTGCAATGGGTTCTGACTAAAGCTCCACAACTAATATCAATGATTCATTGTTTCGTACCACATCCACATTCACTCGCTCACCGGGTATGATGGTCTTGAGGCGATTCATGTAGTCGTATATATCCTTCACTGCCAAACCGTTGACAGCAGTAATTCTGTCGCCCTTTTTCATGCCCGCCAGGTCGGCAGGGCCGCCTTTGGTAACGCCATCCACATTGAGGCCGTTTCCACCAGTGTCGGCAAATCCGGGCATTATACCAAATGTTACCCTGAACCCACGGCGGCTGGCAACCCTTTCGCGTGGTCCGGCCTCCCGGAATTCCGGACGTCCTGTCATTTGCGCAAGTTCGAGGCTTATAGCGCCGACAAGTCCCAAAACCTGTTGCATGCCCTGATAGTTGATCTTATCCGGAGTATCGTTAGGTGTATGGTAATCGCTGTGGGCTCCCGTAGTAATAAACAATACGGGTATGCCTTCTGCATAAAATGACGCATGGTCCGAAGCGCCAAATCCTTCCTGCGAGAAGGCAAGACTGATGCCCGAACCTTCATTCAGTCGTGTAAGCATAGGCTCCCAAACAGGTGAAGTACCCGTACCACCAGCCATTACTGATTGCTTTTCGTTGAGCCTGCCAATCATATCGAGGTTAATCATGGCTACAATTTTCTCCTTTGGCACTGGCAGGTTGCGCACAAAATACCTCGATCCGATTAAGCCCAGCTCTTCGGCCCCAAACGCAACAAAAAGTATATTACGCTTCAGCATATTGCGCTGAGCTGAAAGTTTTTCAGCCAGCCAAAGGACACCTGCCACACCGGAAGCGTTATCGTCAGCACCATAATGGATGGCCAGTGTTTCGGGCATGCGCGAGCCTGAGCCAGTACCACCCATGCCCAGATGATCATAATGTGCCCCAATTACGAGCCACTCATCCGATGGTACCGGTGAAGTGAGTGCAGCAACAACGTTTCGGGTTTCTACTGATTTTTTAACCAGATGTGTAGTGGCCGAAACTTTTGCCAGCAACATAGGCGAAGGTTCGTGACCACGGATTGAATAAGCTTCAAGGCTGTCGGCTCCATAACCTTGTGGTAAGAGATAGGCATCGGCTGCACTGCGTTTAAGATCAATTACCGGAATACCCACATCCGATACCGAACGATCGAATATGAGCGGAGCAAGTTCGTCCTGGGCATTATTGCGTATTCCGGAAGTAATAATCAGGCCTGCGGCACCACGATCGCGGGCCAGCATGGCTTTGGTGCGCGCATCAGCAAATGGGATAAACGGGCTGTCGTTGCGCTCTGGCATGGGGTCGCCACGCAATACAAGCACCCACTTACCCTTCACGTCCAATTTCCTGTAGTCGTCGCGCGACAGACTATCGTTTTGCATGACAATACCAAAACCAGCAAAAACAACCGGTGCTTCAACACTTGCCGAAGCACTGAAAGCGTAGAGACTGAAATGAGTACCAAAGTCAATAACATGCTCACCGATGCGCACCACATTGTCAGTGCCGGGCTGCACTGAAGCCACAAGGCTAAAATTCTGATAGCCCTTGTCGGCCATCGGTTTAAGATTTGACTGAATCATCATTTTCAGGATATAGGAGGCTGCTTTCAAATCGGCATCACCACCCACAGGTCTGCCCAACAGGCTGTCGGAAGAAAGGGTGTAAACGTATTTTGTGAGTTTATCCCGGTTTTGTGCATTAAGGCTAAAGTTGATAATTAAAAGCGCTGCAAAACATGCTACGGCAACAATTCTTAAAGTCTGGCGCATAGTTTATTTTTCCGGCAAAATTACGAAAAAGCAGGAAGTCTTTTACCTGCCTCCATTACGAGGGAATAGCATTCATTCCCATTTTTGGAATTTTTCATATCAATTTTCACGTATAATTTAAATGAAATATATGCTATTAAATAAGAAATTACATGAAGACACTCTATTCTGGACAAAACTATTCCTAATTTTGAAATAAATTTCCATTTTTCGGACATTATTCAAGGGTGCAACTCAATAATTAGTTCTGATTTTGAACATTTTAGTGCTTCGGCACATGTTTTGTTATATAGCGTTTACACTTGTTTTGTTTGTTTTTCATAATTGGGCCACCCTCCCGGGTGGCTTTTTCTTTTTCATGCGTGGGCACTGCAAGCATTTGAATGCAAGCTGCTGAACAATCGGGATACAAATAAAAAAAAGCCGGACTGATGGCCCGGCTTATTATCAGAGTGAAGGGTCCGGCTTCATCTGACAATTAGTTTCTGCATCACTTTATCCTCACCTGCCTTCACCTGCACAATATACAAATCGGCATCAAATCCGTGCAATGGAATCTGCACCCTGTGAAGACCTGCATGGTTAAGCTGTAAATGATTGCTGTAAACCATCTGGTGTTTGGTATTGTAAACCTGCAAAGATACTGGACCTGCTACCCGCATCCGGATTATTAGGTTGGCCATTTCGTTTGCGGATTTGGAAACAACTGGTCAACGTAGATGATCGACGGCTTCTGCTCTTTTATACCGACGGTCATGCGGTCGACTGTCAGGTGGACAATGCCATTGTCGCGCACGGGGTGTTCTTCGGTTGTGGCATTCATGCTTGGGGCATCGTCCGATTGATAGATCAGGTGAACTTTGTTGTTAACTGTCGGCGAGGCTGTTGGAAAAACACATTCAGTAAAGAGGTGAAATTTATCGCCTGTGAGATCAACAGGTGGGCTCCAAGTCTGACCTTAATCTTCGGAATAACGCATCCAGATATGCCGGTAGTTATAGTCGTTGTTTACAAAACCAAAGGTAAGGGCGCTGTGAAAGGCATAGAGGAATTTGGTCTCGTGGTCAAAAACAAGCATCGGCATCGAGGTGAGCGAAGCATAATAGGTAGCAATACCAACAATACTATCGGTGCCGTTATCCTGCACCCTGGCAAGCAGGATATTATCCGGCACGCCGTTAGGGGCATCTGTATATTTCAGTATGGCAGTGTCGAGGGCTGGCATGGTTTCGTTTCAATAAATCAGTCCATCGGACGGGCGTCGGTAAAGCCGGCCGCCGTTTCCATCGGTACGATGGATGCGTCGTCCGGAGCTAACATGCACCCGGCAAAGATCGTCAAGTACGATGCTGTGGTATGAATCTAGACTTACATGGAGTGGATAGGCGATTGTACCGTTCATGAATGGATCGATGCTGTTGTAATAATCAATTCTATCCTATGTATTTCCATTGTCAGTCGATTACATTACGCATATATCGGAATAGCCGTCGCCGGTGACAAATGCATGTGTTTCGCCAAGGGTTCTGCAAAAGCATAGCGATCGGCGCCATGGCCGGAAAACCGTGTCGCATCATTGCCTTCGATCACCTGATGAAGAATATCCCAGGTTTGTCCGCCATCCTGTAAGCGGCTATAGGTAAGTGCACCAGCCAATCCCTGATAAGGTGTAGTGTTTCGCACTTGCACGATAAGGTGAATGGTCTGGCGGTTAGGTCCGTTGGTAGCTATGCGGGGATATAACAGGTCGAGGCCGTTGGGACCAGCAAGAACAAAACTAGTCCATGCGCCTGAACCTTTATTGGGTCTCCAGTTAAATACCAGACCTGCAGATGTTCCGGTATGCGAAGCAACGATTTCGCCATTAGGTCCGAAAGGTGCGTAGGCCGGCCATCCTGTGCGCGCATTCTCGATGCGGGTTGTGGGCCACTGGCCCCAGGTGTTGCCATCAAAATAATTGTAAGCTGCTCCCCTGTCGGCTTAGCCCGGATCATTCATGGCCCTCATCCATGTGGCAGCGATGGTTCCGTCAGGATACACATGCATGCGTCGTTGCATGGAATAATTCGATTGCCTGTCATAGCGGCATTGCCCAATCACCACATCAGGTGGCACCAAAGTGGAAACAAAAGGGTTGTGCTCGCCTTACCACGGCAAGGATTCGGCATCAGATGACAATTCCATTTCAGCCTTGCAGGCCCAGTGTTGCATCTGCCGTTGTAATGGTGTCTGGGCTACCAGAATAGCGGCAACAACAATAAAAACAATGCTGAGTATTGACTTCTTCATAAACTGGTTTTTTGGTTACACAGAATTGCATTTTATGATTATTCGCTTAAATAGCAACTGATTGAATTATGAATTCAATCATAATAAACTCAAGCCTTATGGCATCTTTGTGGTACAGTGGTTAAAACGATGTTCAAAAAAAAAGCAGGCATTGCTGCCTGCTTTTATCCTAATACTTTATTAAAAACCTATTCCACAACAAGCTTACGAACAGCCACATCGCTGCCGGCTTCAACCCTGACAAGATAAACACCAGGACGTAAACCGCTGAGGTCCAGCCTTAAGTCGTGTGGCCCGGCATTGGGAAGATTGAGCGAATGGCTCTGTACTGCCTGACCCACCAGATTAACAAGACTCACTTGTGCAATAGCGGGGCGGTCAACATGCATAACGAGCTTTGTTGATCTGTTTGCGGGATTTGGCATCAGCTGATCAATAGCAAGTATGCTTGCGGGTTTTTCATCGATGCCAACAGCCAGGTTTACAGGCAGATAAACAATGTTGTTGTCGTTTACTGAATGGCCTGAAAAACGAATGGCATTGCCTGGCTGGTTATCCGATTGGTAGAGCACGTGCACTTTGTCAGTAACACTTTCGGATGCGGAGGGATACACACAATCGCTGAAAATCTGGAATATACTTCCGGTCAGATCCTGAGGAGGACTCCATGTCTGGCCGTAATTTTCGGAGAAGCGCATCCAGACGTGACGATAGTTAAGTTCGCCATTGCTGAATCCCAACGTCAGTGCTGAATAGAATGCGTAAAGGATTTTTGCGTTGTGATCAAAAACCAACTGAGGCATGGAGGTGAGTGAAGCTTGAAATGTAGCAACGCCAATAATCGTGTCGGTGCCATTATCCACAACTTCAGCCAGAAGATATTGCGAAGGCATACCACTGGGATCGAGGATATTGGCTGTAACCTTAGTGCTGTCAAGCGGAGGCATTGTTTCATTCCAGTAGAGTAATCCATTAGAGTATGGGAAGTAGCTTGTTGGTCCACCAGTTCCATCAGCTGAATGCATCATACGGCCCGAAGCTACGTGCACACGGCCCATATCGTCGATTACAGCTGCCTGATAGCCATCAAGCCCGCCGTGGCGTGGAAGCGGAACTTGATTTCCGAAGGCAGGAATTGGAGCTTCATAGTATTTCATGGATTCCCACGTATCGCCGCCGTCATTTGATTTCAACACGATGCCATCCGCAAGGAAATCGCCGACGATGAAAGCGATGGTATCGCCCTTTGGAGCAGCCCAGGCATATACGTCGCCACCAACACCCCAGATATCACCGGCGCCAAGACCAGGTAAAATCACATTTTGCGGATTCCACGTGGCACCACCATCCGATGAACGGCTGTAAAGAAGAGCCCCATCAAGACCCTGATAATTAGCATCGAGGGCAGCTATCACATGAATCACCTGCCTGTCGGGGCCTGAAGTCATCATTCGCGGCCAGAGCAGGTCCTGAAAACCGTCTGGTCCCTGCAGATAAAAATGAGTCCAGGCTCCTGTTCCCTTGTTGGGACGGTGCGAAAAGATAAGACCTGCAGTGCCTCCGGTGTGTGCAACAACAATCTCTCCATTAGGCCCGTATGGCTGATAGGTAGGCCAGCCATTTCTTACAGGTTCAATCCTTGCAGTGGGATTGGGTCCCCATGCCGTTCCGTTGAAATAATTGTACCCTGTCCCACGCTCGGGAAATGAGGGGTCAGCAATACCTCTTGTCCAAGTGGCAGCAATCGTGCCATCCGGATAGGCATGGATGCGGCGTGCCATACTGGTATTTGACTGCAGATCGTAGCGCGTGGTACCCACCACGATGTCGGGATTTTTGGGATTAACCACATAAGGATTTACTTCGCCGCTCAGGTTCGAAGCCGCTTCGGTTATGGCCTTTGAGCGCAACTTAGTTTCCTGACTCAGACGGTTGTTTTGCTTTTGCATCGGTGTTTGTGCTGCAAGCGATGCAAACAATCCAACACAAGCAAATGTTAGTAGAGCTTTTTTCATCTGTTTTTGATTTAATTAACAATTAAGAGTGCTGCTAAAATACTAAAAACCCCCGGAGTTTCCTCCGGGGTAGGTTTTTGTATTTAGTCGGGGATTAACGGACAACCATTTTTTGGGTGGTTTTCTGATTGTTGGCTTCCACGGTATAGAAGTAGATACCAGTAGGCAAATGATCGGCATTCAGGCTCAGCGAATGTTGTCCGGCAGGCCTGTAACCATATTGATTGCTTATCACTTTCTGCCCGGTCAGGTTGAATACTTCCATCTTAACCTGGCTTCCCTTGCTCAGGTTGATATTGATATTGGTGGTTCCAGAAAAGGGATTGGGGAAATTCTGGCTAACCTGTAAGGCATTGATGGCAGCCAACTCGCTGTTTCCGACCACGCAGAAGTCGTTGTCGGTATAGAAAAAGTTGGTGATGTATTTGAACTGCACTGGATTTATTGGCTCAACACCCGGATCAATAGGCTGATATGTGATCGGGATTGTATACTTGTTATCTGCAAACAAGCTCTTGGCTGATACGGCAAAGAAGCTGGCCTGCCACATTCCGGGCGAAAAGAGCGTAACATTGGTTGCAACGGGATTGCCGTTTTCGCAGGTCAGATTTGCTGTTCCCCATGAATTGGGACGTATACCACGGGCAAAAATATTGGGCCTTGAATTATCTTCAACTGCTTCTAAATCGGTGTCAAGCCAGAGCACAAAGATAGTGTTGCGGTCGGGTGAAGCGCTGATCTGTATTCGGTTATCTTCGGTAAAGTCTGTCGGCCAGGTTCCGCGGAATTTACGGATGTTGCCCAGCTTTACTGCATGCCATGTGGTGCCACCATCGGTAGTGTAAATGTCGTAGGCAGCAAAGAGATAATCAGACGAAACAATGCTGTAATCGTTTGTGCCAACAACACCAACAACTACACCAATATGAAGATTTCCGTTTGCATCTACAATTATATCATGGTCGAAAGCAGTAGTATAGGGGATTTCGGTCCGTGCAGGCAACGGTGGGTTGTAAAGCTGCGCAATCTGGTCGTCGCTGAGCAACTCATTCACGATGCCAGTTAATCCGTTTTCACCACCAAGCTGGATTCCAACCCCGTCTGTCCATGTTTCGCCACCATCAGTAGTTTTAAAGATTACAGGATAAAAACCAGGGGATTGACCAATTACTGAAGTTGTGCCATTATCGGCAATCATTGAGATGTAGCCGGTCATTCCATCCTCGGAAAATGCCACCTTGACATCAGCAGGACGTGTAGTAGCTGCATTTACCGGAGCATCGAGCAATTCCTGTGTAAAAACAAAGTCATCATCGGTATCATCCCATACGCCTTTATTAATAATGAGGTTTCCGTTGTAAACCACTGAGCCGCTAGTCCAGTTCTGGTTCACGTCAACCACAAACACCTTTCCCTGACGGGTAATCTCATACGCATCTGGGATGTATTGGTAGATTGGGGGATTACTTGCTTGATTATGCTTGGTTTTGACTGATGGGTCGGCAATTTTTCCAACGCCAAATCCATAACCACCCCAATTGCCATTGGAATTGTCGAGTGTCGGGGCATGAAACTGAAGCCATACGTTGTTTATGTCGGTGTTACCGACTGGATTAAATAGACCATGGTTCGGGTAGCGTGGATTTTCTACTGTACTGGCAGCATTGTACACCTGAATCTGATTGGTGAAGGTCAGTCCACCATTGATCGAAATGTCGTATCCAAGCTGATTCCCTGTGCCACCTGCTGCACCGCCAAGACGGTGAAAATTGGTGACGATGTTTAGTTCGGGAACCGCTGCTACGAGCGATTTTTGTCCGCCGCCATAACCATAGCCATATGCATTTGCCGAGGTACCAATATCAATCACGGTTACGACATTGGTGCCTTTGTAGGGTGGGATAAAAGCACTGAAATCAACAGGTTTAGGTTGGGTCATGCTGGCATCCTTGGCAGGTTCGATGCCCACCATCATTTTCTCGACGGCCTTATGCTCCGGAAAAGCCTGCTTAAAAGTGTAGGCTTTCTGGGCAATCAAAGCGACGCCGGTCAGCAAAATTAAAGCTGAAAGGAGTAGAGTTCTTCTCATCATAAATCGGGTTTTGGGTTAATAATTCGGGTTAAAAACATTAACAAAGAGCAAAAGTAAATGAAAATGATGATAATTAAAACCCGTTTCAAACGAAAAAATCCAGTTAACCCGAGTGTTCTTGCAAATTATACTCAACCCTGCCTTTTAACCCCCAGATAGAAAAATAGCTTCAAGGCATTTTTTTCCTCATGCCGAATCGGTCGGATTCAAGCGTCAGGGCCTGAAGCTGACCGGCTTCGTATTCCTTGACGAGCGCCACATTGTTGTCGGTGAGCATATTGTAAACCCCAACCCCGGCTGCAAGTACATTTTCGGGCAGGAATCTTTCAGAGCTCCTCTGAATATAATCGATGGTTTTACCCAGACCCCCCATTGCCTGCCGCACACGTTGCTGCATACCTGTGCTATGATTAAGCTTTCCTGATTCGATGAGATTTGCAATCAATAATCTGGTCTCCAGATCATTATTTGAAAGAGCCAATGTGCCTTGCGGAGTAAGGGCAACAAGACCTGAGGCACGTTTCTGCATGGTGGGAAGGCCATCGTGGCGCTCCTGTTGTTTGGTATCTGAGCCCGGGTTTGGCTTAGGAGTGGTGTTTTTCCGCCTTACTATTGCGGGTCCGGCAGGGGCAATTTCAAAAGCATTGCGCGCTGCCAGCGCCGCTTCATCGGACTTTTCTAGTGAAATCGTTGCAGGACTTTCCGTTACGAGGGCATGATGGTTTAGCGGCTGGTCGGGTATTTGTCTGAACCACCACAGGCTGACCGTAACCAACAATGCTACAGCGGCAGCTATTCTAAGCGCGTTGCCTGTCATGAGACAGACCACAGGCGCTTTTCGGATCAAATTGGCCTTTTGAGGAAAAACAATAGACTTATCAGGCACCAGAAATACCATACCTGCAAGGCGGAAATCGTCTTCCAGCCGGGGATTTAGTCTGAGAAATTGTTGCAGGGCAGCCTGCTCATCGTCAGTAAGAATATTTTCGTGTAAGGCTGTGAAATACGACTCGTAGTTGTGCTCATCAATATGACCAAAGGGAATAATTTCGGGCTTCAGCAGGCCAAGCTTGCCTTCAAATATGGCAATTTCCGATTCAAGTATAGGCAGATCATCATTGAGCTCTTCCCAGTTTCCAATTTCAGGATGATGGGCAACAAATTGCCTCAAAGCGTTGGCAGTGGCTGCATCGAGACGCCCTTCGATGAAGTCGAGCATAAAGGCCTGATAATTTTCAAGGTTGATGTTCATGGCTTATCCTCCAATACATAATCCAGACTGCGGATATAATTGCGCATGGATTGCCGGGCACGGTAGATATAGACTTTCACCTGCGACTCGCTCAGCCCGGTGATCTGTCCGATCTCTTCGTAGCTGTAACCCTCGTAATCGCGCAGCAGCACAAGCGACTGCTGCTGCTGAGGCAGGGTAGCCAGAGCCTGACTGAGCACTTCCTGCAAGTCGTTGAACTGGTTGTAAGACACTGATTGACTGCATTCGGGCACAAAGGCCTTGCGACGGTCTTCGCGCCTGATCATATCGATCATGGTGTTATAAGCTGTAGTGAAAAGGTACGATTTGGCCTTGCTGAAGTCAATTTCGCCGACCTTTTGCCACACTTTAGTATAAGTTTCCTGCACCACATCGCGGGCGTTATCGGAATCACGAAGGTTTTTCAAAACAAACCTATAAATGTTATCCGAATAAAGTTGTACGGCCTGATTGTATTCTTTTCGGGTCATCCGATCAATTGAACTGCCAATATAGACGTTTGTGCTCTTATAAAGTTACAACCTCTTTATCCAAAAAGTGAGGCAAGTGCAACGATTAATAAATAAAACACGGACAGCAAAGCCGGCAGGATGACGGTTTGGTTGATCCGCCACAAAAAAACTACCTGCCCTGCAGTCCGTGCTGGTACGTAATGTGCTGATTGTGCTAATTCATCATATTTTCAGGGTAGAGTGTAACCCTTAGGTAGTGTTCCGGTTTGAAATATTTTTTTGCAAAGTCGCGGATTTCGTTGACGGTAATTGACTCGACAGATGCCCTGAAATCATCGAAAGCCACAAGAGGCGTTGCATTGAAATAGCTGAAATCAATATAGCTGCTCCAGAAGTTGTTCTGCTTCTCATTGGTTTCGCGCTCGCGAATGGCCGTTTCTTTTACCTTGGCAAGGTCATCGGCGGTTGGGCCACTCTCAATTAGGCGTTTCATCTGGTCGAATACAACTGAGGTTAAAGTATCCACCAGACTAGGATTGGTACCCCAGCCAACATTGATGCTGAGTCTAGGTTCAGGCAATTTGCTTACAGTGCCCCGTGCACTCACTCCATAAACGCCTCCCAGTTCTTCGCGCATGTTTTCGCGCAGCTTGATGTTGTAAGCGCGCGAGGCCAGATTCATCAACATGCGGTTGCGGTCGGTCCACTCGAAGGAATTGCTGAAATTGACTGCAACCTGACACTGATTTTCAGTGCCTGCAAACACTTTTGCATCAACGGATTGCGGTGGGAATTTCACTTTGTGATCCTTCCATTGCAGGCTCTTGCCACCCGCAGGAAGATTGTTCAGGTAAGCGGCGAGCAGCGATAGCTGCTCGTTGCTGATGTTGCCGACAACTATGACCGTAAGTCCATGTGCGTTGGTGAACATCTTGTCATATAGACTGTAAACTACCTCTGGATTAAGGCTTTCCAACTGCCGGCTATCGGGAACGGCAAAGGCACGGGGGTGGTTGCTGCCCAGTAGTCTTGTGAGTGTATCGCTGAACACGACACGTGGATTGGCTTTCACAAAGCGCATCTGACTGACCAGCTGGGAACGAAGCGCCTCGAAGGCACCGGCGTCACGGCGTGCACCCTGCATATGCAGATGGAGCAGCTGAAGAAAGGTTTCGAAGTCCTTTGGGCTTGAGCTGCCGCGGAATCCATGACGGAATTCTTCGGCAAATGGCTGAAGGCTGAGCTGTTGTCCGGTGAGCTTCTTTTGCAGGTCAACAGCACTGAAGTTGCCGATGCCGCTTCCCTGGATCATGCGCGACATTGCATTAGCGGCAAAAACAGCATCGTCTGGAGAAAGCGAAATACCACCCATCGAAAAGGCTGTGAAAAGAATCTCGTCGTTTTTTAAGTCTGTAGGTTTAACCACTAAAGTGATTTCGTTTTCCAGCTTATATTCTTTCACGCCCATTCCCTTGTCGGCAGCCACAGGCATCTGAGTGAGCGGGGCTGGCCTGACTGACATCAGCGGCTCATCTTTAAAATTATCTTCAAATGCCTGCACTTCCAAAAGTTTGCCCTTATTGATCAGATCGAGCACACGGGCCTCGTCGGGGACGGGAAAATCGTCGCGCTGCGGGGCGGTGAGCACAGCCACCATATTATGTTCAGTGATCCATGCGGGTGCCAGTGCGTTCATATTTTCGATAGTGATGGTCGGAAGCAGTTCCCTGATCATCTGCAATTCAATTTCGGGGCCTGGAACTGGGGTTTTCTGCAGGAAGTTGGCGGTATAAGCCATGACCAGAGAAGCAGAATTGGTTTTGTCGCGTTCGCGGAAACGACGCTCTGCAGAAGCCAGAATCTCGGCCTTCTGGCGATCAAGTTCTCCGGGTGTAAAACCGTGACGACGCACCCTTTCGTTTTCAATAACCAGTTGTGTGATGGCATCCTCAATCCGATTTTCCTTGATGGTTGCAAAAGAGGTAAGCGCATTGATTGCCCTTCCCATAAAACCTCCATAGAACGATGATGCAGAGATAAACGGAGATTCAGGCTTTTGGTTAAGTTCGGCGAATCGGGCTGACATCATGCCACTATAGATGCGCTGCATCATTTGTTCGCGGTAGTCGGCATAGGTGACTGCAGTTTTTCGCGGATGCTTGTACATCAGCCTGAAAACCGTGTTGGTAGCTTCAGGATCGGTGGCAACCGAAACGAGGGGTTCAACGTTGTCGGGCACGCCAAAGATTTTACGCTCGCGTTGTTTTTTTGGGTTTTCGAGCGGGCTGAAATGCTTTTTTATCATAGCCTCGGCAGAAGCGGGATCGATATCGCCAACCACGACAACAGCCTGAAGGTTAGGGCGGTACCAATCTCTGTAAAACCTGCGCAGTGTTTCATAGCTTGCTGTATTGATGACGCCAAGCGTACCAATGGGCAATCGTTCGGCATAGAGCGAACCGTTGAAAATGACTGGAAAATATTTTTTGCGCATGCGGTCTTCAGCGCCGAGGCCAAGCCGCCACTCTTCGCGGATCACACCGCGTTCCTTGTCTATCTCGTCACCCTCCATGGCCACCCAGGCTGCCCACTCCTCGAGTACTATAAAGGCTGAGTCAACCAGTCCTGGCCTGTCGGTGGGCATTTGAAGCATATAAACCGTTTCGTCGAAACTGGTGTAGGCATTGAGGTCGGGTCCAAAACGCACCCCTGCCCTCTCAAGGAAGTTCACCAGTGCATTCTTGGTGAAACGTCTGGTTCCGTTGAACGCCATATGCTCTACAAAGTGAGCAAGTCCCTGTTGGTTTTCGTCTTCGAGTATCGACCCGGCATTCACAGCCAGACGCATCTCGACACGGCCTGGAGGCGTGGTGTTGCGCTGGATGTAATAGGTCAGCCCGTTCTTCAGCTTTCCCTTTTTCACATTCGGATCAAGCTGGATGGGCTTCTCGAGAGCCGTTTGTGCGGCAACAGAAGTGATGATGAAGAGAGAAATTAACGAAATGAGGATCTTTTTCATAGAATAGGCATTTTAAGATTGCTGGGTCGATTTGAAAAGATAATTAGTGTCAACAATTATTATTAAGATGTAGTTCAGTTCTGACCAGTTTTCGGCAGACGAGTGTCTATTGCGCCGATTCCATAATCCACTGGGATATAGTAAAAGATTGCAGGTCTTCGGCGTTTTTGATTTTAATATGACACATCGAAGCACCTGTGCCCTCGAGTTGATCAATGGGGTCGCTGAGACGTTTACGGCTAAAAAAACCCAGAGTCAGGGCCTTGCTGCCAGTCTTGAAATAGGCAAAATCCTTACCGGTAGAAGAAACAGGTCGGCCCCACTTCATAGATACTTTCACCCCCGGCACAATCCGGGCAATAAGTGCTCTCAGCTGAACCATCGCCTGCTGCTGAGCCTCAGGTGCCTGTAGGATATACTCGGTAACTTCCGTATTCATAAATCGTCTAGCGTGGATAATAGAGCGGGTTAATTTCAGGTTTCAGGCTCCAACTCAAGATCAATGCGCAATTGTTGGAGATAGGGGTAATCCTGCAGCATTTTTTCGAATTTCTCTTTGTCGGTAAATGGTTGTGCCTGAGCAACAGGTGTATCCACAAAATGAGGTACAATCTGTATTTGATTGTTTTTAAGCTGTTTGAATAAATAAACCTGAAGTGCATTCCAGTTAAGCTTATCCTGAACAGGGAATTTGTTGTCCATAATTACATCGACTATCCAATCTCCGGCAAGCTTTGGCTTAAGCCGCCTGATGGCATTGGCAAAAGAAGGCGATTGGCTCATGTAAGTGTCACAGAATCCGCTCCAGGCCTTTTCTAGCTCTTCCTGATTGAAAGGGTTGCTGATGACAGCTTTGGCCATTTTATCATTCTGAGGCTTCTGTGCAGTTTGCGAGATAGAGATCGTCCGGACACCTCCGCTTCGGATAGGCTGAGGCTCGTTTACCGTGCGCGCTGTTTCGATTTTTGGATATGAAGGTGTTGGAGGGTCAGAAGGTGAAGGCGAATCATGAGGCGGAGCAACACTTATTGTTGGGGCAGCTGCATCCGGACGGGGCTGTTTTGGTAATGGTGGCTGAACCGGTATTGGTTGGAGTGGGTTGCTCGATGTGGGTGCTGCTGACTGAACAGGAGCTTGATCACCGGCAGGTGTTTTTCCACCAGTTCCGGCCATCCGCAGCAATGAAAGCTCCACAAGTATGCGCTTGTTCGAGCTTCGGGCGTAATTCACATCGCATTCATTACTTATATCCAATGCATTAAGCAAGAACTGAATACTGCAGCGCTGAGCCTGTCTGCGGTAACGCTCACGCAGGGATTCCGACACCTCGAGTAGTTGTGCGGTTTCGGGTCGGGAAGCTACCAACAAATTGCGCAGGTGTGAGGCCAGCCCGATCATGAAATGCTGTGCATCGAAACCATTGGCAATCACTTCGTTGAGCATCAGTAAAATATTGCTTATTTGGGCCCCATGAAAATATTCGACCATACGGAAATAGTACTCAAAATCGAGCACGTTGAGGTTGCTGATCACATCATGATAGGTGATGTTTCGACCCGAAAAACTGACCATCTGATCGAAGATTGACAGGGCATCGCGTAATGCGCCATCGGCCTTGAGGGCAATGATGTTACGGGCATCCTCGTCAATATCAACTCCTTCCTTTTCAGCCACATAGGCAATATACTGCGAAATATCATCTACTGTAATACGCTTGAAGTCATAAATTTGGCACCGCGATAAAATTGTGGGAATGATCTTATGCTTCTCGGTAGTGGCCAGGATGAACTTGGCATACGAGGGCGGTTCCTCGAGTGTTTTGAGAAAAGCATTGAAGGCTGCCTGCGTCAGCATGTGCACCTCATCGATGATATAAACTTTGTATTTGCCAACCTGCGGTGGAATGCGCACCTGCTCCACGAGCGCACGGATATCATCCACTGAGTTGTTGGAAGCAGCATCGAGCTCATGAATATTGAACGAAGCTGACTGCCGGAACGATACACACGACTCGCACTGGTCGCAGGCTTCCTGATTTGGTGTGGGATTGAGGCAGTTGAGGGTTTTGGCCAGGATACGGGCACAGGTGGTTTTACCCACGCCCCTGGGTCCGGTAAACAGGAATGCCTGAGCGAGGGTATTGTTGCGTATGGCGTTCTTAAGGGTTGAGGTAATTGTGGGCTGTCCCACCACCATATCAAAGGTTGCAGGCCTGTATTTGCGGGCAGATACAATATATTGATCCATCGGGTATGGCTTAACCGGGCAGTAAAAGTAGTAAAAGAGCACCATCAGTGGGGCATGTGTAAGTAAGTAATTAATGATCTCTGATTTCTCGACGAGGCTAAATGGCAGTAGATATTGAGACGAGCGCATTTTTGCACTTCAACGCCTTTTCTCATTACTTTTGAATGCCATGACAGAATTGATTGTTCACGTTCCGCGCATCACCCAAAGATTAAGCTACACTTTGGATTTAGTGCTTGATCGGCTGCTGGGTCTCCGGCATCGCCTTGTCACTGATGCTTCAGTTCTGGATGAAACCATGAATCCGGTATTGGTTTATGGCGAACAGCCCATCCGCAATCACCTCTTTCTGAGGTCATCGACTCTGCTGTTCAGCCGCGAGATTCACATGCAGCAGCTGCAACCATTCTCGATCGACAACGTAAATGCCATTTTTCCCGTTTTTCACGAGCGTTCTGCGCTGCCGTTCGATGCCTTTGCAGCCATTTTTTACGTCGTCAGTCGGTTTGAGGAATACCTTCCATTTTCTCCCGATGCCCATGGCCGGTTTGAGGCCGGTTCGTCCATTCTCAGCCAGATGGGCGTGCTCGAAAAACCAATTGCCAACATATGGGCCAAACAGCTTGGTGATGTATTGCAGGCTTTTTATCCCGGACTAAAAACGCAGAAGCCCCCTTACCGTTTTGTTCCCACCTACGACATCGACGTTGCATGGGCCTATCTGCACAAAGGATTCTACAGGACAATCCTTTCAGCGGTTTTGGATCTGACTTCTGCTGATTTTCAGAACTTTCGTCAACGACTAAAGGTTCTGCAAGGCATTGAAGCCGATCCTTACGACACTTACGATTATCAGCTTGAACTGCAAAGGCGGTATAACCTTCAGCCCATCTACTTTTTTCTTTTTGCCGAATACGGGGCTTATGACAAAAATAACCCGACGGCCAGCCGTGATTTCGGTTCGCTCATCCGGCGTATTGCTGATTACGCAAGAACCGGTATTCATCCATCGTACAACACCTATGCCGACAAAGCACGGCTGCAGAGCGAAATCAATGGGCTGTCAGAAGTGTTGCATGAGCCCATAAAAATCAGCCGGCAACATTATCTGCGTCTGAGGTTGCCAGTGACTTATCACCACCTGATCGACCTCAACATCACCGATGATTACACCATGGGCTATGCCTCAGCACCCGGTTTCAGGGCTGGCATCACCATCCCCTTTCCCTACTACGACCTTGATCACGACGTGCCCACAAACCTGATGGTTCACCCATTCATGGTCATGGATGGCACACTGTGCGATTACCTCCGCCTGGATGCGGATGCCGCGCTGGAAAGAACTTTGCCGATTATCCAAGCCGTAAAGGAGCATGGAGGCAATATGACCACCTTGTGGCACAACGAAAGCCAGAGCGATATGAAACGCTGGGCCGGATGGAGAGCTGTTTATGAAAAAATCATCGAAGCTGCTTTGTGATGAGCTTGAGCAAACCAATACGTTACCTCCGGCACGCTGAAATCGACAAGGTCAAATGGGACCAATGTTTGCGTGAAGCTTTCAATGGCAATTTATACGGGTGGTCATGGTACCTCGACATTGTACACAAGAATTGGGAAGCGCTGGTGGAGGGTGATTATGAGCGGGTATTTCCTCTAACAGGAAACACACGACTCGGGGTGAGCTACCTCTTTCAGCCATTTTTTGCACAGCAGCTGGGCATTTACTCGCGGCATATCATGAGCCGCGATGTGACTTCAAGGTTTCTGCATGCCATTCCTCCACACTTCAAGTTGGCTGAGATCAAGCTCAACAAACACAATAAAGTGCCTGAAGAAGGCTTCGGGCTTAGCTTGTATACCAATATTGAACTTGACCTCATCAATACTTACGAAAGGATTCATCGTAATTATTCATCAAATACAAAGAGGAACCTGAAAAAGGCCCAGGAAGCGGGGCTTAGTCTGAGCAAAAACATCCGGCCGGAACAAGTAGTAACCTTATTCCGCGAAAACCGCGGCCGCACCATCAGTCACTGGAACGAACGCGAGTACCGCCGGTTTGTGCAGCTGGCCTATGCTTCCATTCATCGTGGTCAATCCATTACCTGCGGCGTTTATGACATAGCCAATCAACTGGTCTGTGGTGCAGTTTTTGTTAAAAGCAACGGTAAAATCGTATTTCTGTTTTCAGGCACCAGTCAGGCCGGCAAGGAGCAACATGCACTTACCTATCTGATCGACAGCATCATTCACGAGCACGCTCCCGGGCAATATGTGCTTGATTTTGAAGGCAGCGATCAGGAAGGCCTTGCAAGATTTTATCTTGGCTTTGGCGGGCAGTCCACAACCTATCCCGGCATTCATATCAACCGGTTGTCCTGGTATTTACGCTGGCCTGTGAAGGCAATCAAACGGCTCAGAAGATTTTTTCGTTGAGTACCGTTATTACAGCAGTATCCTAGAGCTTTTTTGTTGCTTAAGCCTTATTTTACGAGATTAATACAGCCTGATTAAGCACGAATCATGAGGTTTACCATATAAAATTTAGTGTACATTTGCCTGAACACGAAACCACAAGGCCATGATAAAGAACCTTGGCGAAGTCAACTCGGTTTTCAATCAATTTATTGCCGAAATCCGCGATGCAGCCATTCAAACCGACCGAATGCGGTTCAGAGGTAATCTGGAACGCATTGGTGAGATCTTTGCCTATGAGATAAGTAAAACATTTGATTATCAAACTGTTGATGTTACAACACCTTTGGGCGTGGCCGAAATGCAACTCATGCAGGAACAACCCATACTAGCTACGATTCTTAGGGCAGGACTTCCTTTGCATCAGGGCATGCTCAACTATTTCGACAGGGCTGACAATGCCTTTATAACTGCCTATCGAAAATACGACAAGAACGAAGCCTTCGACATTAGGGTAGAATATATCTCTTCGCCCGACATCACAGGCAAGGTGCTCATTCTCAGCGACCCTATGCTTGCCACGGGAGCATCGGTGGTGAAGACCCTGAAAAGCATGATCAACCTTGGCATGCCAAAACAAATTCATATTGTTTCAGCCCTTGCCAGTGTTGAAGGTCTGGAATATATCAAGCGGTATACTTCGATGATGAACCTTACGGTGTGGGTAGGTGGCATCGACGATGAACTTACTGCCCAGGCATACATTGTACCGGGTCTTGGCGATGCCGGTGACCTTGCCTTTGGAAAGAAAAGCGACTAAGCAACTCTTATGAAGAAAAACCTCAGCGAAAACATTCGAGTTTCCATCGATTCGATCAGGAGTCATCTTCTGCGAACCACACTCACTATTGCCATTATCGCGTTCGGCATCATGGCACTTGTCGGCATACTTACGGCCATCGATGCCATTAAGTTTTACCTGAACGAGAACTTCTCGATGATGGGTGCCAACACCTTCAACATTCGCAACCGCGACCTCAATGTTCATATGGGTGGAAGGAGAAGCGACCCCAAAGCTTTTAAAAACATCACTTTCCGCGAGGCGCTCAGATTCAAAGAAGAATTCAACATGTCAGCCTCAGTCAGCATATTCACTTTTGGCACAGGAACGGCCACGCTGCGCTTTGGTGAGAACAAGACTAACCCTAATGTGCAGATTGTGGGTATTGATGATAACTATTTGTACAATTCAGGTTTTGAGATAGAGAAAGGCCGCAACATCACGGCAGCAGAAGCATTTCAGGGTAATCATTTGGCCGTGATCGGGAGTGCCATTGCCAAGGATCTTTTTAAGAATAATGAAGATCCGATCGGTAAAATTATTTCGGTCGGCCCCGGCAAATATCGCGTGGTGGGGGTGATGAAGGAGAAAGGCTCGAGCATGGGCTTTAGCGGCGATCGTAACTGCATGCTTCCCATCAACAATGTCAGACAGTATTTCTCCCGTCCCAATATGAATCATACCATCAGCATCAGGGCACGCAGCGCCGAAGAGATGGAAGCTGCGGTTGGTGAAGCCATAGGTATTTTTCGTGTTGTCCGCAATGACCAACCCGGTCGACCGGAATCATTCACTATTGTTAAAAGCGATAGTATTGCCAGCATGCTTATCAACCTCACGGGTACGGTAAGACTGGGGGCCACATTTATCGGTTTGATCACGCTCTTTGGGGCAGCCATCGGGCTGATGAATATCATGCTGGTATCCGTCACCGAGCGCACTCTGGAGATAGGTATCCGCAAGGCCATGGGAGCCACACGAAAGGCAATCAGGGATCAATTTCTGATTGAGGCGGTTATTATCGCACAGATTGGTGGCTTTTTCGGCATTGTGGCAGGAATTCTCGTTGGCAATATCCTTTCTTTCATCATCGGGTCATCATTTATTATTCCGTGGATATGGATTGGTGTGGCAGTTATTTTATGTTTTGGGGTCGCACTGCTGTCGGGTTCCATACCGGCCAACAAGGCAGCCACCGTTGACCCCATTGAATCGCTGCGTTACGAATGACACTTCATACATCAAAATAATTTTATGCACAGGGCTGAAAAGATCATGACACGCGAGAGTTTTGGATCACAAATCGGGGTGATCGCAGCAGCAGCAGGGTCTGCTGTCGGACTGGGCAATATCTGGAGATTTCCTTATGTGGCCGGCGAAAATGGAGGAGGGGCATTTCTACTCGCCTATCTTGTTCTTATCCTGCTCATCGGCGTTCCTGCTATGCTATCCGAGTTTGTTGTCGGTCGGAAAGCACAGCGAAATCCTGTGGGTGCTTTCAGACTGCTTGCACCGGGAACAGCCTGGCCCGCCGTCGGATTTATTGGAGTGGCAGCAGCCTTTACCATCCTGGCCTTCTATACAACTGTTGCAGGCTGGACATTGGAATATCTTTATCTGACTCTATTCAACAAACTCGACCACCTTCAGAAAAGAGACCTGGAAAATACCTTCTCAACATTTGTATCGAGCGGTTGGAGGCCAGTGATCTGGCAGGTTGTCTTCATGCTGCTCACCGGCCTCATAGTGTATAAGGGTGTAAAAAATGGTATCGAGCGTTCCACCAAGATCATGATGCCTTTGCTGCTAATCATTATTATTGTTCTGGGTATCCGCAGCTTGACCCTTCCCGGTGCAGGCGAAGGGCTTAGGTTCCTTTTTCGTCCTGATTTCAGCAAGATCAATGCAGCAGTAATGCTTCAGGCCTTGGGACAGGCTTTCTTTTCGCTCAGTATTGGCATGGGAACACTGATCACTTATGGCTCATACATCCGAAAAAACGATAACCTCGGCAAAACTGCAATCTCCGTTTCTCTGGCCGATACAGCCATAGCTATTCTGGCCGGCTTGGCCATTTTCCCTGCGGTTTTTGCGTTTAAAATAACACCAGAGGCAGGTCCGAGTCTGGTATTCATCACACTACCCATGATTTTCGACCAAATGGCCGGTGGAGCCATCTTTGAGCTGGTATTTTTTATACTGCTCGCCATTGCTGCCCTCACTTCCACAATTTCGGTTCTGGAAGTGGCTGTAGCCTATTTTGGCGAAGAACTGGCTTTAGGCAGAAAAAATGCTACCATTGTCTCAACAATTGCCATTACCATCCTAGGCATTTTCACCACCCTGAGCATGGGGCCTATGCCCGAGCTAAGCATAGCCGGAATGAGCCTTTTCGATCTGATGGACAAAACCTCGGCCAATTTCCTACTTCCATTGGGGGGCCTGTTCATCGTTATTTTCGTTGGCTGGAAACTCAAACCTGCTGATGTGTATGCCGAAATCCTGAACGAAGGTTCACTAAGGTCGAGGCTGGCTCCCGTATTTTTGTTCATCGTCAGGTTTCTGGCTCCCATAGCCATTGCGTTGGTATTCCTCAACGGCTTAGGCCTATTCGGCTTTTTTGGCGGTGGCGATATGTGATTTTTTGCGCCAAACTGAACAATGTTCCATAACCTTGTCAAATTCTGGCTCAGTTTTACGCAACGCGAACAGCTTGCGATCATCATCCTCGCTACCTTGCTGGTGATTACACTTTCAATCCGAATGCTTGCATCATTCTTCATAAGCCCCCCCGATCCTGACCTGAGCAAAGCTACACTGCTGCTGATGCAAGGCGCTGGAAATGAAAACACAATGCCAAACACCGATGCTCCAGCATTGTTGGACGAAAAGATGGATGAACAATCCAATGAAACCGCTTCAGGAAGACTCAGGCCCTTTCCATTTGACCCCAATACAGCAGATGAAGAAACTCTAAAGTTGCTGGGTCTGAAACCATCGCAGGTTAATAATATCATCAACTACCGAAACAAGGGCGGCAAATTCAGGACACGCGAAGACTTAAAGAAGCTTTACAGCATCAGCGAAGAAGAATTTCAGCAGCTATCTTCTTATATAATTATCACTTCTGAAACTTCAAATAAACCCGTTGCAGAGCGAGCACTATCGACTCCCCCAAGGCCTGAAAAACCTTTACCAACCATTGTGGAACTCAATGAGGCAGACTCAATGGCCTTGATTGCCCTTCCCGGCTCAGGCCCCTGGACCGCATACCGCATCCTTCGCTACCGGCAGTCGCTGGGTGGATTCGTAAGTGCGCAACAATTGCGCGAAGTGCGTGGTATCGATAGTCTTAAGTTCGAAGCCATGCAATCATGGGTCGTAATCAAGACAGACCACATCAATAAGCTCCGAATCAATTACCTGGATTTCAGGGAACTTATCCAACACCCCTATCTGAATTTTGATCAGGTGAAATCGCTGGTGAACCATCGCGACCGAAAAGGCTTCATTCGCAACGCCGAAGAACTCCAACAGCTGCAACATTTCAGTCCAACCGACCTTGAACGCCTCCTTCCTTACCTCCGGTTCGACTAAAATTCTGTAAAAGAAATCATAAACCTATGTTTTTAGCGCCCAAGGCTAAGTGGATTTTGTATTTTTGGGCAAAACAACTCGCCATGAAACTAATGCTGCTTTTCGGTTTGGTGTGGCTTTACGCTATAATTCCATCTTTTGCCCAGCAAAACATGAATGGGCTGAACTTGCTTCTCGACCAACATAAGTTGAAGCATCAGCAACAGCGCAGTCGCGTGGATGCCTATCTGCTTGCTACAGGACTCGACCAACGAAAAGAAGAACAAGGCCGAACATGGCAGTTAATTGATGTGTACAATGGATTTCCTTTTTATAATACCACCCACAATCTGAATGCAGCCGCAGTGCACAAGGCAGATCAACTTTGGCCGGGTGGGACAACAGGCTACAATCTCACAGGCTCCGGAGTAAACATTGGGATCTGGGATAGCGGAAAAGTGCGCGATACACATCAGGAGTTTTTCGATGGCATTTCATCGCGCGTAACTCAGGTTGACGGTGCCAGCGGTCTAAGCAACCATGCCACACATGTGGCTGGTACTCTTGCAGCCTCGGGTACGGTAGCCAGCGCCAAAGGTATGTCGTATGCCGCTTTGTTAAAGGCATACGACTGGAACTCTGATGAAGCTGAGATGGTAGCTGCAGCGATTGATGGATTAAACGTGTCGCAGCATTCCTACGGCTATGTCACAGGGTGGGCATGGGGAAGCTGGTCGGGCAATACCGGATGGCACTGGTTTGGCGATGCGGCCGTGAGCGCAGCCGAGGACTTCTACTGGGGTTTTTACAGCGATCAGGCAAGGGATTGGGACCAGATCGCGTATAATGCACCAAACTATCTCATCGTAAAATCGGCTGGCAACGACAGGGGCGAAGGGCCTGCGCCTTCCACCTTGCACTATTTCATGAATCCTGCCATGGGTTATAGCTGGCAATCCAGCACTGCCACGCGCAGTATCGATGGCGGAAACTCGGGTTACGACTGCATTTCACATTCCGCCACAGCTAAAAACCTGCTCACCGTGGGAGCAGTAACCAATATGGGCGTTATGAGCAGCTTTAGTGGCTGGGGGCCCACTGACGATGGCAGGATTAAACCCGATATCGTGGCCAAAGGCGTATCGGTTTATTCTTCTCTTGCGGGCAATGACGCTGATTACGCCTTTTACAACGGCACATCCATGGCCGGGCCTGTAGTGAGCGGCTCGGTTGGTTTGCTGCTGCAACATCAGCAAAACCTGCACCCCGGCACACCCCTAAGGGCTGCAACACTCAAAGGACTGCTTATCCACTCGGCTGACGATATGGTGAGTGGATCGCCGGGGCCGGATTATCGTTTTGGCTGGGGTATGCTCAATGTGCAGAAAGCAGCAACCATAATGGCCAATAATGCCGCAACTGCGGCGCATATCAGGGAACTCACCCTCTATAATGCTCAGACCATCCGAATTCCGGTCCAGGCCACCGGAACCGAGGCCCTGCGCATCACCTGCAGCTGGACCGATGTTCCGGGGGTTAGGCCGGCCGCTTCATTAAATCCGACCACATCCTTGCTGGTCAACGACCTCGATATTCGTCTTACGGATGCTGATGGAAATCAACACTTTCCCTACATCCTGAACCCTACCAGTCCGGCGGTGTCAGCCACCACAGGCGATAACACCCGCGACAATGTGGAGATGATCCACCTTTCCTCAGTCCCAGCCGGAAAAATTTTCTTCCTTACAATCACCCATAAAGGCAGCCTCAGCGGAGGAAGCCAGGCTTTTTCGCTTATCATCAGCGGCAACGAAGCACTGAACGAAAAAAATATCTTTGGAGCCTCGGATCAGGCTTCAAACTACGAGAGCTGGACCAATGGCTCGAATCAGGGAACCGGCTTTGGCCCTTGGGAATTGGTTAGTGGAACAACAACAGGCGGGTTTGCCGGCTTTTTTGTAGGCGATCCTTCCAGTGCAGGCATCTCGGGAATGAGTCCGCAATCGTTCGGGCTTTTTGCCAACCCGGGAAACAACCTCAACTTTGCCCGCGCCGACAGGACCTTTGCCGCTCCTTTGCCAGTGGGTGCCACCCTTAGCTTCAAATGGGGCGTCAACTGGGATAGCGATGGGGTTGGTAACAAGGGTTTCAACCTCTACAGCAATGGCTCTCAGATCATCAATGTCAATATGGGTGGCAGTGCTCAGATTACCATCAATGGCAACCCAATGCTCAATAATTATGGAACACAGGCGATGACACTCAATTTCAAGATGGAAAATCCAACCCAGCTGCGGATTTCCGGCACAGGCCGCGATGGTTTCGAAACCTACAACGTGGTGCACACAGTATCAGGACCTCCCGATGCCATCAGGTTTTATGCTTCCGGTCTTGCAGGCGGGGACCAACGTCAGCCCTACTTCGATCAGCTGAGTATCATCAGCGACCCAGCTGCCTATACCAGCGCTGAAACTGTTAGTGTGAAAGGCAGGGTGAACCTTGCTGCCAACCTGAGTGTAAAAAACATCATCATCGAAGGATACCATCATTTGATTATTCCTCAGGGAAAAAGCGTTACTGCCAACTCCTATATTTTCAACAGCGCTGGTAATCAGGGTATTACAATTCAATCCAATGCTAGTGGCAGCGGATCGCTCCTGCATTACAACAGCCTGAATGCCACGATGCAGCGCTATGTACCCGGCAGCAGCGTTTCATCTTCAACCCGCTATCACCTGGTTTCGGTGCCGCTGGCAGGCAGCAGCAATCCACTTTCCGGACTTTTCAACGGGGCTTATTTGTTTCGTTTCGATGCCGACCCGGGCAGCTGGACAGGCCTTGGATCGTCAACAACCACACCACTTGATGTTTCCCGTGGTTATATGATATGGTACACTGGCAGTCAGATAACATACGATTTTGCCGGCCCGCTCAACAACGGTGCTTTCACTGCATTGGTAGCCTCCACGGCTGCTGAGCGCTACAACCTGGTGCCCAACCCTTATCCCTCGGCCATAGATTGGGATGCTGCCACTGGCTGGACCAAAACCAACCTTTACAATGCAATTTACATCTGGAATCGTCTGACGGGCAATTATGCATCTTATGTTTCAGGCATTGGTGCCAATGGCGGCTCGCGGTACATTGCTCCCGGACAAGCCTTCTTTGTAAGAACCACCTCGGCCTCGGCAGGGCTGCAATATAGCGATGCCGTGCGTCTGCACAACAGTACGCCTTTCCTGAACCCTCAATCCGAAGGAAAGGTCATCCGGATCAATACCTCCAACAATCACGGCAGCGACGAAACCGTGATGCGCTTTGTTGCTCAGGCTTCCGATGACTTCGACCCTGCCTTTGATGCCGACAAACTTACAGGTCAGGCAGCTGCTCCACAGCTTTCAACCCTCATCGAGAATGGGCGTCAGCTGAGCATCAACAGCCTTTCTGATGATTTTAAGAATGTTTCGGTTCCTGTTAGTTTTTCAAGCAGTCAGGCAGGCAACTACAGCCTCAGCTTCAACATCGGGCAGGAATTGGAAGAAAAGTATCGCTTCCTGCTCGAAGACCTGATGCTCAATACCTTACAAGATTTATCGGAAAATAATATTTACGAATTTTCGCATCAAGCATCCAATCTGCCCCAGCGCTTCCTGCTTCATGCAACAGGAATTACAGGAACAATGCAGCCAACGGAAAATGACATGGCTGTCTGGAGCTACGGGCAGAGATTATTTGTTCACCGCCCGAAGTATTCTGATCCTGTAAACATCAGGCTGACAGATGCTTCCGGTCGTCTTCTTGCAAGCTACATAGCTTCAGGACAATTGATCAGTATCCCTGTGGAGCATTTTAGTGGAATTGTAGTAGCTGAAATCTCAGACAGCAGGGCGAGAATTCGTAAGAAACTGGTCTTCTGATGGTTTAACCGACTCTCCACTTACCGGCAATATGGCCGATAATAACCTTGTGGTCAGGCTTATCAAGCCAGATGAGGTCCTTGCTGCGTCGAAACCACGTCATCTGTCTCTTGGCATATTGCCGCGTATGCACTTTGATTTTGTTTACAGCAGTTTCGAGACTTACTTCACCATCAAAGTATTCAAAAAGCTCCTTGTAGCCAACAGTGTTGAGTGCATTGAGGTATCGGTATGGATAAAGACGGCGTGCCTCATCAAGCAGTCCTTCTGTCAACATCTGCTCCACCCTCAGGTTGATACGGTTGATGAGCTCAAGGCGATCCGGGCGAAGGACAAATCTAATTAATGAAAATGGTCTGGGGATGGTTTGCCTTTTCCTGAAAAAGGAAAAAGGCCGGCCTGTTTGGTAATATACTTCCAACGCCCGCTGCAAACGTCTTGGGTTGCTCTGATCCATCTGACTGAAATATTCAGGATCAACAATTTGCAGTTCGTTCCTCAAGGCCGATATCCCCTGATCGCTGAGCATCCGACCCACATACTCCCTGATTTGAGGTTCAACCTCGGGGATATTGTCGAGACCCATACAGACAGCATCGATAAATAGTCCGGAACCGCCAGTAAGCACAACGATTTGATGGCTCCAAAAAAGCTCGGTAATCTTGTTCAGCGCATCCCTTTCGTAGGAAGACACATCATAAGCGTCCGCAATACTCAGATGGCCGATAAAATGATGCATGGCCTGACTTAACTGCTTCGGTGTTGGGGCAGCAGTGCCTATTTTCATCTCACGATAAAACTGTCTGCTGTCGGCCGAAATGATTTCGGTTTTGTAATGCTGAGCGAGTTGAATCGCCAGATCAGTTTTACCTGAGGCTGTGGGTCCGCCCAGCACAAGCAGCAAGGGAGAATCTGTCATTGCACTTTTCCATTGCCTGATGTGGGAATCGGCCCATTGTTCCTGACATCTACAGGTAGCGGCTCGGCAATCAATGTCAAACCCAGCCTTTTGCCTTCTTCCTTCATAAATTTTATGGCATCTTCGAAATTATTCTGTATATGACCATCCAGAATTGCCTCGCGAATTGCATTCTTTATCAGACCAATTTCCTTTCCAGGTGCCAGACCAAATGCCTCCATGATCACCTCGCCGCTTACCGGTGGCTGCCAGTTGCGAATCTTGTCCTTGGCTTCAATTTCTAGCAGCTTTTTCTTAACCAGCTCGAAGTTATCGCGGTATTTCCGGATTTTGTATTCGTTTTTGGTCGTAATATCTGCCTGACAGAGCTGCATAAGCTTGTCGATGTCGTCGCCGGCATCGAAGAGCAATCGGCGCACTGCGCTATCGGTTACGATTTCCTGTGCCAGAACAATCGGTCTCAGATGCAGCAAAACCATCTTCTGCACAAATTTCATCGGGTCGCCCAGCGGTAGCCTGAAGGCCTTGAAAATGCCCGGAACCATTTTGGCACCTTTAAATTCATGCCCGTGGAAAGTCCAGCCAAGTTCATTGTCAAACTTTTTTGTAAGCGGTTTGGCAATATCGTGCAAAACTGCAGCCCAGCGCAACCACAGATCATCCGACACCGCCGATAGATTATCGAGCACCTCAAGGGTATGATAAAAGTTGTCCTTATGCCCCTTTCCATTCACAATTTCCACCCCCTGAAGCGCGGCAAATTGCGGAAAAAAAACCTGCAGCAAGCCTGTTTTGAACAATAATTTAAATCCGATGGAAGGTTTTGGACTGAGAATGATTTTATTCAGCTCATCCGTTATACGTTCGGGCGACAAGATGCGAAGGCGGTTGCGGTTGCGATGAAATGCCTCCAGCGCACTCTTGTCGATGTTGAAACCGAGTTGGGTTGAAAATCGTATGGCTCGCATCATCCTGAGCGGGTCGTCCGAAAAAGTGATGTCAGGATCAAGGGGTGTGCGTATCAGTCCGTTTTTCAGGTCATCGACGCCCCCAAACTGGTCCAATAACTGCCCGAAGTTTTTCTGGTTGAGGTTTATTCCCAATGCATTGATGGTAAAATCGCGCCGGCGAAGGTCATCAATAAGACTTCCGGGACGCACATCAGGTTTGCGGCTGTAGAGCTTATACGACTCCCTGCGTGCACCCACGAATTCCACAACATAATCGCCCCAACGGATCATGGCGGTGCCAAACTGACCGTAAAATCTGGCATCGGAAGCATGACCCAGCCTGGATGCAACCTCGCGGGCAAACTCAAGGCCATCGCCAACAACCACGATATCCACATCCTTGGATGGACGCCCGAGAAGGCAATCGCGTACATAGCCACCAATGACAAATACCTGCCTAGGTCCTGCCACCTCCGAGATGACACGGAATAGCGGTTCCTGAACGAAATTAGCCATTTCCGACATGGGACAAAGATAGCAATAAGCAGCCGAAAGCGATATGTGGCCTAAAGGCTCAGAACTTGTAGCGCAGTTGAATCTTAAGATCGGTGCGACGATTGCCTTCGATGGCTTCCAGACCACTGCCAATCGTGCTTCTGTCGGCATACCAGGTCTGGCCGATTCGCGCCCACACATCAAGATCCCTGCCTGCCCTGTATGTCAGCATGAGGTAAGTGCGGCTACCACGGTCATAGAACATGGGGATAGAAAATGCATAGAGGACGTCATTCTCATAAACATACAAGCGGCTGTCATAGTCTGGTGCATCGAAAAGCATATACCTGAAAGTCAACTCAAAAGGCATTTTGGCCGGACGATAGAGTACGTCCTGATAAATGAGGTATCCAATGGATGCAGTCGCTGTATGTTCCCTGTATTGCACCAGCTCAATTCGATTGCGCAGTGCAATGCCCAGCAATGGTTGTGTATTGAGGTGAAACCGCAGGCTTTGACGTGTGTAGGGTGCCTGAAAATCAATATAGTTCCATGGATCATTAAAATCTTTCATGCGTGTCTTGGTGCGATAACGCAGATAGGCATCAGCCCTGCGGTTGAAGCGGCGGTCGAGCTGAAGATAATAGTCGCGGCCAGAACTTGGTCCATCAGTAAGGTAACGAAGCCACGGAAAACTGAAATGATCAGCAAAAGCCGTGAGTTTCCAGCCAGGTGCCAGCGAAGCCACAACACCACCATATAAGCCGATTTCATTGTTGGTATAAGTGTTCTCGGCAAAAGCTGTGCTGAAATCGTTCTGAAAAGTCTTGCTATAATTGCGGTAGGCCATGCTCATCGTGAGAAAGTCGGCAGGCTGGGCAGTAAACCCTGCCAGTCCGGCTATTCCACCATTTTCGCTTCGGCTGAGCTCACCAAAACCCACCAATTTAGGAAATATCAACCTGAAATCGACACCCTGTACGCTGTTGCGGCCATCATTGATGCGAAACTTATTATATGGGTATTCCTTTGGGCTGAATACCAGCCCGGCTGATGAGGCATAAGCTGTATAACCGATTTCCAATCGCCTGCTGCGATAATTCAGCCTGCCCCCAAAGGCGGTCAATGTTGTGGCATGCTTGCGGCTAAGCTCACTTACGGTGCGATGAAGTCCGGTTTCCTGTATACTCGAAATAAGAAGCTCTTCGCCCGCAAGACTGTCACTTAGAGCAAACATGCTTGCATCAACCGGACGATGAGAGTAAAACAAGCTGATATCGAATTGTTTAATGGCAATAGTTGTTGCGATGCCTCGCATAAACAGCGCCTCATTGAGCGAAGCACTGGGTCTGATGCCCTGCCCATAGCGCATCAGTGCTGCCGGCTCGGTGGACTTACCAAACGAAAGGCCTGACCATAGAGTAAGTCCCTGCCCGAAGTTGAGGTGATAATCGCCAATGGCCAAAGCTTTCACAATCCCAATATCGCGAACAAAAAGATGCGCTGAATAGAAGTCAAATCCATTACGTGGCTTATTGGTGAGCAAACTGCGCAAGGTATCGCTGATGCGTGATACCATGAAAGGCTCGCCCGGGTCCTTTTCCAAAACAACACCGGCCAAAATCCGGTTGCGGTAGTTAAACTGATAACGTATAAAATATTTTTCAGGACTTCCGAGATAACGCGAATTTGGCTTGGCCCCTAAAGCAGAATCGCTGGTGGGTTTGTACCCCTCACGCTGCTCGAGCACTTGTTCGTAACGTGTAAGCAACTGATTACGTCCTCTCTGCAGAATTTTAAACAGTCCAGGAAGCCGCTGTTTTCGACTGCCGTCTCCAGCAGACACCACCGGCAAGAGGACTTCCAGCGTGGTTTCGTCGAATCCTTCGATGAGTCCAAGCTCATAAACGGTCAGGAGTGACCCAAACCTTTTCCGGTATTCGATTAGCTTTTCAACCTGAAAGCTGTTCAGCAGGCGCAAAGCTTCGAGTTCGCCAACCTGAGGTCCATTTAAATCAATTTTATTTTCGGAGTAATAGAGGTAAGCGTCCAGCAAATCGGTGAAATCGGCATTCTCATCCGAGTTTTCAGCCAATTCTTCTAACTGACGGGCAAGATACTCACCCAGCAGCCGCGACAGGCTGTCGCTGGCATTCTGAGCCATCGTTGCGGCACTGTAAGTCATTAGACAAATAAATACCAGTGCACCAGACCATTTGATAAGCGACCTCATGCTCAACGATCTTTTTGCAAATTGAACTGCAATCCCGCCTGTAATGTGCTACCCAGCTGCTGATGCAATCCGGCTGATATATCGATGGAAAAGCTACCCATATTCATTCCCATACCAAAAGTGAAAATAGAAGGATTGACCGCCACGCCTGTGCGAAGAAAAAATTGATTGTACTGGTACTCAAGCCCTGCCCTCACATCAGGCTTACGGTCGGATTGCTTTTCAACCTCAGCCAATCCGTAAAGCTGATCAGTAAAATGAAATCCAAGTCCGAAGCGCATGACCATGGGCAAACGGTCGTCGGTTCTATCGGAAATCCCGGCCCGGGCTGGATTGAAAAGATAAGCTCCCATGCTGAGCTGCCGGTTGATGCGTTGCTGAACACCAAGCTCGAAAGCTACACCTTGTTGTGCCGGGTATTCATTGCCGGCCTGAACATAGATGTAGTTTAATCCCAGTCCTGCGCTGAAGTTCGGATGCAGATTGCGGGCATAGGCAAATCTGATAAAATTTTCGTTGTAGAGTTTGTAACCGAATTGCGTGAAGCCCAGCCCAAATGATCCCAGACTTGTTGGCATGGCCACTACCGCCGCCCGCTGACTTAGCTCCTTTATAAAAAATCTATTCTGAAATGCAATGCCGGCACTCGTACCTTGCAAGGCAGCAAGTCCTGCCGGATTGTTGTGGAGCGACCAGACATCGGTCAGACTCACCGAGGCACCTGCTATGCCCGCCTGACGGGCACCGGCGCGGCCATGCGCCTCAAATGCAGCTGCGGCCTGATGCATCATAAGCATCGCAGCGAAGAATACAATACCTTTGTTCATACTACAAATATCCAATTACCCGGCGTCACGGAATTTAATTTAACTTCAAATGTACAACATGGAGCCATTCAACCAAGTAATTCCTTTTCTAATAGCTCTGGCCAACAATAACAACAAAGTCTGGTTCGACGCCAACAAACAATGGTACCAGCAGGCCCGAAGCCAGATGATCCAGATTGCAACAGGAATGATTGAAGGCCTCGCAGCCATTGACCCAGCCATCGGATCGCCCGACCCTAAGAAATGTCTGTTCCGGCAAAACCGGGATATCCGGTTCTCCAACAACAAGAATCCATACAAAACCAATATGGGCGCCTACTTTGCCCCGGGAGGAAAAAACCTTCCTTTTGCCGGTTACTACATCCATATTGAGCCTGGAGCTTCGTTTTTTGGAGGGGGGCTTTATCATCCCGAAAAGGAGCAACTGCAAAAAATAAGAAAGGAAATCTATTTCAATGCTGAAGAACTCTCAATGATATTAAACGAGCCCTTGTTTGCCAAAACTTTTGTCTCGATGATGGACGAAAAACTCAAACGCCCACCGCAGGGTTTTCCAGCCGACTTCCGGCATATTGAGCTACTGAAGTACACCTCGTTTGCCGTGGGTTGCTCATTTGCCGCTGAAGATCATTCGCCTGCCGAAATTATCCGGCAAGGCATTCAGGTCTTTACGATCATGACACCGCTGGTCAAGTATCTCAACCACGCACTAAGTCTTGATAACGATTAAAAATTCTTCAGATTCTTTAAATTTTTTAAAAGTCAATTGCATTTTAACTTTAAATCATTGTATATTTGAAGTCCTAATTGGTTGGTTGTTTTATAAGTTCGAACTTGTGCCCCTGAGGCGTGTAAAGGACTCCCAGTCCTATTTACCACGAAGCTCAGGGGTGTTTTTATTATGTTCAAAATCAATCATTTGTTAAGTTACTAATAAAAAACTTGATAATCAGACTGATAATCAACAATATACCGAATACTGATTTAAGCACACCGTATTCTAAGACACTATATCCGGAAGCGGTGTGGTGTTGTATTTTTGTGCCCTCAATTGGTTGGTTGTTTTATAAGTTCGAACTTGTGCCCTTGAAGGTTGATCGGGACTCCCAGTCCGCAGCATCATCATTTTCAAGGGCATTTTTTTCGTCCAGCTTTTCCTGCGATCTATCTTTGGTTTCGAGGAGCATTTGACTATAAGACCGAAAACTTATTGTTCCTAACCGATAACTTATAATTTGTTAAATTATTAACAATAAGCTTGAAACTTTGAGCACTCAATTGGTTGGTTGTTTTTTGCATAGTTCGAACTTTGTGCCCTTGAGGTAACTTCCGGTTTTGTTGTTTTTTCCGGCAAGATGCACTCAAGGGCATTCTTTTTTGAAGAACTGTATTGGGGGCTTAACCACATTTCGCTACCTTTGCCGATTCTGACCAGCTGCTTGATATTTCAGGCCAACAACATGATAAACAGTTTATTATGCCAAACTTAGATCAGCTGAACAGCATTGCAGCTCAAGTAAGACGCGATATCATCCGAATGGTTCATGCCTGCCAGTCGGGCCACCCCGGGGGGTCGTTGGGATGCGCCGACCTGCTGACTGCACTGTTTTTCGACCAGCTCAGGATTGATCCGGAAAAATTCTCGATGGATGGAGCGGACGAAGACCTGTTCTTTTTATCGAACGGGCACATCAGTCCGGTTTTTTACGCTGTACTTGCCCGGCGTGGCTATTTTCCGGTGAGCGAGCTTGCCACATTTCGCAAATTGCATTCGCGATTGCAGGGTCACCCGGCCACGCTGGAGGGTTTGCCCGGAGTGAGGGTAGCCAGCGGTTCACTCGGTCAGGGCCTGTCGGTTGCCATTGGTGCTGCACTGGCAAAAAAACTTGCAGGCGATGATAAACTTGTCTGGGTGCTGATGGGCGACGGCGAACAACAGGAAGGCCAGATATGGGAAGCTGCGATGTATGCGGGCTCATGCAAGTTGGACAACCTGATTGCCATCATTGACTACAATGGAAAACAGATTGACGGACCCGTAGATGAGGTCATGCCGCTGGGTGATCTGAAGGCCAAATATGAAACCTTTGGCTGGAGCGTTGTACAATTTGATGGCAATATTATGCAGCAAACCATCGACACCCTTCGTCTGGCCCGCCACAACGCGTTCTCCGGCAAGGCACAGCTGCTCCTTATGAAAACCGAGATGGGCATGGGGGTTGACTTTATGATGGGAACCCATAAATGGCATGGAAGCGCCCCTAATGATGAGCAGACAGCAAGCGCCCTGGCACAATTGCCCGAAACGATTGGAGATTTTTGAATTTTCTTCTATTTCATAGCACTTTGGTATTTATTTGATTGTTATTAGGGCTAATTGCCGGATGCAATGGGTTATGAAACAATGTATTATGAATCTTGAATTTTAAAATATTTACATTATGAACTTCAATGTTTCTGCATATAAAGACACCCGCTCAGGTTTTGGCGACGGCCTACTTGAACTTGGCAGACAAAATCCGAAGGCTGTTGCGCTTTGCGCCGACCTCACCGGATCGCTTAAGATGGACGCATTTGCCAGGGAATTTCCTACGCGTTTCTTTCAGACTGGCATTGCCGAGGCCAACATGATGGGCATTGCAGCAGGCCTGGCCACAGGGGGGTTTATACCTTTCACCGGTACTTTTGCCAACTTTTCGACCGGCAGGGTTTACGATCAGATTAGGCAATCAATTGCATACAGCGGAAAGAACGTTAAGATATGTGCCTCACATGCGGGGGTTACGCTGGGCGAAGATGGTGCCACACATCAGATTCTGGAAGATATCGGCATGATGAAAATGCTTCCTGGCATGACGGTGATTGTGCCTGCCGACTATAACCAGACAAAGGCTGCAACCATGGCCATAGCCGAAATGGAAGGCCCTGTTTATCTGCGATTTGGCAGGCCAAAGTGGCCTGTCTTTACCTCGACAGAAGCTCCTTTTGTTATTGGTAAGGCTGAACAGCTCACCGAAGGCGATCATGTTACCCTTGTAGCCACCGGTCATCTGGTGTGGAATGCCCTCGAGGCTGCCACGGTGCTGGAGGCCAGAGGCATCCGTGCAGAAGTACTGAACATTCACACCATAAAGCCACTCGATGAGGCGGCGGTTCTTACTTCTGTCAGGAAAACGGGTTGCATCGTAACAGCCGAAGAGCATCAGAGGGCCGGCGGACTTGGCGAGAGCATTGCCGGGCTGCTTGCCACCAGCTATCCTGTGCCTATGGAAATGGTAGCCGTCAACAACCGCTTTGGGCAAAGCGGTACACCCGAAGAGCTGCTCAGGGAATATGGCCTCGATGTACCCGATATTGTTGAAGCGGCTTTGCGCGTTCTCAGAAGAAAAGACTGATAGGGTCACAGGCAGACGATGAGGGTTTACCTAGTAGGATATATGGGAGCAGGTAAAACCACCCTGTCGCGCCGGCTTGCTGCTTTGCTTGGTTTAGAAAGCTACGACCTTGATGAGATGTTCGAATCGCGATACAAAATAAGCATCCCCGATTTTTTCAAGAAATACGACGAAACCTTGTTCAGGAGGCTGGAAAGTCAACTATTGAAAGAAACTTCAAATTCGGATAACATCGTCTTTAGTACCGGTGGCGGAACTGCCTGTTTTTACGACAATATGGACTGGATGAACAGGCATGGCATTACGGTTTACCTTCAGATGGACCCTGTGAGCATAGTTCACAGGTTGAGCAATGCCAGAAAGAAACGGCCGCTGGTAGAATCTAAAACTACTGAGCAATTGCTTGAGTTTGTCCGCGAGCACCTGCGGCAACGCAATATTTTTTATAGTCAGGCCCAAATCATCGTAAAAGCAGAGTCGGTAGATGTTGCCTCGCTTGCAAAACAAATCTTGAACAGGGCAGAACAGCAGAAGTATTAAAGTTTTAGAGCATCCTCGCCCTTAACCATCTTTCTAGTCTTCTCAGCTGCCTTGAACATATCGGCACTCAGCGAGATATAAAACACATTGACATCGAAATCGGCAAATGGTTTGATTGGACCACCAACACCAGGCGACTCGTAATCCTTGTTGAAGAATCCGGTGAGATAATACTTGAACTTGAGGTTGGTGCCCCCAGCAAACTGAATACCAAGCATCAGGCTGTTGTAATACACGGGCTGTTTCTTGCTGAACCAGGCATGGTATTTACCTATTTTCTTGTCATTGTCGAAGAACTTTTCCTTGTAATGAACAGGAAACTCAATTTCATATCCGGCATACATAAAACTTTTGTCCAGGTTTCCAAACTTCAGTCCGAGCGGGATTCCCAGATTGTACGATCTGAACTTGGTCTTATAGGTTTGGGCAGGGTACTTATAAATAAAGCCCACATTGCGGATGTTGAGGCCTGTGTAGAATCCTAGATGCTGGTTCAGATCTTTGTTGAGGTGATTCTGGTTGTTGAAGAAAGGCGAAAAGCGCAGAACACTGCCATCTTCGTTTCCAAAGAAGTCAACTTTGGCATGCGAAAAAATGATTTCGCCAGCCGAGGTCAGATACCATTTTTCGTTTACCTGGGTCATAGCACTCATACCCAGCACCATAAAAAAAATAACTAAGCACTTTCGCATGGATTGGTTATTAGTGTTTGAAGGTGCAAGATACAAGGCTCATGCTAAACAGCAATAAAATTTTTGTCCGGAAGCCAAAAATTCTGTTTCATCAGCATATACGCGGCAATTGCTCGCCTGCGGGCAGGTCGAGCAGGCGTGTTCCGCCGACAATGGTATGCAGCCAGACTCTGGCTGGATGCTTATCGGTTACGCTGCCGATCACTGCAGCCTGCGAGCCTAGCGGGTGCTTACGGAGCAATTCTATCAAGCCATCAGCCTTGTCTGCGCTGACTACCATGACCACCTTGCCTTCGTTTGCCACATGCAGCGGGTCGAATCCCAGCAATTCGCACATGCCACGCACACCATCGTTTACCGGGATCTTTTCTTCGAAGATGTCGATACCATACGGACGGTTTTCGCACAATTCGGCCATCACGGCTGCCAGTCCGCCCCGTGTGGCATCGCGCATAAAACGAACATCCCCATGTTGCATAGCCAAACCAGTAATTTCGCTCAGGGAGGCACAATCCGACCGGACATCGCTGCCGATATTCAGCTGGTTGCGGGCTGCCATCACGGCCATGCCATGGTCGCCAATGCTGCCGTTGATCAGGATGAGGTCGCCCGGCTGAACGTTTTTTGCTGTTGCGATGTGTATAGCCGACGGAGGCATCAGGCCAACACCGGTGGTGGTGATGAACAATTTATCGGCTTTGCCGCGTTCGACCACTTTGGTATCGCCTGCCACAATTTTCACACCGGCATTGGCGGCTTCCTCGGCCATGCTCTTCACCACCTTTTCCAAAGTATCCACCGGAAGGCCTTCCTCGATGATGAAAGCCGCACTCAGGAACATGGCTTCGGCGCCCGATACAGCCAGATCGTTCACCGTTCCGGCGATGGCGAGCTTTCCGATGTCGCCACCGGGGAAAAACAAAGGATCAACAACAAAACTGTCGGTAGTAAAAGCTAGCGAGCCGGATGGAGTAGCTAGCAAAGCCGCATCGGTAGGGAAACCCGATTCGGGCTGCCCGAAATACTTCAGAAACAAGTGGCTGATCAGCTCGTGTGTGAGTCGTCCACCGCTGCCATGGCCTAATAAAATATGGGGGTGTTTCATTGAAAATAATCGACGTTATGAACAGACAGCCATATATTTAAAGTAAGCCGCGCAGGTGCCTTCGCTGCTCACCATGCAAGCGCCTATAGGATCGGATGGGGTGCAGGTTTTTGCAAAGAGCTTGCAGTCAGTGGGTTTTTTAAGACCTTTGAGCACTTCGCCGCAGAGGCAGCCCTTTTCCTCGCGGGTGGGTTCGATGTCAACCTTAAACCTTCGCTCTGCGTCGAAGTCAGCATATTTTTCACGAAGAGTCATTCCGCTTCGAGGCAATATACCCAGGCCACGCCACCAGTCATCGCGAAGCTCAAACACTTCATCAAGCATTTGCTGAGCTTTCAGGTTCCCTTCGCGCGTCACCACACGGTTGTACTGGATTTCGACTGCCGGACGGTTCGTTTCGCGTTGGCGGACGAGCATCAGCACCGATTGTATGAGATCGGCAGGCTCGAAGCCGCTGATAGCCACGCCAAGTCCATAACTGCGCGGGATAAAGTCGTAAATCTTTGACCCGGTAATTGTGCTAACATGCCCCGGGCCGATGTACCCATGAAGGTTGACCCCCTGGTCGATGAGGGCAGCCATGGCCGGCGGCATTATTTTGTGTGCACTGAGCACAGTAAAGTTGTACAATCCGGCCATCAGAGCCTTGATGACGCCCGCTGCAGTGGCCGGCGAAGTGGTCTCGAATCCAATACCCAGAAAAACTACCTGTTTATCAGGGTTCTTATCTGCTAAACTGAGGGCGTCCAGTATGGAATAAACGATCTGAACCGATGCTCCGCGTGCTTTTTCGATTTCCAGCGTAGAGGTTGATCCCGGCACCTTGATCAGGTCGCCATAAGTTGTGATGATCAGGTTGGGTAATCGCGATAGTGCAATAGCGTGATCGATGTAGCTTCGGCTGGTGACGCATACCGGACATCCTGGACCTGAGATCAGTTCGATGTTATCGGGCAGCATGCTGTGCAGACCAAAACGGCGCAGGGCCATGGTATGACCTCCACAGACTTCCATGATGCGCAGCGGCTTTTTTGATTCCTGTCCGATCTGTCTGGCCACAGCCATCACCACATCGCGACGACGATATTCATCGATGTATTTCATATTTTAGGCAATACGTTGGCCTGTTTGCTTCTCCTCTTCGTCCAGCTGGCGGTTGAGTTCATCAAACTCGTCGAAAATACGAAGGGTTTCAGCAGCCTCGTCCCCACTGATTTTCTGTATTGCGAAACCGGTGTGGATAAGCACATAATCACCGGGGGCAATTTGTTGTCCTTCGAGCAATTGAAGGCTGGCATGGTAAATGGCTCCCCCAACGCTGCACAGGGCCGTTTCGCCATCAATGGCTTCGATACGTGCTGGTATGCTGAGGCACATAAGGTGTTCTTTGGAGCAAAGGTACAAATATGGCCCGATCAGCCCATACGCAGCCTTGCAGCAGCCACCGCAAGCTGTCCCAGTGCAATGCCACCATCGTTGGCTGGCACTTTTTGGTGCATAACTACCTCAAGACCTGAACTTTGAAGCAGAGGTAATACCTCTTCGATCAACCTGCGGTTTTGGAAAATACCACCGGAAAGAACCACCTTTCTGATGCCGGTGCTTTTTAATGCCTGCAAAGCCATCTGATTCAAAATCAGGGCCATGGTGAAGTGAAACTTTGCAGAAATAACAGCTGTCGGCACATTGATTCTCAGGTCGCTCATCAGGCCATCGAACAAGGACTGGAGTCCGACCAATCCATCCTGGCATGTAAAATCGTATGATGAGCTTTTTTTGTTGAGGCCCGCCATTGCTTCGAGCCTCATGGGTGCTTCGGCATGGAAAACAGCTGTGCTGCAAACACCTGTCAGTGCCGCCACAGCATCAAAGAGCCGACCTGCACCTGAACTGAGTGGACAGTTGATGTTTTGGCGTAGCATGCCCACAAGGTTGGCAGCCATTTGACTGCAGCACCAAGACTGCTGCACCGAATGCGCGACAGCCTGCTCTTCGCCATAATACTTCCAGAGGTAGGCAAAGGCTGTACGCCAGGGCTGATGTGTAACCATATCGCCTCCGGGCAGCGATACAGGCTCAAGGTGAATCAGCCGCTCAAAACCACTGTAGTCGCCAACCAGACACTCCCCTCCCCAGATGTTGCCATCGGTTCCAAGGCCTGTGCCATCGAAAATCAGTCCGATAACGGGTTCGTCCAATCCGTTTTCGGCCATACAAGAAGCCATGTGGGCATGATGGTGCTGCACGGCGACAACAGGTACCCCAAGGTCGTGTGCAAAACGCGATGAGAGGTAATCGGGGTGCATATCGCAGGCCACGAGCGCAGGCTTGAACCGGAAGAGGCGGCCGAAACTCCTGAGCGCCTGTTCAAAAAACTCGAGGGTGGCTGCATTTTTCAGGTCGCCAATATGCTGACTCATGATGGCCTGATCTCTCTTGCCGATAGCAAAAGTGTTATTGAGTTCGGCACCTGTGGCAAGAATTCCTTCGGCAGTAAAAGGCAGCCTGACCGGTGATGGGACATACCCTCTGGAACGACGGATAAGCATAGGATGGCCGGCAGCCATCAATACCACCGAATCGTCGGCACGGTTATAGATTTCGCGGTTACCTGCGATGATCACATCGGCAACTGATGGCAACAGCCTGATGGCTTGCTGATCATCAATCACCACAGGGTCGTCCGACATATTGGCACTAGTGAACACCACCGCATCAGTGCGCAGGTATCGGAATAAATAGTGGTGCAGTGGCAAATAAGGCATAATCAGTCCGGTGGTGTGCATACCATTCGACACCGAAGGCGCCAGTCCGCTGCGGTTGCGGACCAGTACAATAGGTCGCCTCCACGACAGGAGCAACTCCTTCTCTTTGTTCCTGATTTCGAAATAATTACAAGCCTTTCGGATGTCTTGCATCATGACTGCAATAGGCTTTCCTTCGCGCTGTTTCCGTCGGCGGAGTTCTTTTACCACCGCTTCGTTCAGGGCATCGCACATCAGGTGATAACCACCCAGACCTTTGACGGCCAAAATTTTACCCTGATCGATAAGCCTGGCGATACGACGCGAATAACCATCGTCAGGAGCGGCAGCGGGAGGGTGCAGCTGAATATAATCCGGCCCACAATGCTTGCAGGCGACGGGCTGTGCGTGAAAACGCCTGTCGAGAATGTTACTATACTCGCTTTCGCAGATGCTGCACATCACGAAAGGTGCCATGGTGGTCTGCTGCCTGTCGTATGGCAAATCGCGGATGATGGTAAAACGCGGACCACAATGGGTGCAGTTCGAAAAGAGGTAGCTCATGCGGTGTGCCTGGGTCTCCATATCGTGCAGGCACTCGTTGCATACTGCAATATCGGGGCTGACTTCGGTGACTTCTTCCGAAAGGTTGCTGCTCTGCTGAATGGAGAAATCGGCTAATCCCTTTGTTTCAGTTAACTCCGTAGTGATTTCGCTGATGGAGGATGCCAAAGGTGCCTCTGAGCGCAAGGCAGTCAGAAATTCAACAAGCACATCGGTTTGCCCTTCAGCAAAAATGGTCACGCCTTCGTTGTTGTTTTCGACCCATCCATTGACCCTGGTGCGGATCGCAATACGGTAAACAAACGGCCTGAAACCCACTCCCTGCACCAATCCTCGCACCCTGATCAGCCACGCTTCTGTCTTCATTGCTTGATCATTTTTTTAGAAACAAATAACCATCCCGTAAACCAGCATGATCTTCAAAGCGCTCGTAAACAAGGGTTTGCAAGTATGGAAAGTGTAAAAAAGAGCCATGATGCAAAGCCAATTCTGCCGGAAAACCGGATACTGCAGCCTGAAGCTCGTTGAAGGAGCACCACAGAAAATGACCACCCGGCAGTAGCCAAAGGGGGATTTGACTGAGGAGCGCTTCTGATGGCCGGAAATTGATGCAGACGATGTTCTGAAAGCTTTCGTGTGCAAAGAGCAAGGCAGGCTGGTCGAGGTCAGCTTGTAAAGTTTTTATTTCGAGTTTGGCTGCCAAAGCCCGCTCTTTGGTTTTTTCGATGGCCACATCCGAGATGTCCACGGCAATCACCTGATGTCCATTGTTGGCCAGGTAAATGGCATGTCGTCCCCTGCCGGAAGCCAGATCGAGGGATTTTCCGGGAACGAGCCGGTGAAAATGTTTTAGGAAAAACACATCAGGATCTCCACTGCCCGTTTTGGCAGCATGCTTTTCGTTCCAGCGGATGCGATCGGACTCCATATCCGCAAAGGTACGAAAAGCGCCGGCTGTGCTGAGCGTTTTCCAAGATCATACCGGGTTCAGCGAGGAATGATGATTTTCGTTGTTAAGGTGCGTCCGGCTGCGTCATTTAGCCCGAGCACATACACCCCCGGGGCAAACTTTCGGGTATCAAGCGCTATTCTGGCTGTAAATGTAGTCCTGAAAACCAGCCGACCCCAGCTGACGAAAAGCCTGAGTCAGACAGATAATTTTTCGCTGCTGCTTATGAGGATCTGCTGTGCTGCAGGACTGTAACCGACATCGAAGGCTGTTGTCCCGGATTGTTCATCCACTCCCACCGGACAGTTACGCATGTTAAAGGAGGGTGGGTTGAAGGTGGTATAGCTGCCGGTACTGTCGGGACATCTGCCCGTGGATATATCGCCAGCCTGAGGCCCGAAAGAAATGTTGTCAATTAGAGTGCCATCCTGCCTGCTGATATAGATGTGTTCGCCATCGGCAGATAGCTTGAAGTTGCAATGAATATTGCCCGGGGTATCAGGTCGTTCGTCGGCCCACACAATGAGCAGACCACCGGGTGGAATGGTGGCATTGGCCGGGAAAGCCCACTTTTGAAGATTGTTTGGGTTGTCGGTCATATACAATCCGGTAAGCACCAAGGTAAGCGGGCTGTTGTTGATCAGTTCGATCCAGTCGGCCTTTTCTCCATATTCGATAGTGACTCCATTGTCGTTTTTAGCCAGAAATTCATTGATAGCCAACTGGCCGGGTTGAACAGCCGGACTGGCAGCCTCGATGCGCAGCAGCACATGCTCGGCCCTTTCGGGGTAAGAGCAGTTGCCAAAGCATTAGATGCCTGAATATAGTATCAGGTTACGGACGTGGTGAGCAACAATTGGTTACCATAAACCCCTTCATTGGCTGCCCCATCGTCGTACTGACCATCATCAAAAAGCATGAGGCGCTGGAACAATTTATAGTTCTGACGCCTGTACACAAGATATACTTTTGTTGCTCCGCACACGGTTGCCCTGATGGTGACGGTTTACCCGATTGGCGGACTTGCGGTGCCCGCCCCGGCCGCGCTGATCAGCGGAGGCTGAAGTGAAAATTCGGCATGCGAGCTCAGGTAGCCCGTGCGTGCCTGCATCAGGTTGGCAATGCCGGGCACGGTGTAATTGGCAATGGGATAATCCTGCGTCAGGCCGTTGAGAAACTGTTCGTTGGAAAAAAACTTATTGGTGTCGGCCAAAGCTGCATCAGCTACAATATTTTGCCAGTCCTGCGCCATGGTCATATAAGCACCACTCACAAAAAAATCCTTCATGATGGTGCTAAGGTGGGCAAAGTAAATGCGTCTGAGCGAGTCGGTGCTCATCACGGTGCGGATCAGGGGCCAGTAAACATCATTGGCATGCAGTGCCGGGCTCATTTGCTGCATCTGAGTGATGTTGAGTGCTCCCATGCTGCTTGCAACACTCCCGGCAAACGGAAAACCGCCAAAAGCCATGTTAAGGTACCAAACGATGGGGCTGAACCGGCCGGTGGCATCCTTATATATGTAGTGGTTCTGGGCGAAGACCCCGGAATAGCTGTCAAGACTCACCAGCGCGTTGTTGAAGGTCAGCATCCATGCGGCACGGTCCATGTCCATTGCTCCGGGCGCCTGGGCAGGCTGATAGCTCAACACATTGTACAGGTTCACCAATTCGTTCCAGCCACTCGCAGACTTCAACTCGTAAAGAGGATAGTAAGCACTGCTGTTGGCTGAAAGGTACCTGAAATTGCTTTTGGTTACCGGCGTCGGAAGATTTATCGGGTTGCGCTTGTAAAAGGTCTGGTTCGAAATGCCGAAGTTGTTGTTGCAAAATGTCTTGCCAATGCTTTCGGTATTGGTGTAAACCCCCATGTACCGATTGTTGATAAAAACCTTGGCGAAATTAGCAGTCGGACTGATCAAACAATGTTTAAGAATCTGATATGCACGCACTTGGCTCACCATCGAAGGATCGGCGTAGGCATTAGAGAGCTTAATGTCCTTGATGCCCTGATACGACTGGCTTTGCACATGATCGAGCTCGATGTGCAGCGGGTTTTTCCGGTAGCTTGAATCGTAGGAACTGTTGCCTTTGTACTTCACGCCCGGATAAGGAAATTCAATGCCATTGATTCGTACCATGTCGGCAATAATGTAGCTATCCGCGCCCTTTTTGGCTGTATCGAGCATATAATCCCAGTTGGGTTGGGAAAAGAAAATCTCGATGACCTGAACGTCTTCCGGATCGTAAAAAGTTTGCTGTGTGCGTGCACCCGAGCAGAGGGCAAGCAGTGTTTCCAATAAGATTAAATTTTTCAACGAAGGGCGATTTTTGTGGTTTTAGATCGGTTTCCGCTGGAAATTAGTATTAGTGCCAGGCCTTTTATTTCAGGTAATGGGAATGTACAGCCCTTGCCTGTTCCTTTGTGATCAATTACAAGTCTGCCTGCAGGATCGAAAAGGACAACATAAACGCAGCGCGTCGGTGTCGAACAGGATTTCGATGCTGCCATTCAGCCTACTGATGCTGTATTAGGCTGATTCGTTGTTTTCTGACACCCCTACAGCATCGCAATCCACGCAGGCGCCAAAGCAGATTGGATTGATCACGGTGTGATCCGAAACAATGATCTGGCGGTTTCCGTTCGCAGCACAGGACGATGGCACAGCCTCCAGACCAGCTGAAGTGCTTCCATTGGAAAAACGATATTCATAGGTTCCGCCAGAAAGGTAAGTGATGCCTTCCCAGTGCTGACCGTCGAAACTTACCAGACGCATCAATTCAGGATTCCAGCCATTGAAGCTTCCTGCAACGCGAATGCCATCGGGATGAACGTTTGCGATAAGCTGGGCATTGAGGTTGAACCGGACGAGGAATTTCCCGGCAGGAGCATTACATCCGAAGAGAATCGCTCCTATATCGAGGGTATCGTTGGCCAGCGAGTCCACGTAAATCCAGCGATTGTCGTTAAACTCATAGCCAATGCGCGATTCCACGGGGACAAATTCAGTTTCGTAAAACTGGTCGCCATTCACAAAACGGTATTCATAATACCGGAAGGCGGGTATGCTGACCAGCGTGCTGTAAATAGCCGATTCGCCCTGACGTGTCAAGGGGGTGGTGTTGGGCATCCAGTCTCCCCCCCTGAATCCTGCCAGTTTCTGAAAATCGCCGGTAACATGAACTCCGTTCGGACTTATTTCCTGATTTGTCATATTCACCGAAAACTTTACAACCCTTGCCAGCAGCGAACTGCTAAGGGCTACTGCCATTAAAAGGACAAAAATCTTCTTCATGATTCCATTATTTGATCATCAGTTTATGCACACTAACACCCTTGTCGGTCTGTACCCTTACGATCTTCAAACCAGTACCAAGTCCTGAAAGCTCGAGCGAGGCGCTTCCATATCGCCTGAGCAAACGACCATCGGAAGAATAGATTTCAGCACCCAGAAAGGTCTGATCACCATAACTGACAGTTGCGCGATCAGCGGCGGGATTCGGAATAATCTGAATTGCCGCATGCTGTTTGTTGTTCAGATTCGTGGTGTTGTCGTACCTGAAACCAGCCGAGTAGCGGTAGTGGCAATTTTTCGGCTGGGTGATTCTCACCAGATAAATTCCATATTGTTGAGGCGCAAAGGTTTGGGATATTGCTCCCTGTATCAGGGAGCCGTTGAAGTACCACTGTTATGTTTCGGCGGGAGTGGCCATTAGCAGGCCATCCTGAAACTGGATTTCGGGCTGTTCGGGCAGTGCATGGTCAATATGGCATTGGTTGTAGCGCCAGGCTTTGGCCACCGAACCGCTGAGATGACGCTGCCAGATGGTTGTTCCGGCTGAATTGAACTCATAGAGCAGACCTGTGGTGGCCATACAGACAAAGGTGTTGCCGTTGGGCAGTTGCTGCGAATTGCTCATATTGCTCGAATAGCCATTGCAGGCATTGCGTTCGGTATAGGTAAGCGGCGACCAAGCCGCCGTTCCGTCAATGGTGTAACTGTAGCCCGAAAGGGGCGGATCGATCTGGTCAACGGAGGAACGTGTGCTACTGTAGCCTTTGTTGTTGAAAGCCACCAGACGGCCGGCATTCGGTACCCCTTCAGGTATCCAGTGCGAGTCGTGCACCACATTGAGAATCTGGCTTCCAGCCCTTTGGTAGGCGGCGGGATTGCCCCACCGATAAAGGAAATCGCCACCCTTGCCTGCATTCCCGCCTGTGCTTCCGGCAGCTTCGGCTGTGGTGGTGCTGTGGTCGATCACATAAATCTCATTGAGGTTGTGCGAATTGAAAGTAATCTGGTCGAGTATGGGATTGTATTCAACCCCGTTTATGTGAATCCAGTCCTTGGTAAGCTTGTAGTTGATGTTGAGGCGATGCGGATGGGCAGCAATGGAGGTAACATAGTTGTCTTTGGTGGGGTCGATGCTTTGAACAAGATGATCCCAGAGTTTCCATCCCCAGACGATTTCGCCTGTAGTAGGGCCTGTTTGCTTAACCTCGACGATTTTCTCGCTCCACACCGTGATGGCCTTTGCCCCGCCAGCCTGTGTAACCTGAGCCGAGGTTTTGAGCTCGTAGGCAATAAGCAGCACATTGCCGCTGGGCATCGGACAGATGTCGTGATGCATGGCGTAGTTGGTGGTTGAATAAACAAAGTCCCAGAGCAGATTTCCGTTCCAGTCGTACTTCTGCAATTTACCTGTCTGACCTCCGCCTGTGAAGTAGTTTGGCGCATAGCGCACTGTCCGGAGCAGCTGTCCACCCGGCAAAATGTAAGAAGAATAGCCGGTTTTGTCGGCAGTCGGAAAAGTCCGCGATTTGTAAACACTCCCACAGTGGCGTATCAGGGATGCCGTACTGGTATTCTGAATGCTGTAAAAAGTGTAGTCGCCCCACTGGGCATTTGCCATCATTACGAGTAAGAGGACGAAAGCATACAACAGGACAGTTGGTTTTAGATTCGTATGACAAGTATTGTTATGCAAAAATGGTTCAATGTTAATTAATTGTAAAGTAATTTGAGGCAAAGCACCTTAATGCGTCGGTAAGATGTGCGGTTTTACTCCCGGGAACGGTCAATATTGCGGCCGCCGGTAATCCTCAGGAATTCTTCCTCATAGGTGCTACCAAGCGGGATTTCGGTTGTCCCGATCCTGACATGCTTATTCCTGATACTGCTGATCTTATCCAGCGCGATGATAAAGGACCGGTGTATCCTCATGAAACCCGAGGCTGGCAGCTTGTCGAGTATGAACTTCAACGTCATACGCGTAACCACGGCAGGGCTGTTTTCAAGATGGATTTTCAGGTAATCGTCCAATCCTTCTATATATTTGATATCCTTAATGTTAATCTTAACAAGTCGATAATCGGCTCTGACGAAGCAATAGCCCTGCTGGTTTGGGGCATTAACATTCATCTGATGCAAGACGCGTGCCTTAATAATGGCCCGCGTGAACCTCTCCTCGCTGAATGGTTTTAGCAGATAGTTCACGGCATCGAGGTTGTAACTCTCAACAGCATATTGGCTGTAGCCGGTAGTATTAATAACCAATGGCTTGAATTCGAGCCGTTTAAGAAATTGAATTATGCTGAGGCCGGGCATATTGCCGTCAAGAAACAACAGGTCAGTTGGAAATTTCTTCAAATAACGCAGGCCTTCAGCCGGATCAGTAAAAGTTCGTTCAAGGAGAAACAGTCCCGACTTGGAGCAAAAATGGCTGATGATCTCCAGTGCAGGAGGTTCGACGTCAATGGCTATGGCCCTTATCATGATAAGTTTATGGTGAGTGATGTAACAAACTGGTTTCCTATTATTGTGGAGCTATTGACGTATTCACCGGGATAAAAGAGCTCCGGGCGTGCCAGGGTATTGGATAGCCCGATGCCCTGCCCGTCGTGATGAGGGCCCGAAGGCTGGAAGCTGTTCTCTATCTTTAGCTTTAACTGATTGTCTTCGACATGGATGTCGATGCAGATCCATGATTTTCCGCATGCGATGATGCCGTGTTTAAAGGCATTTTCGATGAATGGTATCAGGAGTAATGGTGCGATCTCGAAAGCATCGGGCACTCCGTGCTTGCGGTAGATAATTTCGGCAGTACCGCCAAGCCTCAGTTGCCAAAGGCTGATGTAATCATCAATATGGCTGATCTCGCTTTCAAGGGCACCTTTTGGTAAACCGTCTCGGTGAAAACATAGCGCATCATGCCCGAAAGCTTCACGATGGCTTCGGGTGTACGGGCATCGCTTTTCAGCGCAAGGGCATAAATGGAATTAAGGGTGTTGAACAAGAAATGCGGATTGATCTGCGAGCGCAGATAATCCAGTTCGGATCGCGTTTGCTGCTCTCTGCCCGTTTGAGCTGCCCGTTGATTCGCACCGACAACGATAACAAAACAACAACCAGATAGTGGAAGAAGTGAATACTCAGTTCGAGAATGAGCAGGCTTTGCGGTCCGTGAGGACGTCGTGGTACCGGTGGAGAAATGGCGCCAAACAACAAAAGCGAGGGCAACAGGGCAATGATCGGGTAGCTCACGATGATCAGGCCAAAGTACAATGCAAAGCGCTGGCGCAGATAATAATTTGGTATCCACCAGAAATAATTGAGGTAGAAAAAGACAAGCAGAAACAGGAAAACCAGGGTTTCCTTCTGAGCTACGGGATGCTCAAGGAAACTTTCGCCGGGCCTGCTCCGGACGGTCAGCACCGGAATCAGAAGAAAAGCCACAATACCGAGCGCATGCAGCAAGATGGTTTTAGGTTCCTTGAGCGTTAAGGTGTTCATTCCAGCAAAGGTAAGCGGCCGTTCGCCTCGGCTACAATTATTTGAGGTAAAAAGCCATTAAACAGCGGCAGCCGGCCGGACCGGCTCTCTCTAACAAAGTCGTCCCTGCCAGGTATTGCGTCGATGCAGCTCGCTTTCGATGCGAACAAGCACTTCGTCGTACCTCAGCTTGCTCCAGAGCGGACTGACGAGAAAGCGCGGAGGCACTTCGCCCGCCATGCGTTCGATGACCAGTGTTGAAGGAAGCCGCTCGAGTATGTACACCATCAAATCCACGTATTCGTCGAGGGAAAACAGGTGAAATGCTTCGGGTTGAGCCAGATATTCGGCCGCCATGGCTGTATGTTTAAAGAGCTGCAGCTGATGAAACTTGACCGTGGTGAGCGGCAGGCGGGCAATGTGCATGGGATACTGCCGCATCATTTCGGGCGATTCGTCGGGCAATCCCAGCATAAAATGAGCTCCGCAGGGCAGTCCGGCCCGATGTGTGGCGACAATAGCCTCAACAGCATCGGCATAGCTATGCCCACGATTCACCCTGAGCAAGGTAGTGTCGAAAACACTCTCGACGCCATACTCCATCATGATAAAGTGCTCGCGCTGAAGGCTCACCAGCAAGTCAATCACTTGCGTGTTCACCGTATCGGGACGGGTGCCAATCACCAAACCTTTCACACCTTCTACTGACAGTGCCTCACGATAGAGTAACTCAAGCTCCTCTAAAGGTTTATAGGTGTTGCTATATGACTGAAAATAAACCAGGTAACCCACTGCCCGCCGATACCGCTTCCGGTGAAAAGCCATGCCTTCGGCAATTTGCTGCCTGATCGGCTTGGTGGCGTGACAATACGAAGGATGGAAAGCTTCGTTGCTGCAGAAGGTGCACCCTCCCCTGCCCTTGCTGCCATCGCGGTTGGGGCAGGTGAATCCGGCATCCACACTGATTTTCTGCACCCTGCCCCCAAACCTGCCGGCAAACCACTGACCATAACTGTGAAACCTGCGCTTGTCGCCCCAGGGGTAAACCAATCCTGACTGATGCTCTTCCACGTGCAAAAAGGTGTGATGCAAAGATCAGCCTAAAAAGAAAGCCCGCTGCTTTGGGCAACGGGCTTCGAATGAAAATTTCAGATCATTATTTTGCTACCCTCTCGAGCCACTTCACCATGCCGAGCATGGCGCCCATCGAGATGAGACAAACGACGACAAATACCGTCCATGTTATTGATATCGAAATACTTTCGTACATCATGGCGCCAAGGAAGAGCGAGAAGTTGCCCACGGCGGTTGCGGTGAGCCAGCCTCCCTGCATCAGCCCCTGCATATGGGCGGGAGCTACCTTGGAAACAAACGACAAGCCCAGGGGCGAGATAAACAACTCGGCTACAGTGAGAATGAAATACACGGTGAACAACAGCCAGGGTGTAACGCGCATGGCATCCGGCAGACCACCCTGAGCCACTACGTCCTTGTAAAGGGGCAGACCCAGCGAACCCAGTGCCATCACCACAAAGGCCAGGGTAGCAATACCCATACCAATGGCAATCTTCTTGGGGGTGGAAGGCTCGATGCCACGCTTGGCAAGGAAATTAAAGAAAATGATAATGATTGGCGTCAGAGCAACTACAAGGATGGGGTTGATCGACTGGAAGATTTCAACCGAGGGGAACAAGCCTCCGAGAAGGGTATAGTCTTTGGCAAACATGGTGAGTGTAAGCCCGTTCTGGTGGAAGGAGAACCAAAAGAATATAACCACGCCAAACACTGCGAAGAGTGCGTAGATGCGCTGCTTGATTTCTTTGGCGTCCTGTTTGATTTCTTCTTTCGAAATGCTGCCCACCTTGGCTTTTGCAGCAGGTGAAGGCAGTGCTTTTTTGGTAGAGAGGAAAATGGCCAGCGAAACGAGCATGGCGATAACTGACGATAGGAAAGCAAAGTGGAAACCAGTGTTGAAGGCATCCAGATAGCTCATGGCGAAGGTTGAAAGGTCGGCAGGCACTACGCCACCCGACACCGAAGTAGCGACTTCGGTAAAACGACCGCTCACCACTTCTTCGGCCATCTTGCCATCAAGGTACTGGTGGCAGAGTCCGGGCAGTTCGGCATTATAGCTGTATCCCTGCATCTTCACAAAGGTATTCCTGACCCAGGTGGCCATAAACGGAGCAAACATGGCACCGATGTTGATGAACATGTAAAAGATCTGGAACCCGGCATCGCGCTTGCTGCGGAACTGGTCGTTGTCGTACATCTGACCTACCACAGCCTGCAGGTTGCCCTTGAACAAACCATTGCCGAATGCAATTACCAGCAGGGCTGCAAGGGCAATATACTTGGTGGTGATCAGGGCCGGGGTGGCCAGCAGCAGATAACCCACCGACATGGTGAGCAGACCTGCAATAATGGTACCTTTGTAGTTGCGGAGCCTGTCGGCAATGATACCGCCAACGAGTGCCAGAATGTAGATGGAACCATAGAAAATGGAGTACAATGAACCGGCCTCGGTTCCACTGATGTTGAACTTCGACATCAGAAACAAGGTCAGGATAGCCATCATGGTATAAAAGCCGAAACGCTCTCCCATATTGGCCAGTGCCGCCGGTAACAATCCTTTTGGATGTCTTTTCATCATGATTTTGTGTGGTTTTAAGTTATTTATTAATGATATTCACGATACTGCTGATATTTTTTGCCCGAAAAGAGGCAAAAATAGACAAAAAACACAGTCTTGCAAGTTTTTACGTGTTGACCCTATTTATGTTAGAATGGTTCTAAACTTAAGAGTTGAAGTGTTGAGGTGTTGATTTGTGGATTTGTTGAGTTGTTGGTTGAAACACTGATGATATTGAATTAACAAATTCTAACTGTTTTGGGTGGTATATGTACTGAGAACTGTGAAAAGTGATCTTTGACTATCGCTGATTACAGATTTCACTGTTCTTTCTGTGTTCTCTGTGTTCCATCCTGAATAATAAAACGCAGATCTGGCAAAAAACCGAGTCACGGCGACACAGATTTTGCTAATTGTCTGTGTTTAATTTGTTTCACAGAATTACACGATTCCACCCCGTCACCCCGTCACCCGTCACCCAAAAACACCCTCCCACGCAAACATTAAAGCATCGCATTTGTTAAAAGAAACAAGACCTTTGCAACAGAAAAAATCAACGCCAGATGCGTATTGTTCAATTTATCATATTCTTCAGCATCGTGCTTACGGTGCACCTGCTCATCAATTATTACATCTTTATCCGCGGCCTGCGCACTTTCGAGCAGGGGAGCCTGCTGCGGCAGCTCTATACCATCGGGTTCTGGACGCTGGCTGCATCCTTCTTTGCCGGCCGCTTCCTCGAAAGAATTTACCTCTCGCACCTGAGCGACCTGTTTACCTGGGCGGGTTCGTTCTGGCTGGCAGCCATGCTCTACCTTTTTCTTACCGTGTTTGTCATCGATCTGCTCCGCCTGCTCAACCTTGCGGTTCCTGTGCTGGCCTGGACCAAAAACACCTTCATCGGCACACACCCGTATTTCCTGACCATCGGCATTGCAGCAGCGGTGTTTCTGCTGGTACTCGTCGGGCATATCAATGCCATTTATCCAAGAGTTAAACAATTGAGCATCGATGCAGCAAAAACCGGTCAATCCCCTGAATCGCTGCGCATCGTGCTGGCCACCGATATTCATCTGGGCACTATCGTCGGGCCAAAACGGGTAAACAGGATGGTGAGCCGCATCAATGAACAAAAGCCCGACCTTGCGCTGCTGGCCGGCGACATCGCGGACGAAGACCTGGCACCCGTCATCCGCCAGAACCTGGGTCAGATTCTCGGGAGCATCAAGGCGCCACTCGGAGTGATCGGAGCTACCGGAAACCACGAATACATCGGCGGAGCCAACGAAGCCACGGCTTACCTCCGTCAGCACGGCATTGTGATGCTACGCGACAGCGCCATGGCCATCAACGACCGCCTCTGGGTCATCGGCCGCAACGACATCGAGAGCAACCGCTTTACCAGCGAGCAGCGATTACCGCTCCGGCAAATCATGCAACATATTCCTCAGGATGCCTTTACCATCGTACTCGACCACCAGCCCCGGGCCTATGCCGAAGCACAGGACAGCGGCGTCGGTCTGATTCTTTCGGGGCATACGCACCACGGACAGATGTGGCCGCTCAACTATATTACCTCGGCCATGTTTCCGTTGAGCTGGGGTTACAAAAAGTTTGGTGAAATGCACGCCTATGTGTCGAGTGGAGTCGGCAGCTGGGGACCACCCGTGCGTATCGGCAATGTACCCGAAGTGGTCGTCATCGACCTCAAATATTGATTGTCCTGCCTGGTTCGGATCGTCTGAGCTGCAGGATTTCGTTGTCTTGAGTCAGGGCAATGAAGTGGACAGCGGGAAAGGGTCAACTGTGGCATTTCTCTGATGGAGGACTATTCTCACCATTCTTGCACCAGATGGAATCAAACTGAGCCGGGCTTCAGCCTCAGCCTGTCGCGGAGCATCATAAAAGCCTCATTTTTAATATGATCACGGATCGAACGGGCTTCAGCCACATCCACTGAAGAAAGGGCTTCGGCCTGCAATATCAGCACCTGCCTGCTGTAAAAACCCTCAGGCAGCGTATCGGCATGGCTGTGGATACCGATGACCGCATCCCAGTGCTGAGCCCTGGCTTCATCCCATGCCAGAACTGTGATCGGAATTTCCTCGAGAAACGATTCCCAAAGCATCCGCCTTGTGATGTCGGGCATTGGCACAAGCATGCCCAAAGCACAGCCAAAAACTTCAATGCCACCATGAAAGCTCTGAAAAAAGGCTACGGCAAGCGGACCCCGGAACGCAAAACCAGGGCTGACCACAAGAATTCTTATACATTGAGGCACGTTCAGGTGATTAGGATGCAAAGATAAGCCACAGCGATTGCGTTTTTAAAGCAGGGTAATTTGTAGCTTCGTAAACAAACAAAGGCTTAAGCGTCGCTGCTTCATATTTACGCTGTTGATATGCAATGGATTAAGTATCAATGCACAGCAAGCGGTAATTTTCAACGGTTCCGGACAACAAGCCGAATACCGTCTGGCCGCCCTGAGCCTGGCCGGCATCGTCAACCGCGAGGCACCCCGGCTTTATCTGCTGAATGTGTATGAGGCCTGGAGCTATAACCAGACTGACGAACAATGGCGGGATAATTACGCTGCCGCCGGGACTAACTTTGTAACCGAAACCAGCTTTGCAGGTCTTGTCAACCGCTTCCGAAGCCATATCAATGGGATTGTGACATACGATAAATCGCTCACCTACGGCAACTTCAGCGGACAGAGTTTTCGTTGGCAGGGAGAGGTGGCAGCTTTAGCCGGTGGCCTTGCCGACTGCATACCGCTGCCGCACGACAGTCCCGACTTCTATGGCCTCGCACTCCACGACAGCATCACCATCCGCGACCACTTTGGTAGCAACGACTCCATCCGCATCAGCGCCCGACTCGAAAGCACCGTCCATCCGTGGAACAACAGCACGCTCGGGCAGGAAGAACGCTATTTTGCCATCCTCGACTGGGCACTGACGAATCTCCTCCCTTTTACCAATCCGGAATGCTTCTACCTGCGCGAGATCACCGACTGGGCCGTGAGCCGGCGTATGTTTCAGCTCAACCTTGCCGGAACCGAATCGCTCAGCTTTGCTTCGCTTTCCGACGCAAAGGCCTCGCGCATCGAGCAGGTGATGCAATACCTCAAGACACGAAGGCCCGGTCAGCTTTTTCATGTGTATGGCTGGATGCGCCCCGAACCGCTTGTGCAATGGATCTCAGCCTGGGGCGGCAGTTTCCACGAAACCCTGCTCAGCAATATGTCGTGGCACCATGTGTTTCCGGCCAATCCGGATTTCACTTATGTGCGGCCGTCTTCCGTCACCCCCGGAACCACCCCGCTCGGGAACAAGTATTACGTGCTCTTCCTGGGTTCGGAGGGCGATGCGGGCAACTGGAACCTTGGCTTTCAGGCAGGGGCATGGCATTCGGTGCTGCGTGGCGAAGTGCCCCTCGGATGGGGGTTCAACCTTCATCTGCTCGACCTGATGCCCTTTGTGGCGCAATACTACTACAGCACCGCAACGCTCGGAGATGGCTTCGTCAGTGTGACCAACCCGCTGGGCTACGCCTATGCCGATATGTTTCCTGCCGACATTCGTCCCGATGCCCTGCAAAAAGCCACTGCGCTGCTGCAAAAGTTCGGCATCCCGGCCATCTACGCCTATAAGCATTACAACGGAGCCGGCGAATCCACCTACCGCGGCGTGCTCATCTCCAACAACTACCACTATGGCCGTCTGGCACAATTCTCTCAACAAAGCGAGGCATTGCTCACCTTTCTCTTCGATCCCGGTCTGCAAACACAAACGGCGTATCAACAGTTTGGAGGTTTGCTATACAACCATGTGAACGACGAAACCTTCTATGCTCCAGTGACCAATCTGCAACAAGCTGCCACACGCATAGCCGGCAAACTGACCGGCAAACCTAAGCCGACTTTCCTGTTGGCCGGATACCAGCGCCTGCGGCAGGATAACTTCACCATCGGCAGCAGCAACCAGGCCGACATCACCATTCCGCGACTGCGCACGCTCATGCAGCAGATCCAGCTCGACGCAGCTGTCGGGCAGGATGTGGTGTTTGTAACGCCCGAGCAGTTTACCGACCTGCTCAGGCAACATCTAGGCATCATCGGGAGTACAGCGGAACATGGCCTTAACATCCGCCTGAGGGCACGAAACAGCATCGAAGGACTTCAGTTGCTCCTCGATGGTCCGGCAGAGACCAGCGGTTATCTCATGCTATTCGATCTGCAGGGGCGGCTGCTGGGCAGCAAAACGCTCAGCCTGATGCCCGGCCAGCTTCAGACCACCGGAATACGCCTGCCTCATCAAGGCCTCTTTTTGATCCGATGGGCCTCGGAAGCTGCTGTGCTGACGGTAAAATTGATGGGGGAGTAGGTAGTCGAGCCGAACATACGGGGCAAGAGAATAATCCATCCCGTGTTGCGGGTTGTGGAGATAGGTGTTCTTTTAGCTTTTGAAGGGTAGGATAGTCCAACCCGTTCTGCGGGTTGGATTATGCCGTAGCAACAAACCAGCCTTTTCACCGATCATCTATCCCATCCACATTCACTGATCACTGATCACCATTTCATTTTCTTATACTTCAGCAGCCCATTGGCGGGGAGCAAGCCCCGGGCTTGATTTTTGCTCCACTTTTTATCAAGAAAAAGTGGAATAAAGAAAAACCTTGTGCTGCGAGGACTGCATTGTTAAGCAGTATTCCATAAAGCAGCATCTGGTTTTGTTATCGTGCTTTTGCTGGTCCAAAAGCACCAAAAGACCTTGCGCGACCAATACTGCCTCCCCGCCCTGCAAAAACAGCGCAAATCCTGGTAAAGTTGCGGGTATGCTGCAATGCTTCTAATCCTTGTGCCTCTACAAATGGGCGGGGCAGTAACGCTTTTGAAGATAATTCAAGTTGCATTGCACCATACAGACAGCCCGCGCTTTCGCACGGTCTGCTTTACCGGATTTGCAGCTGTTTCTGCATTCCCGCTGGCGCTTCCCGTTGGTCGCGCGACCTGCCCGCCCGAGCCGGTTGTAAGTTTAAGTATTCTGCTTGAGAGCATTAATGATATTTTATGCTTTTAGCTTCTGAACGCTCATCGCTTTTCTTGACCTCCAGCAGCCCACTGGCGGGGAGCAAGGCCCGGGCGCGGCGCTGGTGAGGGGGAA